>NZ_CP032157.1:6621594-7228792 GCF_003555545.1 Paraflavitalea soli | reverse complement strand
TCCTCTTTATTGATAAATACAATACGCTCTGCCAATGGCTGCCAGTTGCTGTTGAACAGGGTCATCTCCAGAATACCGCTGGGCAGCTCAGTGAGCGGAATAGTGCCGCTGGTCATGAAATTGGAGGAAAGATTGATGGTCGCTTTATAGACTACCTGTTGGTACATGTTGCCTACCAGATAGAGCTTCTGCAGCTCAGGCGTAGCATTGGTAGAACGCTTGATGATAAATGATTGCATTTTTTCAGAACCTATCAATTGCAGCAAAGCGCCATTGGGCCGGGCCACAGGGAGGTCTGTCTTATAGGATTTCCCCTTTTCATCCTGCCATTCGGCGGTGTAGGTTGTATTGGCCTGCGGCTCGAGGTCAAACTTACCCATGCCGTCATGCACGCTGTTAAACGCGGCTACCTGCTTGCCCTTAGCATCCTTCACGACGCCTTTCACGTATACCGGCAAACCATAGCTATCCACCGCTTTAAAAGCGATGGGGTTAGACAGTTCGGCCACCATATCCCCTCCCTCGGGGAAGAACTTCAGCACGGTTTTATTGTCGGCCGGTTTCTTATCGGCCACCGTATTCTTGTTGACGATACGGATATTTTTGCTGTATACAAATGCGGTATCGAAATTCAGCATCCAGGTGGTGTAGGCCCTGAAAATAACCGAGGAATTGGTCATGGTGAGGGGCAGGTCGAAATAGCCTGCCGTAGACGCTTCAAAGATGGGCGTCAATTTCCTTTGCAGCACTTTACCGGTAGCCGGATCAATTAGTTCAGTATAAAAGTTCTTGCTGATGGGTGAAGGCAGCAGGCCGGAAAACAGGTAGGCTTTGAACCAGATGGTCTCACCCGGATTGTATAAAGCTTTATCGAAATGGATATGCACTTTCTCCTGGGGGTAGCGCTCACCATACACATTGATCATGGAATCAATTTGCTGTGCGTGGGCAAGCCGGGGAACAAAGAATACGATGCATAGGGTAAATAAAATGGATGCGTATTTCATGTACAAGTTTCTTGTTAACAAATTAATGGCTTTATTGCCTTAAAATTCATAAATTTTTGTCTATGAATTGTTAAAAGGCACTAACATTTGTCCTTCCCCTAACATTTTCGGATTTTAGCGCGGTAAAAAAAATCACATATGACTAAAACTCCATCCGATAAACTATACCAGCAATATAACAGTACGATGCGCAAGATAGCGGACATCCGTTATTCCTCCGCTTTATTACAATGGGACCAGGAAACTTACCTGCCCCCGAAGGGAGCTGCTATACGCGGCCAGCAGATAGCCACCCTTTCTGAAATAGCCCATCAATATTTCACCGATGATACACTGGGCGCGCTGTTGCAGGAATTAAGCGGTCGCGATGACCTGTCGGTGCAGGAAAAGAAAAATGTATCCCTCACCTGGGAAGATTATTCCAAACAAAAGAAATTCAGTCCGGCTTTTGTACGGGAACTCACGGAAACGGTCAATAAAAGCTTTCACAGCTGGCTGGAAGCCAGGAAAGCAAATGACTTTAGCGTGTTTGCCGGCGACCTCTCTAAACTGGTCACGTTGAAAAAGCAGGAGGCGCAGCTGCTGGGCTACCAGCAGCATCCTTATGATGCCTTACTAAATGATTATGATAAAGGATCTACGGTACAATTGCTGGATGGCGTTTTCAATACCATCAGGCAGCCATTAAAAGATATATTAAATAGCATACAATCACGCCCGCAGGTAAGCAATGAATTCCTGCACCGGCATTATCCAAAAGCGCAGCAGTGGGCCTTTGGCATGCAGGTATTGAAAGACCTGGGCTACGACCTGGAAGCGGGCCGGCAGGATGTATCGGAGCATCCTTTTACCATCAATTTCAACAGCCGGGATGTACGGGTCACCACCCGTATTGATGAAAATGACCTGGGCAATATGGTATGGAGCTGTATTCATGAAACAGGCCATGCATTGTATGAACAGGGGCTGCCCGACGAAGCCTACGGCCTTCCGTTGGGAGAGGCAGCATCATTAACCATTCATGAGTCGCAATCCAGGTTGTGGGAAAACCATGTAGGCCGCAGCAGGGCTTTCTGCGAACATTACTTTCCCGTATTGCAGCAATACTTTCCGGAACAATTAAAGGATGTGACGGCAGAGACCTTCTATTATGGCATCAACCAGGTGGCGCCTTCCCTGATCCGCACGGAGGCAGATGAAGTAACGTACCATTTCCACGTGATGATACGGTATGAACTGGAAAAACAATTGCTGGGAAATACCCTGGCCACCAATGATATTCCGGCTTGGTGGAATGAGCATTACCAGCAGTACCTGGGCGTGACAGTGCCGGATGACAAGCGGGGATGCCTGCAGGATGTACACTGGAGCCATGGCAGTTTTGGCTACTTTCCCACCTATAGCCTGGGCAGTTTTTATGCCGCCCAGTTTTATGAGAAAGCCACCCAGTCTATCAAAGGCCTTGATACACAGATACAAAAGGGAGATACTACGGCTTTACTGCAATGGTTGCGCAAGGGCGTACACCAATATGGCCGCCAGTACACCAGTGAAGAGCTGAGTGCGCAGGTAAGCGGGGAAGTACTCAATATTCAGCACTTTTTACGGTACCTGCTTGACAAATACAAGGATATTTACAAATTTTAGGGTGCGGTAAGTGTCAGGCTGAGTTTATCGAAGCCGTCTTCGACAAGCTCCTTTAGATCAGGGTGAGCCGCCCTTGAAAGGCGACCCACCCTTCAACTGACAGCCGTTATAAATATCCCCTATGAAAACACTAGTACCCTTAGTGCTCATTTGTGTATGCCTGGTAACCGGCAGCTCCTGTCAAAAGTTTATTGACAAGCAAAAGGAGAAGATCGCGATGGACATCATCACCAATGGCGAGTGGTATGTGGAGCAATACATCCAGGACACCACCAACGTCACCAGCGACTTCCTCAATTACCTCTTTCAATTTAATGAAGATCGTACCGTAACCGGCACCCTCGGTGCGCAAGTATACAGCGGCACCTGGGAAGAACATATTTCAGATATCTCCATCTCCTCTCAGTTTCCTACAGCTCCTGATCCGGTCAAAAAGCTCAATGGCAAATGGAAGCTCAAAGACAGCACGAAAGAATATGTAAGGGCAGAAATGACTACCGCTACCGGCACCAATTACCTGAGCCTGCGTAAGAAATCATGATGTTCATATTAATTTTTTTGACTACGATTTTAATGCCGTCGGGAGTACCACTTAGCACATTACACTATTGACTTATGTCAATAGTGCACACATTCAATTATTTGCCTCGAACAATCATGAACGAATAGTAGATTTCACTTATGCAATCGGTATGATATTACATACTTCCTTCAATTATTAGGCCCCCAGCCACTGTTCATATTAACTTAATTCATTTATTTGAATAAGTAAAGTTGTAAATTAGTTACAGCTTTACCCAACCACATTCACATACTAAAATCCCCAATATTCTATGAGGACTCATGGCCTCATAAGCCGTGCTATATTGACTAGCTGCTTGAGCCTGCTTTGCAGTGCTATCCTCAATGCGCAGTTAAAAGCTGGCTTTTCTGCCACCCCCGCTGAGGGCTGTGCTCCCCTCGTCGTAAAATTCACCGATGAATCCACTGGTAATCCTGGTACCTGGCGCTGGGACCTTGGCAATGGCACTATTTCTTTTCTCCAACATCCGGCCGCTACCTATTTCAATCCCGGCACTTATACCATCAAACTGGTGGTGCGCAATGGTGCGCAAGCCGACTCGGTTGTAAAAGTGAATTACATAACAGTCTATGCCACGCCTGTAGTTAACTTCTCCGCTTCAGACACCACGGGTTGTTTCCCCCTCAATGTTCAGTTTACCGACCTGAGCACTCCCGGAGATGGTACGATCGAATCCCGGGAATGGGATTTTGGAGATGGCACGATTTCTACTGAACCTAATCCCGAACACCGGTATACTGCCGCAGGCAATTACAGTGTGTCGCTGCGCATCCGCAACAGTTTTGGCTGCACACAAACCATCACCCGCACAAAGTATATCCAGCTAAATAACGGTGTGAAAGCCGACTTTGGTTTTACTATGCCCAATAGCTGCAAGCCTCCCACGGCCGTACATTTTACCAAT
The DNA here is from genome assembly GCF_003555545.1 of Paraflavitalea soli. Classification (GTDB taxonomy): domain Bacteria; phylum Bacteroidota; class Bacteroidia; order Chitinophagales; family Chitinophagaceae; genus Paraflavitalea; species Paraflavitalea soli. The sequence goes on along the minus strand of NZ_CP032157.1, from coordinate 7,224,651 downwards.
AAGAGCACCGGTACGGGCACCCTGAGTTTTGAATGGGACTTTGGCGATGGCAGTACTTCAGTACAAGCCAACCCGGTACATACCTATACGGCCACCGGCACTTATTCAGTGCAGCTGCGGGTGCGAAACAATACGGGCTGTGTGGATTCCATCATTAAGACCAACAGCATCAATATCGGTACGGTGAAAGCAGGTTTCACGGTACCCGCCCTCATTTGCAACAGCCAGCCTTTTGCCCTGATCAACAATACGACCCCCGCGCCGGTAAGCGCTTACTGGAGTTTTGGCGATGGCAGTTTTGCTACCGAACTCAACCCGGTGAAGAGCTACGCGCAGCCAGGCAATTACAATATCAAACTGGTGAGTGATTTTGGGGCCTGCAAAGATTCGGTGACGCAGACCATCCGCGTAGTGGCCAAATCACCTGCAGTGTTTACGGCCAATGACAGTACCTCCTGCAGTGCTCCCTTTACAGCACAGCTTACCAGTCAATCGGCAGGGGCCGTAAGTTATCAATGGCTGTTTGGTGATGGCAGCCGGGATACGGGCAAAGTGGTATCGCATACCTGGCAGACCAAAGGCGAATACGATGTAACCCTCATTACTACCAATGCAGCAGGGTGTACCGATACGTTGGTAAAAAGTAAATACATACAAATCAAAGCCCCCCAGGTTACCCTCGGTAATATACCCCATGAAGGTTGTGTGCCCTTTGCCTGGCAACCCAGTTTTTCCGTCATTACCGTTGATGAGCTTGTCAATTATGAGTGGCATTTTGGAGATGGCAGTACGGCTACCGGCAAAAATCCTGCGTATACCTACACCCAGCCGGGTACCTATACAGTTACCCTGGTGTATACTACTGCCGGTGGTTGTGTTGATTCTGTTTCAGCCACGGGCGCCATCCGGGTAGGTACGAAACCTGTTGTCAACTTTTCTGCTTACCCACTGGTATCCTGTGCTAATGCGCTCACGCATTTTAAAGATGAAAGCACGGGCGGAAAAGCCGACCGCTGGTTGTGGACCTTTGGAGATGGCAGTACCTCTACAGAACAAAATCCTTCGCACTCTTATCTCGATACCGGTTATTTCAATATTAAGCTGGTGGCATGGAGCAATGGTTGTAAGGACTCTCTCACCAGGCCCCGCTATGTATATATCAAACCACCGGTGGCGAAGTTTCTTGTTGGGCCGGTGAACTGTCCGACAAAATTGGCCCGCCAGTTCATTGATAAGTCAATTGGCGCCACAGCCTGGTACTGGGATTTTGGAGATGGCAGCAGGTCTACTGCACCCAGCCCTATCCATACTTATGCAAGCCCGGGCAGTTATATGGTGACGCTCACCGTAAAAAATGATACCTGCGAGCATCAGATGAGCTACCAGGTAAAGGTAGTATCGGAAAAAGCAGACTTTTCGGCCAGCGATACGGTTGTTTGTAAAAATGTACCCATCACGCTGACAGCTATCAATAGCCAGGCACAAAATATCGCCAGCTATGCCTGGACTATTTCCAAAGGCGCCACTACTTATGGTGCACCCACGGGCAAAGCCGTTCAATTTGCTTTCCCGGTGGCCGGCCAATACAATATCCGGTTAATTATTACTGATATCTTTGGTTGTACGGATACATTAACCCGGCCATTGTACATCCGGGTAAACGGACCTACTGCCGATTTTATAGCGCTTAACCCGGAAGTATGTACCAATACCACTATACTCTTTTCGGACTCCTCACAAACAGATGGCCTGCATCCTATTCAGCAATGGAAATGGAATTATGGAGATGGGGCCTTAGAAACATTGACAGGCCCTCCCTTTCAGCATACCTACACACAAAGCGGCGTATTCCCGGTACAGCTGACGGTGGTTGATAACTTGGGTTGTTCGGATACCCGCACACGGCAACATGCGGTGACTATTTCAAGACCAGCTGCCAGGTTTGAGTCGCCCGACTCCCTATCCTGTACCGGCAAACCTGTGCGGTTTGTGAACCAGACTACAGGCAATAACCCGGTATATACCTGGGATTTTGGAGACGGGCAAACCACGGCGGCCGTACAGCCTGCCCATATCTATACACGGGAAGGCGATTACACGGTGAAGCTGGTAGCCAATGATCGCTATGGTTGTGCCGATTCGGTCACCAGGCAATTATATATCCGCATCAGGGATCCAAGGGCCCGCTTCAGCATGAGTGATTCCTTTGCTACCTGCCCCCCATTGCTGGTAAATTTCACCAACCAGTCCTTGCATTACAACCAGATCAACTGGGATTTTGGCGATGGCAATAAGTCTACGCTACCCGACCCCTCGCATTTTTATACCTATCCCGGTATTTACCGCGCCAAACTCACCATTACCAGCCCGGGCGGCTGTATTGACAGCTTCGTAAAGATCATTACGGTGAAAGGTCCGAAGGGTACGTTTACCTATGACAAACTCAAAGGATGCATACCTACCACCGTCCGGTTTACGGCGCAGACCAATCAAAGCGTTCGTTTTGTGTGGGATTACAATGATGGCGGGGTTGATGAGACCAGTCAGAGCTCCCTGGGGCATACTTATACTGCAATGGGAGAATACCTCCCCAAATTGATATTGATAGATGGGCAGGGTTGCCGCGTGCCCATATTGGGAAAAGATACGATCCGCATTTATGGGGTGAATGCCGGTTTTACGGGTGATAAAGCGTTATTGTGTGATTCGGGCCTGGTGAGGTTTACCAATACCACTGTATCCAATGACCTGATCACGCGATACCAGTGGTTATTCGGCGACGGGCAAACTTCGACGGAAAAGAATCCGGCCCATGTGTACAAGCAACCGGGCCTGTTTACCCCTCAATTGACGGTAACCACTCAAAACGGCTGTGCAGATACGGTAAAGGTGCCGCTGCCATTGAAGATCATACAAAGCCCGCTGGCGGCCATCCGCAGTGATTCAGGGGCCTGCATCCCTGCTTTACTGCAATTCCGGGGGAGCCTGTTGCGCCCTGATACCAGCAGTCTTCGCTGGCAATGGGATTTTGGCAATGGCACTACCGCACAAGATCAAAATCCACCGGCTGTTACGTATATAGATGCAGGGGCCTACAATGCCCGGCTTATTGTAACCAATACCTCGGGTTGTACGGATACCGTGTTGAGGACCGTGCATGCGTGGCCCCTGCCGGCCATACAAGCGGGTAATGACCAGGCCATTTGCCGCAATGGATCGGTAACACTTACCGGCAGCGGGGCTGTTCAATATAGCTGGTTTCCGGTGAATGGGTTGTCCTGCACCAACTGTGCGGCGCCCCTGGCATCACCTTTGGAGGATATTACGTATACTGTGACAGGGAAGAATAATTTTGGCTGTTCTGCCACGGATTCTATACATATACAGGTAAAACAACCGTTAACTATTCAGGTGGGTAAGGGCGATACGCTGTGTAAGGGAGAATCCATCCGGCTTTGGGCTACGGGCGCGGACGATTATTTCTGGAGTCCCGGCATATTGACGGGAGAACAGACCCGCAGCAGCCTGGATGTTAGACCAGCAACCAGCACGATCTACCAGGTAATAGGGAAAGACGACCTCAGTTGTTTTGCCGATACGGGGTATGTTCCGGTGGTGGTATACCCTTATCCTGAAACAGAGGCGGGAGAAGACAAAACAATACCGGTAGGGAACTCGGTCACCTTAAGCCCGGTAATATCAAAAGATGTGACGACATTGAAATGGCATCCGGCAGCGGGCCTGAGCTGTGTGGCCTGTGCCACGCCGGTGGCGGCTCCCAAACAAACCACCACCTATACGCTGGAAACGGTGAATGATGGTGGCTGCATCAGCCGGGACAATGTAACTGTCTTTGTTTTCTGCAACAATGCCAATGTGTTTGTTCCAAATACTTTTTCGCCCAACGGCGACGGCAATAATGACGTATTTTATGCAAGAGGTAAAGGTGTTTACAGTATCCGGTCGCTAAGAATATACAATCGTTGGGGCGATATGGTGTACGACCAGGTAAACATACAGCCGAATGACATATCCAAAGGATGGAACGGATTGCACAAAGGTCAGCCGGCGCCCCAGGATGTGTACGTGTACACCATGGATATTGTATGTGAGAACAATGTAGTGCTTAATTATAAAGGTAATGTGGCGCTAATCCGTTAAGATGGTATTATTATTGTTTACAAGACGTACCCTACTGAAAAATCAGTCTCTGTAAACCACCCAAACATTGCAACTTGGCAAAAAAGCTGCTATTAATACTGTTATTGCATACGGTCACTCAATGGGCGCGGGCACAAGCGCCGGTCGCTGATTTCAGCGCCAACGTTGTTTCCGGCTGTTCGCCACTTACTGTGACTTTTAAAGACCAATCTACCGGCAATCCCCTTTTCTGGAACTGGGATTTTGGCGGCGGGAATCTCTCCAACCTGCAAAACCCTACTATCTCTTTTGGCACGCCAGGCACCTATACAGTGGCGCTGGTAGTGCGCAATGCCGATGGCACCAATGGTATTACCAAGACGAATTACATCACCGTATATCCTTCGCCACGGATAAACTTTAGCGCTAATTTTACGACGAGCTGTGTGCCGGCTACGATACAGTTCACGGATCTGACGGATCCTGTTGCAGGCAATATTGTATCCTGGGAATGGGATTTTGGCGACGGAGGCACTTCTACACAAAAAAATCCATCGCATCAGTACACCACTACAGGTTTTTATTCAGTGACGCTAAAAGCTGTCAGCAGTACAGGATGCCAGGCCCAAACTTCCTTTATTCGCTATATCCGCATCGTGCCGGGTGTCATACCAGATTTCAGCTTCAATGCACCGGCCACGTGCAAGCCTCCCTTTGCAGTAAATTTTACCAACCTGACCAGCGGGCCAGGCAACCTGACCTATCAATGGAACTTTGGCAATAGTACGGGGTCTACACAGGATAATCCTACTGCCACCTATAGCGCAACGGGGCCTTATACGGTAACCTTAAACGCTACCAGTGAATTTGGTTGTACCGGCAGTATACAAAAACCGATCGATATCAGTGGCACCGGCACTTTCTTTACCAGTCCGGATACGGTGTGTCTCAATACCACGGTCAATTTTCAGAATGCCTCGACCAGCACACCACTCAGTACGCTTTGGGATTTTGGCAACGGACAGCAATCAACCAATCTCAATGATGCCAGTACTTACACCGCGCCGGGTATCTATACCGTTAAGTTAAAGAACACCTATACCAATTGCCTGGATTCCTTTTCAAAACCGCTGGTGGTGGTAGACAAACCCATAGTCGCTTTTTCAGCACCTGTGACCACAGCCTGCAAAGCACCTTTAACGGTCAACTTCCAGGATAATTCGCCCGATGCAACAGGCTGGCAATGGGACTTCGGCGATGGCAATACTTCCACCCAACAAAATCCATCGCACACCTACACGGCAGAAGGGCAATACAGTGTGACGCTGACCATCACATCGCGCCTGGGATGTAGCAATACGCTTACCCAACCAGCTTTTGTGCGCATCATCAAACCAACGGTATCGTTTGCCAATGCGCCAGCCGGCGGTTGTATTCCTTACACTTTCGCGCCAACCGCCAATACCGTTGCTATTGACGGGGTAGCCAGTTATTTCTGGGAGTATGGTGATGGTTTTACCGCTACTACCACCGTGCCCACAGGTCCCGCCCACACCTATACTTTGGCCGGCAACTATACCATCAAGCTGACCATTACTACCAGGGGTGGTTGCACTGAATCGGCAGAGCTTGTCAATGGCATACGTACCGGCATTCCACCGGTATCTAATTTCACGCTCACTCCAACAGATGCCTGTGCATCGGATGCGATCAATTTTACTGATCTGTCAACAGTAACGCTTCCTGCTGTCGTAGATGAATGGTTGTGGGATTTTGGCGATGGAGAAACCTCCGATGTACAAAACCCTGCCCATACCTATGCCGACAGTGGTTATTTTTCTGTTACGCTCACAGCGTATAACAATAAATGCCCCACTGTTTCAGCAGCCCAGGTAGTGCATATCAAGCCACCTATTGCCCAATTTATTTATGATGTGGCGTGTCCCAATGGTTTGCTGGTGAACTTTACCAACCAATCGAAGGTGAATGCGGCTGTTTATGGGCCGGTCACTTATACCTGGGATTTTGGCGATGGTGGCACATCCACTTTACAAACCCCGCCCCCCCATACCTATGCAGCGGTGGGCACTTATACGGTGAAGCTCACCGTAACATCTACCGCTCCAGGCGGCTGCTCGCATACGATTTCGCAGGACATTCAACTGGTAGGTGAAGTAGCAGACTTCACGGTGAGCAATCCTACTCCCTGCAAAAACGAATTGTTGCAGGTGGTGGCCAAGGGCATAGCTGCAAACATTACGCAATACGAATGGTCGGTAAACGGGGCTGCTTTTAGTATTGGTGCCCGCGATATCAACCTCAGGTTCTCCAATGCAGGCGTTTATTCAATTGCGCTGCGGATCACCGACATCAACGGATGTACCAATACCAAAACGGTTACCAATGCCATCACTGTTTCCGGTCCGGTGGCCAACTTTACCCCGGCAAAGCAAGGCGGGTGTACGAATACCAGCATCACATTCAATGATCTCTCAACCGGTACGGGTATCAATAGCTGGCAGTTTGATTTCGGCGATGGCCAAACGCAAACCTTTACTGCTCCTCCCTTCGCCCACAATTATACCGATACAGGCAGTTATGTAGTGAAACTAACCGTGACGGATGGGAACGGTTGTCCGGATACCTATACCGCTACGGATACGGTATTTATCACCAAACCAGTAGCAGGTTTCACCAGCGACTTTACCACCATTTGCCCCAATACGGACCTGCCTTTTAAGGACACTTCCAGCGGCAGGGGATTATCCTGGCAATGGGATTTTGGCGATGGCGGCACTTCTACCATCCAGGCGCCCCTCCATAGGTATATGGCATTTACCGGCACTTATGGCGTCAAACTGGTGGTCACCGATGCCTTTGGCTGCAAGGACTCTGTGACCAAGGCCAACTATATCACTATTAAGAAACCAGTGCCGGCATTTACAGCACTCGATACCAGTTCTATTTGCCCCTTGCTGGAAACCAAATTCACTTTCGGGGGATCGGATTATGAGTCTTTTTATTGGGATTTTGGCGATGGAAGTATATCTACCCTGCCCAATCCCAATCACTTTTACAACACTTATGGTTCGTATGAGGCCAAATTGTATGTAATCGGCTATGGCGGGTGTATAGATTCTGTAAGTGATACCATTAATGTATACAACCCCTATACCACCAGTGAATTAAATTATAGTCCGATCACCAATTGCAATGCTTTGATGGTAGACTTTTCATTGATCACACCATCCGCTACACGTTTCAGTTTTTACTTTGGTGATGGCGCCATTGACGACTCTCAACTTAAAGTATTCCAGCATTATTATAAATCGCCTGGCTTTTATGCGCCGTCCATCCTATTGCAGGATAGCCTTGGTTGCCAGGTAACGGTAGGCGGACCTAATACCATCAGGATTCTTGGGGCAACGCCTTTATTTGGTATGGATAAGAAAACATTCTGCGATTCGGGCACCGTTATCTTTACTGATTATACGCAGGGCAATGATCCTATAACTTCGCTCAGTTATGATTTTGATGATGGAACTACTTCCACCGACAAAGATCTTACACACCGGTTTACCCAGCCAGGCACGTATGTAGTAAAGCATATTGTAAGCACGCAGGCTGGTTGTACGAATACATTAACCGACACCGTTCGGGTGTATGGCACGCCCCATCCGGTCATCATAAGTGATACGGTCGTTTGTATCAATGAGGTGCTGCCTTTGCAGGGTACGCTCACTGTACCGGATACTGCCATCACCTGGAAATGGGACCTGGGCAGCAATGGCCAGTCGGCCGATCAAAATACCTCGGTAAAATATCCTCAATCGGGTACCTATGCGGTGTCGCTGGAATCGGCCAATAAACTGGGATGTAAAGACAAGACATCAAAGAATATATATGTGCCACCGACCCCCACCATCAACTTATCGGGTAGTCCCACGGTAGTTGTAGGTACCGGCATTCCTATGCCGGTAACGTATAGCGCCAATGTGGCTACGTATGCGTGGACACCTGCCAGGAACCTGAGTTGTACGGATTGTGCCATCCCCTTTGCCGATCCCAGGTTTACCACCACCTATAATGTGCGGGTAGAAGACATTTATGGTTGTCCGGCCACGCAGGATATCACGATCACGGTAATCTGCAATAGCAGCAATTACTTTGTGCCCAATACTTTCTCACCCAACGGCGACGGCCATAATGATGTGTTTATGCCCCGTGGCAGGAATATTGACCGGGTAAACCGGATGCAGGTATTTAACCGCTGGGGAGAAATGGTATTTGAGAAAAAGAACTTTATGGTCAATGATGCATCAGCAGGATGGAATGGAACGTATAAGGGAAAACCCGCAGCAGCGGATGTGTATGTTTATGTAGTAGAATTTGTTTGTGACAATGCATCGGTTGTACCATTCAGGGGTAATGTAACTTTGTTAAGGTAAAATGAATCCGATATTGTACCATCTAAAACCGGGTATTATGAAAAACGTATTGAATTGGAGACGATATTCCTTTACGGGGATATTGCTGTGCGCGCTTACCCTCACGCATGCCCAGGATATTCATTTTTCACAATTCTTTGAAGCTCCGCTGCTTCGTAATCCTTCCCTGGCGGGCATCTATTCCGGAGATGTCCGGATACAAGGCGTTTACAGAGATCAATGGAACAGCTTTACCAATGCTTACCGCACGGGATCGCTCAATGCAGAATATAAAATGCCGGTGGGCAAGGGAGATGATTTCATGACGATCGGGGGGCAGGTGCTTTTTGACAAAGCCGGTACGGTAGGCTTAACCACCACTTCGCTGTTGCCTGCCTTGAATTACCACAAATCGCTCAGCAATGAAAAAGCCATGTACCTGAGCCTGGGTTTTATGGGAGGCATGATCCGCAAAAGCATTGATGCATCGAAGATGACCACGGATAACCAATATGGCCCCGGTGGATATGATCCTACTGCACCTACGGGAGAGATCCTTACGACGCCCAACTTCAATACCTGGGATGCCAGTGTGGGCATGAGCTTCAATACTACTTTTGGTGAGGATAAGGCCAATAGTTATTTTCTGGGCGCTGCCTACCATCACCTCAACAGGCCTAAGAATTCTTTTTACCGCAATGCCAGTATTGAATTAAAACCCAAATATGTTTTCTCTGGCGGCATTACGTTTGGCGTAGATGAATATTCTTATTTTATTGTTCAGGCGGATCATTCCATACAAGGCTCCTTTACTGAAACCGTTGGCGGTGCGCTTTATTCTTACAAACTGGGTGATGACCCGGTCAATCCCCTGTATACCATCCATGCGGGGGCTTTCCTGCGTTGGAAAGATGCGCTGATACCGGTTATTAAGCTCGACCGGTACCCCCTGTCGGTGGCCCTTAGCTATGATGTCAATGTATCGCAGCTCAAAACAGCCAGCCAGGGCCGGGGCGGTGTGGAGATATCGCTTTCCTGGATCAGCTACCTCGACAGGGACAATAGCAGCCGGGACAAAGTATTGTGCCCAAGGTTTTAAGAAAGTTCGGAAGAGACTGGCAGGATTTCACGGTCTCTCGGATTTTCGGTCTTCCAGACTTGTATTTTTCCCGCTTCGTTTATTAAATATGCCGTTCCGCCGGTTGATTGCACCAAATAACGGGCTGGCACGTTATTTTTGCTATACCATAAAAGCAATTGTATGAAAATTGAAGCCGGACAAAAGGCCCCTGACTTTTCACTCTACGACACTACCAAGAACAAAGTAACCCTTTCTGAACTCAAGGGAAAGCAAGTGCTGTTACTGTTCTTCCCCGCAGCATTTACCAGCGTTTGCACCAAGGAATTGTGCAGCGTGCGGGATAATATAGCACAATACAACCAGGTAAATGCACAGGTACTGGGCATCAGTGTAGACTCTGTTTTCACGCTGGGCAAGTTCAAGGAAGAACAGCAATTGAATTTTCCTTTGTTGAGTGATTTTAACAAGGAGGCATCTGCGGCTTACGGTACCCTTTATGAAACATTTGTATTTGACATGAAGGGGGTTTCCAAGCGTGCGGCTTTTGTCATCGACGAAGCGGGAACTGTACAATATGCTGAAGTGCTGGAGAATGCCGGCGATCTGCCCAATTTTGAAGCTATTGAGGCTGCATTGGCGGTAACCAATTGATATAAGTCAAATAAACCGTGTTAACATAATTTTAAAACTTCCGGGGTTTGGGGAGAATCCACTATTCTCCGGAAGTTTTCCACCAAATGAGTTGTAACTTTAGTTAAAAGGAAATATCTTGGATTTAAACCGTAAAATAGTATCCTGCATGAGGATTATTTACACACTATCCATCATCCTTTTATTGACAATCGAGGCAAAAAGCCAGGAGCGCACGACGCCTAATCCTGGCGGGGATCCTGTTGCCAAGATCATCAAGTTTTATCCTAACCCGGCTACTTCTTTCATAACCTTTGATTTTCAACGCAGTTACGATAAATCCTATACACTTCAGATCTTCAATTTGCCCGGCAAAAAAGTGCATGAGGTATCGGACATCACGCCCAAAACAGTGGTCAACCTGACCGATTTCTTCCGGGGCATTTATATCTTCCAGTTGCGTGACAAGGCCGGCAGGCTGATTGAAGCCGGCAAATTCCAGGTTTCCAAATAGAGGATTGCCCCTACAGGGCAAATGAACTTATTGACATTCATTTCTACATAGCTATAGCCCCTATGGGGCATGAATACCCTTTGACAGGCTTCGCCCCCTTCGACAAGGGTGACACTACATAACCTGTACGATCAGGAACTTCAGGTAATGGGTATTTTCCCAGCCCCATACGATCGGGTGATCGGCCGACTGGGTAAGAAAAGTGACCTGCCTTAGTTTCCGGCGGGCGTCTTTGGCGGCCATTTGTATAATCTCCAGGAACATAGGAGCAGGCACCAGGTTGGTACAGCTGGAAGTGACTAGAAATCCACCCGGCTTTACCAGTTTCATACCCCGCAGGTTGATCTCCTTATAGCCGGTAATGGCTTTTTGTATATTGTCCCTTGTCTTTGTAAACGACGGAGGATCAAGCATCACTACATCATGCTGGCGCCCTTCGCGGGCCCATTCTTTCAGTACATCGAACGCATTCACACATTCAAACTTACACCTGTCGCCATACCCGTTCAATTCGGCATTGCGGGTAGCCTGGGCCACTGCATTGGCAGAGATATCAAGGCCCAACACGGATCTGGCGCCATAATGAGCAGCATGTATCTCAAAAGTGCCGGTGTAGGTGAAGGCGCCCAACACATCGGCCCCTTTCACAATATGCTGGATGGCGCGGCGGTTGTCCTGCTGATCCAGGAAGTAGCCGGTCTTTTGTCCATTTTCGACATCTACATAGAACTTCAGCCCGTTTTCCTGTATTACGATCTGGGTATCAAAGGGGGCTGATAAGTATCCTTTTTGCTGGGTCAAGCCTTCCAGTTCCCTTACAGGCACGTCATTGCGTTCATAGATACCCTTGGGTTTGAAGATCTTTTCCAGGGCAGCTACGATGGCTGGTTTCCAAACATCAATGCCCAGGGCGAGGGTCTGGATCACAAAGTAATCGTTGAATTTATCAATGATGAGCTGGGGCAGGCTATCGGCTTCGCCAAAGATCAGGCGGCAATTCTCCACATAACCCAATTGCTGGCGGTATTCCCAGGCCTGTTTGAGTTTGCGGTAGAAGAAATCTTCATTTACGGTCTCCTGCTTATCGCGGGTGAGGATACGTACGGGTATTTGCGATTGGGGATTAAGGTATCCCTTGCCAACGAATTTTTTATCATGCGTAAACACTTCTACCACATCGCCCGGCTTTGCCTCGCCATCTATCAGGTTCACTTCGTTACCAAATATCCAGGGATGGCCGTTTACTACACGGGGACTGATCTTCTTTTTGAGAATCACGGTTGTCATAAGTGGGCAAATGTACTGTTGATTTCGGATTTCGGATTCAGGATTTCGAATTCCTATGTTTCGATTGACTGAATTGCTGGTTACCAGCTGCTGCTTTGTACGCATACCTGCCACTCCTGCCTCCGGACTCCCGGCTCCTGACTCCCTGCCGCTTGCCGGCCATTTTATCTGCCTTTTTGACCTTATGGGGCGTATGGCAAAATAATTGCCCCACATGGCTTTGCTAAGCAAAACTTGTATTTTTACAGTTTGGCATGCCCGTACTGGAACAGAACGGGGGAAAGCCGTCAATTTTGCAGTTATGAACGCGAAAAATACAGATAGACCTATGACAGAAAAGGAGCCTTTAAAGCACGACAATGGTGAATCCATTGATATCAACACGGATGAAAGCGTAAGTGGATCTACCCATCTGAATGAGCCGGTAGCCAATGAAGACGAGATAGAAAAATTAAAAGCAGAAGTGCAGGAACTGAAGGAAAAATACCTGCGCCAGGTAGCAGAATTCGACAATTTCAGGAAAAGAACGGCCAAAGAAAGATTGGAACTGATCCAAACAGCTGGTAAAGATGTGATCGTATCCCTGCTGGCAGTGCTGGATGATTGTGACCGTGCCGAAAAACAAATACAATCGAGCAATGATGCAGCGGTCATTAAGGAAGGGGTGCAGCTGGTATTTACTAAACTAAGGAATACCCTCCAGTCCAAAGGGGTGAAACCCATGCAAAGCATTGGTACAGAATTCAATCCTGATCATCAGGAGGCCATCACGGAAGTACCGGCTGCCACTGAAGACCTGAAAGGTAAAGTAGTAGATGAAGTAGAAAAAGGATACTACCTGAACGATAAGATCATCCGGTTTGCCAAAGTAGTAGTTGGTAAATAATTCAAAAACTCAACATGTCGAAAAGAGATTATTACGAAATACTGGGCGTTGCAAAAGGCGCTTCGCCGGATGAGATCAAAAAGGCTTACCGTAAGGTAGCTATGCAATTCCACCCCGACCGTAACCCCGGCGATAAATCAGCTGAGGAAAAGTTCAAAGAGGCAGCGGAAGCTTATGAAGTGCTGAGTGATGCAGACAAACGCGCTCAATATGACCGTTTTGGCCATGCCGGCCTCAGTGGCAATGGCCGTGGCGGTCACGGCGCACAAAATATGGATGATATCTTCAGCCAGTTTGGAGATATTTTCGGCGATGATATTTTTGGCAACTTCTTCGGCGGCGGAGGCGGCAGAAGAGGTGGCGGCGGACAGCGAAGCCGTGGTGTACGGGGCAGTAACCTGCGCATCAAGCTGAAGCTGAACTATGAAGAAATTGCCCGCGGCACTACGAAACAGATCAAGGTTAAGAAGTATGTAGCCTGTACTACCTGTAACGGCAGCGGCGCCAAGGACAAGAACAGTGTACAAACCTGTGCTACCTGTGGCGGTAACGGACAGGTACGGAAAGTGACCAATACTTTCCTGGGGCAAATGCAAACAGTGACCACCTGCCCTACCTGTAATGGAGAAGGCACCACGGTTACTGCAAAATGTACCGCCTGTAAGGGTGAAGGAAGGGTGTACAGCGAAGAAACAGTGACCATCGATATTCCGGCCGGTGTACAGGAAGGTATGCAATTGAGTGTTGGTGGCAGGGGTAATGCCGGCGAACGTGGCGGACCTCCCGGCGACCTGATCATTTTAATTGAAGAAGAACAGCATAAGGAACTGCACCGCGACGGACTGAATGTAGCGTATGAGCTGCACCTCTCCTTCCCGGATGCTGCTTTTGGCACCAATGCAGAAGTACCTACCATTGATGGCCGCGCCAAGATCAAAATACCACCAGGCACACAAAGTGGTAAGATATTCCGGTTGAAAGGGAAAGGCTTCCCGGGTGTGAACTCCTATGAAAAGGGAGACCAGCTCATTTATATCAATGTATGGACACCTCAAAATATGACGGCAGAAGAAAGGGCTATGCTGGAAAAGCTGAATAATTCGCCCAACTTCAAACCACAGCCGGATAAATCAGACAAGAACTTTTTTGATAAAGTGCGGGAGATGTTCTCGTAAGGAATACAAGCTGCGAGCTATGAGCTGCGAGCTACGAGCAAAAGGCAATAGTACACCTGAAGGCTCGAAGCTCATAGCTCGTGGCTCGCAGCTTCTTTTTTACTCGCTTTGTTTTTTCTTTTTCTTATTCCCATAGATCTTCTTAGCCTTCGCGATCATGCTGATAAATTCTTTTTGGATAGCATCCTGCGGGTTGTGCGATTCATCGGCCATGATAGCGGCATCATTCCAATTGATGTTGCGCATATAGGGAGAGTTCTTGAGCAGGCCTGCAAACATGGAGACGGAAGTAGCAAAACGGTAACATTCGGGCAACTCCATGAATTCTGTATACGCAACCGGGGCGGTATAACCTGTAACGCGCCTGACGGAATCGTTCGGTAATTTATAACTCAGGAATACTTTGGCCAGACCATCTTTGGCATATCCCCAATCGAATGACTGGCTTAGCGGCACCAGCTCAAACATGGCCAGCAGGGAGTGCCCGGACCCTACCTCCCCTCCTTCTACTTCACTTAACGAATCGGCCAGTGCATTCACTTTATTGTCGAAACCTATCAGCCGGTATTCTTTTATTACTGCCGGATTGAGCCATACATTCAGGAACGCATCATCGGCTACGGTATAGAGGGTTTGCGTCAGTTCTTTTACCAATACTTTCTCTGCTTCCTTTTCATTGTCGAGGTACGCAAAATTGCCATTGCCTTTCTTGGCCAGTATTTCCAGTTTGGAATCCTTATAATTTCCCATGCCTACCCCCAGGCAGGTGAGGTATATGCCGGACTGCTGATGCTGGGTAATCATTTTCTCCAGCTCTTCTTCCGAAGTTTGCCCCACATTGAAATCTCCATCTGTAGCGAGGATCACGCGGTTATTGCCACCCTTGATGTATTGGCTTTTCGCCAACCTGTAAGCCGTGCGGATACCTGACTCGCCGGGAGTGGAACCTCCCGGGTACAATTCTTCAATGGATCGGCGGATCTTGTCTTTCTCTATGCCCGAGGTAGGTGTTAACCATACGCCTACGGTACTGCCATACACGACAATTGACACGGTGTCTTTTTCCCGCAGGTTATCAACTAACAGTTTGAAAGCGGATTTCAGCAAGGGCAGGCGGTTGGGCATGTCCATCGATCCCGACACATCTACCAGGAATACCAGGTTGGTAGGAGGTATCTTATCGGGGTCAATCTTCCGGGCGCTGGCATGGAGAAACAACAGCCTGCTTTGTGTATTCCAGGGACAATCGGACAGATAGGATTTGAATCCAAAAATGCTATCGGCAGGCGGAGGGGTATAGTCGAAACTAAAATAATTCAGGAGTTCTTCGATCCTTACCGCATCTGGCGGAACCTGGGTATTCATACCCAAAAAGCGGCGGATATTGCTGTAGGAGGCTTTATCGGTATGGATAGCGCATCCCGTTTCGGGGTATTTCTTAGCAGATACAAAGTCATTTTCTACCAGTGAGCTATAGGTTTCACCGGTGATGGTGCGCTTGTTACGGTCTTCGGGATGCATGTTGCGGGTAAAGGAAACCAGCCTGTTGCGCTGCAGGTTGGCAGAGGAATACAGCATTTTGAGGACGATCGTCTGGTATTTGCCCGCTTCCAGCCTTACGCCTACCGGCTGATAGCCTTCAAGGGATATGGTCACAGAATCATTTTGCCGGGTAGAAAGGATGCCAAAGGAGCCGCTGCTGCCGGAATAGTAAACATACCGGGTGGAGTGCAGCAGTATTTTGGCATTGGATAGTGTGTTCTGTTTTTCATCTTTTACCTCGCCACGCAAATAATACTGAGCAAACGCCGGTGAAACGGTTATCAGTAATAAGGATATGGCAGCAGCAATTTTCAACAAGGGGCTATTTTGAGATCGTGAATTGGAACCAGAGACCATCATACATCAATTATAACGATGATACCCCCGGTTATCTTATAAAATTCAACGCCTTATCTTACCACTTTTCGAACTTCTATTCCAGCAGTTTATATATTTCCCGGATATTCCTTCCTAATCCATCATAATCCAGTCCATATCCCACTACAAACTTGTTGGGAATGGAGAATCCAAGGTAATCTATGGGTATCGGGTAAACGGTCGCTTCGGGTTTGTGCAATAAAGCCACTATTTTCATGGAGGCGGGCTGCTGGTGCAGCAATTGAGGCAGAAACTCATTGAGGGTTTTACCTGTATCTACAATGTCTTCTACGATCACAACGTCCCTGCCAAAAAGGTCGGTATCCAGCCCGATAGCGGTAATGACCTGTCCGCTGGATTTGGTGCCTTTGTAAGAAGCCAGTTTGATAAAACAGATCTCTGCGTCGATACTCAATTCCTTGAAGAGGTCGGCAGCAAATATGAAGGAGCCATTGAGGATGGCAATGAACAATGGCTTTTTGCCGGCATAATCTTTATCCAGCTGCTGCGCCAGCACTTTAATGCGGGCATTGATCTCGCTGGCAGTCAGGTATGGTTCAAACTGTTTATCATGTACACGAATAATGCTCATAGATCAGTTTTTGTATATGATCAGCTCCTGCCCGATCTTCAGTTCGTATCCGGCCATTTTATTCCATTCTTTCAGTTGTTCTACTGTAATACTATATTTCCGGGCTATGCTATACAGTGTTTCTTTGGTTTGTACGGTGTGGGTAGTGTAGGTAGCAGCAGCCATATCGGTGGTACGAGGAGCGGCCTGCTGCGCCTGGGTGGTCTGTGGCGCCACTTCAGTGGCCAGCCTGGGCCTGGCGGGGGCTTTGCCCTGCAAATACAAGGTCTCGCCGGTGGCCGGCATATCCTGCTGCTGCAGGTGGTTGTGCTCCAATAAGGACTCGAGGCGCACGCCTTCTGACTGGCATATATCGTATAGGGTTTCTCCTGTTTGTACAATATGCTTTTCACTGGCGCCCACCTTCCTTTTACGCTGCAGGAATAACAACTGACCATTGGTGAGCACATCTTCGCGCTGCAGATCGTTGAAATCCATCAGGCGTCTCAGGGATACATCGTATTGCTCTGCCACTGCCAGTAAGGCTGTACCGGCCTTTGCATATACGACTTTGGTATTGTTGATGGTAAACTGTCCTTCGGGCCAGGTAACTTTGGGCGCCTCTTTCACCTCTTCTTCTACTGCTGTAAAAGGGGCTATCACTACAGGGCCACCGGCTAAGGTGCCATCGCCTTCTGCAGGTCTTTTGGGATTGCCTGCCAGTATCTCATCCTGCGGACCCAGCTTGCCCAGGGCGATCAAGGAGTACTGCTGCAGGTTGTAATCCTCAATGAGCTTGATAATGATCTGTGAATATTTGATATTGGTAGCATAGCCGGCTTTCTTCAGTCCGTAAGCCCAGCCTTTGTAATCGGTGGGGTCAAGCTGAAACAGGAAAGCATAGCGGCTGCTGTTCTTTAAAAAATTGGAATGGTCCATGTAGGAGTCCGTGGGGGAAGAATAACTGCGGAAACATTCGCCGCGGGCATCGTCATCATGGTACACCTTATCGCCCACCCAGGTATTCTTGCATTTAATGCCAAAATGGTTGTTGGACTTCAGCACCAGGTCCGATTTACCAGCCATGGTCTCATGAATGCCCTGTGCCAGTTTAATAGAAGCCGGAACACCTGTACGCATCATTTCCTGCATGGCCAGCTCCTTATAAAGATTAATATACCCGTAAATGTCATCACTTTTCTGCGCCTGTAACCACAGGGATGCCAATAGGGGTAGTACAATCAATAAACGTTTGAATGGCATGGATTTTATTTTTTTCGGATCAACAGTAAACCATCGCGGATAGTTACCAAAACATTGTCTACTCGTTCGTCTCGCTGCACCCGTTCATTAAATGCCTGGATGGCGATTGCATTTTTGCCGGTAATGGGCTGTTCGAGTACCTGACCATGGAACAATACATTGTCTGCCAATATAATCCCTCCTTGTCTTACACTCGGCAATACCAGCTCATAATAGTCGGTATAACCCACCTTATCGGCATCAATGAATACCAGGTCCCAGGTTTCTTTCAGGGTAGGAATGATCTCTAACGCATTTCCCGTGTGCAAAATTATCTTTTCAGGGGCATTTGACCTATCGAAATTTGCCTGGGCAATGGCTGCATCCTCTTCCCTGAGCTCAATGGTATGCAAAAGGCCGTCTTTTGACAAACCTTTAACAAGACAAAGGGCGCTGTACCCGGTAAAAGTACCGATTTCGAGGATACGGCGTGGCTGCTGCAGGGTGCTGATCATTTCGAGGAACTTGCCTTGTACCTGGCCGCTGAGCATATGCGCGTGTGGGTGGGAAGCATAGGTTTGCTCGTTGACCTGCTTCAGCAGCTCATCTTCCGGAGAAGAAAAGCGGTCTGCATAGGATTGTACCTGGGGGGAGATTATTTCCATGATACACAAAAATACAAATACAAGTCGGAAAGACGGGAAGACCGGAAGACCGGAAGTCAGTAAAAACGAAAACCTAAAACTCCAAAAATGGGGAATTAGGCTTTATAAATAATGATTTACGCCCAGGAAAGCGGGTATTTGTCGACGGACTTCCGGGCTTTTTCCGACTTGCAGACTTCTTTCTAAAAGTTAGGCTGCAGGGGATGTTTTGTATAAAACTGTAACACATGCTCCACCACTTCTTCCGGTGTATCCACAATTTTCAACAGCTCCAGGTCGCCTGCAGAGATATTATTAGACTTCTGCAGCATGGTCTCCTGCATCCAATCCATCAGACCGCCCCAATATTGGGAGCCTACCAGGATGAGGGGTACGGGCGACATTTTACCGGTTTGGATAAGGGTAGCTACTTCAAAAAATTCATCCATGGTACCAAATCCGCCGGGCATCATGACAAAGCCCTGGGAATATTTGGTAAACATCACCTTGCGCACAAAAAAGTATTCGAAATGCAGGTTGGCATTGCGGTCAATGTAGGGATTGGCATGTTGTTCAAAGGGCAGTTCAATATTGAGCCCTACGGATTTGCTGCCGCCCAGTTGGGCGCCTTTATTGGCAGCTTCCATTATACCCGGGCCACCGCCCGATATAATGCCAAATCCTTCTTCGGCCAGCTTGCGGGAAACATCTACGGTAAGCTCATAATAAGGGTGACCGGGCTGGGTGCGGGCCGAGCCAAATACAGAGATACAGGGACCTATCTTGGCCAGGGCTTCGAAGCCATCCACAAATTCAGCCATTATTTTAAAGATCTGCCAGCTTGAGTGTGCTTTTGATTCTGACCAGTGACGTTGTTTTGAGATCTTGATCGTTCCGTTCATACACTAAACATTTAGGGTTGCGGTCCGCGAAGACACGAACCAGGGCTTTAAGACTATGATGCCATCCGTTGAGCGGATGGCATTAGCGCGGATTACTAACAGGTAATCTTATATGTTTAACGAACGAGTGAATGAATTAGTTTATGCGGGCTGCTGTTTTTTTGAAATGATCAGGAGGCCCAGGAAGGTTAACAACCCATTAATGATGAGCAGTTCCAGGCCAATCTCAAAGGAGCCGAATAGCTGTTTCTGGTATTTATCCAGGATGAAGCAAATGAGGGGCGACAGCACACATATAATGGGCACTATTTTATCATCCACTACCCTTTTGGTAAGGATGCCAAAGCTGAACAATCCCAATAAAGGGCCATAGGTATAAGCGGCCACTTTTAAGATCACGCCGATCATACTGGGATTATTGACCCACTTAAATACCATTACGAGCCCAAGAAAAATGGCAGCAAAACTAAGGTGTACGCGCTGACGTATTTTCTTCTTCTGTGCATCTGTCCAGTTTGCATTACGCTGCATACCCAGGATATCAATACAAAAGGACGAGGTAAGGGCTGTAATGGCGCCATCGGCACTGGGAAACAAGGCTGAGATCAGGGCAATGATGAAGATAGCTGAGATCACGGGCGGCATGTGCTGCAAGGCAACAGCCGGGAACAGGCCATCACCGGTAACAGTGATGCCCTTTTGTGCAGCAAACAGGTAGAGCAATCCACCCAATACCAGGAACAACAGGATCACCCCCAACATGATCAGGGAAAGGGTCACGACGTTCTTCTGGGCATCTTTAAGTGTTTTAACGGATATATTCTTTTGCATCATTTCCTGGTCCATACCCGTCATGGTGATGGTAATAAATGCACCGGCGGCTATTTGTTTCAGGAAGAAGAACCGGCTGCCGGGGTCGGTAAAGAATATTTTTGAATAGCCTTTGTCTCCCATGGCTTGCAGACTTTGCCCCAGGCTGATATCCATGGTCTTCAAAATATAGATCACACAGATGACGAGACCCAGCAACATACAGGTGGTTTGCAGGGTATCTGTATACACAATGGTCTTCACACCTCCTTCATAAGTATACAGCAGGATCATGATGAGGATGATGAGTGTGGTGAGCCAGAAAGGAATACCAAAACTGCTCAGGATAGCATCCTGCAGAATTTTAACCACCAGGTAAAGACGGGCGGTAGCACCCAATGTTCTGGATAGTATAAAGAAGGAAGCGCCTGTTTTGTAAGCCCTGAAACCTAACCGGGTGCTGAGGTAATTATAGATCGAAGTAAGATTAAGCCGGTAATACAAGGGCAACAACACATAAGCGATCACCAGGTAACCAATCAGGTAGCCCAGGGTGATCTGAAAATAAGCGAAGGACTCTTTACCTACGGCTCCCGGCACACTTACGAATGTAACGCCACTCAGCGATGTTCCGATCATACCAAATGCCACCAGCATCCAATTGGAATTGCGGTTACCAATAAAGAAAGAATCATTATTGGAATTGCGGGAAGTAAAATAAGCCACCACCAGCAGCAAGACGAAATAACCAATGACAAATGTGAACAGCAATGTGGGCGACATAGATAAATATTAGTGGACAAACATACAGCAGAAACGGGTTTGAAGATAATAAAATTGTTATCAATTGAGGGCATTCCGCTTATCTTAGCTGCCGCGAAGTCCTCTACAGTGGCCCCTTTCCCTGTATAAAGGCCCCCGCACTGGGGTTCGGGAGCATCGCATTAAAAAATCAACAACGAATATGAAGATAGAAGCAGTAGCGGTTTTCTGCGGATCAAAGACGGGCAAAAACCCGGTATTCAATCAACATGCAGCAGAACTTGGCAAACTGATTTCCATGCTCGATATGAAGCTGGTATATGGTGGTGGAAAAAAAGGACTGATGGGCACGATCGCAGATGCGGTATTGGCGCATGGCGGAAAAGTAATGGGTGTCATTCCCAAGTTATTGATCGAATGGGAACACCAGCATGAAGGGCTCACGGAACTGGCTGTTGTATCAGATATGCATACGCGTAAGCGTACGATGTACGACATGTGTGATGCCGCCATTGTATTACCCGGCGGCTTTGGCACGCTGGATGAGTTGTTTGAGATGGTGACCTGGAACCAGTTGAAAATACACGATAAGAAAATCTATATACTCAATTCAGCCGGCTTTTACAATCACCTGATCAATCACCTGAAGCAAATGCAAAAAGAAGGCTTCTTATATGAAGCGGTGGAGGAACGTATCATCGTATGCGATACGCCGGTAGAGATCTTTAATACTATTAGTTGAAAAGGCTCCTTTAGACCAGGGTGAGCCGCCCTTTGAGGGCGACCCACCCTTTAGACGCCTTCGCCAGGATGACAATTTATTAAAATCCGAAATTGTAGCCAAAGTTGTAGAAGGCCCTGTTGCCATATGGCGAACGGTCATTCTGCAAAAGATCATACTGCACCAGGATAATAAAAGCGCCGCGGCCGGCAGGAATAGCAGCTCCCACACCGCCCAGTAAGGAGGGCACGATCTTCCCGTCCAGCTTCTGATCGGCAGAGCCATCATAAAACTTGAACTTACCCCAGTTGTAGTTCATTTCAGGTTGTACTTGCAGAAACAGGTAGTCTATAGGATAAACACGGCCAAACACATTGAGACCTGCCACGCCATAATTCTCTTTGTACTCGGGAACATAATAGCGATAGCGGTAGCTGGAATACAGGAAAGTAACACCAGCACCGGCAGCGAGGTAACGATTGAACCGGTATCCTACCTGGGGAGAGATATTGACAAGGGTGGAATTACCGCCAAAGCCCAGCCCGAAGGTTCCACCAAAGAATAATTTCTCTTTATCAAAACCTCTTTTGGGTTCTTCGTCCTGTGCCAGGGTAGAGAGGTGCAAGGTGGTGAGGAAAACAATAGCGATCAGCAGCGATTTCCTGTTCATATGGATTGAATTTGGTAAATAAAAAGCCCCTGCAAATATACAGGGGCAATGTCATTAGCCATAAAGACTGTTACAATTTAGGCTTTTTTTAGGCCTGATGGCCTACCGTATACCTAATCAAATATTTTTCCCGCGTTCAGGATATTATTGGGATCGAATGCTTTCTTGATACCGCGCATGAGCTGGAGCTGGGTCTCATTAAAGACGATGTCCAGGTAGTTTTTCTGCAAAAGGCCGATGCCATGTTCTCCGCTGATGGTACCACCCAGTTCGTGTACCAGCTTAAACAAGGCACGGATACCCCTGATCACTTCCGGATCATCGTTGCTATTGGCTATCCCTTCCTTTTTGATGCGGATGTGGAGGTTGCCATCGCCGGCATGGCCATAACATACGGCCTTGAAGTTGTACTCAATTCCCAATGCTTTTACGCCGCGTATGAGAGCGGGCAGTTCGGCGCGGGGCACCACGGTATCTTCTTCAATGGTGTACCCTTGTATTTTTACTGCCTCCGCTGCCCGGCGACGCAGTTTCCATAATTCCGCTTTCTGCTGGGCATCATCTGCAAAGTAGGGCTCTCCCGCATCGAAATCGGCCAGCAGGGTGCCAATAGTCTCCATTTCGATCATCAGGGTATCGAGGTGGTTGCCGTCTACTTCAATGATCAGGTGGGCGGCTGTGCCTTCGGTAACCGGCACGGCCGAACTGTCTACAAAACGGCTCACGATCTGCAGGGCATCAATTTCCACCAGTTCCAGGGCGCTGGGAGTGAATCCGGCCCGGAAGATGGCGCTCACCGCTTCACCGGCCTTTTCCAGTGACTGGAAAGGAACCAGCATCAGCAGGTCGTATTTAGGGAGGGGAATGAGTTTCAGCACGATCTTCGTAACAATACCCAGGGTGCCTTCGCTACCCACCACCAGTTGGGTAAGGTTGTAGCCGGTAGAGTTTTTTAATACATTGGCGCCTGTCCAGATCACCTCGCCATTGGGTAATACCATTTCCAGGTTCAACACATAGTCTTTTACCACACCATATTTTACAGCTTTAGGTCCGCCGCTGTTCTCGGCGATATTACCACCAATGAAGCAGGATCCGCGGCTGCTGGGATCAGGAGGATAGAACAATCCTTTTTCCTTCACGGCATTTTGCAATACTTCTGTGATGACGCCGGGTTCTGTAATTACCTGCAGGTTCCTTTCATCAATGGATAAAATGGAGTTCATGCGGTCGGTGGAGATCAATACGCCACCCAGGTGGGGCAAGGCGCCGCCACTCAAACCGGTACCGGCGCCACGGGGGGTGACGGGTATCCGATGCTGGTTACAGATCTTCATGATCGCACTAATTTCTTCCGTGGTACGCGGACGGATCACTACTTCAGGAGGAAATAATAAGTGCTCAGTTTCATCATGTCCATAATTGTTGAGGGATTCTTCGTCGAGCAGCACAAAACCTTCGCCTGTAATTTGCCGGAATTGTTCAATGATCGCTGTTGTCAACTTGCCCTGTATAGCCACTGTTTCTTGCATGTTATTAATTGAAAAGGGCCTCAAAAGTCGGATAAATGGGGCAGATGAAAAAGCAGGGAGCTGAAAATATTAAGGGAAGGGCTATAATTGAGTGATTTTGTGGACTAAAGGTGAATTACTCCCCGGCGGGATGCCATTTTTTGCACCTGGGTAGCTTTTCCAGCAGGCTAAAGATCCGGTATGCCTGCGCATTCGTACAGGGTGCATTGCAGCTGGTCCTGGCCAGGTGATTTGTGAAACCCGGCTTTCAGGGCCAGCTCCAGGTACAGCTTATCAAGGTGATTGATCTCCCAATATATCTTTTTGAAACCAGGTTCCCTGAAAAGGTATTTGAGGTAGCAGGTAAGGAGGTCATCCAGTGCGGGGTTGTTATAAATTAATGGATTCAATTGGAGTTGTTGTATACTGAATTCACCTGGCTGTAATACATAAGCAGTTTTTAAGCGGGTAAAAGCCGCCGCATAGACGGTCAGCAAACTGATACGTTCATGTTCGTTTATAATACCCGTTATAAGCGTGATCTCTGAACTTCCTCTTGCTGTTTGGAGTAATACGGACAGGCTGGCATGGGTTTCCTTGGTCATCCACAGCAGCAGCCATGGAAAATCCTCTTCACACAATACATGTAAAGAGAGCTGGTCGCTGCCTGATACGTTACACTGCTGATCTTTTATTTCCTGGTCCATACAATGGCAATAGAAATAGTTTTCAGTGAATAAGGAGGGATCTGGCGGGGCGGGTTATCACGGGTACGCAGTATATCAAATATACCAATGAATCCATGAAAAACAGCCCGGCGGCCTATCCATTCACGGCAGGACGATAAAAAACAGTGCTCGTTACCGGGAAATGATGCAAAAAGGAGGAAACGATTTGATTAATCTCAATTAAGGAAGTGGGTTTGTTGTTTTTTTTAGTGAATAGTCAATAGTGAATAAATACACGTTTGCTTCGAAAGCTTCGATAACAGAATCTGTCCCGCTCTGCGGGATCTCTCACTCCGCTGCGCTACGTTCGAGATGACAAGGGAGGGTGAAACGTATCCACATCCACTGCTTCGTTGGGTGGGGGGCGCCAGCTGCCCTCTCAGTCTTTGCGAAAAGTGGCTGTTTTTGCGTTTGATGCTATTCGCATACTCTATCCATACTGAAGGTATGGAGAAGCTATGGAGAAGCCATGCTGAAGGAATACGGATTTAGGATGTGTCTTGTACTGAAAAAACCTTACAGTTGGGCAGGTCAATACGGTTTTTACTTTACATGCTTAGGCAATAATACGGATATCGCTTTACAGGTTAAGTATTTAGTTGGTCATCTGGTTTTGTTTTTCGTTTTCTGGTTTTCCATCTTTTTTTCAATTTTCCCTCTCTCAGATGTGCCTGATCAGGTGTAAGGTTATCACAGCTCATATGTTGGCGCAGCCTGTTATAGCGGTCAATGGCCTTATGGGTAGCTGCTATTGCCTGGCTATAGCCTTCAAATGTTCCATCCAGGTCCAGTTCAGTTTTAAGTATTCCATTTACCCTTTCTGCTACCGGATTTTCATAGGGGCTGCCTGTCTGGGTCATACTGATGCGGATCTGATTAGTTTGTAAAACATTTACATACTGGTCACAGCAGTATTGTATTCCTCTGTCAGAGTGGTGGATAAGGCTTTGGGGTACATAGTCTTTTAAGGACCTTATAGCTTTGTTCAGGGCTATAAGGCATCCCCGGACCCGCAGGTTCTGACTTACATGATAACCGACTATCTTTCTGGAGTAGGCATCGGTTATCAATGAGAGGTACGAAAAGCCCTTTTCGGTACGCAGATAGGTAATATCACTCACCCACTGTTGCTGGGGCTTTAGTGCTTCCAGCCCTTTGATCAGGTTGGGCCATTTTCGATAAGGGTGGTCCGACCAGGTGGTACGGGCATGGTTCTTTTTACGCTTTTGCAGCATGTTATGCTTTCTGAGTAGTTTAAAGAACCGGTCCCTGCCCATTGTGATGTTATGGGACTGCAGGGCTGGTCGCAGAGAGCCCAGTAATTTTACAGCGCCTTCTTTCTTTAAGACTTTGCGTGCTTGTGTTGCCAGGTCCAATACAAGTTCTTCCCGCAACTGCCCGTTGGCCGCCTGCCATCCATGTTCATAATAAGCCTGCCTTGTTTTACCAAACAATGCGCAAAGTGTGCCTATCGCTGCCTGAGGATAGTGCTGTTTCACTTGCCGGACTGTTTGGTACCAAACTTTTTTACAATGTCCACTCCCAGCTCCTTACCGGCATTTTCAAGTAACATTTCCCAGGCTGCTACTTTGAGATTGGCCTGTTGTAATTGCTTTCTGAGTTCTTCTACTTCACTGGTTGTGGCAGGCTGCTGCGATTGTTGTGTCGGCTGGACAGGTGGTATTTCTCCCGTGGGATAGTTTGCCTTATACCATTTTACAAAATGCCGGACTGTACTTGGACCAGGAAGACCATACTTGATAGCCAATTTCATATAGCCCAGATCACTACTTAGATACTCACGGGCTACTGCGATCTTGAGGATGTTGTCATGGACAGGATCCCGACCGCCCTTGTTGTTTGAACTCATAATGGGTAAATTTAGGTTTCTGTATACTTACTACCCATTTATGTAAGGAGATTTCAGGAACGAGACAATGAAGCATTTAGCATTACTCCGTGCTTTGATTTTTCCTTTCTGTTGTTTTCTTTGCTTCTCTTTATCCCGTTCTGCCTTTTCTGATTCCTCTTTCAGCATCAATACCTAACAAACATACGATTATCAATATGGGGTCTCCAAATCTGAAATGTCTGGTTCGGTCATTTTTGTGCGTTATGTCCTATAATGTCTGCTTTTACCAGACATTATAGGACATACCAACCAAAAGCAGACATTGACATTTGGAAACGGGTATCCGGGTGTTGTATGTTTGTGCTGAGCTGATCGACTGTGTGGACGGGGCCCCTAAGCACGGTTGATGTATGGTAGTGTTGTGCAACACGAATTGAGGAGCATGGAGAGCGGTGTTAGCTGTTAGGAGTTAGGTTTTAGCCTTTAGGTATCAGGATTTAGCTTTTAGCGGTTATCAGCTGAGATTTGGTATCAACTATTAGCCATTGACCTTGCAGTCAGGTAGCTATTAGCGGTTGGATCTTAACGATCTACTTTTTGGCATTAGCTGTCGTTACCTGCTTTTGCAGATAACTATTGGCTGAGGGCTATTGCCACTGGTTTTTATTTTGCCGCTGTGATCAATACAAGGCTTCGGTGGGCCAGCCACCAGGCACTGGACAGTGTTCCGCAGGCAGCGGAGAATGAAAGGCAGGTTTTGGCTGAGACATGCAGCTACCAAAAGTTTATTGCAGAGATCCGGCTATTGGCAGTCAGGAGTTAGGGATAACTGCTAACTGTTAGCCTTTAGTGATTCGCTGTGAGGGCCTCGGTGAGGTAGTTATTTTTTAAACATTTAAAAGCATCATATGAATGACCCCGTTCGTGAGAGCGGGGTCTTTTTTATTGCTGATTAATGGATTGTGGGATTTCGCGGATTGTCTGGGATGGAAATTTTGCCAAGGCGAGAGTATCAATTGAGGGAGTGGGTTATCGTAAGGCTTTGGGAAAGAGAGGCACGCAGGAATTTGACTGCTTTGGCCTTATGTGCCCTAACCAATTTGACTGGCATGTCCAATTGAGCAGCCACGTCTTTGGTGGTCATTTTGTTGTAGAAGTATAACTTGAAGACCTCTCCGCACTGGGGAGTTAATTGATTGATGCCTTCATACAATACCAATAACATCCCGGTAGTAAAGAGAATTGGTTGACCTTCCTTATTTGTCTTCACCAGATCAGAGAGGGAAAGCAATTCTTTTTTGGAAGGCCGCTCCATATCCAGGCAACTTAAATAATCATAACAGGCATTGCGCACGGTAACGAGCAGGAAGGCTTTCACATCGGCCAGTGTTTTGAAGTTCCGGCGCATAGCTATCAGTTTTATGAATGTATTGACCACCATTTCCTCTGCTTCCTGCTGATCATTAATAAGCTGGTGGGCATATTGCACCATAGAAGCATAATATTCACTGAAGATAGTTTGTATAGCCGAGGGCTTATTGTTGTGGAAGTCAGACATCAGGTTGTTATCAGAGGTGCCAGGCATTTTACAGGGATTTTATCCGGTATAGTAATACCATGAACAAGAACAGCCAGGAATGTCCGGCTATTGAATACAAGGAAAAACTCTTAGGATAAAGCCTGGTTTGGCAGAGAGATATTTGGATAACAATGTACTATTATCACAGGCAAGGTGCTATTAAAATAAGCAAATAATGGACAATTCAATCATCTGTTGAAAATTCCCGCAACAGGCAGGCGCTAACTTAAACAAAGTCTGGCTCACTGCTCCCTACGGGCTTATTCCACTACCAAAATAGTGGCCGCAGGATCGGGGAATACTCTTTTACGCGATCCGTATACCTGTAACAGGGAATCAATATAAGTGGTGCCCTGGGGCTGGTAATGGGTAGCTTCTGTATAGATGTACAGGCGGCCCCCGTTTTGGAGACAGTCTGTGATGGCCTTATTGACGACGGGCTTTAAAGAATCAACGGCAGGGGCCTCATACACAGTAGCTTTGGCAAAGTAGTTGAGGAAATCTTTAAGCTGCCAGGCATCCTGCAGCAATACCACGTCTTTTTCGCGTACCACTTCCTTTACCTGTTTTATTTTAGCATAATACTCATCGTTTTCAATGTCCAGCAGCCAGCGGATACTGCCAAAGAAATTGATCGTAAACAACATAAGGCTGATGATGGCTACCAGCGCGATGGGCTTCAGACGGCCCCATCCCCTGAAAGGGGGTATTCCCTGCCCTGCATATTGAAGGGTACCCAGCAACAGCAGCCATACCAGGATGGACTGGAATATCCAGAACTCAAGGATCTCCGGCATCCAGAAACAGAAAAAGACGGAGTACACAATCCCGATCAGCATAAGGGGGGTAACTACATTACCCAAGGTAGTACGGATAGTCTTGTAATACCGGGCAAACCGGATCACCAGCCATAACATCACCAGGCCCAGCAGGGCACTGAGCACGGCCAGAAAAACAGCCATGGAATGGGAGATGTGACGGGCCAGGAACATTTCATCGCCCAGGGAATGGCTGGACAAAGATTTGCTCAAATACCTTTCCACGGGTGGCAGGCGGAACACAAAATGACCGCCGATAAAGGCATGGGAATAACCCGTGGCTATCAATACAGGCATTTTGCTATTCAATGGCTTCCAGTAATCATTGCTTTGGGTATACCCCTCAAACCAGCTGATCCATTGGGGAAAGCTGTTATTCCCTTCAATCACCCATCCCACCAGGAAATAGGCGCCGCCTACCAGTACGATGCCTGTAACAGCATATTGCACCAGGGAAGAGACCAGGTTGATATTTTTACGCTGTTGCCACAGCTTATACAGTATGACCACGGTAAATAGCACGTGCACCTGGTGAAACAGGATAGCCATCACATGAAGCAGGATCACTTTCCAGCAATCGGCCTGCCGGAAATTGTCTTTTGTCAATATATACAGGGCCAGGAGCAAAAAGAACATGGGGGGCGCATACACTTCGATATTGGTGCTATAGAACCAAACACCAAAGGTGAAAGCAATGACGGTGAGGCTTATGATGGACGATAATACGGGTAAGCGAAACCGGTTACGGAAAAAACTATACAGCACAGCCATGGTGCCGCTGCCCCATAAAGCGGTAAACACCTCTGCCAGGTAATAGTCCTTAACACCCGGAAAGATGGACTGGGCGAATACGAGCCAGTAATGGGTAACGAAATGATATATAAGGTGGTGTGGATGAAACAAGTGCTTGCCGGTGACCATGCCGTTGAGGTAGCCGATGGAGTCATGGGGGCCAGAGAAGTTGGCCGCCAGTGTACACAGGAAAAAAATAAACGATCCGGTAAAAACAAATAGTTGCTCCGGAAGTCTTGGACGCCGATTCATTAATGCCGTTTAAATTGATAGTAGCAGCAACCCGTTAGTAGTTAGTATTGGCGACACAATATACAGTGCATTATTTGGTAATGAAAGCGAATTTATCCTTCCACTTCAAAAACCACTTCTCGAACAAATGATAAGACCCCAGGCTGATCACAACGGACAGCAACAGGGCGATCACTGCAGATGCAACTGCTACCCATAGCTGGTCTTCCGCCCAACCCAATTTTACCACCAATCTTACGGTTGCATACATGCCCAACAAGTGCAGGCAGTACAGTCCGTACGTGTAAACCCCCAGTTTGCTAACGAGCTTAAACCGGCTCATTTTGAAGAGGGAGTTCTTCGCAAAGTTCTGTTCAGCAATGATCAGGGCAAAGAAGATACCGATCACCAGGCGTTCAAAAATGATGGGTATACCATAGGGAAAGATATACTCTTTGCCCAGGGTTACGCACAAAGCACCGATATATATAAACGCGATAGCCGGTTTACTAAGGTTGGTAATAAGATCCCTGAACTTGTTGGGGAATGATACCAGCCAGGCCAGCATAGCGCCCAGGGCCATATCGCCGATCAGGGACAGGGTATGAAAATAGCGTACGGCATGATCGGCTTCGGTATGCTGGGTATAAAACGACCGGAACACGAGGGACAGGAGGATGATGGCAGCAAATACATATTTGTACAGCCTGACGGGCACCCACCTGAGAATAACGGGCCAGGCCAGGTAAAACTGCTCCTCCACACATACGGACCACAGTACCGACAACAGAATGGCGTCGGGCTTTACGGGCCAGGTATTGAGGTAGTCAAAATTGCCAATGAGGAAAATGTAATACCAGGCATTGGCGCTTTCCTGGGGCACTTCCCCGCTCATTTTCTTAAGCATGGCAAATACAACAAAGCCAATGAACAGGCAGAGGTAATACAAAGGCCAGATACGCAGGATACGGCGTATATAAAAATTACCTACATGGATCGTACCGGTTACTTCTTTTTCCCGGATAAGCAGGTAGGTGATCAGGAATCCACTGAGCACAAAGAAGAAGTTAACGCCCAGGGTGCCATACTTAAACAAAAAGGATTGTATGCTAAAGGCAACAGGGGATGAGGTTTGCAGGTAGCTGAAAAAAGACAGGTAGCAATGGTGCAGGAATACCACCAAAAAAGAAATAAACCGCAACCCGTCAAGATTGGGAAAGAAAACTTTCGTTCTGGCGGCGCCTGCTGCAGAGGCAGCCTGCGGTATAGTGGGTTGGGTGAGGGTCATTGCGCTCCTTTATTTTTTTCCGAGAATATCATCGATGCTTACGCCAATCATTTGTTCCAGTTCCAATTTTGCAATGCTGAAATTCCGCTGAAAGTCGGCTTTGCGCATCAATTGCTCATAGTAGGCATTTTCAGCTTTCTTGAACACTTCGGGGGTCACCAATCCATCAGAGAAGTCTTTCTCGGCCAGTTTGTATTCGGTGTACTCCGATTGGGTCATACGGGTGATCAATTCCAGCTTTTCCTTATGCAGCAGGTAGTCCTCATATTTGGACAATACCGATTTACGGATAGTGCGGTACTGGTCGTTCTTTTGTGCATTGGCGATATAAATATTTTCCCGGGCAATCTTCACTTCATTGCCCCTGGAGGTAAAGAAGTCCAGTGGCAGGTTGAGGCTAAAGTTGTATTTCGGGTACAGGGTAGCCTGGTTGGAAGGAGCGCTACTGGGGTTAATGGTATATTCATTAACGTTGCCGGAAGCCGATAAAGCACCCAGCCAGCTCCCTTTGGCCTTGCGGAGTTGGTAGGTAGCTATATTCACATTGCGGTCGGCAATCTCAAAATTGGGGTTCTGCAAAGCCAGCTGCACCAGCCTTTCCCGGATATCGGTGATCTGGCTGGTATCCAGGTTGGCATGGTAGGTAGAAACATTGCGCCCGGTGGGTTGTTGGGCTTCTGAGGCAGCGGCCGTGAGCATCAGTAAGCAAATGCCGGCAAATATTTTGTTCATGTTGAAAGGTTCGTTTTAGTTTACTTCAGCTTTTTGTGAATCGTACAGGTGTAATTTCAGGAAAATGGCCAGGGCCGAATAAAAATACAACACATTGGGATATTGACCGATGGCCATTTGCGAATACTGCGCCACCATCAGGCTAAAAACAGATACCAGGTTGGCGGCATAGATGGCTTTCAGATCAGGATCGCGCACCCGGTAAAAATACCGGATGCCGGTGCGCAGGATCACATAATAAAAGATCAGCAAGAGGGCCAGGCCAATGGGGCCCTGCTCCATCATGGTTTGCATATAGGCACTGTCTGGCGGAATAAAAGACAGAAAGTGACCGGGATTGTACATGGTGCCGATCAGTCCGGATGTGTTGAGCCCCCCGCCGATCGGGTGGCTGTGCACATAAGGCTGGGCTATTTTGCGGTTCAGGTCCCTTACCAGGGCGGAGGGATCTTTGGAGCCTTCGAAGGTAGACCGCAACCGGTTGATGATCATATTGTCATAGATAGGCGCTACCAGCAGTGCGGTGAGCATAAAGGCAAAAACGCCTGAGAAGATCAGGGTACGTTTCTCATACAAGGTAAGTACGCAGTAAAATACAATGCCGGCCACTACCATCAGGGTAGCTGTGCGGGTACCGGTATAACTGGTGGCCATGAAATGAAGAATAGCCAGCACATAATACAATGTCCGCTGCCGGGCAATGCGCGATTGCAGGGCCAGCACCAGTAAAAGCACGGTTGAAGAGGCGTATAAGATACCTGCGGAAGCAGGGTCGGACAGGAGGCCGAAGCGACGTACAAAGCCTCCGTTGATAAACAGGCCTACCCGGTCGGGATCGGACATGAGCCAGCGCTGCTCCCACCCGAAAAGCCCCAGCCACTGCTGCTTACAGGCATACACAGCTTCTATGGTGCTGAGTATGATCCAGAATTTCATAAAGAATTCAATGGCCTTGCGCGAATTAAAGAAGCAATAGCTCATGTAAAAAAATGCGGCAAAGCTTACCTGCTTGCGGAAGAAGTTGAACCAGCCAAGCTTACTGGCAGCAGCGGGATTGGCAATCTCCAACAGGTAGTAAGCCAACAGGACGATGATCCATATGGTAATGCCATGGTTCCAGAATTTACTGGTAGCTTCTTTTTTGTATTCCTGCCGGGTGATCACGCCCAATAAAGTAAGGTAAGAGAGGTATTCGGGGATCAATCCTGTAGGGATCACGGCGGCTGAATTCAACAGCCGTTGGGGAAACATGAGAAATAATGTAATAATATAGGTAGCGTAGTATCCTACGGTAGGATACATGATACACAGCAGGAAAATGAGTATGCCGGCTACGCCGGACACAATACCAATACTGATCTTCGAATCGACCAGTACGGTAATATAAGACATGCCGATGGCTATGAAGCCCAGGATGGCGACACCCACTGTGGTGGCCATTTTCCGGTCCATGAAGTGATAATGCAACCAAGACGTTACTGATTCAGAGGCTTTATGTAGCACGTTTCTTACCATAGGGACTAAAAGAACAAAAACTTTACAAACATACCAGCGGTGAATGCTATTGCAAACAGGATGCTGATGAGCTCGAAGGTTTTGTATTTGTGGTCTTCATTTTCCATTTCGATCAATTATGCTTGACTAACTTCCTATTGCGATGCTTTTGCCGGCCTTATCCTTTCGCGGTTCAGGCGCTTCGGCTGTGGCAGGCTTTTTCAGGGAAAACAGCCACCAGGCGCCTGCACGCTCCGCGATATTATACAATATTACCGGCAAAATGACGCCTACGGTGACACTAACGACCAGTAATACCGGAATATTCTGTACACCAAATGATTTCAACAGCAGGTTTCTGACCGCTGCGGTGATCATCAGGTGCATCACATAAATGTACAGGGAGTGATACCCTATTACGCGCAAAAAACGCAGGATATCGAGCTTTTGCAGCAGGAACGATACCTGGATCACAAAAGCGCCGCCCAGCAGGGCTGTGATGGCAAAAATAGCCGGTTGCTGGTATTGTACATAGTAATCGTCCTGGTGCTGCAGGTTGAGGTAGGTAAAATAATGCTGGATCAATACAAAAAACGGCAGGGCTATCAGGGTGGTACGCCAGGACGTAAGGATAGCATGGTTCTTCGTGTTCAGCACCATATCCGAAAATACATGTCCGACCGCAAAAAACAGGTAAAAGAACGACACATCGATCAAAAACCCTATATGGATCTGGTGGATATGGCAATAGCCGGAAACAGCATAGAGGATCACGCCCAGTACCAGCTGCTGCCATGGCCTCACCTTTCCATACCAGTGCACCAGGGCATACAACACGCTTACAAAGAATAAGGCATTCAGGTACCAGAACTGCTCGATCTTACGTGGATCGATGATCAGGTGTAAGTAGTTCATCGGCTCCCGTTCTGCATTGGCGTACCCTGCAAATAAAAGCTGCAGGGAGATCTGGATACTGCCCCACACTATCAACGGGTAAAAGATGGTCTGGAACCTGTTTCCGATATAATCACCAATACCTTTGCGCACGAGGCTACCACCTACAAAAATACCCGAAACAATAAAGAATAAAGGCATCCGGAAACTGAAGAAAAAGATATTGAAATACTTTAATCCTGCATAACTTCCCGAGCCTTCTCCCACATTGCCTAATCCTTCAAATACATGCCGGTATACTACCAGCAGGATGGTGATACCCCTGGCATAATCTATCCAGGGGTAACGACTCCTGTTTAATATTTTTTGAGCGTTAAATAAATAATTGAACATGACCGGTATAAGGTTTACTATGCACTACAAATCCATATTATTAGCTTCCACATTGTTCAGTATAGTTCCCACGAATTTATCGCCGGTACTATTGAGGTACTGGATAGAATCTTTATCAATTTGCCCTAAAGAAGATTTTGCCGAAAAAACAGCTATTATACCATCCACACTGGCAGAGAGTTCTTTACTATCTGCATGGTTATTGAGTGCGGCGCCTTCAATAAAAACAAAGTCATAGTTCTCTGCGATCCTGGGCAGGTGCTCCAGGAGGTTGTTCTTAGGTAATATTTCTGAAGGGGTATAATTGCCTTCGGTGCATCCTACCAGGTCCGTATTGGGGATGGTAGTCATGCTTTTTATGCCCAAAAACTTATCCATCACATTTCCCTGGCCCGAAAAGCTGAACTGCTCCAGGCTGGGTTTAGCTTCGAATTTGCGGGTCAATGTATTGTTGGAAAAGTTGGCATCTATTACCAATACTTTCTTCCTGGTAAGGCTAAGGCTATTGGCCAGGGCTTCTATAACCGTGGTCTTGCCTTCCTGGGGCTTGGTGCTGGTAACCAGGAATATCTTTTTGCCTGTATTGGTCAGTTCAAACCGCAGCTTACGCAGGTTTTCAACAAAAAGGCCACCCTCTCCTTCCCTGTCAGCTTCCTTGTCATTATCTTTTAAATAGTCTTGCAAGGGCTTTTTCTTCAGGTTGAGCTTGTTGAGTGTGCTGAGCAATTTCAGTTTGGTAGCCCGCTGGAATATAGAAGGTGTTTTGAAGGAAGAATCAAAGAACTCCAGGGCCACAATGATAAAGGATGACAGGAATAACATCAACATACCGCAAAGGCCCAGCACCAGGGAACGCTTTGAAGGCTCTGCCACAAAAGCTGGCTGGGCCACCAATATTTGCTTAAAGTTGTTCTGTGGATTGATGTCGAGGTCCAAAGAGGACTGCATGCTCTTTTTCAACTGCTCATACTCCTGGGAGGCAATGCGCAGATCGCGCTCCTGGGCATCCAGGATAACCTGGTCGCCGCCACCTGTTTTGGTGATCGCTTCGTATTCTTCTTTTTGCTTACCAAACAGCCTCACGTTACCTTCTGCTGCCAGTATCTGCTCTTCCAGCTCTGTTTTACGGGAAACCAGGTCTTCCTGGCGGTTCTGTGTCCTGTTTTGCCGGCTCTGCCGGTCTACATTGCTGCTGCCCGCCCCCTTCAGTTGGGCAATCTTTTTCACATTGGCATCGATCTGATCCGTCAGTTTCCTGATCTCTTCATCAGACTTTCCATTCTTTTGTATCTCGAGGTTCTGGTTCTCTCTTTCAAGGGCCAGAATCGCTCCATTGTTATTGACAAATGTATTGCCGGAGCTTTGGCTGCTCAAATCCCTGATCTGAGATTCTACAGACCGCAATTCACCCCTTAAATTATTCAGTTTAGCCTGTTCCTGCTGATAATTGCTGGTCACCCCCTGTACTACCGTCATAGCGGCAGAAGCCCTGTCAGCAACATTGGGCGTACCAATTTTTATCCGGAAAATCTTCAACGCTTCGGTCAGGCTGTCTACTGTTCTCTTTTTGGCGGCAGCCAGGCTATCCAGCTTGGCAGCGGACTCCAGGTTCCTTACGCCGTAGATACTGTTAAAAAAGCGGATAAATTGTTGTCCGAGGGTATTGGCAATATAGGCGGACAACTCGGGATGCTCTGACCTGCAAAGGATCACCAGGTAATCCGTACGATCGGCCCGGGAGATAAAGAGTTTACCCTGCAGGTATTCAGGTGCGTACCCATAGAGATACATCAGGTCAAATATCTTTTTTTCTTCGGGATCAAAAGGATTCAGGAGCTCCATAGCGGCCACTTTACGGCGCAATGTCTGCTTTGCATGCTCTATATTGACCAGCTTATATTCGTTTTTCTTCTTTTGCTCCTCATTCAGCGTGCGGAAAGGCTTCAGGTCTTCGAGGTCATGCAACAATACCTTATAGGCAAGCATGCCCATTACCTTGGGCGATTTGAAAGTTTCAATTACGTTATTAAAGCGCAGATCGATCTCGTAGATATTCAGGCCTGCTTCTTCCTTGATACTTACCTTCTGCTCCATGGTAAAACCAGTGGAATATTGCGCAACAGATCCGTAGGTCTTAGTTTGAAAAAGTGTGAACACAAAACCCGCTACCAGCCCCAAAACTGTACATCCGGCAATGATCCATTTCTTCCGTAGCAGCGAATACAATAAATACAACAAATCCATAAGGTTTCTTTTTTGTGTGTTTCGAGGTGAAAAAGTAGCAAAAAAAACCGGGAGACCATAATGGTTTCCCGGTTTTTGATAAAGTTGAAATGCTTTTCGGGATATTTCCCTTTGTTAAAGGAGCGCCATCCACCGAGGCAGGCAAGCGCTCCTTTTATGTACCAGGCTATTGATTAGCCTTTACCATTTTACTTACCTGTACCGGTTTACCGTTCACATTTAAAGTGATCATGTAGATACCTGTGTTCAGATTGGCGCTTCCGGTGTTCACACGCAGGGTGTTGTAACCAGCTTGCAATTTGCCAAATGCTTTCCTGAACATCAGCTTTCCGCTCAGGTCATACACATCCACACTTACGTGATTATCAGCAGCGGTATTGTTGAAATCGAGGTTTACCTGATCAACGAACGGATTGGGATACATCCTTCCTTCCGTTACTTCTCTTGTAGTAGTCGCTTGCGTAGTTGTACGGGCAGCGGCATCATCACCTACAGTAGCTGTCAGTCCATCAGGCGTCACCACACCACCATTCAATACTGTACCACCACCGGTTACATCATCATAAGCCTCGATCAGCATACCACCATTGAAGCCATAAGCCGCTTCCTGGGTAGTAGAGAAATCGATCAGTACTTCACCATTTGAATCAGCCTGTATGTCTCCGATGTAAACGATCTTGGTTGAGTTCATCCAGGAGTTCAGGTATACTGTTCTGCCATTGACGGTATAAGTACAAGTATAGTTACCTGCAAACCATCCATTGGTGCTCATACTTCCGAGGAAGCCTATCCTGTAACGCTTAGCCTGGTTGAGACCGGTAAGCTTCATTTGTGATGCTTGTGTATTGTCGATCCAGAAATTGGATTGTAATACTACATCCGGTGCAATGCCTGAATTGTTGCCAGTGAGTACACCAAAGTTATTGTCGCCATTCATTCCTTTCTCAATGCTGAGTGTCATACCGGTAGGTTGGTTAGACTGGTTCGGCAGATTGGGGAAGGAGAAGTTTTGCGTTGGCAACACCGCCAGGTTGTACCATGGAGCCGGTGCATTGTATTCAGTACCGAAATTGAAGTTCACATAAGTAATAGCAGCCGGTGTAACGGTCTTGCCGGTATTGCTCCAGTCGGTAAACATGCCACCTATTTTAGCACGTACACGGTACCAGTATTTGGTATTGGGTGTAAGGCCGGTGCTGGTGTAGGTGGTTGTGTTAGCAGGCAGGTTGTAAGTGGTTACACTTGCAAAACCAGCATCTGTAGCACGTTGCAACTGGAAGCCATCAGCGGCATCTTCATTGCTTGACCTGTCTGACCAGCTAAGTGTAGCTGAATTCCTGTCCCTGGGCTCAACATACATGTTGGACGGGTTGAGGTTAAGGCCTGGTGTAAACTCTTCCAGTTGAATGCCTGTCATGAACATATAGGTAGCGCCTGGCAGCCTGCTAATGTCTACAGTGATCACACCAGCGGCAGGCGTCAGGTTGTTCAGGTTGGCAGTCTGGTTGGTATTGTAGCGGCCATTGAGGGTATCGCTGGCAGCACCTGATACGTAACGGGCGGTTGCATCGAGGCCTTCATTCTGGCTACCAACAATTACTACGTTGTAGCGCTTGCTGTTGTCCAGACCAGTGAAACGGATCTGACGGGCAGTGGCGTTATTATCCCACCAGCCACTCTTCAGTACCACATCGGGGAATACCCCAGAGTTATTACCGGTCTGATGTCCGATGATAGAAATACCAGACCATCCATTTACCAGTTGGAAGCCAAATGGTGTAGCTACATTGTTTTCATCAGTCAGGTTACTGCGGGAAGTACCTGCAGGTCCGTAACCAATGATATTATTCCATGGAGCAGGGGCTTCATCGCCGTAGTTACCAAAGTTCAGGTATACAGAACGTGTGTTCTTGTCGGTCACCGCAATGGTTACATCAGTAGTCACTTCTGCACCCTTATCATCCACTGCCTTCACTGTGAAGGTATTATTACCCAGGTCGCTGGCAGTTGGTGCGGCAATGAGCCTGTAGTTATTACCACCCAGTGATTGCAGGGTTACGAAAGCAGGCTTGTTCACTACAGAAACAGTTACCACATCACCAGGCGTATCGGTTACAGTAAAGTCATCCTGGTTATTGCCATCCGTTTTCAGCGCAAGGCTGGTCAATAAACCGGCGATCACAGGTTTGTTGTTAGCAGTTGTAACAGCTACTGTATCGCTCGACGCACCTGCACCATAGTTATTTGTACCCGCTACATAATAATAGTATTGTGTAAAGGGAGCAACAGCCTGGTCAGTGTAAGCATTGGCATTTGCATCCAATGTACTGAGCAAAGTATAAGGACCAGTCTTGGTGGCTGCACGGTATACAGTATAATTATACTCGTTGTAGGCCTTATCTGTCCAGTTGAGCTTAACGCCCACACCTGCTTCAGCTGCTGCCAGCAGGCTGGCTGGTTTGGCAGGCGCAGTACCATCATCAAATCGTGCATCCATTATAAAGGCATTCAGGGTTCCGCCTACGTTTGCATTGGGATCACCGATCATGGTAATGATCACTTCACCGTTAGCAGCCGGCTGTACCTGATAGATGGTATCAGTGATCGTTGCATTATTGTAGAAAGGAATGGTAGCAATTTCATTACCTATTTTATAGGTAGTGATAGAAGTAGCTGTATTTCCGCAGAAGCTACAATTATTGCTTCCCATGAAGATGAAGTTGTACTTCTTAGTTACATCCAGGCCATATACGCGCAGGCGCAGGGTGTCGTAAGCGGTACCACCTTGCCAGGAGTAACCCCAGAAGATGCCATCTTTCATCACACTGTTGGGGAATACACCACCACCTTGCACACCAGCATCAGAAGAACCGTAAGCACCACTGAGCAAGGCAACACCTGCTGTAGTAGTAGCGCCCTTGGTATTCTTCAGGTTACCTGTATTAAAGGCACCCATAGAATTGGTCTCAATATCATTCCAACCTGCACCACCATTGGTATAATATTTCATATTCACCTGGATGGTCTCATTCGGATCCTTTTCAGCCACATCGATGGTAAAGGTTTTGGTTACCCAGCCACCAAATCCATCATCAGCTTTCACGGTCATAGTATATGCACCGCTGGCTGCCAGGTTGGGCTGCAGGGAAACAGAACCACGGCCATTGCCACTATCCACCAGGGTAGCGAACGAAGGCTTGTCGATCACTGACCATACGAGTGTACCATTGTCATCAGCATCATTGGCTACCAGCGCAATTTTGCGGCTTTCACCTTCGTTCATGCTCACATTGGCAATTGGCGTGATAACAGGCAGGTTATTGCTGTTCACCTCCATATTGTACACAATAGTATCTTTTCCGCCAAATGCATCGGCCACATATACCGTGATGGCATAAGCACCCTGATCGGCAATAGAAGGAGTAGATACAATGTTAACAGAACCATTGGTAGCGCCCTGTACAGATATGAAATAAGGCAGGGGCTCAGTGGTAAATACCAACGGATCGCCATCGGGATCATTGGCCACCACTGTTAAACTGTGTACGGTATTGTACCTGATCGTAAAGTCATTAATATAAGCAAAGGAAGGAGCGGTATTAGGTGTAGCTACTGACACTTCATTGCTGAAGGCAGATGGTGACGCTACGCCTTTACCCCTTACCTTATAATAATAAGTAACATTGGCAAACAGGGTAGTATCGGAGAATGCTACCTGTGCATTGGCACTGGCTGGCAGGGTAGCTACTACACGGTAATTGGTATTATTAGTAGTAGATCTCCAGATCTCATAGCCTGTTTCATCAGCTGAATTATCATTCCAGGTCAGGTTGACCGTAGTAGCAGAGGCTGCCACTGCTGCGAGGGCAGAAGGTGTTGCAGGGGCTGCCGGCGTTGCCAGGGTAGTATCGCTGGATGGAGCATAGGTGGAATTGATCAGTGTAGCGATCTCACTGGCGATCATAGCGCCATTTACTACATAGATATCATCCATCTGACCCGCGAAATAATCCAGGGAGGTAGCCGCCTGGTTAAAGGCTACATCACCATTGCTGCTGCCGGAATAACCAATGCGTGCATTATTGGAAGCCGCTGCTGCTACACTGGTAATGCCCAATGCATTGTTGGCAGCTACTTCCACACCATTCAGGAAGATCTTTAAAGAGTTCACGTCATAAACAACTGCCACATGGTTCCAACCACCGCTGATCCAATTGCCATTGCTGGTAACATTAGCCAGGGAAGTTGTAGCCCTGGTGCTGGCGCTGGCAATACCTGCTTGTAAAGCACCACTATTGAAGCGCAATGCAAGGCCATTGGTACTGTTACCAAAATCAAAGATCACCTTATTATTAGAGGTAGATGTAGGCTTGATCCACAGACCCACTGTACGTTGAGTATAACCACCATCGCTGGGGAAACCACCAGAGCTGCTGCCATTAACAGTAGCATATTGGTTAGTACCGTTAAAGTTCAGTGCATGGGACCCTTCTTTAGGACCAGTTGTTGAATAAGTGGCGCCGGTAAGCGTCAATGTACGGGTAGCATTACCATTGGCATCAGCATTGCTGTTGTTCAATTTCCAGTTTACTTCTGTGTAATTGCTCTCATATATTGATTCACCGGTAAGGCCAACCGCTCTTACTTTATAGAAATACTTGGTATTGGCCAGCAAACCTGAGTCGGTATAAGAAGTACCGGCTACAGTAGCCACCTGTGCAAATGTGCCGGTAGCGCTGGTTGACCGTAATAATTCGAAGGCATACTCATTGGCGCTGTTGTCGGTCCAGGTAAGATTGATCTTATTGTGTGACACGCCGGTTGCTACCAGGTTGGAAGGTGCAGTCATAGTAGGCGCCACGATTCCCGGGCTAAACAATACGCTGCTGGGGATAGCTTGTTTGCTAAGCCCGGCATTGTTTTGCCAGCTCCAGCTCATCGCTTCTCCGCTGCCTGCTTCAAAGAAGCCTAGGGCAATGGGGTGCAAACCAGCGGTCAAAGCAATACTGGCGGTTTTACAGGTATTACCATGCAAACCATCGTGGTTGATGAGCGGTGTAGCGGCAAATCCATAAGCCTGATCGACATACAGCCTGCTACCATCATCAGAACATATTTCAAAAGTATAGGTAGCGGTCGTAGGAACTTTTATATAACCTTCCCACAGGAAGCCAAAATTGTCATTCTGGTTCCTTACAGTAATGTCAATGTTAGGTGTTGAGCCCATTTTTATAGGCGTCAAAGCGTTAAAGTCGGGCAGGTTAGACCAGCTGCCCTGATAATACTTGTAGCTAATGCTATTGGGAATAAGCCCTGTATTGACTGTCACCTGGTTGCTGGCAGGAGAGAAATTACCCACCGCATCACGGGCTTTTACTGTAATAGTATAAATCTGTCCGCTATCGAGGTTGGCAATAGTGAAAGCCGTTTCTGTAGTAGTATAGGTTTTCACGCCATTGAGGAAGATGTCATATTTATCAACACCTACGTCATCAGTAGAGGCGGTCCATGTTACATTCACGTAATTGCTGAAAGTACTGAGCACTTTCAGGTTGGAAGGAGCAGTAGGACCAGTTTGGTCTACTTCAGTTTTGGCAGCAGCCTCATTACTTACTACAGCAGCACCGGAAGCACCCACCGCACGTACAATAAAGTAGTATTGGGTATTGGCTGTTAAACCGGTATTGGTGTAGGTAATGGTATTGGCAGGAGTGATTGTAACAATTTTATAAGGTCCACCCGGATTGGTGCTGCGGTAAATTTCAAATCCGGTTTCATTTTCGCCGGCATTGGGATTATCGCTCCAATCCAGCTGAATGCTGGTTAAAGAAACAGCAGCAGCAGAAAGATTCTTGGCGGGCTCTGGTTTAGGATTGCCGGCGGCATTTACAACAGTAAATACAGGGGAAGGCAAAGCGCCGCAACCAAATTGTTCTACCACTTTAGCTGTATAGTTACCGGAAGTAGCGTTGTAAGTAGATTGGGTACCTACTACAGTGGCACCCTGCAGCCACTGGTAAGAAACGTAGCCTTCGGGCAGTGACAGTAATACCCTGGTGCTGTCATCGGGAGAAGGCAATACCTTACTCCTGATACCGACTACCTGTGGAGTAGGTGTTTGGGTAATCGGTTTAGACTTGATCACCGCAGGTTTGGGAGACCAAACAGACCAGGCGCTTGTAGCCGTTCTTTTAAAACGAACACGGTAAGAGCCAAATGACTTTACGGTAATTTCATTACCGGCATAGCTTATTATAGAAGTTCCATCAACGATCGTATTTACGCCATTGGTTCTGGTGGCGATGGTAACGCTATCTTTTTGCCACTCATATGCATAAAAACCGCCGGTGACGCCAATTTTCACATTGATAGCCGAATCGGGACAAAAATCATAACGCTGGAAGAATACAAGGGGGTTGGCCTTGTGGGCAGCATTCATAAAAGGAATGAAATCTGGTTCATTCCAGTGTGTTGTCCACACGCTGTGACCCAGATCAGGATACAGGGTATACCTGATATCGGCACCCCTCGTTTTCAGATCACTAACAAGGCCCTGCGCCATGGTAGGGGTTGGGTTGGCATCTTTACCACCTGTTGCCAGCCACATCGGAATATGTATCCACTGATCAAAATTAGTAGCTCCTGTGATCGCTGAAGAAGGAGCTACGGAAGCCACACGCTGGGGAAAGGCAGAGGTCATGGACCAGGCAGTAGCGCCTCCATTGGACAGACCATCTACAAATACCCGGTCAACATCCATACGCGAATATTTGGTTAATGAATCCAAAGCTGCATTCACCAGGTTATAATAGTTTGATGAACCGGCAATACCCCATGTACTGGAACAGGAAGAACCAGAATTTACCTGGCCATAGAACAGAAAGCCGTCAAACTTTCCATTGTCTACATTATCCTTAAAGAATTTACCACCATGGGTTAACTGGCGCTCGTTGTTGTAAACGCCGCCATTGGAGGTACAACCCGGTTCGCCGGCGCCATGAAAAAATACCATAATGGGGTATTTTTTTCCGGCACTGTCGGGATTGGTGTAACTCTTGGGGAATTTCAGGCGGAAACACATCTGTGCTCCACCGATGTTTATGAAATAAGCTTTGTAGGATGTAACATCCCAGCTACCGCTACCAGTGCTGATCCCATTGGATGCAACACTCACCCACTTTTGCAATCCGGCAATGCCTGGATTGGGGTTGGTGGAGGTACCTAATGCCGCGGAAGAATTCCAGCGGACGATAGGATCGGCAGGATCGAAGACGTTTTGTGCTTGCAGCATG
The DNA here is from genome assembly GCF_003555545.1 of Paraflavitalea soli. Taxonomy (GTDB): domain Bacteria; phylum Bacteroidota; class Bacteroidia; order Chitinophagales; family Chitinophagaceae; genus Paraflavitalea; species Paraflavitalea soli. The sequence goes on along the minus strand of NZ_CP032157.1, from coordinate 7,180,421 downwards.
GCAACACAAAACAACACACTTGTTGTGGTAAGAAGTAGTATTCGCTTCATAATACGCTATGGTTAAAAACGTTAATTCAGTTTTGTAAGAAACCTGATAAACGGCTTTAAATGAGGATATGATTCCTGGTACCTGTTACAGTAAAGGAGGCATATTGGAGATGACTCAAGGATGGTTTTGTCTAAGAATAATGAGGTGAAAGCACAATGGAATTTCTGAAGGGATATTTGGAGTGAGGCTTATTGGAGGTAAGCGCAAAAGTAGTAATCTTTTCTAAAAAGCGAAATTAATTAACCAATATCTTCTGAACAATAACCAGTTTCGGGTATTTTTGACACTTGTCAAACTTTATGCGCTGGAGAACTTATGACCCGGTCTAAACAGACTACAAAGATATAAATCCTCTTTTCGCAATACCTAATTTTCCCTATCTCCTTAACGTCTGCATAACGCAGAAAGCGGCGCCCCTTATGATTTAGTTGATCAGAATTAAGCCGGATATGAAAAAAACAGAATAATATTGCGCCCTGATCCTATATGATCTTCTTAAGTGTGGCAAATACAATCGACATTATTTTCTGGATAAGCCTCTTCCTCATCTTTTATAGTTATGCAGGATACGGCATACTCGTATGGGTGCTGGTAAAGCTGAAATCGACCTTTAAGAGCCGGGAGCGGGGAGTTGGGAGCCGGGCGTCTGAAACAGTCCATCCTTATCCTGCGGTAGCCCTGGTAGTAGCCGCTTATAATGAGGAGGACTTTATTCTTGAAAAGATCCAGAACACGCTGGCACTGGATTATCCCAAAGACAAGCTGGAGCTTATTTTCATTACCGATGGCTCCAACGACAATACACCGGCTATTGTAGCACAGTTTCCACAGATATTATTATTACATCAACCTGCCCGGCAGGGAAAAGTAGCGGCTATGAACCGGGCCATCCAGCATGTGCAATCGCCCCTGGTCATTTTTTGTGATGCCAATACCTTGCTCAACACGGCTTGTGTACGGGAAATAGTAAAGCATTATGAAGACACCAAAGTGGGTGGCGTGGCCGGTGAAAAAAAGATCATGCAGCAGGGCAAGGATGCAGCCGCAGCAGCGGGAGAAGGCCTGTATTGGAAATACGAATCGTTCCTGAAACGACTGGATTCGGACCTGTATACCACTGTAGGTGCTGCCGGGGAATTATTCTCCGTTCGCAAATCGCTGTTTGAGCAGGCGCCCGAGGGCACCATCATCGAGGACTTTGTGCAATCGCTGAAACTGGTGATCAATGGATATGTAGTAAGGTATGAACCCAATGCCTATGCAGCCGAAGCCCCTTCGGCCAGCATCAAAGATGAGATGAAGCGGAAAGTGCGGATCTGTGCGGGCGCCTTCCAGGCGATGGTACTCTTGAAAGAACTTTTTAATGTGTTCAAATTCCCGGTGGCTTCTTTCCAGTTCATTTCACACCGTATTCTCCGGTGGACGGTATGCCCGGTGGCCCTGATCCTGCTGCTTTTCAGCAATATCCTTATAGTAATAATGGGCGGTAATCTCTTTTACCAGGCAGTACTGGTACTGCAGGCCATATTTTATATTATGGGGATCACAGGCTGGATCTATGCCAGCCGCAATATCCGGCTAAAGGCCGTCTATATTCCCTTTTACTTCCTTTTCATGAACCTGTCGGTATTCATTGGTTTCAACCGTTTCCTGCGTAACAAGCAAACTGTATTATGGGAAAAAGCAGCCCGGCAGAAGGTTGCGTAGTAATACGGAATATAGTAAAATACCACATTGAGGGTATTTGCAATTCGATGGCAAATGGTGATTTTTGCTATATAATAAAAAGATAATAAGGGCAGAAATTTGGTTTATTAATTTTTGTTACTACTTTTACCGGCGAAAGTAAACCACTCCCTCTTAGTTCAACTATCCTTTTGGAAACGGCACATTGCCAAAATGAAAAGATAGCAGCTTATTCTCGATCCCACGAATCCTTGAAATTCCCCTGTAACCTGATTTCACATCAGATAATCCACATACCATCCTGTAAAGCCCGATATGCTTTTTGCGTACGGCTTGCCTGTTCATTTGAATTGATTCATTCAATACCTCTGTAAGCCATGTTAGTCCAAAAGCATGCCTGTTGAAAAATTGCGATTTTTCTAAAGCTTAACTTATTCCCTGCATGAAAAAGCAAATACTCGCAATTGATGACAGTAAGGCAATACGTTTTTTGTTGCAAACTGTGCTCGGCAAAGATTATACGGTGGTAACGGCTCCTGATGGTTGTTCAGCTATGTATTGGCTGTCCAAAAGAAACTTGCCGGATCTGATTATTACAGACGCCCAGCTTCCTGATATGCAGGATTGGGAATTGATAGAACAACTTGCTTCCAGCGGCATCTACCGGGATATCCCATTGATGGTGATATCTTCGCTCGACAAAGCACAGGCAGATGCAAAATGCCAGGAATTTGGTGTGGCATCAAATTTTACTAAGCCTTTTAATCCAGTTGACCTGATGAAGGCTGTTCAGCAGGTCATCAATAATGATACAAAAGTGGCTTCTGCGTATGTAGCGCATGCCAGTTAATTCGTAGTACCTGAGTTTTTTTAAATCTCAACCTTACTTTATGGAACTAACATTTTTACACGGCGAAAAGACAACGAAGAGGGTATACAAGCATTTTTCCATCGGCTCTCAGGCTACTACTCCCGGAACAATGGAGCAGCAGAAGCTGGAGTTTTTCTACATTGGCAAGAAGGCCGACAATATCGGCAACCTGATCAATGCTTTTGAAAGTGGTTATGCTGCTGAGTCCGTAAGCAATGCCAAATCTATGTTGAGGCGCCTGCTGCACAATGCCAGGAATATCAGCCTGCCTGATATCATCATTGTGGAAGCACCGGTCAGCATCGAGCAATTGCGCGACCTGCACCTGTTCCTGCTTATGCACAAAGCACTGACGCCGGTTCCTGTAGTGGTGGAAGCCTCGCATGCACAACCCGCCGACATTGAGCGCCTCAAAAATTACACGTTCGTAGACGATATCGTCTTTTTACAGGATTATAACCGCCAGCGCCTGCTGCGCAAGGTTAGCTTCCTGAAAAGATTAAAACATAAACTGGTTGATGAGCTCAACACCAGTTCGATCGAAACCTCGCTGCAGGTGAGCTCTCCCAGCAGCCCTATATTGAAAAGAGCTTTCGATATCCTTATCTCCGGCACTTTATTACTGGCGCTCACTCCCCTCTTTTTATTGATAGCCCTGGCGATCCGCCTGGAATCCAAAGGCTCCATTTTTTATATATCCAAGCGTGCAGGACGTGGCTATAAGATATTTGATTTCTATAAGTTCAGGACCATGTTTGTAGGCGCCGATGCAAAGATCCGTGAGCTGGCGCACCTCAATCAATACAATGCCGGAGACGCAGGCGCCATGTTCTTTAAGATCAACAATGATCCCCGTATTACCAAAGTGGGTGCCTTTCTACGCAATACGAGCCTGGATGAATTACCCCAACTGGTAAATGTACTGATCGGCGACATGTCGCTGGTAGGCAACAGGCCCTTACCCCTGTATGAAGCAGCTTCTCTTACTACCGACGAATGGGCTAAACGTTTTATGGCGCCAGCCGGTATGACAGGCCTGTGGCAGATTAAGAAAAGAGGTAAAGAAGACATGTCGATCGAAGAGCGCCTGAACCTGGATATCGATTATGCCGACAGGTTTAGCTTTATGTACGACCTTTGGATCATGGCGAATACGCCATCTGCGCTGATCCAACGCACGAATGCCTGATGTGAATATTTATTATAGTTCCGGACCGCAGAGACGATGAGCACGGGTATATTCAATATACTGCACGCTTTGCCTCTGCGGTTATTTTTTAGTAGCTTACCACAAAAAGAGACCGACCATGCGAAAGGACCAGCCTTTCATATCTATTATTACCCTCAACTATAACCAGACGGATGTAACCTGCGATTTCCTCGCATCCACCCGCAACCTGAAGTACCGGAATTTCGAAATACTGGTTTGTGACATGGCTTCGGCGGTTGACCCCAGCGAAAAGATCCTGGGGGGTAATTATCCCAACACACGTTTATTATTAAGCAAAGAGAACCTGGGTTTTGCCGGAGGCAACAACTGGGGCATGCGCCAGGCAACAGGCGACTTCATGTTCATTGTAAACAATGATACGGAGGTTACCGATAACCTGCTGGATGAATTGCTGAAGCCCTTTTATGAAGATGAGACGATCGGTGTAACCTGCCCCAAGATCAAATATTTTGACCAGCCCAATAAGATACAATACGCCGGCTTCAACCCCATGAACCATTTCACCGGCCGTACTACGGGCATTGGCACGCTGGAAGAAGACAAGGGGCAGCACGATACTTCGGGTATTACCTTTGGCGCCCATGGCTGCGCCATGCTGGTGAAAAAAGCAGTCATTGATAAGGTGGGGATGTTCCCGGAGAAGTTCTTCCTGTATTATGAAGAATGGGACTGGTCGGCCAGGATATTGAAAGCAGGGTTCAAGATATGGTATACGGCCCAGGCTGTCATCTACCACAAAGAATCCCTGAGTGTAGGAAAGGCAAACCCCATGAAGACTTATTACCATACGCGTAACCGCATCCTGTACATGCGCCGGAACGTGGGCTTTTTCCCTTTACTGGTCTTTACGCTGTACTTCAGCCTGTTTGCCATACCTAAAAATACGATCAGCTACCTGTTGAAAAGACAGTTTACGCACCTGAAGTTCTTTTTGAAGGGGGCCGCCTGGAATCTTTACTCTTCCAGTTATTCTGCCGTTTGAGGAAGGCAGCAAGGCATCCAGGCAACGAGGAAGGAAACGAAGGGTTTGAACTTTGTGATAAAAAAATTAACTTAGGTATCTATGATCCAGCAATTATTACATATCATATTTTTCATATTATTCATCTATTTCGCCGCCTATACGGTGTACTTTTTCGTAGTGGCCATTATAGGCAAATTATCCAGGCCGAAACAGTATCAGCCCAATGCTGCTAAAAAGAGCATTGCCGTATTGATACCTTCTTATAAGGAAGACCATATTATTATTAATACTGCCCGTAAAGCAGCAGCGCACGATTATCCTACGGATCAATTCACGGTATACATCGCAGCCGACCGGCTGCAGCCTGAGACAGTAGCCGAATTAAGGACCATCCCGCATGTAGAAGTGCTGGAAGTTCATTTTGAACTGGGCTCCAAAGCCCGCTCGCTCAATAAACTCTTTAACTGGATACCGGCCGGCAGGCACGAGGTGGCCATCATCCTGGATGCAGACAATGTAATGATGCCCGGCTGCCTGGAAAAAGTGAATGATGCGTTTCAACATGGGTTCCGCGCGGTACAATGCCATCGCATGGCCAAAAACCTTAATACGCCGGTAGCTGTATTGGATGCCATCAGCGAGGAAACCAACAACCACCTGTTTCGCCGCGGCCAACGGGCCCTGGGCTTCTCCTCTACGACCATTGGATCGGGCATGGCTTTCGAATTCCATAAGATCAAAGAGATCTATGACAACCCCGATATCCTGGGCAACCCTGCCTGCGACCGGGTGGTGGATTTTGAAATGATGAAAGCCGACATCTGCATCGAGTTTATAGAAGACGCCTATGTGCTGGATGAAAAGGTGGGCAACAAGAATGTATTTGAAAACCAGCGCACGCGGTGGCTGGAATCGCAGATCATTCACCTACGCCTGTTCTTCGATAAAAAGACCGGCTACCTGCCCAAAACAAAGGACTTCTGGAACAAGTTGTTCTGTAATCTGGCTGCTCCCCGTTCCATCTTCCTGGTCAGCCATGTACTGGTTTTCGCATTATTCGTAATAGAATACCTGAGTGGCTTTTCCATTTTGTCTCCTGCTTATATATGGTGGTTCGGACTCCTCATCACTTATCTGCTCACGTTTATTATAGCTATACCGGGCAATTTCTATTCTATGCAAACAGTGCGGGCCATCGCACACATCCCATTAATGTTATGGTCTATTGTAAGAGCCCTGTTCAAAATGAAGGTAGACCGCAAAGAATTTGTTCATACGCCCAAAGAATTTACGCAGCATAATTAATCAGGTAAATAATCGAACAAAAGAGGCAGCCCTGGCTGCCTCTTTTGTTATCATGAAACAGGCCGTGCCCTGCAACCCTGTACTGGCGGGCACCTCCGGGCAGGCCAATAATCACCTTCTTTGAGATTTGTCAAGTATACTTAGCCAAGATCGCATTTGATAAATATCAAAATCTATCCTTGTAATTAATTTTTAATGCTATGATTATCTAACCGTCAATTCACGCAGGTTTTTCCACATTTTATCCCTTTTGAATGCTGGAACCCGCATTTGGCCTTTATTTTGCGTGTGTTTACCGCTTACTTCCCACCCACACTCTGTACCCTGGTCAACCACTCCTACGAATTATTGCTTTCGACTCTTTAAAAAAATTGGGGACTTCCTATGCGCCAAAAGCTACACCACACTTGTTTCCTGGTAGGATTATTGTATATTGTTATTCGTAATCCGAAAAGTCCAGATAGTCCAAGCTATCCTAAATCCGAAAAATCAACCTCATGAAAAACTGTACCCACACCTGGAGAAAGTGGTATGTGCACGCCACACTCATTCTCTTTTTTTCCCTTTTATCATTTACAGGATTTTCACAACTGGTAGCTAAAGGCCTTACAGCTTCCAACGGTACGTTTATTGGTTTTTACCAGTATACGCCCTATGACTACAATCCTAACCAATCGCCCAAGTACCCGGTGATGATCTTCCTGCATGGTATTGGCGAGCGGGGAAACGGTACCACCGACCTGCCTGCCGTACTGGGCAATGGTACCCCAAGAAACATCAATGAAGGGCATACCATGCGCTTCTTCTGGAATGGTAAGTGGGAGACCTTCCTGGTACTGATCCCGCAGTTATCCAAAAACTACGGATGGTGGCAGAATTTCTATGTGGATGAAATGGTCAAGTATGCCAAAGCCAACCTGAATATAGATCCCAACAGGATCACCCTTACCGGGTTAAGCCTGGGTGGTGGTGGTGTATGGGCATGGGCAGGCGCTTCCCTGACCAACGCCCAAACCTTGAATGCGATAGGTGTAACCTGCGGTACCTGCCCCAACATCAACCTGTCAAACCTCACCAATGCCAACCTGCCCATCTGGGCCTTTCACGCAAATAATGATAGTACCGTAGGTGTAGGTTGTACTACCAGCACCATTGCGGGTATTAATGCGTTGAAACCTGCTGTGGTACCTTATATGACTATCTGGCCCGACGGTGACCACTGGATCTGGGGACGGGTGTACGACACAGAGTACAACTGGCAAAACCCAAATATCTATGAATGGTTCCTGGGGCAGAATAAAAGCCTCCCGGTCAATAAACGACCGGTGGCCAATGCAGGACCGGCACAAACGATTACAACAGGATTAGGAACAGCAACACTGAATGCCTCCGCCTCTACCGATGCGGATGGCACTATTGTACGATATATATGGACTAAACTTTCAGGCCCTAATTACGGTAGCATTGCCACTTCAGTATCTACCAATGGCATTGCTACAGTAACAGGACTGATCTCTGCCGGTACTTATGAATACCAGGTAAAAGTAGTGGATGACCGGGCAGACTGGACTTTTGCAACCGTTAAGATTACCGTGGTTCCCGGCGCAGGCCCCAACCAGGCCCCAACCGCCAATGCCGGTGGTGATATTACGATCAACCAACCTGCCACTACAGCTACGCTGAATGGCAGCGCATCTTTTGACCCCGAAGGCAAAATGGCCTCTTATAGCTGGACCAAGATCAGCGGACCCGCCGGTGGCAATATTGTTGCTGCTGGTTCTGCTTCTACACAGGTCAATACCCTTACACTGGGCACCTACTATTTCCGCCTGGTAGTGAAAGATACAGATGGACTAAGTGATGATGATACAGTGAAGGTGACAGTTAATGAACCCAACAAAAGTGGTATTCCCAATGCAGGCGCCGATATTGTGATCGTATTGCCTACCAATAGCACAACCCTGGATGGTTCTGCTTCCGTTGATCCGGACGGCGCCATCAGTAAATATGAATGGACAAGACTTACAGGGCCTCCTACTTTTACCATAGTAAGCCCCAATTCTCCTAAAACTGTATTGAAAGACCTGGTAGAAGGGGTTTATACTTTTAAGTTGACGATCTGGGATAATCTGTGGGTGCCTACCAATGATGTGGTACAGGTAACAGTGAGCGCGGCTACTACCAACCAGCCGCCAACAGCGAATGCAGGTGCAGATATAACCCTTACCCTGCCAACCAACAACACCACATTAAATGGTTCAGGCTCTACCGATCCCAATGGTAACAATACCATTTCTTCCTATGCGTGGACAAGGATCAGTGGTCCCACACAATATTCAATAGGCAACGCAGGTGCAGCTTCTACCCCATTGACCAACCTGGTGGCCGGCACTTACGCCTTCCGCCTGTTGGTAACAGATGCCGGTGGACTCACCGATGCCGATACCGTATTGGTAACAGTGAATGCCCCAGCTAACAAACCACCGGTAGCCAATGCCGGAACCGATATTACGATCACTTTACCAGCCAATAGTCTTACGCTGAATGGTAGCGGCTCTTCGGACCAGGACGGCACGATCACTACCTATGCCTGGAGCCGCATCAGCGGTCCCACACAGCATACGCTGGCCGATCCTGCTGCCGCCTCTACAGAACTGAGCAATCTGGTACAGGGTACGTATGCTTTCAAACTGGTGGTAACAGACAATGGCGGACTTACCGCTAATGATACTATCCTGGTAACGGTGAAACCGGCGCCGACCAATCAATCGCCGGTAGCCAATGCAGGTACGGATATTACCATCACGCTGCCGGTAGACAATACTACCCTCGACGGTTCGGCCTCTGCTGACCCCGACGGTTCTATTGCAGGTTATTCCTGGACCTGGATCAGCGGACCCAGCCAGTATACACTGGGTAATTCCGGAGCTGTATCCACCAGTCTGAGCAACCTGGTAGCAGGAACTTATGTATTCCAGCTTACTGTAACTGATAATGGCGGACAAACGCACAGTGATAATATCAGTGTGATCGTGAAACCCGCACCAACTACCAACCAGGCGCCCATAGCCAATGCAGGCGCCGATATTTCCATCAACCTGCCTACCAACAGCACAACGTTGAATGGCGCCGGCTCAACGGATGCAGATGGTTCTATTAGCGGTTGGTTATGGACCAAGCTCACCGGACCGGCCAATTATACCCTGGGAGCTAACAATATAGCCTCACCGGCCCTTAGTGACCTGGAATTGGGAACCTATACTTTTGAGCTTGTAGTAACCGATAATGAAGGCGCCACGGGAAAAGATACCGTGACGGTGATCGTGAAGCCACAACCTCCTGCGGGCAACCAACGTGCTGTGGCGCTTGCCGGTGCTGATGTAAACATCACTTTGCCTACCAACAGTACTACGCTGGATGGTACAGCGTCCTATGATCCTGATGGCACCATCAATGGTTATCAGTGGTCCAGGATATCAGGGCCCACCCAATTCACCCTCGCCAATGCCAATGCCGGTGTTACCTTGCTGAGCAACCTGGTAGCAGGCACTTACAAGTTCAAACTGAGGGTTTGGGATGGTGTATGGGTACCTACGGACGATACGATCCAGGTTGTTGTAAACCCTGAGCCCAACAAGGCTCCGGTAGCCAATGCAGGTGCTGATATCGTTATTACTTTACCATCCAATAGTACGAGCCTGAATGGTTCGGCCTCTACTGATCCGAATGGCAATAATACCATTACCTCCTATGCATGGACAAGGATCAGCGGACCTGCACAACATACGCTGGCCAATGCCAATGCAGCTTCTACCGCTTTATCCAACCTGGTAGAAGGCACTTATGCCTTCCGCCTGGTAGTAACAGATAATGGTGGATTGAGTAGTGCCGACACTGTGCAAGTGACGGTCAACCCATTGCCCAACAGGGCGCCGGTAGCGAATGCAGGCAGTGATATTGTGATCACCCTGCCCGTTAACAATACCACCCTGAATGGAACAGCTTCTGCTGATCCGGACGGCAATAACACCATTGCCTCTTACAAATGGGTGAAGGTATCCGGACCTGCATCAGCCGATCTCGGCAATGCCAATGCAGCTTCCACTGCGTTGAGCAACCTGGTACAAGGCACTTACACTTTTGAACTGACAGTCACTGATAATGGTGGTTTGTCTGATAAGGATACTATAGCTGTAACAGTCAATCCAAGACCCAACCAGGCGCCGGTAGCCAATGCGGGTGCAGATGTAAATATTCCGCTGCCCAATAACAGCACTACCCTGAATGGTACGGGTTCCACTGATCCGGATGGCAACAATACGATTACTACATATGCCTGGAGTTATGTGAGCGGACCTGCCCAATATACCTTTGGCAATGCCAATGCAGCTACCACCACCCTGAGCAACCTGGTAGAAGGTACTTATACCTTCCAGCTGAAAGTAACGGACAACGGTGGCCTGTCCTCTACAGATAATGTGGTCATTACAGTAAGCCCGATCCCCAACAGGGCGCCCCTGGCCAATGCGGGACCTGACAAGCTCATCGGGCTGCCTACCAATAGTGTAACACTTGATGGTACGGGCTCTACTGATCCGGAAGGAAACAATACCATTGTATCTTATAACTGGACCAAGGTGAACGGTCCTGCTCAGTTCAACATTGGTGACCCCAATGCGGCTACCACTACCCTGAGCAACCTGGTAGAAGGTACGTATACCTTCCAGCTAACGGTGACTGATAATGGCGGCCTGTCTGACGATGATATCGTTGTCATCACCGTAACTCCCAACCCCAACAGGGCGCCGGTAGCGAATGCAGGTACTGATATCAGCCTCACCTTGCCTACCAACAATACAACCTTGAATGGCTCCGCTTCCTACGATCCGGATGGTTTCAATACCATTGCTTATTCGTGGTTGAAGATTGCCGGACCGGCCCAGTATACTATTGCCGATGCCAATGCAGCTTCTACTGCCCTGAGCAACCTGGTGGCAGGGGAATATAGTTTTGTACTGATCGTAACTGATGATCATAATATTACCGACAAGGACACCGTGAAGGTGACGGTCAATCAGGCGAATAATGTGCTGCCGATCGCCAATGCCGGTACGGACATCAGTGTGACTTTACCGGTGGCTTCTATCCAACTGGATGGCAGCGCCTCTTCTGATCCCGATGGCACCATCGTTTCTTATGCCTGGTTGAAAACAGCCGGCGTTGGAGATTTGACAATTATCAATGCCACTTCCAGCAAACCGATACTGACCGATATCCAGGCTGGCGAGTATGAGTTTGAACTGACCGTAACTGATAACAAAGGCGGCGTATCGAAAGACCGGGTAAAAATATCCGTAGCCCTGCCGCCCAATGTGTTGCCGGTTGCCAATGCCGGTAAGGATATCAGTGCGAACCTGCCCAACCCGGTCATTGAACTGGATGGAAGTGCTTCTTATGATCCTGATGGAACGATCGTATCATGGACCTGGACAAAGACCAGCGGCCAGGGAGCTTTGACAATTATCAATTCCGCTTCCAGCAAACCAACAATTGTTGGTGTACAAGCCGGCGAATACGAGTTTGAACTTACCGTAACTGATGACAGAGGCGGTATTTCTAAAGACAAAGTGAAGCTGACCGTACTGGCGGTGGATAATAAGAAACCATTTGCCAAAGCCGGAAAGGATATCATTATCGCTGTTCCCGCTACCACCGCTACCCTCAATGGCCAGTTATCTTATGACGAAGACGGCACGATTGCCGGTTATGCCTGGAGACAAATCAGTGGCCCGTCCACTGCCAGCATAGGTGGCAATACGGTGATCACCACCGCCTCCAGCCTGCAACCCGGTGATTATGTGTTTGAGCTTACTGTAACAGATAATAATGGCGGAACCGGTACCGACAGCGTGATGGTTTCAGTAGTGAATAACCTGCGATACAATGATAACCTCACGATTTATCCCAATCCTACGCAGGGATCTTCAATCATTACCGTTCGCTGTATCACTGATACACTGGGTGTAGCGACGATCACGATCATGGATCACTTTGGAAGGCCGGTTGAAGTGCATACACGCACCAAATCACAGGCTTACCAGGAGTTTCCGTTCACGATCAGCCATCTGCGGAATGGTAATTATTATGTTGAAGTACAGATCGAACGTAAGAAGAGAATGGTGGCAAAGTTTATTAAACGATAATCATAAACACTTAAACGCTTTATATTTGGCAAGCGGGATGAAGTTAATTCATCCCGCTTTTGTTTTTTTGTAAGCTGAAAGGGATCTGCTAAAAGCTACATCAGACTTAATTGTTCAAATGCTGAAACCCTTTACAGGCAATCGTTTCACTGATTCACTAAAATAATATCATATGAAGCACATCCATTGTAGAAAGACGTACACAACGCAACGCTACTTGAAAAGAAATTAGAATGTTGTTAAAAATAACACAAGTAATTATCAAGATTGGTATAGTAATTGCGACTTTTTTAGCCGTTCAATCTTTCCCTATTTAAGCTCGGTAAGCACAATAATAAGGCTCTGCATTTTCACGCGTAACTACCCCACGAAGTGAAAGCGGGCAATTATAACTCACCGACCGCCATTTTTCCTTATTGCCTACAAGTTGGAATTTTCAGTGATGATGATGTGTGTCATCATTGTGGTCCTGATGGTTTGATTGCCATCTGATCACAGAGGGTCTTTTTATTTCATAACCAATGTGCTAAACTTTCAGAATTCTCTATGAAAAAACTACTCCTGTGCCTGAGTGTGCTCGTAACCTTATCCGTATCCGCTCAGCATGTACCCAAAAGCCTGACTGCAGCCAATGGTCAATTCATTGGCTTTTATCAGTACACACCAACAAATTACAATGCCAATCCAAACACGAAGTATCCCCTCATCATTTTCTTGCATGGCATTGGGGAAAGAGGAAATGGTACTACCGAATTATCCAACATTTTAGGACTGGGTGTTCCCGGCGCTATCAACAGTGGCTCCACGATGACCTTCACCTGGAATGGTAAAACAGAAACCTTCCTGGTGCTGTCTCCGCAACTGGACAGAAAGTACGGCGGCTGGCAAAACTTCTACGTAGAAGAAATGATCAACTATGCCAAGAAGAATTTGCGCATCGACGAGAACCGCATCTTCCTTACCGGGCTCAGCCTTGGTGGTGGAGGTGTATGGTCTTATGCCGGCGCTTCGCTCGACAATGCCAAGAAACTGGCAGCTATCGGCGTTTGCTGCGGCACCTGCCAGAACGTTAACTATGCCAATTTAACCAATGCCAACCTCCCGGTTTGGGCTTTCCATGCCCAGGATGATGGCACAGTAGGTGTAGGTTGCACAACTGGCGCTATTACTGCCATTAACAACCAAAATCCTGTAGTAAAACCTTATATGACCATCTGGCCCACAGGTCAACACTGGATATGGGGACGTGTATATGACACAGAGTACAACTGGCAGAACCCCAACTTATACGAATGGTTCCTGGGACAGAATAAAAGTCTGGCGCCCAATAAACGGCCGGTAGCCGATGCTGGCAATCCATTGTCCATCCTTTCTACCCTGGGCATCGTTACACTGAGTGGCGCTAAATCTACCGACGCAGACGGAAAAATTGTACGTTATATATGGACCAAGATCTCAGGTCCCAATGCCGGCGTTATCAGTGCCGCCGTTTCTATTGGCAGCAGCACTACCGTTACCGGCTTAAACCTGCCCGGCACTTATCAGTATGAACTGAAAGTAGTAGATGACCGCGCTGATTGGACTACGGATACAGTTACTGTAACAGTAGGTCTTGGTACGCCACCTCCTACCAGCAACAAGCCTCCTGTAGTAAATGCAGGTGCTGATGTAACCATTTCCCTGCCTACCTATACAGCCGCCCTGACGGGTACTGCTACCGATGCTGATGGTTATATCGTAAGCTACAACTGGACCAAGGTAAGCGGCCCTTCTTCTTTCGAGATCATCAACCCCAACTACGCTTCTACTACCGTTACTGGTCTTGTAGCAGGAACTTATGTATTCAGGCTGACAGCCATCGACGACAAGAATGCTATAGTCTCTGATGATAAAACGATCACGGTTAATGCTTCAGGCCCCGGTGTTGGTGACGGCGTAAACGCCGGTGCAGATGTGACCATTACGCTGCCCACCAACAGTGTAAGCCTGGATGGATCAGCTTCTGTTGACCCCTATGGCGGCTCGATCTATGCCTGGAAATGGGAAAAGATCAGCGGACCTGCCCAATTTAGTATTACCAATACAGCAGTAGCTACCACCACGGCTACCAACCTGGCAGCTGGAACCTATGAGTTCCGCCTGACTACCTGGAACAGCCAGTGGGTGCCCAAGTCTGATACCAAAATAGTGACGGTAAAATCAGCCACGACTGATCCTCCACCTGCACAAACCGGCAGGATCGCCAACGCGGGGGCAGATTTCAGCATCACACTGCCTACGACTACCGCAACCCTGAATGGCTCGGCTTCTTCCAATCCTAATGGCCCCATCAATGCCTATACCTGGACCAAGATCAGCGGACCAGCTGCTACCATTGCCAATGCAAAAGTAGCCGTGACAACAGTAAGCGGACTGACAGAAGGTACTTACCAGTTCAAGCTCACCGTTTGGGATCACCAGTTTGTTCCCAGTTCCGATACGGTACAGCTGATCGTAAAACCAGGTGCTTCCAAACCAGAACCTGTCAGGATCGCCAATGCAGGTGCAGATGTAACCATTACGCTGCCTACCAATAGCGCTACCCTGAATGGTTCAGCATCCGCTAACCCCAATGGCACCATCAGCTCTTATGGCTGGACCAAGATCAGTGGACCAGCTGCTACCATTGCCAACAATAAAGCAGCCACGACAGCAGTTTCCGGTTTGACAGCAGGCACTTACCTGTTCCAGCTTACCGTATGGGATAATCTGTTTGTGCCGTCTTCCGATACCATGCAATTGGTGGTGAACCCAGCTACTGGTACTCCTCCCCCAACAGGCAGGAACAAGATAGCCAATGCGGGTGCTGATGTAACCATCACGCTTCCCACCAGTAGCGTTACACTGGACGGTTCCGGTACTTATAATGCATATGGTCCTGTGAATGCCTACACCTGGACCAAGATCAGCGGACCAGCTGCTACCATTACCAATGCCAAAGCAGCCGTTACTACTGCCACGGGCCTCACAGCAGGTACTTATCAATTCCGCCTTACGGCATGGGATCATGAATTTGTACCTTCTTCCGATACCATGCAGGTAATTGTAAAAGCTGCCACCTCTTCAGGTTCCAATTCCACGGCATCCGGCAATGGCACCATTACCAATGCGGGTCCCGATCAAACCCTCACCCTGCCTACGAACACAACCACCCTCAATGGCTCAGCATCGTATGATCCTGAAGGTGTGTTCAGGGCATGGAAATGGATGAAGATCAGCGGACCTGATCAGCATACCATAACCAATGCTTCTAACCAGGTAACAACTGTAAGCAACCTGGTGGAAGGTACTTACAGGTTCAGCCTCACCGGATGGGGTAATAACTGGAGACCATTCAGCGATACCATGCAGATCACGGTAGTATCGTCGTCTTCATTGACTACCACCACTACCAGGACTGCTACCACTACATCGGATGTAACTGATACAAAAACCGGGGTTATTATTACTGAAGATAAATTGCTGGTATATCCTAACCCTGCACAGGAACAGATCAATGTACAAACTACCAGTACCACTACGGGTGCCGCTTTCCTGAACATCTATGACATGTCGGGCAAGTTGATCCAGAAGACAGGTTTTCAGAAAATGCAATCCCTGCACCAGCAGGTACTCAATATCTCTTCACTGAAAGCAGGTGTATACCAGGCAGAAGTCGTAATTGATAATGTAACGCGCTTACACAGCAAGTTCGTTAAACAATAGTTCTTCATCCAATATCTTAAGAAAAGGCAGGGGCCGTCACGACTTAGTTGTGACGGCCCTTTTTCTTTTTGTGTAAGGTTCCAGAGGTAATGTCCAAGAGGTGTTCTTATTTTATTCTGGTATATTATACAGCCGGCAAACCTCTTCATAGCTCATCTTCGAATAATCGGACATCGTCATACTACGTCCTGAAGCAGGGGTACCGCCGGGAATAATAACATACCTTACCTGGTTGGAGGTATTGGGAATACCGGTAGGTACTACATCACAGATCACTCTGATGGTATTGAGCAACAATCCATGCTGAAAACGGAACTGGGTGGTGGCGCCTCCAACATTATAGTAAATGCTGGGCAGTAGTTTGGCGATACCATTACCATCCGGATCGGCTACAAACTTTGCATACACCAGTACTGTACCGCTGTCGATAATACCCTGGGTGACCTTAGTGGAAGCGATATCATAATAATAGGTCGCTTTACCCGTGCCTGTTGAAGTAGTAGAGGGTGCCCAGGGATTGGTGGATATCCAGGCAGAGTAGATCACATTGGCCGTACCCTTTGGTCCTGCCGCACCCGGCGCACCCTGGGCGCCCGCATCACCCTTAGGGCCGGTATCTCCCTTTTTGCAGGCAGCAATTGCAACCATAGAAAATACTGCTATTGAACAGCATAGAACAAATGCTTTGTTTTTCATACTTGTTATTTTGGGTAAAAGGAAAAGTTTGGCTAAAAATAGTTTAGTGATTCCCGTTGTACACTACATGATCATGTAGTTGTTGCAGGATCATGTACCCGCAAAAAAAATCCTCCCCGCCTGGGCGGGGAGGACTAACATTATGCTATGCCTGAATGCTTATTTGCCTTCTACCTGTGTGGCGCCTTCTACCAGCACCGTCACTTTGTTGTCGAGCACTTCTACAAATCCGCTTTGGATATCATAGAAGAGTTCGTCATTCGCTTTTTCCTTCAACACTTTCATCCGGCCGGCTTTCAGGGCACTTACCAGTGGCGCGTGCCTGTTGAGCACTTCAAACAGACCCGTGATGCCTGGCAACTGAACGCCATATACATCACCGCTGAATAGTTTACGCTCTGGAGTTAATATCTCTAAATTCATACATCTAATTTGAAAATTAGTCAATTTGAGAATTTGAAAATTCCTGTGCGGATCTACCGCAATGTGCTAATCATTTTCATATTAGCACATTTTCAAATTATCAAATTACCCTTGCGCCTGAGCCAACAGTTTCTTACCTTTTTCGATCGCATCATCGATGGTACCTACCAGGTTGAAAGCTGCTTCAGGATATTCATCTACCTCACCGTCCATGATCATGTTGAAACCACGGATGGTTTCTTCGATCGGTACCAGTACACCTTTCAGACCAGTGAACTGCTCGGCCACGTGGAAAGGCTGAGACAGGAAACGCTGTACTTTACGTGCACGGGATACGGTTTGTTTATCTTCATCACTCAACTCATCCAAACCAAGGATGGCGATGATATCCTGTAATTCTTTATAGCGTTGCAAGATCAGTTTTACACGGTTGGCTGTGTTGTAGTGTGCATCACCAACGATCGCAGGCGTTAAGATACGGCTGGTAGAATCCAACGGGTCAACCGCGGGATAGATACCTAAGTCAGCGATCTTACGGCTCAATACGGTAGTAGCATCCAGGTGAGCGAAGGTAGTAGCCGGAGCGGGGTCAGTCAAGTCATCCGCAGGTACATACACCGCCTGTACGGAGGTGATAGAACCGTTTTTGGTAGAAGTGATACGTTCCTGCATCAATCCCATCTCGGTAGCGAGGGTGGGCTGGTAACCTACCGCAGAAGGCATACGTCCCAACAGGGCCGATACTTCGGAACCTGCCTGGGTGAAACGGAAGATATTGTCTACGAAGAACAGGATATCACGTCCTTTACCCTGACCATCACCATCGCGGTAGTATTCTGCAATGGTAAGACCGGATAAGGCCACACGGGCGCGGGCGCCGGGGGGCTCGTTCATCTGACCGAATACGAAGGTTGCTTTGGAATCTTTCAGCTCATTCATGTCCACTTTGCTCAGGTCCCATCCGCCTTCTTCCATATTGTGCTTGAAAGCATCACCATATTTCATGATACCTGCTTCGATCATTTCACGCATCAGGTCATTTCCTTCACGGGTCCTTTCACCTACACCGGCAAATACGGATACACCACTATATGCTTTGGCAATGTTGTTGATCAATTCCTGGATCAATACGGTCTTACCTACACCGGCGCCACCAAACAGACCGATCTTACCACCTTTTGCATAAGGCTCGATCAGGTCAATTACTTTAATACCGGTAAACAATACTTCAGCAGAAGTACTGAGGTTTTCGAAAGCCGGGGGCTTACTGTGGATAGGGCGACCGCCTTTTTTAGAAACCGCTGGCAAACCATCGATAGGATCTCCGGTTACATTGAACAGACGACCTTTGATGTCATCACCTACTGGCATTGCGATCGCAATACCGGTGTCAATTACTTCCAGTCCGCGAACCAGACCTTCGGTACCATCCATAGCGATACAGCGTACGCTGTCTTCACCCAGGTGCTGTTGTGTTTCCAGTACCAGGGTATCGCCATTTGGTCTTTTCAGTTCCAATGCGTTATAAATTTCCGGGAGCTTACCTTCAAACTGCACATCCACTACCGCGCCGATGATCTGTTTGATCTTACCAACGTTTGCCATATGTTTTAAGAATGTATTGTTTTATTAACCACCTTTTAACAGGGGGTGTTTTCAGGCCGCAAAGGTAAGGGACAGAAAGAGATTTTAACCATAGAAAATAAGAAATATAAAAGACGGGGGATAACCGGTGAATGAAGCTTGTGCCAATGCCCTGTTGGTGGTTGATAATGAATACATTATCAACAGGTTCACGTACGGATCACACGAATTTATGTTGATGGCGCAGTAAACAAGTCGGGGGAAGACAGAAAACCGGAAGTTAGGGAATATTCGATCAGGCCACGGGCTGAAGAGGCGATTTGGGGGTATTTGACCTTTTCGCGGGTAAGGGGGCTTTTCTTAAGTAAGATCAACCCAAGTGCATTCCAAAAATGCACCTGGGACGCGTGGTTGGCCAAAAGGCACCATTTATGGCTACATTAGCAAGTCATTTTGGCCATAACCATGGTATTAGATACCTTTATGGCCAAAATGAACCATGGAAATAATTGGAAGGGCTGTTGAAATTGACCTTTTAAACAAACAAAAAAACAGTACATCTTCTTCATTTGTAGCTGTTTATGGAAGAAGAAGGGTCGGCAAGACTTTCCTTGTTAGAAATGTCTTTAATAATCAATTCTCCTTTTATGTGACGGGCATGTTTAAAGTCAGTCTGTCACAACAATTGGTAAATTTTCATGCTGCATTATTGAAATATTTCCCGTCTATTGAAGGCGTCGAGCCTGCGAAGGATTGGTTTACTGCATTTAGACAACTTACCACACAACTTGAGCAAAGCTCCCTTGATAAAAAAGTAGTGTTTTTAGATGAATTACCTTGGTTTGACACACCACACTCGGGGTTTGTTTCTGCACTTGAGCACTTCTGGAATTCATGGGCGAGCGCAAGAGCCGATGTCATTCTGGTTGTTTGCGGTTCGGCAGCGGGTTGGATGATCAACAAACTCATTAATAATAAAGGAGGGTTGCATAATCGGGTCACCCATCGCATCAGGTTAGAGCCTTTTGTTTTAAATGAATGTGAAGCGTTTTTAAATGCCAAAAGCGTCCCCTTTGACCGTTATCAGATCATTCAATTGTATATGGCAATGGGAGGAGTTCCTTTTTACCTGGAACAAATTGAACCAGGCCAAAGTGCTGCCCAAAATATCAACCGGATCTGTTTTCAGAAAGACGGAATGCTACGCAGTGAATTTGATAACCTTTATAGATCATTGTTCGATAATGCAGAAAAGCATATTGCAATTGTTGAAGCTTTAAGTAAGAAGGCAAAAGGACTAACTCGTAGTGAGTTGATGAAAGAAGCCAAACTCCCGTCTGGCGGAAGTGTTACAAGAGTGTTGGGGGAATTGGAAGAAAGTGGATTTATCCGCAAGTACTTAGCTTATGGAAATAAGGAACGGAACAGTCTTTACCAATTAACTGATTTCTATTCTTTATTTTACCTGAAGTTTATAAAGAATAGTAGTAAGTCGGATGAAAATAATTGGATTGGTGGCTTAGACAGCCCGGTACAAAGAGCCTGGAGCGGCTATGCATTTGAACAGATATGTTTAGCCCACATCAAACAACTAAAGCTTGCATTGGGTATAAGCGGCATTCAAACTGTAACTTCTTCATGGATAAGTAGTGGAAGTTCAGGCGTTCAAATTGATCTTTTGATAGATCGGCGTGATCATGTAATCAATGTTTGCGAAATGAAGTTCTCGCTTAATGAATTTACTATTGACAAGAAATATGCTGACGAACTTAGAAACAAGATTGGCGTCTTTAAAGAAGAATCCCAAACACGGAAGTCTATTTTTTTAACAATGATTACAACGTTTGGAGTATCCAAAAATCAGTATTCACTGTCGCTTATGCAAAACGATTTATCGATGGATGTCTTATTTCAATAGAAAAATGACAAATCTTTGCCCTTTCTATTTACTTATTGTTTTTCTTAATAATTCCAATCGTTTTATTCTGATCCAACTTTTATGTAAACGTCCCCACTCCTGCATCTGTATAGAAACGCACCTTTATGACGATCGGAACACGCTTCGGCGTGGCCTTGCTGCTATGCATGGCCTGCCACCTCCTTGCCCAGGCCCAGCTGCCCCAACTCAAGATCAATGATAAAGAAGACCCGCAGGTATACCTCAGCCACCTTTGTGTGGATGTAAAAATAGCCGGCAACATTGCCATTACCACCATGGAAATGACCTTCCGCAATAAGCACAACCGTATACTGGAAGGAGAGCTGATCTTCCCCATGCCCGAAGGCATATCCGTGAGCCGGTATGCCCTGGACATCAATGGACAGATGCGTGAAGCAGTGCCGGTAGAGAAAGAAAAAGCCACCCAGGTATTTGAGGAGATCGAACACCAGCGGGTAGACCCGGGCCTCCTGGAAAGGGTGGAAGGCAACAATTTCCGCACCCGCATTTATCCCCTGCCACCCAATGGCGCACGTACCATCATCATTGCCTTTGAAGAAGAGTTGAAATTCACCGGCAAACAAGCCCTGCGTTACCACCTGCCCCTGGACCATAAAAAGCCGATCGATCATTTCAAAATGGAACTATCCGTTCTGCAATCAGCCTTGCAGCCACAACTGGAAGAAGAACCCGATGGGGACCTGCAATTCAAAGAATGGAATCATAATTATACGGCCTCTCTTAATAAAGAAAACTTTACCCCGGAGCACTCGCTAACGATCACCATTCCCAAATCGCCCGACAATACAGAGGCCATGATGCAGGAATCGGGCGGCAACTATTATTTCCTGGTCAATTGCTTTCCGCAAAAGAACAGCAGACCCAAGGCGAGGGTCAATGAGACTACCATCCTTTGGGATGCCTCCCTGAGTGGACTGAACCGGAACACTAAAAAAGAGTTAGAGCTCCTTGGCGCCTATATTGCCCACAACGATAACCTGGTGGTGCACCTGGCCGTACTCAACAATACATTCCGGAAAGCAGGCACGTTCACGATCCGCCAGGGTAACTGGAGCGAACTTAGAAAAGCCATCGAACAATTGAATTATGATGGCGGTACCAATTACAGCAGGATCGACTTGCCGGCCAGTGATGAATACCTCTTCTTTACAGATGGCCTGTCATCGCTGAGCGACCAGGAAATGAAGCTGCCAGCCAGGCCGGTGTATACCGTCACTTCTGCCCCACGTTCCGATTTTGCCAACCTGCAATACATTGCTCAAAAAACAGGCGGCGTTTTCGTCAATCTGGAAGCACTGAAACCAGCGGAAGCAGAAAAATTACTGACACAACAATCCTTGCAATTCCTTGGCATCAAAAACAACCGGCAGGTAAGTGAGACCTACCCTTCCCTGCCCCAGCCTGTATTGAATAATTTCTCGGTGGCAGGTATCGTTACTGAACCCAAAGCAACCATTACCCTGCAATTTGGTTATGGCAATACTGTAACCACAGAAAAAACAGTGAGCCTCGATTACAGTAAACAACAGGCGGGCAAGGTGAACCTGGCCAGGGTATGGGCGCAGAAGAAACTCGGGGAGCTGGATGTGCAGTATGAGCAAAATAAAGAGATGATCACCTTCCTGGGCAAGCGGTTCTCTATTGTAACCCGCAATACCTCCCTCATTGTGCTGGAAACCGTGAATGACTATGTACGGTATGAGATAGAACCTCCTGCTGAATTGCGCCCACAGTATGACCGGCTGATCAAACAGCAACTGGCGCAGCGGCAAAGCAGGGAACAGGTCACCCTGGCCAATGCCCTGGCACAACTCAATACACTGGTGACCTGGTGGAACAGGAATTTCATGGCGCAAGCTAAACCCCGGCCGGAGAAAAAGAACAAGCCGGCCAATGCAGATACGTCGGTCATGAGTGTATCCGTACGGACCCAAAATATGGAAGGGGTAGCCGCTGAAGCTATCCCTCCTCCTGCACAGGAAAAACTAGAGGAAGTGATAGTAGTTGGTATGGGTACACAGCGAAGAAGAGATATAGCGGGCAGCACGGCTACTGTATCCGCCCCGCAGCTTCAGGAAAACAAACAATTTTCAGCGGAGGCATTGCAGGGACGCGTAGCAGGCGTAACAGCTGATGATAGCCGCGCCAAAAGATCATCGATCCAATATCAATACAATTTCACCGCTCCCCGCATAGTAAAAGACGAGGAGGTAAGGGAAGCCCCCGACAACAGGCATGATGGGGACGGCAGCAGGCAGATCATGAGTACCATTAATGTGAAACAATGGACACCTGATCGCACCTACTTACAGGCATTGGCCAAAGAAAAGGCCGGCAACCGGTACAAGGCTTACCTGGCCATCCGCCAGGAATACCTGTACACCCCCACTTTCTATTATGATGTAGCTAATTTTTTCTTCCGGGAGCAGGATACACTGACGGCCTTACAGATCCTGACCAATATGGCGGAGATAGACCTCGAAAATCATGAATTGTACAAACTGCTGGGCTTTAAACTCCGGGAAGCCGGTGCTTACGAAGAAGCGGTGACAGTGTTCCGCAAGGTATTGCAATGGAGGCCACAGGAACCCCATAGCTACCGCGATTACGGACTGGCGCTGGCAGATGCCGGCAGATATCAACAGGCGCTGGATACGCTTTATACGGCCCTTAAAAGGGATTACAGCGAAAGTATGGCCGGTATGTATGAAGGCATTGAGGAGATCATCGTTACAGAGATCAACCAACTGATCAGCCTGCACCGGAAAAAGCTGAACCTATCGGGCATCGATCCCAAACTGATCCACGCCATGCCTACAGATATACGGGTGGTGCTGAACTGGAATAAGAGCGATACAGATATGGACCTGTGGGTGACCGATCCCAACCAGGAAACCTGCTACTACAGCCATAAAGAAACCCTGATCGGCGGCAGGATCTCCGATGATTTCACTGATGGGTATGGCCCGGAACAATTCCTGCTGAAGAAAGCGATCAAAGGAAAATACCAGGTGAAGGTGAATTATTATGGCGACCAGCAAATTAAGATCAGCGGTCCAACAACGGTATTGGCCGAGATCTTTACCCATTATGCCGATGGCCGCCAGGAAAGGAAACTCATTACCCTGCAAATGGAAAAAAGCGATGAGAAGGGAGGCATCTTAGTGGGCGAATTTGAGTTTGGCAAGGTGAGTGGTAAAGAACTTCCGGTAGCTGCCCGGGCGGGCAAAGACTAGCCCATTAAAATCCTGACACAGCAAACCAAACACATCATTGTTCCGTACATACAAGCAGAGTCAGTGCTTACCTACATATTGGGAGGTCCGTCCAGGCCTCCCTTTTTCTTTTGTCACGTTTGTAAGTAGTAAGATCAGGGTGAGCCGCCCTTGAAGGGCGACCCACCCTGATCTTACTACTGCCGTCCATAATTATACCCAGTTTCCGCAGCTTTTATTTCATTACCTTCTCTTTTAAAACCATCTTAGACATGAAAAAACACCTTTTCCTGATTGCGGTTACAGGCTCCCTGGCGGCTTGTAACAATGAACAAGCCAAAGAAAAAGAACCCGAAGCCCGGCAAGTGGCCCAATACTCCATCGAACAGTTTTACAAAAGCACCAATGTAGGCGGTGGCGCCTTTTCATCGGACGATAAGAAGCTGCTCATCAGCAGCAATGAAAGCGGTATCTACAATGCCTATGAGATCGATATCGCCAGTGGCCAGAAAAAAGCCCTGACGGCCTCTACCAAAGAATCTGTTTTTGGCAATGATTATGTACCCGGTACCACGCATTTTATCTATAGCTCCGATAAAGGCGGCAATGAAAATGATCACCTGTTCCTGGATAAGGGCGACAGCAGCGTGAAAGACCTCACCCCTGGCGCCAAAGAAAAAGCCGGCTTCTATGGCTGGAGCCGCGACAACAGATCACTCTATTACAACAGCAACAAACGCGATCCCCGCTATTTCGACCTGTATAAGATGGATACCGCCGGTTGGAAATCCAATATGATCTATAAGAATGACAATGGTTTTGATGTAGGCGCGCTATCCGACAATGAACGTTACCTGGCATTGGTACAAACGCTTACCACCTCTTCCAACAATATCTTCCTGGTGGACCAGCAAACCAAACAAACGAAACAGCTGAATACAGACAGTGTGCCCAGCAACAATACACCCCTGCAATTTTCGCTGGACAACAATAGCCTGTATTATTCTACTGATGATGGCAGCGAATACCAGTATGTAGTGAAATATGATATCCCTACGGGCAAGAAAGAAAAGCTGTACAGCACCAATTGGGATGTGATGTACATGTACCTTTCTTATAATGAGAAATACCGGGTAATTGGGGTGAATGAAGATGGCAAGAACAAGATCTACATCTTCGACCACAAGACCGGCCAGGCTATCGACTTCCCTAAAATTGATGATGGCGATATCCAGGGGGTAAGCATCTCACGAAGTGAAAACAAAATGCGCCTCTCCGTAGGCAGCTCCAAATCACCCAATAATATCTATGTATATGACTTTGGCACGAAAGAACTAAAGAAGCTGACCAATACGCTCAATCCGGAGATCAAGGAGGATGAATTGGTATCCGCTGAAATAATACGCTACAAATCATTTGACGGCCTGGAGATACCAGCCATTTATTACAAACCCCATCAAGCCAGCGCTGCCAATAAAGTACCTGCCCTGGTATGGGTGCATGGTGGACCAGGCGGACAATCGAGGGCCGGTTATTTCTCCCTGATCCAATACCTGGTGAACCATGGCTATGCAATCCTTGCGGTGAACAACCGGGGCAGCAGTGGTTATGGTAAGTCTTTCTATAAAATGGATAACCGCAACCATGGTGAAAAGGACCTGCAGGATTGTGTATGGGGCAAAAAGCACCTTGCTTCCCTGCCTTATATCGATTCCACCAGGATCGGCATCATTGGCGGTTCCTATGGAGGTTATATGACACTAGCCGCGCTGAGTTTCCAACCCGATGAATTCAAGACCGGGGTAGACCTCTTTGGCGTGGCCAACTGGCTGCGTACCCTGAAAGAAGTGCCTCCTTACTGGGAATCTTTCAAAAAGGCTTTGTATGAAGAGATCGGAGATCCCAATACAGCCGACACAGTTCGTTTAAAACAATTCTCTCCCCTATTACATGCAGGCAATATCAAAAAGCCCTTAATGGTATTACAGGGCGCCAACGATCCGCGGGTATTGAAAATTGAAAGTGATGAAGTAGTGGCAGCCGTTAAGAAAAATGGGGTGCCGGTAGAATATGTAGTTTTCCCCGATGAAGGCCATGGCTTCCAGAAGAAAGAAAATGAGATCAAAGGCTATGGACAGATATTACAGTTCTTAGATAAACACCTGAAAGGAGATACCACGCAGCACAAGCTGAATTAAACCGGCAATCGGCAGTCGGCAATGTGTTGATGAATATTTATTGGTCATTATAAAGCAAATGGTGAGCCGCCTTGTTAAAGGCGACCCACCATTTGTATTTTGATAACCGGTGGCCTACCCCGCGCACATCAAAGATCAGCGGGACCGATTCACGATTCACGATCGCCGATTGCCGGCTCAGCTTCCACCTGTATTTTCGGCGCCAGCAACTTATACAGCACCGGCGTTACCACCCGGGTGAGCAGCGTTGAACTGATCAACCCACCGATGATCACCAATGCCAGCGGCGTATACAAAGGATTGTTCTCGATGACCAGCGGCATCAACCCGCCTATTGCTGTAAGCGTAGTAAGAATGATGGGCACAAACCTCGTTTCCCCGGCTTCCTGTATGGCATCATCCAGGCTCATCCCCCCTTACGCAACTGATCCGTATAATCCACGAGCAAGATAGAGTTCTTGACCTCAATACCGATCAATGCAATAATACCTATAACAGCCACAAAAGAAAAGGTATTTCCCGTAGCCAGCAGTATAAGTACAGCCCCAATGATACCCAACGGCACTACCGACAGCACGATCAATGTACCCCGGAACGTTTTAAACTCCAGTACCAGTATACCGAGTATGCCAAAGATGGTGATCAGGACAATGGTTCCCAGTCCGCCAAAACTATCCTGCTTGCTTTCCACTTCACCTGCTGCCACATAGTGTGTGCCCGCCGGGAACTGCATCGTGTCCAGGTTTTTCAATAATCCATCTGTGATCTTCGTCGTGTTGAATCCGCTTTGTACAAATGCGGTAGTGACAGTATACCTGTCTTTATCATAGTGTTTAATACTGGTGGGCGAAGCCTGAAATTGTATATCGGCCACCTGCCCCAGGGGCACAGATACATTGTTGTAGGTAGTCACATACACTTTCTGCAGCGCTTCCAGGGTCTGGTGATCGCCCCGGGGAAGGGTGACATTGATATTGTACTCATCTCCGTTCTCCTTACGGAAAGTGCCAATATTCAGGCCCGCTATGGCCATACGCACGGAGCGGTCTATTTCATTGACAGGCACACCCAGCATACCTGCTTTCTCTTTGTTCACCTTTATCCTGATATCCGTCTTCAGTGTGGTCAATTCATTATTGACATACATGGTGCCCGGCGTTTTCTTCAACAGGTCTTCTACGCGGAACGACAAAGCCCGCAAGGTATCCAGGTCTTCACCGAACAGCCGGATGGCAATGGGTGCTTCTACGGGCGGTCCCTGTTCAAAATCCTTCACTTCAATTTTAGCATTGGGATAATCCTTGAACTTCGTGCGCAGTTCATCGATCAGCTTCACCTTTTTGGAAGGAGGCGTCTCCTTCAGCTGCACAAAAAGCTGGGCATAGTTACTGGCTTCGTTCTGAGGAATGACATTGTAATAAATACGGGGATTGCCATGCCCTACATTGGTCGCATAATTCTTGAGATCGGGAATAGTTTTGATCTCCTGCTCTACATATCGCGCCACTTTATCCGTTGCCGCCAGGCTGGTGCCCAGGGGCGTTTCAATATTCACCAGGAACATTGGTTTTTCTGAAGCCGGAAATACACTGAAGCCAACCACCGGCACCAGCATCAGGCTACCCACAAATATGACCAGCGCTACCAGCAAGGTGATCACAGGATGGGCAATGGCGCTGTGCAACAGCCGGCGGTAAGAACCGCCAATGAATCTTTTGAGACCACGAAGAAACATGTTGCCCTCCGGATTGTGGTGCGGGCTCAATATACGACTCGACAGGAACGGCACGATCGTAAGGGACACAAACAGGGAGGCCAATACGGTAGTCACCACAGCGGCAGGCAGGCTGCGGATAAAATCTCCGGCGCCTTCCGGCAGGAACATCAGCGGCAGGAAGGCAAAGATCAGCGTGGCGGTACAACCCAATACGGCCAGCCCGATCTGTTTGGTAGCCTTCATGGCGGCTTCCTTCCTGCTATAGCCCAATCGCAGGTAACGTTCAATGTTCTCTACCACCACAATGCTGTCATCTACCAACAACCCCAATGCCACAATAAGGCCCACAATGCTCAACTGGTTGATGGTAATGCCAAACATATCCAACAGGAACAATCCAATGGCCAGCGACAAGGGGATAGAGATCATCACTACGATGGAGGCGCGAAATCCCAATGGCAGTAAGGTAAGCAGTACCAGGAAAATGGCGATCCCAAAATCGCGGGTAAAGCCCCCCAGCCTGGTGCGCACACTCTCGGCATTGTCGAAGCTTTGTTCATAGCCAATACTCTTGGGCAGTTCTTTCTGAAACTGCTCCAGTATGGGCTTCACCTGTTCTTCCACGGCAAAGATATTAGTACCCATTTTCCGGCTGGCTACCACAAATACACCGCGCTTGCCATTGAGCCGGGCCATATAACTCTGCTCTTCATAATCAAATGCCACCTCTGCAATATCCCTTACATAGACCAGCTTACCGTTGGCGCTGCTAACGATCGTATTCTTTATTTCTTCTACTGATTTATAATTACCACTCGTCTTTACGTTGAATTTTTTACTTCCCATTTCAATACTGCCACCGGGAATATTTACATTCTCACTTTGAATGGCGCCCAGTACCTTGTTGAGCGGTATCTTATTTTGCGCCAGCTTTTCCAGGTGCAGGGATACCCTTACCTGCTGTTGCGGGAAGGCCTGGTTCTCTACGTTCTTCAACGACTTTACTTTCTCCAGTCTTTCTTTTAGTTTCTTACTCCATTCTTCCAGGTCCTTATAAGGGGCTGTCTCACTCATCAGCGCTACCTGGATAATGTTTACATCCGAGGGGGTGAACTTCTGCACCTCCATACTTAATATATCCTGTGGCAATTTTGCCCGCAGGCCATCCAGCTCCCGCACCACATCCTGGTATTTTCTTTCCGGGTCTGTTTCATATTTAAACTCGATGCGTACCACGGCCAGCCCATCGTCAATACGGGTAACGAGTTTCTTTACATCATCCAGCTCATTCAATTTCTTTTCGATGGGGTCTACTACCAGCTCTTCCATATCCTGCGGACTGGTACCCGGATAAATGATAATGGCCGAGAACTGGGGCGCTTCCAGATCGGGGTCCTCCCCACGCGGCATATTGAACAAGGAATTAAGTCCAATGGCGATCATCATCACAAAAATGATGAGCGTGAATTGGTAGTTCTTGACTGAGAAGTCAGTTATTTTCATGATTCGATTATTAGAGTTTGATTACTTAGGAGTGGGTAGTGACCATTCACTTTACCACCTTCACGATAGATTTCTCTGTCAGGTACCCTACCCCATCCGTGATCACCTGCTGCACGCCGTCGAGTCCACGCACTATAGCCGCTTTGTTCTTTTCGAGAAAAGCGATGGTCACCGCATGGCGCTGCACTGTTCTCTGATCACTGTTGACTGTATAAACAAACCCCGTTTTACCATCTGCTTCTGCCAAAGCCTCAATGGGGACCAGCGTTACCTGCTGCAGGGCTGAAGGCTGCAACTGAACCGTTGCAAACAGCCCCGTAGCAAAGCGCACACCGTCGGGCAGTACCTTTACTTCTATTTCGTAGGTGCCATTGGCAGCATCCGATCCTTCGGCTATTTGTGTTACGAGACCATTGAATTCCTTCCCCGGATAGGCATCCAGCGATACCACTCCTTTATTGCCTTTCCGCAGCACTGCCCAATCTTTATCTGATACACCAAACCGCATTACCCAGTCACTGCCCGCATTGCCATTCACAAAAAATACCGGTGAGCCGGAAGCAGCCATTTCTCCTTCATTCATGATCTTTTTGACAATAGTGCCATTCTCGGTAGCTCTTATCTGCGCATACTGCTGGTTGAAGCGTGCAATACGCAGTCCTTCACTGGCTACCTGCTCCTGGGTAGTAGCATTCTGTAATTGCTCCAAGGTGGCTACTGTATCGTTGTACAAATTCCTGGCTCTCGTTACATCCCGCTGTGCTTTCTCCGCACTTTGGGCCGCCTGTTGTACCTGGGCATTGATCTCTGTAAGATCGAGCGTTGCCAGCAGCTGACCTTTCACCACATGATCTCCTTCTTTTACATAGATCCTTGAAATAATACCCCCGGTTTTGAAAGACAGCGTTGCCTCTGTAGTAGAAGCAATGGTGCCGGAATACCGCAACACCGGCGCAAAGCTGGTATCAGTTACCGGTTGAAGCTTTACAGCAATAGCATTGTCACTAACAGCAGCAGCGGTTTTGGCTTCCGTCTTTTGGTTACAGCGGGCCACAGCAAAAGCAGCGATCGTAATGATCAGGAAGCGGAATGAATACCATATCTTTTTCATCCGTAGATTTTTTTAGTGTTTTAGAATTTATAGGAGGCAGTGGCACGCTCTACTTCAGCAGCCCTTGTTAATACAGCCAGCTGGGCCAGCGAATGCCTGATCTGTGCATTGGTTAATTGTGAGCGTATATCGATCAATTCCAGTTGCAGGGCCTGGCCTTCGCGGAAGCGCCTTTCGGTAAGGCGATAGGTTTCCTGGGCACTTTGCACTTCATCGCGCAGCGACTGTAAGCTTTGCAGGGAAGAATAATAATTATTATAGGCTGTGCGCACCTGCAGGCTCAATTGCTGCTCTACTTCCTTGTATTGGTTGAACAGTGCATCCAGGTCGAGCTGAGACTGTTGGATCTTATACTTGTTGTCATTGGCCCGGAAAATGTTCCACTTGAATTGAAGGCCGCCCAGCTGGTAAAACTGATCGCTGTTGAACTTGAATTGAAAGCCCTGGAAACCGATATTATAAAACGCGTTGAGCGTAGGCACCAGGTATGATCTGTTCATCTTCAGGTTGGTGGTCAGTACTTTTTGCGTGCTCCTGAGCTGCGCCAGTTCTTCCCGTCCCTCGGGTACTTCCAATGCTACCGGTATGGTGGCGTTGAACTGTTGGGCTACGCTGCTATCAATAATGAGCGCTGTTTCCAAAGGCTGGTTGAGCAGGAAGTTGAAATAGGCTGCTGCATTTTGCCGGTTATTGGTGGCTTCGATCTGCAATGCCTGCACCTGGCTCACCTGCGATTTGGCCCGCAGTATGGCTTCTTTCGTAGCCGTGCCATTTTGTACCAGCTTCTCACTTACCCGCAGGTTTTCCTGCACCAGGCTTACCGCATTGTTATAGATCGCTACCGATCTGTCGGCCTGCAGATACTGGTAGTACGCCTGCTTAATTGTTTTCACCAGTTCCCGCCTGTACACATCCATACCAGCCTGCCGGGTACGGATCATTTCTTCTTTCATCTGCCGGTTGTAGCGGATGTCCATATTCACTACCGGCACGGATACTTCCAGTTTCGTATCGTGAAAGTCATTGGGCAAAAAAGCGATGGACTGGTTGGGCACCTGGGGAAACTTGCTGGAGGAGGTCAACTCATTCAGTGTAGAATAGACGTTGTTGAGCAGATCGCCAATAGGTATATCCTGCGTACGGCCCCCATTGGCCAGGGTATACTGTGAAGTGATATTGGCCTGGGGATAGAATAAAGTGCGGGCGCGCTTAAGATCCAGTTGCGCTTTCTGCACATCGAAAGACTGCTGGCGCAGGGCCAGGTTGCTGTCGAGCCCTTTTTTGAGATAGCCCTCCAGGGTGGTTTGGGCGATGGTGGCCTGGGCAAAAAAGGTCCCCGCCACCAGCACGGTTGTGCGGATGAGTGTCCAAAACATGGCTTACTATTTATATTGTAAAGATTATTTACACTGTTAAGTATATGAGCAAAAAAAAGGACCTATTCCTTCATGGTCAGGTCGATTGTTTCCAGCAACCAGTTCAGGGCCTGGGTCATCATGGGTAATATAGCCTCGGCGGGTACCAGCTTATTGAACCGGTCACGTATCGCCAGGGATACCAGGCCATGCACCATACTCCAGATCACCATCGACACAGCCTCCACATTACCCTTAACAATCAATCCTTTATCCATTGCCTCCTGCACGGTTTCCTTCAACCTGCCCAAGGCGGTATCACCACTCTTCCATTCACATTCTACCGTATTTTCGATGGTTTTCATGGGAGCCCGCATAATAAACATGATATCATAGAACTCCGGGTGACTGGTCCCAAATTTTATATAGTTCTCTCCCATCTTATGGAGGCGCAATAACGGGTTCTTAATATCCCACATCCCTTCATTGTATTCCGCCATCTTCTGAAAACCAAGCTCATGGAGGTTGAACAGGATATCGTCCTTATCCTTAAAATAGAGGTATACGGTGGTAGGACTGTATTCAATAAGGTCGGCGATCTTACGGATGGAAACATTCTCAAAGCCTTGCTCCACAAACAGCTTCATAGATGCGTCCAGGATCATCTTCCTGATCTCCGTTTTCTGCTTTTCCTTTCTTTCTGAAATACCCATAGGTGTAGATTAACAGCACAAATATACTTAACACTGTTAAGTTTCCAAATATCTGACCGTCTTTTTTCAAAGATTATTTAATAATGCCCCTAAAAGGACTACCCCGGGCGGATTTTAGTACACAAGTTTTTCCCATCGCCTTGAACCTGTGTTGAAGGGTTTGTAAACATGTTTACAAGCCCCCCATATTTACTTACATTTGCCGCAAGAGGGATATACATGGACAAGTTCATCGTTTCAGCCAGAAAATACAGACCACAGACTTTTGATACCGTAGTGGGTCAGGGACATATTACCACCACCCTGAAAAATGCCATTAAGAACCAGCAGTTGGCGCATGCCTTCCTGTTTTGTGGTCCCCGGGGTGTGGGTAAAACCACCTGCGCCCGTATCCTGGCCAAGACCATCAATTGTGAGAACGTAGGGGCAGATGGCGAAGCCTGCAACACCTGCCACTCCTGCCATTCCTTTAATGAAGGCACTTCCATGAACATCCATGAGCTGGATGCTGCCAGCAACAACTCGGTAGATGATATCCGCAGCCTGGTAGAGCAGGTGCGCTTTGCCCCATCAGCCGGCAGCCGGTACAAGGTGTATATCATTGATGAGGTGCACATGCTCAGTTCATCGGCGTTCAATGCCTTCCTGAAAACGCTGGAAGAGCCGCCGCCTTATGCCATCTTCATCCTGGCTACCACCGAAAAGCACAAGATCCTGCCTACCATCCTCAGCCGTTGCCAGATATTCGATTTCAAGCGCATCACTCCCAATGATACGGTAGAGCACCTGCAGGATATCTGCAAAAAAGAAGAGATCAACGCAGAAAAATCAGCCCTGCACCTTATAGCCCAGAAAAGTGAAGGTTGTATGCGTGATGCCCTGAGCATCATGGATAAAATTGTGAGTTTTACCAATGGTGTGGTCAGCTATCAGAATACGCTGGAGCACCTGAACATACTGGATGCCGACTACTATTTCAAGTTGATGCAGTGTATGCAGCAGCAGGACCTGGGCGGCGCCATGCTGCTGTACGATGATATTGACCGCAAAGGTTTTGAAGGGGACCTGGTATTGAACGGCTTTGCCGAATTCATCCGCAACCTGCTGGTATGTAAGGACGAAAAAGTAGCCGGCCTGCTGCAGGTGGTGGAAAGCTTCAAGGACCGCTATATCAGCACCGCCAAACAAGTATCTGTCGCCTACCTCATCAGCGCCCTGAATATCCTCAACGAAACGGAGATCAATTATAAAGCGGCCCGTAATAAACGGCTGCATGTAGAACTGGCGCTCATCAAACTCGCATACCTGCAGCAAGCAGTAGACCTGGCCTCCGGAAGCGAAGGCCTGAGTAAAAAAAAACTAGTTGAAGAAGCAAAACCGGTTGCTTTCAGGAATATACCGGTGGTGAGGGGGGGAAAGAATCCAGAACCCAGCAAACAGAATACAGAAGCCAGCATACAGAATACAGAAGCCGGGGGGCAGAAACCTGATGCCTCACCAAAGCAGACAACTATACCGGAAGCAAAACTGATCATTGAGACTGGTCCCAAGCAACCGGCCAATGTTCAGCCCGTCACTCCTAAGCAACCTGCGACCGGTCAGCCTGCCAATAATCAATCAGTGGCTCCTAAGCCCCCAGTAGCCGGTAACCAGCAGCCAGCCAGCCCCAAGGGCGAAACCGGCTCTTCGAAGATCGGTGGACTGGCCGGTATCCGCCAGCAGTATGTGGGCAAAGTAATGGAAAGTGCCGGTCCCCCTATCCCATTAAGTGACAGTAAATTACAGGAGCATTGGCAGCAATTTGCCCAGCAGTTGAAAGACGCCAAGAACCCCGCCAACCAGTCCTTCCTGATGGCTACCCTGGTGATAATGGATGACCAGACATTCGAGGTGCAGACGAACAATAACCTGGAACAAAAATTCATTGAAGGAGAACGCCGGGTATTATCAGAATTCCTGCAGCAGGCTTTTAATAACCGCCAGCTACTATTTACGATCGTGGTGAATGAGAATGCCATTATCGCCGCAGAACCCGTGGAAAAGCCGGTAAGCCTGCGCGACAAGTACCTGGAAATTGTAACACAGTATCCGCTGGTGAAGGAACTCCGCGACCGTCTCAAGCTGGAAGTAGATAACTAAGAAAGAATACAGAATATAGAATACAGGATACAGAATGGCTTCGCACGCCAGGGAGGGTTAATTTATTCGTAAACTCCCCTGCTCCTGCTAAACCCTATATGCCTACTGTTGACCACTTTATTCCTGTATTTCTGCTGTATTCCGTATTCTGAATTCTGTATTCTACTTCTCGCACTTTTGCCGTAATTTCGGCCCTCAATTAGCAACCTGACGTATTAACTTTCAAATTATTAATAAAGATTATGGCTGAAGTGATCTTAATGCCCCGCCTGAGTGACACCATGACTGAAGGCGTGATTGCGGCCTGGCATAAAAAGGTAGGGGATACGGTAAAGAAAGGCGACCTGTTAGCAGAAGTTGAGACAGACAAAGCTACCATGGAACTGGAAAGTTATAAAGATGGCACCCTCTTACATATTGGTATCGATAAAGGCGGTAAACTGCAGGTGAATGACCTGCTGGCCATCATTGGCGCTCCCGGTGAAGATATTAGCTCCCTTGTATCCGGTGGAGGCAAAGCGGCCGCAAGCGCTGCTGCCCCTAAAGCTGAAGAGCCTGCCAAACCAGCTGCAGACAGCAAACCAGCTGCTGCCCCCGCTCCGGCTGCTGCCGCCACATCATCTGTTGACCTCGCCAACATGCAGGAAGTGATCCTGATGCCACGCCTGAGCGATACCATGACCGAAGGCGTTATAGCCGCCTGGCATAAGAAAGTGGGTGACCAGGTGAAGAAAGGCGACCTGCTGGCCGATGTGGAAACCGACAAGGCCACCATGGAACTCGAAAGCTACAAAGAAGGTAAATTATTATACATCGGTGCTCAGCAAGGTGATAAGGTTCCTGTAAATGCCCTGCTGTGTATCATTGGTGAAGAAGGTAAAGTAGACATCGATAAAATAGTAGCCGCTGCCAAAGGTGGTGGAACGCTTTCTACCCCAAGCAGCCAGCCTGCCCAGCAAGCTGCTGCCGCACAACCTGCTGCACAGGCAACTGCCGCTGCCGCGCAACCTGCCGCTTCTACAGAGAATGGTCGCGTAAAAGCCTCTCCGCTTGCTAAGAAAGTAGCCAGCGAAAAAGGCATCGACCTCTCACAGATACCCGGAAGCGGCGATGGTGGCCGTATTGTAAAGAAAGATGTAGATGACTTTAAGCCATCTGCTGCTCCTGCCGCCACTGCTGCCAAGCAAGGTGGTGCTGCCGCTCCGGCGCAACCTGCTGTAGCTGGTCAGGTAAGCTTTAACGATGTACCGGTTTCGCAAATGCGCAAGGTGATCGCCAAGCGCCTGTCGGAGGTTAAATTCTCTGCTCCTGAGTTTTACCTCACCATGGAGATCAACATGGACAAAGCAGTGGCCAGCCGTGGTAAAATGAACGAAGTATCTGCCAACAAAATATCATTCAACGACATGGTGCTGAAAGCATGCGCCGTGGCCTTGAAGAAACACCCGGCCATCAACAGCAGCTGGATGGGCGATAGCATCCGTGTAAACCACCATGTAAGCATTGGTGTAGCGGTAGCAGTAGAAGATGGATTGCTGGTACCCGTAGTACGGTTTGCCGACCTGAAATCCCTGTCGCAGATCGCCGGAGAAGTAAAGGACTTCGCACAGAGAGCCAAGAATAAGAAACTCCAACCAGCTGAGTGGGAAGGCAACACCTTCACCATTTCCAACCTGGGTATGTTTGGCATTGAAGAATTCACGGCGATCATCAACCCACCCGCTTCCTGTATCCTGGCCATTGGCGCTATCAACCAGGTGCCAGTAGTAAAAGATGGACAGATCGTTGTTGGCAACATTATGAAAGTGACCCTCACCTGTGACCACCGTGTAGTAGACGGCGCCACCGGTGCAGCCTTCCTGCAAACCCTGCAAGGTTTACTGGAAGAGCCACTGACGATGCTGGTATAAGAATCATTAGCTTATTGCTCTATAAGAAAAGGTCCCGCTGTTCACCAGCGGGACCTTTTTATTATAGGGTCCTGTATTCTTCTGTATTCTGTATTCTGAATTCTGTATTCTTCTACCTCACTTCCAGTAAAGCTACCTTCCCATCCATGGTGGAGGCTATGATATGTTTGCTGTCCAATACCCTTACCGTATTGACCATGGAGTTATCTATTTTATGTGCCCAGATGACCTTTTGTTGCGCCGGGTCGATGGCATAGACTATGCCGCTGCGCGTACCAAAGAAAACCTGTCCATCCTTTTCAATGAGCATGGAGGGAACATGTTCGTAACCAAACCCGGCGTTCATCACCCAGGCCGGGTGCTGCGCTTCGCGGCTGGAAGCATAAGCTACTATCGTATCCTGCATCGTTTTACCATATACCCATT
This sequence comes from Paraflavitalea soli, assembly GCF_003555545.1. Classification (GTDB taxonomy): domain Bacteria; phylum Bacteroidota; class Bacteroidia; order Chitinophagales; family Chitinophagaceae; genus Paraflavitalea; species Paraflavitalea soli. Next base: position 7,143,416 of record NZ_CP032157.1, on the reverse strand, counting down.
TGCCATCCTGGGAAATACCGATGGACTCGCGTACCCGGGTCTCTTTATTGTTCCATAAGGTAGTGCCTGTTTGCGCATCGATAGCCGTAAACGTACGGTTGGGCGTTACTACATATACAACACCATTCGCCGCTACAGGAATGCAGGAAGCCGGCGAGAAATTGATCACGGCTGACCCAGGGTTCCATTTCCACAGTAGAGTCCCGTTTTGACGGTCTACAGCATACAGGTATGTATCCCAGGCGCCAAAGATGATCTTGCCCTCATACAATAGCGGCGTGCTTACCACAGGCCCGTTGAGCCCATCAAACTTCCAATGCAGCTTTCCATCATTCAGCCCGAGGGCAATAAAGGAATGGTCACTGCCGCCAATGAATACGGTGTCGCCTGCAATCAGCGGACAACCCAATACCGCCGCGCCGGTAGTATACATCCATAGCTGCTTGCCGTTGCTGGCATCCAGGCAATATACTTTACCATCACCCGACCCCAATACCACTTTGCCATCCTTTACGGCCGGCGAAGAAAAGATAGCCCCCCTGGTAGGGAATGACCATTGACGCTTTCCATTCTTCAATGACAGGGAAACCACTTCACCATTCTGGTTGCCAACAATCACCCCTTCTTTATATACTGCCGGTGTAGAGATCACATTGGCATCAGAGGCCATGGTCCAGGTAGCTTTTACCTGGGCATATTGTTTATTGACCCCATAATCGGGCCTGTCAAACTTTTTGGAAGGGGTACCATATTCATGTTTTTTCACCGCCACCTTTGTCCAGGGTTGCAAGGTTTCTACGCCGGGCCGGCGCTCTGTATAGATCACAGAATCCGGGCGTACATCCACCAGGTTATAACCTCCTACAGCCGCTTTTGCACGCAGGTTGGAACGGCCCATCACCCCGGGAATATCTTCGAAATTCAGCGCATGGTTATTATGACCATGGCCACATATAGCGAGGATAGTATTGTATTCCTTGAGGCGGTCGATCGCTTCGTACCAGTTATCGAGGCCGTTATCCAACGGATAGTGATTAGCAAAGATCACCGGTTGTTTCTTACCTGTTTTCTTCAATACCTCATCCAGCCATACTACTGCATTGCGGGGAATATGCCCGTCGCTCATACGCACATAGGGACCGGAAGCACAACCAATAAAACGAACACCATTATAATCAAACAGGAATTTATCGTATCCGAAAATGGTGGTAAAACTTACACCGCCACTTTCACTCCAACCGCTATCGTGGTTACCAGGAATGATATAGTATTTTACCTGCAGGCTATCGAAGAGTTCCTTGGCCAGTTTCAGCTGGCTATCGGTGCCCAGCTCGGTAATATCACCGGTGATGATCACAAAAGCCACATCTTTCATCGCATTGATATCACGTATCGTACGGCGCAGGTCTTCCTCTGCACCACCGTTGGGAGAACCGATATGCGTATCACTGATGTGCGCAAAGCGAAAGGGTTTGATCTGCGCAGGGAGCATGGCTGCCACACACAATAAGCAGCAAAGCAGGAGTGTCTTTTTCATGCAGGCAATTTAGTATTTTTTGTATGCCATCAATAGCTGCAACAACGTGAACAGGCAGTGCTTCACAATTAAATTTCTTTAATTGCCGGTTTGTGCCTGCACCGCTTTTCTTTTACTTCATTTACCGGCCACACTATGCAGAAATACCCGTTGGTAATGTATTCCGTATCTTGCGCCCTATCATGATCATCAAATCTGCCAAATACCTCATCAGCAGTCCGGATTTCCAGCAATGTCCCAAACCAGACAGACCGGAATATGCTTTCATTGGCCGCAGCAATGTGGGCAAGTCCTCACTCATCAATATGCTGGTGGATAACCAGAAGCTGGCCAAGACCTCGGGCACACCCGGCAAGACACAGCTTATCAACCATTTTGAAGTGGAAAGCCTGCCCGATAAGCATGTACCCGGTAAAACACAGACCACGCCCTGGTACCTGGTGGATCTGCCAGGGTATGGCTTTGCCAAAGTATCGCAGAGCCAGCGTAAGCAATGGGAGACCATGATCGAGAATTACCTGCGTAAGCGGGAGAACCTTGTTAATATTTTCGTGCTGATCGATAGCCGGCATGCACCCCAAAAGGTAGACCTTGATTTTATCAATCAACTGGGGGCCTGGGAACTGCCCTTTTGTATCGTATTTACCAAAGCCGATAAGGAATCACAGAAGGAAGTAAGCAAGAATGTAAAAGCATTCCTGGATGCTATGCGCAAGACCTGGCAATTCCTGCCTCAAAGTTTTGTAACGAGCGCTATCAAAAAAATGGGAAGAGATAAGATATTGCTGTTTATAGATCAGTGCAACACAGCCGTGAAAGAGCAAGACGCCAATTGATGGCTTTCCCGAATATTATAAGGTGACAAGGCCTTTAGCTGTGTGTACGTCACAACTTTACATTAAAAAACCCCCGACTGTAGCAGCGAGGGTTTTTAGTTAACTACCTTGTTGGCACAGCTACTGCTGGCAAAGGCTTCCGGTTTGGCCTTGAAGGCAAAGCCCATTCCCAGTATATACCCCATGGCCTCTTTCAACGCATCATTACTTTTGAAATGCGGGTTGGTATTAATATCGGCATGAACTTCCATGTCAACATCATACGCTGTAAAAAGATGGCAAAGTTCATAAGCAATTTCAATGCTTTTGGCTACCTCCACCAGCATACGCTCCTTAATAGAATATTGCAGTTTTGTCTTCTCGTTGTGAATGAACATGAAACCTCCATGTCCCTCCCGCAGGAAGACAATAACCGTAGCAAATTCAGTGTCGGAACCTTTTACCTGTGAGTCGGTACCAATGCAAACTTTGAGGTGATAGCCTTTGTCGCTTTCGCGTTTGATGGCTGCTTCCACAGCATCAAAAATGGGTAAGTCGAGCGGATCGCCGTTAAATTTTCTCCAGATCATATTGAAATGGGTTTTTCGAATTTACCGAAAAAGCACTGCTTTACCAAAAAGGCAGGGTGTTAATACATCGTTACCAATTAAAAGGAATGGGCTGTTCCGGCCAGCAGAACAACCCACATGCAGGGTAGGGATTTCGTGATTTAAACCAAAAAAGTACGGTTATCTCGTCCGCACAGGGTTATCTGTGCCGGATGTATAGTGATGGATTAATAAACAATAAAATGGGATGATGAGAACCTTGTAGTGTAAAGGTTTTTCATACACGTTATTAATTTAAACGATCAGGAATTGGATAGAAGGGTACGATCAAAACAATGGAATAGAATAGCAGGGTCAGAATCATAAACGACCGGGAGAAACAGTTATTTTATGGGCTCCTTAATTTTATTTTAATGCCCAACGCACCCGGTAAACGCCCGTGCATTGCCGACTGCTGATTGCCGGCTGCGGGGTTAAAACTGCCCCGTACTCAATAAAACGAGCGTACAGGCCTCCATAGGCTGTATCCCTTTTTCTTTAGCCAGTGTAGCCAGTTCTTCATTTTCGGCGCCGGGATTGAAGATAATGCGCTTAGGATGCAGGGAAAAGATATAGTCGTAGTACTCTTTTTGGTGAGCGGGATTCAGGTACAACGTCACGGTATCTACGGCTTCAACGGGCTTTTGTTCAGTTTCTACCTGTACATCTGCCACCTTGGCCTGCTTACGCCCGATAGCCACTACCGGATGGTTATTGGCCCGTAGCCTGTTAATTGCCAGGAAACTATAACGTTCCGGATTGTCTGATGCACCCAATACTACTGTCTTTTTAGCTGTGCCCATGCTGAATGCTTTATATTATAACGAATATAGCGGTTATTTGGTTTGATGTCGGCTGTCCTGCTGAGTCCGGCCCCAAGCTGTCTACTGCTCCCGGCCCCTTTTCCCTCGTTGCCTCTATGCCTTGTGCCTCGTTGCCTTTTTAGAACAAATGATATTTCTTCCTCGGCGTCTTACGCACAATATCCTGCAAGGCTTCATCGGCCTGTAAGTATTTAAACCGGAACCCCGACCTCAACAACCTGCCGGGCAATACCCAGCGGCTCTTCAGTACCAGCTCCGATTCTGTGCCTATCAATCCTGCCCCCAGCTCCAGCATCCAGGTAAAAGCGGGCAACCCAAACTTATGGCCGGTAGCCCTGCGCAAGGTGCGCATAAAATCAGTATTGGTGACCGGGTTAGGAGCTGCACAATTGTATACGCCTTCCGCTTCCGGGTGATCATAGCACCATTCCACTATCCGGCACAGGTCTTCTTCATGGATCCAACTGTACATTTGCCGGCCATTTCCCTGGTAGCCGCCCAGCCCTGCCTTCAGCAGGTTGAAGTAAGGCACCATCACGCCACCTGCTCCCAATGTAATGGCCGCCCGCAACGCCACCTTACGGGTAGCAGGTGTATGCTCCTCAAAAAAGGTTTGTTCCCACTGCTGGCAAATGCCAACCGAAAAGTCTTTGTTCAGCATTTGATAGGATGCTGAATTCTTTCCATGCAATAAGGTTGCCCTCGCCTTCTTCCACCGGTAACGCAGCCTGTCGAGGAATGAATAGGGCATGTTATCCTGCTTCAGGTCGCTGATCTCCCCATTCTCTTCTTCCTGTGGCCTGTCCATCGCATGACGGTAAATGGTAGCTGATGCAGCATTGATCCATAACTGCGGGGGATTTTTAGCGTGGCGTATGGCCTGACCAATAGCCTGGGTAGCATCTACCCTGCTCGCCAGCACTTCCTGTTTATTACGCTCATTGTACCGGCAATTCACCGATTTCCCCGCCAGGTTGATTACTACATCACAATCTTCTATATCATTGAGCCAATGTTGCTCTACGTGCTTGCCATCCCATCGCCAATAAGTTACATTATAACCATCGGAGGCTTTTAGCAAACGATTGGGATTGTTATTGTGGCCGTTGACCGATTGGCGGGTGAGGATGACCACATGGTTGTCTTTTCCAAAATACTGCGCCATTGCCTGACCGATAAAACCAGTACCTCCCGCAATGATTATTTTCTTGTTTTTCATATTTTCAGAAATAACTGAAATAATACGGTATAAAAAAGACCGGTTGCCCGGTTTATGATCTGTTGTTTTACCTGTCGCCTGCTCAACCTGGCAGTTTATCAGGATTGACAGCCTGTGCCATGATCAGCGACAGCTGTTGGGTTTCTCTAATACAGGTGATCAGGTAATACACGGCCATGATGGGCGAGAAGAACAAGAGCACAAACAACATGGTAATAATTCCATCTGCCGGAAGTGATACCACCAGGGCGAGGATCACGACGCCCAATGTATAGAGGTAGATCCTGCGCATGAGTGTTTTATAAGGCGGGTCGTAAAAAAAGTGCACGATCACACTGATCAGCTGCCAGCCGCCCACGAGGAAATAACCTGTAAAAAAGGTCATGTCGCTCAACATTTCACCCGACCAAAGTCCCATCATAAAACCCAACACAATCAATACGCCCTGGATAGCACAATCTATACTTTTGAATGATTTCATACAACCTGTTATTTAAAGAACTTCATCAGGCTACCTACAAACCAGTTCTCATCGGCCTTTACCAATACATCCAGCATCTTATCCGCCTTGTCGCCAAAACGTTTAATACCCTGCATCGTTTCCACAAACTGCTTCACTTCCTTATCTTTCTTATCGCCCTCTATAGCCGTCAACTGGTCCATCAGTTTCAGCATAGGATCAAGCTCCCGGCGCTTTCGCTCTTTGATGATGGTGGTGGCCACTTTCCAGATATCCTTCTCCGCTACAAAATATTCCCTGCGTTCACCCGGAATGCTGGTACGCTGTACCAGCGCCCAGTCTATCAGGTCCCTGATATTCATGTTCACATTGCCCCTGCTCACACTCAACTGCTCCATGATATCATCCTGGCTCAGCGGATCGGGACTTACCAGCAACAGGGCATGTATCTGCGCCATGGTGCGGTTAATACCCCAGTGCGTTCCAAAGGAACCCCAGGAGTCGATAAACTGATGTTTGGCTTCACTCAACTTCATAGACGATCGTTTCAGGTGTAAAGATACGCCCCATTTCTGAAGTTTCAAATATTATTGAAAATATAGAACCCATGGCCTTGTGCACCTACATGTTACTGCGTCCGGTACCTGATGGGTTGTATTTTGTAACTTTTCACCCTTCGGCCATCCTGTTCGGCAGGTATCCAGTTGGGAGAATCCTCCAATAGCCGGGCGCTTTCTTTGTCTAGTGAGCGGTCTATCGATTTGATGATCCATATATCCTGTACGGCCCCTACGGCACTCACTACAAAAGCCACCCGTACTTCTCCCTGTATCCCAGCTATTATAGCTTCGCGCGGGTAGCGAAGGTTCCTGTTGAGGTATTGTTGCCAGCCTTTCAGACCGCCCTCAAACTCCGATTCTACCTCTCCTGGCTTAGGTGATTTGTCTTTCCCTTCGGGCTCCTGTTCATGCTTCTTTTCACTGACTACTATCCCGTTCTCATATTCTCTCGACAGCAGCACTTTTCCTTTGTTATTGTAATAATACCAGGTGCCATTGCGTTGTCCATTTACATAAAACCCCGTAGAGTCTGCATATCCCTTTTCATCATAAAAGACAAAGCGGCCATGAGCTATTGTCTTCTTTCTGTCTTTAAAAGATTCTACCTTGTTTAGCGAACCAGCCGGTATATAATAATCCACCCGCCAGCAGGTGTCACTCACCTTGGTAGAATAATCTTTCAGGGAAACCTGACTATAGAGGTTGGTAATGGCCATTACCAAAAGAATGGTCAACAGCAGTTGTCGGGATCGCATAATGATGAATTGAGGGTGTTAGTGGCTACCCTGCTAAGGGGTTACCTGCAAGATGCAAAAAATAACCCTTTTTCACAATCAACCCAATAAAATTAATAAGGGGGAATCGTCAATAAGGCGGACAATCGTATTTGCGGTCCCGTTTGTGCTGACTGTCGCGGCCGGCCCGGATCACCAAAGCCAGGTAGCCGCCTCCGTTCTGCATACGATTTTTGGCAAACAGGGTGGCCCAGTTGTGGATGCCCAGCAACAGCGGTCCTGCTTTTACAGCCCCGCCTATCCGAAGTTGCTTTTCCGTATTGTACAATACCGGCATATAAAATCCCCAGTTGCGCGTTTCCCAACGGGGTGTCACCGCCAGCAGGTTGGTTTCCTTTACGTACAGGCGTTGGTCGCCCGCCAGGGGAGAAAGGTTGATGGACAGATCCGCATTGATATAAAAAGCATCAAATAAATACCTGTCTACATTGACCACCACCCGCATAGGATTGATCACATTGAAATTGCCCGCCAACCGGCCCATGCTGTTCACGATGGTAGCCAGGCTATCATTAAACCCGGCAATGCCGTGGATGTTGTTGAATTTTTTATCGAGGTCCATATCCGTTACCTCACCCCTGAATCCCCGCACGGTGCGGCTGTTGTTGCTATACTTGTATTGATTGAAGCCGATATCCAAGATAGCAATACCGATCTTCCAGTCGTAATCGTAGTAGCGTTCGGCAGGATCATTGAAATCGGCAATCACCATAGGTTTGATCAGGTATTCCACGCCCACATCAAAAGAAGCCCCGCCTTCGCTATTCCGCACAAAATCCTGCAGGTTTTGATTCGATCCCTTCTCCTTCTTCCAACCGTCTAAATTGGCAGAATAGCCATAGCGTGCGGCCGCATCTTTCAGTACATATTTTTCCTGTCCGTTCTCTATGATCCTTTCCACCTCCCCACTCACCAGTTTGGCATGTGCGCCCGACAGGCCGCGGGACACCCGTACGGTGATCCCTGCATTGAGGCGGCTGCGTTCATTGTCCACAATAGTTTGGGCATAGGTGCCAAACAATTCCAGCCAGCTGCTGCTTGTCAGGTCAGCACTATAATTGGTATTGCCCCCGTTCATGAGAAAGAAAGACCGGGCGCTTTTCATCGTATCCACAAAAGCATAGGGGCTGGTTTTGATATTTGAATAACTCCGGATATTAATGCCTCCGGCAATGGCTGCCCGGCGGCTGAGCGCAATGCGCGTATTGAGCAGGTTCACATTGGCATTGGCCTGCATAAAGCGGGCATAATAGCCTTTATCAAACTGGTATTCTGCTGTACCACCAAAAGACAGAAGGGAATAATTATGAAGCGTCACCGCATTGGTAGCCGGCTTTACCTGTACAGAAAGTATATCTATATCCCAGGCAAAAGGCGTATTCACAATAGAAGCAGGATTATTACCTACGCCTAAACTGCCTGCAAAGGAGGATCCGTTCACAGCATGATAATTCTGTGCAACGAGGGCCAACTGGACCATTAACAGCCCAGCCAAAAAAGGTAAGGTCTTGAACATGCTACTAAAAAAAGGTTGCTACTAAAAAGGTTTACCGTGCGTTTGCCTTATCAAAAAGGCAACGAACTTCGGAAAAGGTTTTACGGCGGTTATCAGGAAATTGGATAAAGATGCACTACCAAAAAAACGTTGGATCAATCGTCCTGTCTGTAAGCGGCGGCCAAATTGCTTTTCCCACTGCTGGGTGTATTGCAGCTCCATTTCATAGCGTGTAATCTGGCCTTTCATAAACTGGCTGATCTCCTCAAAGGCCAGCTTACTGCCATGTAAAGCCATGCTCATGCCATTGCCACAAAGCGGGGTGATCATACCAGCCGCATCACCAATCATCAATACATGGTTCTCTACCTGGTTTTTTCTATTAAAGGATATCCGGGAAATAGTGAGCGGTTCTGTATACAGGAACCGCGCATTGGAAAATATCTTTTCCAGGAATGGATTCTTTTGAAGGATATTTTTCTCCATCGCCTGGATATCATTGTGGCTTTTGCGCAGATTCCTGGCGGTGGTCAGATAGCAGAGGCAATATTTATTGTTCTCTATGCGCGATATACCACAATAACCATTCTCAAAATTATGTAATGCAATGAGATCTTCCGGAAAAAAGGTTTCAATGTGGTACTTTACCCCTACAAAATGGTTGAGCTTATTGGGTTTTACCTGGGTAAAAGGCCGCTTCCACTTGGCATCCAGGTTGCCCCTTTTTCCATAAGTGCCGGCGGCAATGGTCACTTCTGTTTCTCCCCGGGAAGAAAAGATAACAAAAGCATTATTCCGGTAAACCACATTGACCACTTTCGTTTCCTCCATCAGCACCACCCCTTCCCTGCGTGCGATATTGGCCAGCAGTTGATCGAGTGTATAGCGGCTAATGCCAAATCCCCCCAGAGGCAGGGCAGTTTCAATATATTTCCCATTGGGTGCACTCACCTGCAAGCGGTTGATGACCGGCAGCTGCATATCACTCAGGGGCACGCCCAGCTCTTCCAGGAAGTTCCAGCTCTCCAGGCTGATGTATTCGCCGCAAACCTTATGAAAAGGGTATTTTTCCCGCTCAAATACGATGGTACGATAGCCGGCCCGCACGCACTGAACAGACAGGGCTAACCCTGCCAATCCACCTCCTATGATGGCAATATCGTATTTGGGATCAAGACTCAACCAGCGCTATTGATGATGTGTTATTTTTTCAGATGAACTGCTATTGGGAGCTACGGGCTCGCCGCCCCTTCGAAGCAAGCGATTCACGATTGCCGATTGCCGATTGCCGTTCCACTACTACCAACCATCTGAACGCCCATTTCCATTCAACGGAAAAGGTAGTGATTCCTGCGCTATCAAAAAGTTGTTCCCAGTCATTTTTAACAAATCCTCTGGCAACAGACAAGGGGGCATCATTTTTTACGAGGTAACTTTTAGAGAATAACCGCGTAAGCCACTGAATAGAATAATAGGCCAGCGGATGCCGGTGCAGGTCATTGATAAAAAATCCCCGTTGTGCATGCCTGTACATCCATTGCAATTGCGTTATCAATTCCCGTTCCGGGAAATGATGACAGAACAAAGAAGAAAAGATAATATCCGGCTTGTGCTCCAGCTCCACATCCTTATAATCGGCCGTTATCCACGTGCAACCGCGCAGCTTTCTTTCCTGCGCCACTTTTATACAATCAGGATTTTTATCGATACCAATGAAAGATGCAGCCATCCCTTTTTTTTCACACCACTGCCGGATGGCTACCAGGTTATCGCCGCCACCACAACCTACCTCGCACACGGAAATGCTTTGCCGGCCCCCGGCCAGTTGCTTCAACCCTGCCAGGGTAATAGCATGGCCCCCCAGCCAGGTATTGATAAAATCAAGTTCCTGCATATTCCTCCGGATATCCGCAAACGGAATATCATCCCGGTCCAGCAATTCCTGCTGGTATGATCGATGGCGAAAATTCACAAACTTGAATGTATTATTTAAAAAGGCCCTATTACTTCTGCGTACGCACTTCAATGATCAGCGAGACCTATTCACGATTGCCGATTGACGATTGCCGGTTCACATACTCGCCACAAAGGTTTCCATCGTTAATCCCGGTCCAAAAGCCGCTCCGAATACCCGTTGTGTCGTTTCTTTTTGCGGAACAGCGGTCATTTGCAGCATCAGCTTTTTCAATACAAACAGTATGGTAGGAGAAGACATATTCCCGTAATTTCTCAACACATCGGCACAGATTTGCAGCTCATCATTTTTCAGGTGCAGACTTGCCGATACCGCTTCCAGTATCTTTTTACCACCGGGGTGGATGCACCAATGCGTTATTGCTTCCTGTGAAAGACCGGCCTGTTGCAAGGCCCTGCCGGTCAAAGCACCAAAATCCTCTCCTACCAGCTCGGGAATATAACTGCTCAATGTCATCAGGAATCCGGAAGAAGACAACTCCCACGACATATCCCCTTTCCCTTTTGGAATTATTTCTGAATAAAAATGATCGATCTGTAATCCTTTATGGGCATCATCGTTGTGTGTTACCAATACGGCCGCACTTCCATCGCCAAACAAAAGGCTGGAAGCAATATTATCCACCGAAGACTCCCGTTGAAAATGCAGGGTACAAAGCTCCGTACATACAATTAATACTTTAGCCCGCTTATCGGCCTGGCAAAGGGCATCGGCTATTTTGAGGGCATGAACAGCCGCATAACAACCCATGAAATTGACGGAACTGCGCCAGGCATTCCTGGGAAGCTCCAGCAGCTCGATCAATTGAAGGTCGAGCCCTGGTGCACTCATGCCTGTACAACTCACCGTGATCAGGTGGGTGATCTCCTCCTGTTTTACTTTTCCGTCCAGGCAATCCCGTACCGCATGGATGGATAAAGGAGCAGCATATTTATGGTACCAGGTCATTCGCTGTTCCAGGGAAGGAAAGGGCTCCAGGTTCTCCGTAGCAGGGTAGAATTTCCATTCAGCCGCTGACCGGCTATAATCGGGAACAACGGAATAGCGGGTATCTATAGCACTCTGGTGGTACAGGAACCGGATCTTACGCTTATCAGCTTCTGTAAGGGCATAAACGGCTTGCATAAATTGCATGATATCCTGCTGACGGTGTTTGAACGCCGGTACAGCTGTGCCAATGGAGATGATCTTACTCAAATAATTTCCAGGTTAATAAAATAAGGAAAGCAATATTGGTACAAACCGATGCCAACAGGTTCATACGCATGGTGTGGGTAAAATCGGCTACGTTTTCATCTTTCCATACGCCGCCTGCCCATTTAAAAAAATATACGAGAATGGGCAGCATACAAGTTGCCAATACCAGGAATTTTACAAATTCCCCTGTACTATAGAACAGGTAAGCCAGTAATCCCATGGCCAGGCTGTAGATGATGGCTGTAAAAATAAAAGTACCCCGGTATCCCAATGCTGCACTGATGGTGAGCACCCCATCCTTCTTATCGGCTTCATGCTGGTAAACCTGGGTAAGCGGATAAAATCCCCCGATGAGTAAACTGGCCGCTATCATTCCGGTTAACGGCACATCGGTCGTTTTGTTTACGCTGCAACCATGATAAACCATAAAAAAAGTAACGGCTCCCTGGAAAATGATCACCGTAAGATAACCCGCCAGCGGATACTGCTTCAACCGTATGCCCCGGTAACTATAAGCCCGGGAAGCCAGTATATAGGCAATAATGCAGGCAGTGAATAAATAGCCAATGAACAGGCTCAACAACATCGCCACAACATCCATGACCACACTTACCAGGAATAATTGCCGGGTGGGCTGCAGGGGATTTTTGATGCCCCCGATGCTCCCTTCATCCCGGTCCATATAGGAATTATAGCCATTGCTGGCGGGATAGACCAATACATGCAGGATGAAAAAGATGAGCAAGGCATGGGAAGCCTGTATAGCGGGCACCTGCCCCAGGGCAAAAAGGTATACGGGCAGCAGGAAAAAGGAAAAATGAAAGCGAAGTAATTGTATAGTAGAACGTTGTAGCAAGCTGTGGGAACTCATTTGTGCATTAAATATACCGATTCGGATTGGATAAAACTGGCTTACCCGCTGGCTGGCCGCTTTGGATCAGGTCCCTGTCCGCGCCGCCGCTGGTAGCCTCCATATTCGCTTCTCGTTTTGGGATAACCTGTAGATAAGCCGTATATAAGCTGTATATAAGCCGTAGATAAGCTGTCCTTTAAAGAGACGGCTTATCTACGGTTTATCAAAGGCTAGTGTTCAGGTTAATAGCAGGTTAATACCAAATGAGCTGTAAATATGAAGCGAATAAATCCCGATCCAAATACCCTGAACCTTTTGACCAGCCCTCGCGCGCTATACTGAAAACCAGCTGCTTTCCCCTAACTTTGCGCTCCATGTCCAATCATTCACATGATACCATAGTGCCCTTCGAGGGATCTGAGCAAAGCAAGAAAGAGCAGGTGGCCAGTATGTTTGACCAGATTGCGTTCCGGTACGATTTCATGAACCGCTTTCTTTCCGGCGGCATCGATGTGTACTGGCGCAAGCGGGCTATCAAAGAATTGGTAGATTTGAAGCCGCAGGAGGTACTGGATGTGGCTACGGGAACGGCCGATCTGGCGATCACCACCTGGAAATACCTGCAACCCCGGAAAATAATTGGCATAGATATTTCTGAGGGTATGCTCCAGCTGGGCAGGCAAAAGATTGCCAAGCTGTTGTTAAATAATCATATAGAATTAGAGAAGGGCGATAGCGAAGCAATAAATTTCCAGGACAATTCGTTTGATGCCATTACGGCCGCTTTCGGGGTCCGCAATTTTCAAAACCTGGAGAAAGGACTAAGTGAGATGTACAGGGTGTTAAAACCCGGTGGGAAACTGGTGATACTGGAGTTCTCAAAACCCCGAAAGATCTGGTTTAAAGGGCTTTATAATTTGTACATGAACATCGTAGCACCCCAGGCGGGGCGCTGGCTGACCAAGAATAAAGACGCGTATCAATATTTAAATAAATCAGTTAAAGCATTTCCTGAAGGCGAAACATTTTTACACATTTTACAACAAGTTGGGTTTTCGGACACTTCACTAAAAAGGTTGAGTTTAGGAATATGTACTATTTACTGCGGCAGAAAAAGAGCCAGTTGATACGCCTGGCATATGTGCTCACTTTATTGACGGCCTGCTCCCGCAGCTGGGCGCAGGAAATTGAGTTAAATCTTCCCAATCACGACGATAAGAAGTACTTTTTAGGCATTGCCCTGATTTATAATACTTCCCGCTTCAATGTTACCCACCACCCCAGCTTTTTACAGCAGGACAGTATACAGTCTATTGAATCGCAAGGAGCGGGTGGCTTCGGACTGGCAGGTATGCACACGTACCGGCTCTCCCCCCGTTTTGAAGTAAGGGCTATTTTCCCGCAATTACTGTTTTCGTATAAAAACCTCACTTATACCTTAAAAACGCCCGATCTCGCCAAAGAAGAGGCTAAAGTGATGACCAAAAGGGTGGAATCGATCCTGGTGGGAGTGCCCATTCACCTTAAGTTCAGGTCCGACAGGATCGGTAACTTCCGCGTATATATGTTTGGTGGGGCTAAGTTTGAATATGACCTCGCTTCCAATTCTACTGCCCGCCGCGCAGAGGGGCTGGTGAAATTGTCGAAGTATGACTTTGGCGTAGAAGCAGGCATCGGTTTTAGCTTTTACTTCCCCGTATTTATTCTCTCCCCGGAGATCAAATTCAGCAACGGGCTTATGAATACCCATTCCCGTGATCAGAACCTCAAATTTTCCAACACCATCGACAAGCTCAATTCGAAGATGATCCTATTCTCTTTAATTTTCGAAGGGTAAACAAAAAGCTATCGTTGGCCGTTAGGTCAGCAAAACGCTATGAGGATAATCGGAATTCGCTGAAATTAGGCTATCCACATAAATGTGAAAATAAGCACATATTATGCACAAAGCTTTGTTATGGATAATAAATTATATATCTTTATATCATCATAGGATAAGGTTTAATGGTTAATGTATTTTGATTAGTGCACCTCCCGCTAAAACGGGAGGTTTTTTTGTGCCTTCTATTAGCCTGCTCTTTTAGCTACCTTTAGCCTTCAATTTTTTATACTGTGTATCCAAGATTTCCCAGGGAGTTTGAAAATGCGCCTGCCAATGTAGTGACCTATCATTCGGGCAAGTCGGTGCTGGCCTTCTACAAGATCATGCAAATGGTGCCTAAAACGGAAGGCTTCCTAACAGAGCATACACTGGTCTTTATCATACGGGGTTCCAAAACGATCCACCTGGGCGACCAGGTGATTGCAGCCAAGGCCAATGAGCTGATCCTGCTTAAAAGGGGCGCCTACTTCATGTCTACCTTTTTAGCCGAAAAAGATGGCTTTTCGGCCCTCATGCTTTGCCTGGATGATCAGTTCCTGAAATCCTTTGTGGCCGAACATACTGATCTCCGGTCGGTCACCTCTTCTGCTGACCATGCCCGTATGCTGGTATCCTGCTCCCGTGAGATCCTCACGGTGCGTGACAGTGTATTGCAGTATATACAGCACCCGCATGAGAACACCTCCAAACTATTGCAGCTGAAACTGGAAGAGCTATTCCTGCTACTACTGGCCGGAGAATACAAAATACCTTTCCTGCATTTCCTGCAGCAGTTGTTTGATAAAAGCGATGATGCCCTGGAAATAACGATCAAGGCCAACCTGCTGAAGCCCTTTGCCCTGCAGGACTATGCTAAACTGTGCGGACTGAGCCTCTCCTCCTTTAAACGTGAGTTTGCCCGTATATTTAAAACAGCCCCCAAAGAATGGATCAACAATGAACGTCTCCTACATGCCAACCGACTATTGGAAACTACTCCTAAGAATGTAAACGAAGTAGCCTTCGAATGTGGATTCGAAAATGTATCCTATTTTATCAAATGCTACAAAGCCAGGTTTGGCTACACACCCAAAGAAGCTACCAGGTCTAAAACTGCTACTATTTGACCTGATTTTGCTATCACGACCGGGGCTCTCCTGAATAGTTTTGTAAAAATTATTTATGAGATCCATGCTATCATCAGGCTTATTCATCATTGGAACGCTTATTCTTTCTACTACTTCCCTTGCCCGGCAAAAGATCAATACAGGCACCTTTGTGCGTTATCCAGAAAGTGTAGTTACAGATGGCCAGTATTACTATATAGCAGATATTGGCCGGCAACTTACCCCTACGGAAAAGGATGGCGATGGGGTGATCTGGAAAATGGATAAAGCAGGCAGGCAGGTGGGCGACAGTGCTTTTGTAAATGGATTACATGCCCCTAAAGGAGCTGTTATCAACAACGGAATATTGTTTGTAACAGACATAGACCGGGTGTTGGGGTTTGATCTCCGCACGGGACAAAGAAAATATGAGATTGATTGCTGCAGTGCAGCAGGCTGCTTATTGCTCAATGACCTGGCTGTTAAAGACAAACAGACCCTGTTTGTATCGGCCATGGATATTAATAAGATATTCATCATCCACCTCACCGCCAAACCCCAGGTGGAGGAACTGGTGTTAACCAACCCCATTAAAGGCCCTAACGGACTGGCCTGGGATGTCCGGCAAAACAGGCTCTATGCCTGTAGCTTTGTCTTTGGAGATACTCCTGCCGGCGAATTGGGTTTCATTGATTTAAAGGCCTCTCCCAGGCAGTTTACCCGGATCATTGACCGTCGTGGACATTATGATGGCATAGCCATTGCAAACGATTCTATGGTAGTGGTATCGGATTGGGTGGCTTTTGAAAAAAAGGGATTGCTGCTTGCTGTGTACCCCACCACCCAACAAGTGGTGACCATCAACCAGGAGCCTATTGCAGGGCCTGCAGACTTTACCCTCACACCCCAGGGTGAGCTGATTGTTCCGGAAATGATGGGATCTGCTATCTTAAAATATCCGCTCACCAATAAAAAACAAGAGAAGGCCAGCCAGACAGCACCTGCTTTACAAAACAAGGAGAAAAAGAAGGCAGAACGAAAATGAAAAATTGGTCATATATCGCTTACTAAAGGGATTATGTAATAGCTGCTTTCTCTATTAACTTCGTGGCAGGAAACCGACTATCCCTGCCTAAAAAAACACCATATGCAACAAGCATCTGTATTACGATGCTTGTTTTTGCCTGTTTGTCAGCTATAGCACAAGACCGTGCTGCCTGGCAGGACAGCCTTCAGAAGGCATTACCCGCGCATGTAGCCGACACAGCCAAAGTGAATCTCCAGAACAAACTGGCTGCCAGTTATATTCAGACTAACCTGGATAGTATGTTCAGCATGGCCCGGCAGGCCAAATCGCTGGCAGCGCAGTTGAAATATGCCAGGGGCATTGCAGACGCTACTGTTCAGATAGCTATTGCCAATCGCAATAAAGGCAATTACACTACGGCATTGGAAGAGTTTCACCAGGCAATCAGCAGCTATGAACAATTAAAAGCTACCATCCCCCAGGCGGGCGCCCACCTCCATATGGCCCAGGTGTACAAGGATATGTCGGGATCCAGCCTCACCAAAGAATACCTGGACAAAAGCATTCTCTACAGCCGGCAATCTTATAATTTATACCAATCTGTACCCGACACGGCCGGCATGGTCAATGCCCTGAATATGCTGGGCATTCTTTACCGCGATATTGGCAAATTAAAGGGTACTGAACATTATTATGATACCGCCTGGGGCGCCTATGACCAGGCCCTGCAGTTGATCAGTGTTTCCGGCAAGGGAACAGAACATGCCGGTAAGTTGTACAATAATATGAGCCAGGTGTACCTGGAATACAGGAAAGACTATCCCAAAGCACTGGAATACCTTTTCAAGGCAGTGGAGTATAATAAAAGCCGGCACAACCTTGCCAGCCTTTCCTTCAACTATGGCAATATTTCCAATGCCTATGTAAAGATGCATAATGCTGGACAGGCATTATTGTATGCCCGCAAAATGCAGGAATCGGCTATACAGTTGAACCGGCCGGAACGTTTGGTAAATGCTTACAGGCAATTGCATGAATCGTTCAAGGCAGGTGGTAAACCCGATTCGGCCTTGTTCTATTATGTGTTGGCCGATAAGATGGATGACTCATTGAACAACGTAACCAAAACCAACCAGGTAGTAGACCTGCAAACCAAATACGAAACGGCCAAAAAGGAATCACAGATACAAATGCTTCAGCTGGAAAGCAATGCCAACAACCGGCGTATTACCTTCCTGGTGATCGGTGTGATCGTCTTTGCGGGCCTGGCCGCCTGTATGATATGGCTGTACCGCCGGGTAAAAAAACAACGCCAGCAGATAGCCATCCAGTCGAAAAACCTGGAAATGATGATGAAGGAGCTGCATCACCGGGTAAAGAACAACCTGCAGATCGTGAGCAGCCTGCTGAGCCTGCAAACCTATAAAGTACAGGATGAGGGCGCCGTATCGGTATTGCGGGAAAGCCAGCAGCGTGTACAGGCTATGAGCTTTATTCACCAGCGGCTCTATAAGAAAGAAGAGCTTACAGCGGTAAACATGAAAGAATACCTGACCGACCTGGCCGAATCGCTCCTGTCGTCCTATGGCTTTGACCGGGATGGTTTTGACCTGCAAATAAAAATAGACCGGGAAATGATGGACATTGATAAGGCGCTGCCCATCGGGCTTATCATAAATGAAATGATCACCAATTCCCTGAAATATGCCTACCGGGATATTCAACACCCCTCCTTATTGATCCGTGTTACAGAAGACAGCCACCATATGATCTTTGTGATCAAAGACAATGGCATTGGCATCAACGAGGAGGCCTGGAAGCAAAAAGGCAACTCCTTTGGCAAGCAGTTGATCGGCGCTTTGTGCAAACAAATGCGGGCAAAACAAACATTAGTGATCAATGAGGGGACAGAGTTTACCATTACGATACCCCGGCAGGCGGCATAACCACCCGAAAAGGGTGCTAAAAAATGTAATTACATGGCAACTGACAAGATAAGTGTACTGATCGTAGAAGATGAATCCATTGTAGCAATGGACCTTGCCGCCGGGCTGGAAAATGACGGCTACGAGGTAGCCGGTATCGCAGACAATGCCACAGAAGCCAAAGAATTATTTAGCCAACATAAGGTAGATATCCTGTTGATGGATGTAAACATTATCGGCGACAAAGATGGTATCGACACCGCCATCGAACTGTTGCAACAAAGGACTGTGCCTGTCATTTTCCTGACGGCTTTCACCGATCCTGTAACGGTAGGCCGGGTAAAAAACATTCAGGCAGCTGCTTTTCTTACCAAACCCTATAACGTAACCAATGTGCGGATTGCCATTGAGCTGGCTATTAATAATTTTGCGATGGCCCGCCGCCAGGAGTCTGCCGGTAAAGTGATCCCCCTGGAAAAAAATGCAGAACGCCCGGTACCCGACACAGCCGATAAGGAAACAGTGCTCCAGATGAATGATTACATTTTTGTGAAGAACAATTATGTATTTGTAAAGATCAAACTGCCCGACCTGCTCTACATCGAAGCCGACAACAATTACGTCAACGTCATTACCCAGGAAAAGAAATTCGTACTACGTTTATCCCTTAGCCAGTTATTGGAGAAGATCAATTTTAAACCCCTGGTGCGCATACACCGGTCCTACGCTGTTAACATCAACGCCATTCAATCCTTTAATGACCAGGAAGTGCAGATCAATAAGATCGAATTGCCCATTGGCCGTAACTATAAAGAAGAGTTTCTGAAAAATTTCGACTTCAGGTAAGGAATTGTTTCTCGTTGTGGGTTGCTGGTTTCGGGTTGCTGCCGCATATTGGGTTGCGTACCAAACCCTGGCACCTTTAATCTTTTAAGTTTAATCAGCAGCCTCCACTCAAAGAACGCGAAACCCCAAACCCTAAACACGGAACTGTTTACACCCTAACTTCTTCATTTCACATACATAGTATTGTCATTCACCCCAGTTGATGACAACATTGTAAGTCGTCCTGTATTTTAGCAGTTCGGGATCTAGTCAATCCTAACAGGGTGGTTTCCTTACAGGTATTACCCTTAGACCCAGGTCGGGGCAATATCTATTACATTAAGCAGGACGGCAGCAGTGCCCCCTGCTTTTGTAGTTTTAATAATCATATTCCCGCCGGAACATGTTCATGCGCACCGCCAGGGTAAATAAAGAGGTATTGCGGTCGGGTACTACATCTGAAGACAAGCGACGGATAAGTACGGAAGCATCGAGAAACAGGTTTTCCTTCACTTCATAGCTGGCCAGCAACTGGGCATTGATGCCGGTAGATTTAGGTCCATTGGGCAGGTTGTAACCATAGTCGCCATTCCGCGTAGTATTGACCATAAAGATATTGCTACCCACATTGCTATTGGCTGTATCCGTACCCTGCTGCCAGAGTATCACCCGCGCAGAGGTGGTCCATTTAGGATGGGGCTGGTACCGTACAATACCAATAGCTTCTATAAAATTGGCGCCCAGCGGGTGCGCCAGG
Source organism: Paraflavitalea soli (assembly GCF_003555545.1). GTDB lineage: Bacteria > Bacteroidota > Bacteroidia > Chitinophagales > Chitinophagaceae > Paraflavitalea > Paraflavitalea soli. The sequence continues at coordinate 7,123,578 of NZ_CP032157.1, read as the reverse complement.
GGCTGGTTGTAATGGGTATAGTTGGCCAAAGAATCATAGTGTGAATAGCTGAACGGACGAAGAAAGTTTACCTCACCCTGCAGGTCGAGGTTCTTCGCTCCAAAGGCATCAATGTATTTGGCGCCGGCCTGTAAGCCAAACTTATTGGCCCACCATCCCTTGCCATCCCGTACTTCCTTCAGCTTAAACTCATCCATCATGAACTGGCCGTAAAACTGGAATCGTTTGGCCACATTGGCTTTTATATCGAGACCAATAATGGCATTATCAGCGCTGCCAGCCTGTTGTTCGGAAGCTCTGAGAAAAATAATGGGATTGAGGTAGGTAAAGTCGAAATGGTTCCTCCGGCCAAAGGTCACCGCCTCAAATATGCCTATATTCAACCACCGTGTCATTTGCATGCTCAGGTGGTGGATGGCAGTATACTTGCGGTCCAGCAATTTGTTACCTGCATTGATATTGATGGTTTGCGGCACCAGTTCCATGAAGAGGTTCATGTAATCCAGTTTCCAGATACGGGTGTTGATCTTCAGGAACAGGTAACTATTGCCAAAATCACTTAGGAATAAGCTCCGGTAGCCATTACCAATGAAGTTCTTATCATAGCCAAACTGGAAGTCGAGGTATTTGGCCGCCGTGAAGTTGATCGAGCCCCGGGCATCGATATAATCCGTGGCCGTAGTCTTAAAATCCTTATAAAAGCCAACGCCGGGCACGGCATCATTGGCAATGATGCGCTGTTGAACAAACAATGGGCCTCTTTCCTGGTTATCGGTGAAATAAGCCGAAAAACCCAGGCGCTTGGCGATCATCCCCCGCAGGGCAACACCCTTGGTATTTAAAAATATCCTTTCATCGGTATTATCACTTTCTATGGACTGCTGTTGTTGAATAACCGGGTTGACCGCCAGGAAGAAATCTTTTTCATTTACCTCCAGGAAATTGGCCTTGGTCTTATAGAAGGTATTCCAGAGGGGCCTTTTACTGGCAAAACCCGAGGTATCAGCCGTTGCCCATTCTGAATTATTCATAAACAGGCTCTTCAGGTTATATTGGTCCACGACAGAAAGGAGGTTGCCACCTGCCTTTTGCACAGAATCGGCATATTCCCCTGCCCTTACAGCTATGCGGCGGCTGAGGGGTTTGAGGGTGGAAACATTCAGGTCGGTATTGTTCTGCAATTTGATTTCCAACCGGTCCAATAGCACCTGGTGCTTATTGCCCTGGGGCAGGTAAGAAGACTGGGCCAGTGAAACAGCAGGAAACAATAAAACGGACAGCCGGAGAATGGATTTTGCGATAAATTGCATGTTCGATTGTTTAAAATAGGTACTAGCAGAGCCGTGCTTATAAAAGCAATTCACGGAACTATAAATTAGCAAAAAACATACTATTCAGAATTCAAGATATGCAAAATTACCTGATTAAGAATATAACGGTGGTCAACGAGGGCAAGTCTGTAGTCAATGATGTGCTCATAAAAGATGGGCGTATTGAAAAGATCGGCCCCTCTATTCAGCCCGGCATTGCTGTTGTAGAAATAAACGGCGAGGGAAAACATTTATTACCCGGGGCCATTGATGACCAGGTTCATTTCCGGGAACCCGGCCTTACCCATAAGGCCAGTATTTATACAGAATCCAAAGCAGCAGTGGCCGGCGGCGTTACCTCCTTTATGGAAATGCCCAACACTGTACCCCCCGTATTTACACAGCAGCTGCTGGAGGATAAGTACAAGATTGGTGCCAGCACTGCACTGGCCAACTACTCCTTTTTTATGGGAACCAGCAATGATAACATCGATGAGGTGCTGAGAACAAATGACCGGAAAAAAGATATCTGTGGGGTAAAAATATTCATGGGCTCCTCTACCGGAGGGCTGCTGGTAGACAATTACCTCACACTGGATAAGATATTTGGCGGCAGCGAAGTACTGATCGCTACCCACTGCGAGGATGAAAAGATCATCAAAGCCAACCTGGAACGTATCAAAAAGGAAAAAGGGACGCTGGAAGCGGCAGACCATCCACTTATCCGCGACGAAAATGGCTGCTTTGAATCTTCCTTAACCGCTATCCAGTTTGCCAAAAAGCACAATAGCCGTCTGCACATACTCCATATCAGCACAGAAAAGGAATTGCAGCTGTTCTCCAATATGGTGCCCCTCGACCAAAAGAATATTACGGCAGAAGTATGTGTGCACCATTTGCATTTTACCAGCGATGATTACGCTACCTTGGGCAACCGCATAAAATGTAATCCGGCCATCAAAGCCCCTCACAACCGCACAGCCCTGTGGCAGGCCTTACTCGACGACCGGCTGGATGTAATTGCCACCGATCATGCGCCCCATACCCTGGAAGAAAAAGGATATGAACGCGCCGCAGATGGCAGTTTGCAACTGACGTCTGGCAACGGGGGCTACGAAAAATCCCATGCCGGCTTACCCCTGGTACAGCATTCCCTATTGCTGATGCTGCATTATGTGCAACAAGGCGCCATTTCCCTGGAAAAAGTAGTAGAAAAAATGAGTCATGCCGTGGCTACCTGCTTTCAGATTGCCGACAGGGGATTCATACGGGAAGGTTACCGGGCCGATCTGGTGATCGTAGACCTGCAGAAGCCTTATACCATTACCCCCGGAAATATCCTCTATAAATGCGGCTGGAGCCCGCTGGAGGGCTTTACCTTTCCGGCTACCGTAACTAATACTTTTGTAAATGGCCATATGGTTTATGGAAATGGGGTATGGGATGAATCTCAAAAGGGACAACGATTATCTTTTGAGCGATAATTATTATTAACTTATCCCAGCACTATGGAATTAGACATCACCACCTACAACGACCTTTCCATTTTTCAGCATGAAGAAGAATTCTCCATTTTTCATAAGCTAAACTTTACCCGTACGGTAGAAGGACGTGAGTGGCTGTTAAAATTCTTCCATAATCCATTTAGCGACCTGCGCCAGATAAAGGAAACGCAGCACATCATCCGCACCATTTACAACAACATCAATGACTGGCCACTCACCATTACCAATGGTACCGTGATGGTCATTGAGCGGTTTTACGACAGCAACATCGACTACATGGGTGCGGCCAATTTTGTCAATGCGCTCAGCTATAGGGTACTTCATGCGGCCGACTTTTCACTGGTCAGGTATTCCCTGTCGCACTTTGCCGATTTTGTACGGGGCATGCACCAGCTGATCGAGTTGTTTGAAAATAATGATGCCCCTGTATTGATCCGCTCTTACCTGCACCGGGCCAAAGACCTGCTGAACAGAAAGGAGATACAGGACCTGCGCCAGTTACCCGCAGGCGCCAAGTTCAGCCTTACACAGACCATCTACTATGGCGCCTATGTAAGGGATCACTTTAAAGCGCCGCTTTTTGAGTTGATCAATATCTACGGCCGCTTTGATGCCTGGTATTCCATGGCAGTGGCCATGCAACGTTTCCAGCTTAGTTTCCCGGAATTCATCGTACAGGACCAGCCATTGATCGACGCCAAACAATTATACCATATCCTCTTGCCTACCCCCGTGCCGTATGATGTGCAGATGAGCAAGGAAAGCAACTTCGTTTTTCTCACAGGGGCCAATATGGCGGGCAAAAGCACCTTTATCAAGGCTGTGGGCACCTCCGTATTCCTGGCCCACCTGGGCATGGGCGTACCAGCTGCCGCCATGCGCTTAACCACCTTTGATGGCCTGCTGAGTAATATCAATGTGGTAGACAATATTGTAAAGGGGGAAAGCTATTTCTTCAATGAAGTACAACGCATCCGCAATACCATTGTAAAGATCAATGACGGGCGCAAATGGCTGGTGCTGATTGATGAACTATTCAAAGGCACCAATGTACAGGATGCCATGAAATGTTCTTACACCGTTATCCAGGGATTGATCAAAATAAAGTCTGCCCTCTTTATCCTGTCAACCCACTTGTATGAGATAGGGGAAGACCTCAGGAAATATTCCAATATCTCCTTCCGCTTTTTTGAAACGACGGTAAATGGAGACCAACTGCATTTCAGTTACCAGTTGAAGGAAGGCATCAGCAATGACAGGCTGGGCTACCTGATCCTGAAGCGGGAAAAAGTAGTGGAGCTGCTGGAACGATTGTAACCGCTCTTCCATATCCCGGGGCCTTTTACTGGTTTTGCCCTATCTTCATCAGCAAATCCCCCGGCATGAAGAAAATTGTCTTCCTGGTACTCTTACTTTCTGTGATCAAACATTCCATCGGTCAACAACCCGGTGCTGTGATAGATGTACAGCACTATCGTTTTGCACTCACACTGAATGATGACAACAATAACATTCAGGGAAAGGCTACCATTGAAGTTTTATTGCTTAAAGATACCCGCCAGCTCACCTTTGAACTGGTATCCAAACGCAATGACGGGAAAGGCATGACGGTGCTGCAGGTAACAGAAAAGGATAAACCCGTCACTTTTCAGCAATCGGCCGATTCGCTCCATATTGACCTTCCCGCCAAAGCAGGAGAAAAAAGAGAGATAGAGATCACCTATGAAGGTATCCCTGCCGACGGCCTGGTGATCGACAAGAATAAATACAAGCACCGTGGGTTCTTTGCCGACAACTGGCCCAACCGTGCACGCAACTGGCTTCCCTGCATAGATCACCCGGCGGATAAAGCGCCGGTCGATTTCCTGGTTACGGCCCCCAACCATTACCAGGTAGTAGCCAATGGTGTGCAGGTAGAAGAGACCTCGCTGGCCAATAACCTCAAGCTCACCCATTATAAAGAAACTACGCCCCTTCCCATGAAAGTGATGGTGATCGGGGTAGCCGATTTTGCAGTACAGTATGCCGGAGATGTACAATGTATTCCCGTGTACAGTTGGGTATACCCGGAGAATAAGGACAAGGGCTTTTATGATTACGCACAGGCTACAGAGATACTCCCTTTCTTTATCAAAAATGTAGGCCCTTATGGCTATAAGAAACTGGCGAATGTACAATCGAAGACCATGTTTGGCGGATTGGAGAATGCAGGCGCTATCTTTTATTCCGAGAATTCAGTAACAGGTACCCGTAAATCAGAATCCCTGCTCACCCACGAGATAGCCCATCAGTGGTTTGGTGATATGGCTACAGAAACAGAGTGGGCACATATCTGGTTAAGCGAAGGATTTGCCACCTATATGACCATCCTTTACTTTGAGCATAAGTACGGACAGGATACAGCCCGGAAAATGTTGCTGGAGGACCGCAGCCAGGTAATTGGCTACACCAAACGATCAAAGAAGCCAATAGTAGATTCTTCTGTTAAAGATTATATGGCTTTGCTCAATCCCAACTCCTACCAGAAAGGCGGCTGGGTATTACATATGTTACGCAATCAACTGGGTGATTCTATTTTCTGGAAAGGCATCCGTTCCTATTATGCAGCCTATAGTGGTAAAAATGCTTCTACCGACGACCTGCGTAAGCGCATGGAAGAAGTTTCAGGTCAGCACCTGCGGCAGTTTTTCCTGCAATGGCTGTATACCGCAGGCCATCCCGTATTGGATATCACCTGGCTATACGATAAGGATAAAAAGGGTGTATCACTCACCATCAACCAACAACAGGATATACCTTTTGAGTTTCAGTTGGAATTATCTTTTTATGGGCAAGACCGTAGCTTCCTCTTCAATAAAACAGTAGCTGTAAAATCTAAGCAAACCACGCTGGTGGTACCCGTTACCAAACCGGTGGAAAAAGTAGTGGCCGACCCGGCTACCAAACTACTATTTGAAGGATCTGTAAAAGGTTTATAGGTCTGTCCGAACAGATTCCTGGTCTCTCAAGCTGATGGCTGACCGATGTATTATATATTTTATTTATCTTTCTGCTCCAACCAGTAAGATAAATAGCCAATATCCATGCTTGTAAAGACCTTTGGAAGTGCCGTATACGGTGTTGAAGCCATTACTATAACTATTGAAGTCAATGAAATGAGCGGGGCCGACTATTATATAGTAGGCCTGCCCGACAGCGCTGTTAAAGAAAGCCTGCAGCGGGTAGAGAGCGCCCTTAAAACCAACAATTATTTCATGCCCCGGCGCAAACTGGTGGTGAACCTGGCGCCGGCAGATATTAAAAAGACCGGATCAGCTTTTGATCTCGCGATAGCAGTAGGGACCCTGGCAGCTTCAGAGCAATTACTTAATCCCGAAAAATTAAAAGACTATGTGATCATGGGTGAGTTGAATCTTGATGGTACTATCCAACCCATCAAAGGCGCCCTGCCTATTGCCATTACCACCCGGAAGGAAGGCTTCAAAGGCCTGATATTGCCCAAACAAAATTCCAGGGAAGCGGCCATTGTCAATAACCTGGCTGTATATGGCGTTAGCCATATCAATGAGGTGATCCAATTTTTCAGGGAAGAGGAATCCTTACAGCCGGTAACTGTAGATACCAGAGATGAGTTTCTGACTGCACAGCATCATTTTGATTTTGACTTTGCAGAAGTGAAAGGTCAGGAAAACATCAAGCGGGCATTGGAAATAGCCGCTGCCGGCGGGCATAATGCCATACTGGTAGGTCCGCCGGGTGCAGGCAAAACCATGCTGGCAAAAAGGTTGCCTACGATATTACCGCCTCTTTCATTACAGGAAGCGCTGGAAACTACCAAGATCCATTCAGTGGCCGGGAAACTGCCCGATAATTCTATGTTAATAGCCAGGCGCCCTTTTCGTTCTCCACACCATACAGTGAGTGATGTAGCCCTGGTAGGAGGTGGAGGGACGCCGCAGCCGGGAGAAATATCACTGGCACATAATGGAGTATTATTCCTGGATGAGCTGCCGGAATTCAAAAGAACAGTATTGGAAGTAATGCGCCAGCCTATAGAAGAACGGCGGGTGACTATTTCCCGGTCGAAGATGGTTGTTGACTTTCCGGCCAGCTTTATTTTGATAGCAGCGATGAACCCATGCTTATGTGGATTTTATAACCATCCAACCAAGGCTTGCAGCTGTCCGCCGGGCCATGTACAAAAGTATTTGAGTAAAATATCCGGGCCTTTATTGGACAGGATCGATTTGCATGTAGAAGTTACGCCGGTTTCTTTCTCAGAACTTAGCACGCAAAAAAGTGGGGAAACCTCTTCTGTTATCAGGGAGCGTGTTATCAGGGCCAGGGAAATACAGGCAGTCCGTTATGCTGCCTATCCCTCTATTTATTGCAATGCACAAATGACCAGCAAGCAGCTCAAACAAATATGTACTATAAACACAGTAGGACAGCATTTGCTCAAAACAGCCATGGAGAAGCTCAATCTTTCAGCCCGGGCTTATGATCGTATACTTAAAGTAAGCCGTACCATCGCCGATCTTTCAGACAGCGATGCCATTAAGCCTGAGCATATTGCCGAAGCCATTCAATACAGGAGCTTAGACAGGGATAACTGGGGAAAATAAGTACCAATAAGGCCTTGGTAAACAACCGGATCAGTTTAAGCTTCTAAAAGAAGCAGTCCACCTTTTGGGTGTAGTTTCTTCTTCGTTCTGCAAGTCACCAGGGAAGAATTTAGAGAAGATCATTTTGAAGGTTTGTCCAGCAGTCTTACGTACAATCCTCATATCCAGCCAGAAATTAGCATTGCGGATATAAAAGGCGTCAAACTGGTAACGATGAAAAATGCTTTCAAAGTTCTTGGTAGGACCACGGTAACCTTTTACCTGTGCCAGGCCCGTAATACCTGGTTTAACTGTATTTCTGAACTTATAGTTATGAACAACAGACGAAAAGGTATTGCAATCGGAATGCATATGTGGCCTGGGGCCTACAATGCTCATTTGCCCCATGAGGACATTGAAGAACTGGGGAAACTCATCCAGGTTGGATTTACGCAGGAAATTTCCAACACGGGTGATACGCTTATCATTTTCCGTAGCTTGCTTTACATTAGCCTGGTCATTCACCACCATGGTCCTGAATTTCAGGCATTTAAAGCTTTTTCCCCAACGGCCTACCCTGCGTTGGATAAAGAATACAGGCCCTGAAGTGTCGAGCTTTATGAGCAATGCTATAATTGGGAATAACCAGCTTAAGAGGAAAACTATAATGAGGGAAGAGAGTACAATATCAAACAATCTCTTGAAGAAGAAGTAGTTACGCTTCTCAATAAGATAGGTTCTTAAGGCGGTAGAATCAATAGGTATTCCAGCTCTTTTTTCAAAGGTCTGGACTTTGGAAAAGGTCGTTATCATCATCGTTAATAGTACTTTTCCTTCCCAGAGGGAAGGCCATTCAATAATAATTTGTTTCTACTTACGCCTTTCTGGGTGCAAAGAAAGCAAATTTTACCAATACTCAATATCAATCAGCATTCAAATTTGTTAAAATTCTGACCCTCTGATCGAATAACCATTAATGTTCATGTTACCTGACATTGAGCGAGAAATAAACGTTGCTTACCCTTATTTATTTTTCAGCCCCTTGGCCATTGATCAAATATTCTTATTTACTGGATGTTGAAGGCTAAACAAAGACATTTCTCTACATTCGCGTCTTCAAATTCTTGATTCTAAACCTTAAAATGCAAAACTTATACCAACCAGCAGTATCTGTCCGTCCAATTCTATTTAACAGATATTTATCATTCGGGTTCATTCCATTTCATTTTCAAAGCTTCCGCAGTTTATAGTCAAACGTCATTCCAATAATTATGAAAGTAGGTATTCTTGGTACAAGAGGGGTTCCCAATGCATACGGAGGGTTTGAGCAATTTGCCCAATATTTATCATACGGACTGGCTGAAAAAGGCCATGAAGTATTTGTTTATAACTCCAGCGAACACCCCTACCAGGAAAAGCAATGGGGCAAGGTCAATATCATTCACTGCAAAGACTGGGAAGGTAAGATAGGCACTGCAGGTCAGTTTATCTACGATTATAACTGCATCCGTGATGCCCGGAAAAGGAACTTTGACATTCTCCTGCAATTAGGATATACCAGCAACTCCATCTGGCATTGGCTTTGGCCTAAACAAAGCATTAACATAGTTAATATGGATGGGCTCGAATGGAAGCGAAGTAAGTATAACAAGCCAACACAACATTTCCTGCAAAGGGCAGAGCATTGGGCAGCCCAACATGCCGATCTGTTGATCGCTGATTCTGTTGGTATACAGGACTACCTAACAGCCAAATACCAAAAGTCTTCTGTATTTATTCCCTATGGCGCTGAGATCCCTGGCAGCTACTCCCCTTCAGTCATTGAACAATACCATGTGGATGTAAATAAATATTTTCTGCTCATAGCGCGGATGGAGCCTGAGAACAACATCGAAACAATTATCAAAGGGTATCTGCTATCCAAACACTCTTACCCATTGATCGTTGTAGGCAATCCAGGTAATAAATTTGGTCAGTATCTAAAGGACAATTACGGCAACCCACAGGTAAGGTTTGCCGGCGCCATATACGATACCAATATCATCAATAACCTGCGCCATTATGCGCACCTTTACTTTCATGGACATTCGGTAGGAGGCACAAACCCATCCCTGCTGGAAGCGATGGCCTGCGAATGCAATATTGCCGCTCATGACAATACTTTTAACAAGGCTATCTTACAGAAGGACGCCCAATATTTTTCTGATCCGGAGCAAGTGGCTCATATCATTACCATTAAAACAGATCCCGGAATATTAGCTCAGCACAAACAGCGCAATGTAGAAAAGATCAAAACCAGCTATAACTGGAAGAAGATAATTGATGATTATGAGCAGGTGTTTTTCAAAGCCCTGCAAACTACTGCCGCGCCCAGGTAATATAAAGTTCTTGTAATACTCCCCTTTTAAAAAGTACATGAATACAATCAATCCCAGACCAACACTCATGAACCAGAAAGGGCTGCTGATAGCATCCTTCCTGGTTGTAATCATTATTCATCATATAACTTATGGGCTGGGTACCCTGGTACCTACGAATATAAGTTGGCTAATGACCGCCATGCATGATTGGGGAACGCATTATCTCGGCTGGGCCTTTTACAAGGATGAGCCCTGGGGATTTCCCCTGGGCAACATCTCGCGTTATTATTACCCATTAGGGACTAATGTGGGTTTTACCGATTCCATCCCTTTGTTTGCGATCTTCTTCAAGTTATTCAAGTCAATACTGCCTTCCGATTTCCAATACTTTGGCTTGTGGCTTTTTACCTGCTACTTGCTTACAGCTTATTTTACTATACGGCTTTTGCAGCTATTTAAGCTACACCCGTATATCATATTTATTGGTGTTATATTTTTAACAGCCAACCCAGTCCTTGTCTACCGCGGTCTTCATCCGGCATTGTGCGCTCATTGGCTGATCATCGCTTCTTTGTACCTCTATTTCTCCAACCCCCAGTCCACCAACCCACGCCAGCTGCTTAAGTACCAGCTTATACTGTTATTACTGGCCGCTTCCATCAATCCCTACCTCTGGTTTATGGTATTGGGGTTTAATATTGCATTGCCCTTAAAACTTGCTTTCTTTGACAAGGTCCTAAAAAAGCGATCTTTCTACCTATATGCGGCTGCTTCTATTACAGCCACTATCTTTTGCTGGTACCTGATCGGCATGGTTACCTTTTCCCATCAGGAAGACTTTGCAGTGCAGGGCGCTTATGGCCTGTATAGTTTAAACTTAAATTCTTTATATAACGCAACCGGTTTTTCTACCCTCCTGCCTGCCTTTAAACAAGTAAGCTGGCACCAGTATGAAGGATTTATGTACCTTGGGGCAGGTATAATGCTTTTATTACCCATTGCACTGATCTATCTGGTACCACGCGTTACAAAAAAAAGCGACCAGCCATTAAAGAACAGGTTTTTTCTGCGCTCAACCAATACAAAGCTGTTGCCTTTGCTACTGCTTGTATTGATTATCAGCATCTTTTCAATTACCCATATTGTTTCCTTTAATGATAAGGTCCTTTTCAAGATACCCATACCCGATAAATTAGCTAAACTGGGAGAAGTATTTCGTGCAAGCGCCAGGTGCTTTTGGTTGCCCTACTACCTCATCCTGTTTACAGTTATTATTACATTGGCTAAGACTACCTGGTCCTTATTGATCAGGGTAGTGGTGTTAATGCTAGCATTGGGACTGCAATTGTATGATACCAAATTTCTTTTAACCTATAGGAATCTATCCTATGGATCATACAAAACGCCGCTTGATGATGAGACCTGGGGCGCTCTTTTTGACCAGTTTGATAAAATAGAGTTTTATCCTCCTTTTGCATCACATCAGCTCACCCCGATGGACTATCAATACTTTTGTTACCTCGCTGTAAAAAAGAAGAAGCCGATCAATATCGGTTATGTTGCGAGAGCCAACAATACATCCATGGAACGGTATAGGGATACCCTCACTTCAAGGCTGGAAGAAGGAAAACTGGATCCAAAGACCTTATACATATCCACATCGCCGCACCTCAAGCACTTTGTATTGGCCGTGCAGACCGGCGCCTGCCAGGTAAGCACGTTAAATAACTACTTCTATTTCTATTCAAGAAAAGGACAAACCCCAAAAACATCTCTTTTGAGCGGGCAATTGACTGTTGAGAATAAGGCAAAGCTTGACTCTGTAATGCAAATAATGACCAAAAGAGTAGTCTTTACGAAGGTTATAAAACCCTCATTTGAAAACGCCCCAAAAAGTATTACCTATTACGTTACAAGGGCCAATAACGGCTCCCAATATCTGTCAACAGATGGCTGGGCATTTATTGAAGCCACCAATAACAACAAGGGAGATTCCACTTTTATTGCGCTCTCATCAGATACCAGCTTTTATACATCGCCCGCTAACATTATCCAACGGCCGGATGTGACAAGCCATTTTAAGAAAGAGGATCTGAGCGATGCGGGCTTTGAGTCATTATCCTTTTTTGATAACATACCTGCAGGGAAATATGAGATGGGACTTATGATCAAAAATAAAGCCGGCAAGTATTATTATCAACCCGTTGAAAAAACGATCAGTGTTGGTACGGCTGATCAGTCTATACCGGCAAACCAAAAATGAACACATGAAAATTGGGATAGACGCGAAATGGTATTTTAATGGTCCGGTAAGCACCAGGACAGTATTGCAGAACCTGCTTCGGGCTGCCTTTGAGCTTTATCCTGAACATGAATGGGTTATTTTCCTTGATGAAAAGGATAAGGACAGGGAATTTCCGTTCACACAGAAAAACATAACTGTTCAATATGTATGGGCAGGTATTAACCAACTATCCAATGTATTTGTATTGCCCCGCCATATGCGGAAGCAGCAAGTAGAGGTGATGGTATTCCAAACCTACCCTTCCTTTAGAACTTCCATCCCTTCCATCGCATTCATCCATGATGTATTATTCCGGGATTTCCCACAATTCTTTTCCGGGAAAGAAAGATTGTACTTTTGGCCCTTATCCTGGCTTGCCCCCAAAGCCGACCGGCTGATCGCAACTACCTTATACGTGAAAAGCACCTTGCTAAAATATAAATACACGAAAAGAGCAGACAATATCGACATTGTTCCTTTAGGTGTAGACGAAAGATATAAACCACTTGAGCAGCATGATCCAATACAGGTAGCCAATATTCAAAAGCAGTTGGGGCTGCCGGATAGTTATATTCTATATGTAGGCCGGTTAAATGTCAGGAAAAACATAGAGAACCTCCTTCGGGCCCTCAACCTGCTGAAGGACCAACAGATACCCCTTGTGATTGTGGGTAAAGAAGATTCGAAAGCGCCTGATCTGGTTCAATTACTTGCTGACCGGCAACTGAAAGAAAGGATCGTATTTACGGGGGGCATTTCGGATGAGGCATTACAGGTGGTTTATGCAAAAGCAAAGCTATTCTGCTTTCCTTCTTTTGCAGAAGGCTTCGGCCTTCCTCCGCTTGAGGCATTGGCATCCGGTACCCCGGTTGTAGTATCAAACAGTACTTCATTACCGGAAGTCTGTGGAGATGCCGCTCTGTATATTGACCCTTCTGACCCCAAAAGTATTGCATCGGCCATCAACGCTTTATTGGATGATCCTGTCTTATACGCCCAAAAAAGGCAATCCGGCATCATTCGTGCAAAAGAATTTCAATGGAAGGAAAGTGCTCAACAATTTATGAACAGCATCCTTAAAGCTACTCAAAGAAATTAACATATATGAACACTTCATGCCCACTGTGCGGAGAGCAAAAGCATACCATACTTTATAACCAGATAGTCCCTGCCTATGATGCAGACCTTGTTTCCTGCGACCGTTGCGATCACTACTATACCTTTATAAAGAAAGAGGTCAATACGGACGAACTTTATAGCGATGAAGTGTACAAGGTGGTTGAGAACAAGAACTCCATTTTTGATAAGATCCTAAGCTTTGAGTACAAAAGGGTTATAAAAAATATAAACAAATTAAAACCCACCAAAGGCAGCCTTCTTGATTTCGGAAGCGGAAAGGGTAAGTTTGGAAGCCTTGCCAAAGAAGACGGATGGATGGTAAAATGCATTGAGACCTCTACCGACCGGGCCGAATATGCCAGGAAGAATTATCAACTGGATGTTTTCTCCGGATTCTACTCTACAGGGAATGTATTCAATATGAACTTTGATGTTTTAACCCTTTTTCATGTACTTGAACATCTTTCTGTACCCACTCCGCTGCTGCAGGAATTAATAAAAGGTAATCTAAAAGAAGATGCTCTTTTCATCCTCGAAGTTCCCAATTTTAAAAGCTGGCAGTCAGGTATAGCAAAACGAAACTGGATGCATCTGGATATCCCCCGCCATGTAAATCACTTTACGCCTGCGCGCCTGGAATCATTTGCAAGGGAGCTCAACTTTATACCGGTAAAAAAAAGCTTCCTGTCCTTTCACCTGGGTATTTTAGGCATGTTGGATAGTTTACTAAAACTATTCGGTTATCGCCGTAACCTCATTTTTGAACTGAAGAATAAAAGAACCTTTTCTTTGCTATTAAAGATACTGGTACTATTGCCGGTAGCTATCATTCTCGAACTGGTGGCAACAGCATTTGGTAAGGGGGGAATTATAAGATTATACCTGAAGAAGGCCTAAGTTAGCTTTGCCGGATGCCTTGTTTATTTATAATGCCTTTTGATCCTGGCCAAATGATAAGGGAAAACAAGGACATCTTTTAGTTTGATGCGTGAATCCCCTTTCTCGATCCATTCATTCAAAGGCATTTCGAATAAATGGTCAATACGGTTATTCCTGCATTGCTTTGCCCTGACAACCAGCTCTACATCAAAAAGCCATTTTGATAGTAAGGGTTCGGCAAAGATCTTCGTTGCCAACTCCCTTTTAATAAGTTTTGCACCACACTGGCTGTCATATATGGGGATCTCAAACAGCAAAGATATGGAAGTAGCAAAGATACGACCCAGTACGTGGCGTGATCCCTTCCGGGAGATGTTTGCTCCCAATCGCTTAATCCTTGAGGCGAGCACCATTTCAACGCCTTCCCGGCTATTTAGCGTTTCATACAAGCGCAGGATCTCTTCTATGGGCGTTGCCAGATCAGCATCAAGATAGGATACAAAATCTACGGAAGTAGTATTTAACACGTGCAATACGCCGGAACGGACTGCTTCGGCTTTCCCTTGATTTTTTTGATTATCGACTACTTCTATTGAGCCAGGGTACTGCTGTTGCAAATCCTTCAGCATATCCGCAGTCTTGTCAGAGCTTCCATCATTTACAAAGCAAAATAAGATTTCCGGGTTCAATTTAATAAACCCCAGGAATACCTCTTTTGGCAAACGATTAAACTCATTATAACAAGGAACTACTATCGAGATCTTCGGCATATTACGTAATTTGATAACCCGGGCAAGCTTAATCCCAGCTTTTTGAGACCGTTGGTGATAGTGAAATCTGTCAGCAATACATTCTTGATCAGATCCGTCTTGGTCTTGCTTCCCTTCCATTCTACCAATCCGGTTGCTTTCCCCATGGCACTCTGCGGATTTCCTTCTTTTAATTTTTGAATAACCCGTGGGACCAGTAATGAGGAGAAGAAATAGCCTGTTTGCAGGGGCTCCCATCCTCCGCGGCGTACATGATCTTTCAGCATAGCCGTGTGATACCGCCGGTAATGTCCAAGAAAAATGTCATGTGTACAGAAAAGCTTCTGAAAGGCAGGAACAGTAATAAACAACAACGTGTTGTCATCAACAAATGGCTGCTTGGCTACCATTTGCAAAAAGTCTATATCGTGTTCAATATGCTCAATCACATCCATCAGAAATAACTGCGTCGCCTTTCCTTTGAACTGAACATTCAGATCATCCAACGTTCTATAGACCTGTATAGGCTTATCATTAAATTCTTCCTTAAACCCCGCAATCTGTTCATCTGTAAACTCAATATCTACAGCAAAAAACGAGGATTGCGGATATCTTTTGTACAACTCTTTCGTAAAAAAGACATCCCCACAGCCAATGTCAATAAAGGTATTGTTACCGCTAAGGTATTTCCGCAACAGCTTACAAGCCACTTCGAATCTTGCCCACTCCCAGGGATGCCTGTTTATTTGGGAAACCTCTTTAAGCTCTCTCAGATCCATAAGCGGTATTTCATTGTTAAATCAGGCCTAGCACCATAGGTCTTACATAGGCAGATCCAGACTGGTGAAAAGGGGCCATAAACACATTAATAAAATGATAATTTGAATAGCTCGCCACAATAATACACCACATTACCATAATACAAAAAACTTACTGCCTATTTCTTATTCGAAAAGCTCAGGTTTCATACTGAATATGACCTTAAGTAAACCTTTCTGGCCATTCTGGCGATTCCTTAGTATTTTGCAGCAATTGATAATAGCAAATTCCAATCATTCATTATGAGCAATTCTCTCCGGAATTTTATAAAGCGCAAATACAAAAAGTTTTATCAAAAATTCCATTACGATACATTTAAGGTACTCCAAAATCAAGGGAGATTGCTGGCAGCACAAAACAGCACAAAACACGATATTCAATCATTGGAAGAAGTGGAATTTCAGGTCTTTTCCCAACGAGGAGAGGATGGCATTCTTCAATACATCATTAGCAAAATAGATATCCCCTATAAGATCTTCATTGAATTCGGCGTGGAAGATTACACCGAATCGAATACCAGGTATTTGCTGATCAACAATAACTGGTCGGGGATGGTAATTGATGGTTCGGATCAAAATATCAAATTCATAAAAGACGATTTTATTTACTGGAAGTATGATCTCACAGCTGTCCATAGTTTTATCACGAAAGAAAATATCAATTCGCTGATCAGCAACTATACCAATTGCAAGGACATCGGCCTATTGAGTGTGGATATCGATGGAAATGATTATTGGGTTTGGGAGACAATTGACGTGATCCAACCAAGGATCGTGGTATGTGAATACAACTCAACATTCGGGGCCACCCAAAAAGTCTCTACTCCTTATAAAGCTGACTTTACAAGATCGGGCGCCCATTACTCCGATCTATATTTTGGCGCTTCCCTTGCTGCTTTTTGCCATCTGGCCGAAAAGAAAGGATATGATTTTATCGGTACTGCAGGCTATGGGGTGAATGCCTTTTTTGTCCGTAAGGACCTTTCAGCCCCCTTCAGGAAATACCAGGCTGAAGAAGAATTCCGTGTATCAGCCGGGCGGGATTCAAGAGATGAAAAAAGGAATCTCTCCTTCCTTCGCCATGAACAAAGATTAGCTGTAATAAAAGACCTGCCCGTGGTTGATGTAACGACCGGAAATACCGATACGATCAGGAACATTTATCATATTTAAGAACGTTCGTTGGAGAGAGCATCCTGGGAGGGCACCTGCTTAGGTGCTGGTTTAATAGAAAAGTTTCTAACAACATTAAACTGTGGGAATGAATTGGTAAAGGCCAGGATCCAAATAACGTACTCTGCAATATTGGTCACGAAACTGCCAGTAAACTGATACAGGAAAACAAAACTGAATAATAACAACCTGTAATAGTTTGTCCAGACCCTGGTAAAGCAAAACAGGGCCAGTTCCGCCAATATCCGGATGCTCACCCCTATCCAACCCAAAATAGCCAGGGTTTCTGCAGTTGCATTGGGTATGGAGATCACGTTATAATCCGGCGGGTATCCATAATAACCCCTGATGATATCTTCTCCGATCATCTTAACTTGTCCAAACCCTATTCCCCAGCATTCATTCTTTAATGCGAGCAGTCTCTTGGCAAGTATAAACGCATCGGTAGTTCTTCCCTGTCCTGAAAGGTCCTGACCAGCTAAAATATTTTCGATCCGGGAGAAAAGCGCATTACCGGGAAAAAAAAGAGTTAATACGACCAACAAGGCTGCCAGCCCGGTCATAGAATATATAGCCAGGGTAATTACCCTTCTTTTCCTGGCAAGGGAGCCCAAATAAAGAGAGAAAATAATAAATACAGCAAATACCATGGCACCGATCACCCCCATTGAAAAAGAAAGGATATAGGGCAATGCCAGCATCAACATCAACAGCCAGGTATTGATCCTATTTTGCCTGAATATTATTTGCAGAAAAAAGAAGAAAAATACAGGCACAAATAAAGTGGCATAGTAGGATGCCTCGTAGGTGAACATCCTTAACCTGCGGAAATTATCAACTCCCTCGGTCAAAAACTGCTCTATCCAAAAAAGCCCATAATAGGATGTTTTATAAAAGGGTATCGCAATAAGACAGAGAATAAAATTGACGATCAATATGGAGCGGAATATTTGCTCAAGGTTCTTTTGGATCTTCAGGAATGTATATACAGTTTGGCAAAATATATACACCATCGTGATATTCAACAGAGAGATGATATAGGTCTTGGGGTCTGCTCCTGTACTTATGTGCAATAATACAAATGGCGACAAGAGCAAGAAGAATGGCAATAAGATCTCCCGCCTGCGTACAGTAAGTACCCACCAATAAAACAAAGGGCTCAATATGGCGGTATAAGTAAGTCCGGCCGGCAATCCAACAGAGTTCAGGAAGAAATAGATAAACGCAAAGAAGGTGTATTTATTTAACTTCATTACTTTGGTTGTTTAATGAATGCCATCACCCCTTTATAGACCCCTTTAGCCCGTTCTCTTTGACCAGCTACCAACCTCCTTAGGTAACGCAATGAGGCAAAGAAAACAGCTATCCATACCTTATTACTTTTATATTTGGATAGGAACATCAGTCCGTTCCTTGAATAATAATAATCCGCTAAAAATCCCCGTCCTATAGTAGTGCTTACTTTATCGTAACAAATGGCATCCAGGCATACCTCCATCCTGCACCCCGCATTGCCGGCCCGGTAACACCAGTCGGCTTCTTCCCAATATAAAAAATATTCCTCTGGCAATAGCCCTATCCTGCTTAACAGGTCAGCATGGATAAATAAAGCCCCTCCCGATATAAACTCCAGTTGGGGGATCATTTCTTTTTTTTCTATAAGTGTTACGGTAGCAGAATTATAATTGATCCTGCCGCCTCCAAAATAATAAACCTTATCCGGCTCTGAATGGTACTTTATGACAACTCCCGTTACTGTTTCTTTAGGCCGTGGCTGCGCAAAATCAACAAGTGCTGCAAGGGCACCCTCTGCCACAACCATATCCGGGTTGACCAACCAAACATAAGCATCCTGTCCTTTCAAGCGATTAAGTACAACATTGTTGCCTGCCGCAAACCCATTATTACTGTCGTTCTGGACAAACACCAGTTTTGATAAGCTCTCTGCATTGACGGATTGGAATGCAGTGCGCTCAAAATACTGGTATTCCGACAATGCCGATCTATCCACCCATTCCATTAAATGCTGCAGGGAGTTATTTCCCGAATTATTATCGACAACAATTACGGAATAGTTATTATAAGTTGAACGGAAGATCGCTCCAAGACATTCCACAACATCCTGCCACTTTTTATAATTCAGCACTACGATAAAGACCTTCAACATTTCTTACCTTTTTTTAGCAATAAACAGGTACTGAACCGTAAGCAGGTTCTCAAATAGCCCAAGGGTAAGCTTGTTTATTAATCTGGTCCTTTTCCCTTCTTTTACTACTTTAAGTTTAAAATTGGGGCTACAGTATATCGGAGATAATGTATCCGTACTTAATAACTGGTGGATGTTCTTCTTACAAAAGAACCTGAGGTGTGTTCTATCCATAATCCCTCCCTGCGGCTGATAACCAAAGTCTCCTTTGAACACTATTTTCGACAGTGTTTTCCATTCCCTGATATTGGGCATACTAACCAGTAGTATCCCGTCCTTCTTTAAATGTTTCGATATCTTTTCTACCGCAGCCCATGGGTCCACCAGGTGCTCCAATACATCAGCGCATATGATCACATCAAAATAAGATTCCGGAGCTTCTATGTTCTCCTGCTCAATATTTGCAATCTGAAACTTATCAATGGAAGGATGGCGTTGGTTAGAGTTGGCTATTGCCATCAACTCGACACCCATCACTTCACTGGCCATCTTTTTCTCCTTGATATATACCAGCGTATTTCCGGCAGCCGCACCTACCTCCAATATCTTCTGACCTGGATCTGCAGGAAGTAAACTAATTACATCCATTCTCAGGTTGGCAAAATAATCCTGATCTTTTGTATTGTAACCTATTGTACTCATATAGATTTTGGCTTGATAAAATCTCCTAAATCATTTTTAAAAAGTGCTATATTAAGTCCCACCGTAATGAAAACTTCTGTAATGATAATACTGATTGTTGTACCCACAGCTTCCCATCTATTTACCAACAAAACGTTGGCGACGATATTGAGCACTGTGCCCAGGGACAGGATCAATAAATAGCTTCGCTTCTTATTAAAAGCCAGTAGTATCTGATAAGCAGGAATATTTAAGCACACTATGGCGGGCACAAAAGCCAGGATCCGGAACAACAATACAGAAATGGCCGAATGATCGCCCAGCATGAAATGGATGATCCGGGGAGCAAAGATGAAACAGGTGCAGCAACCGGCTATCGTTAACAATAAAAAGGGCAAATAAATATCCTTAAAGAAAGACCTCGTTTGCTTTTTCCCATCATGCACCAACTGGCATATGCGCGGATAAATGGCTTGCGAAAAAATGCCCAATATTTGCCTAACCCCAAAAAATATGCGTTCGGCTATGCTATAATACCCAACGATCAGGTCATTGGTAAATAACCTCAATATAAAAACATTCATATACATGTAGGTACTGATCGAAAGGTTGGAGGCCATAATTTGCCAACCATCCTTCAGTTCAAAGATCAGATCACTCCATAACGGGCGAACAAATCTTAATTTATACATGCGAATAGCCAGGTATATACTAAACAGACCAGCAATTACATTTCCTATGCCCAAAAAGAAAAGAAAAAAAATATGATCGTCCTTTTGCCTGATAAAGATAAATACGAGGGCTACAAAGATGGCCCGGGATATCAGGGTTGCAATGGTTATATATTGCATCTTCTCTACCCCTTGAAAAAACCATCCTACAGTGGCAGATTGCCCCCAAACGTAGGTAAAACCTAATAAATACAAGAGTTTTAAAGCCGGGCTGGCAGGTACCACAAAGCCCAACAACAATAACAGGAGAAACAAGAAAAGCGTAATGAGCATCTTGGAGCCAAGAACAGTGAAGAACAACCTGGAAATTGTATCCGGCTCTTCTTTATGCCGTACAATTCTTCGGGTAGCGGTCAGATTGAACCCATAATCAGTGATCGTACCTAAATAGACCATCGCTACCTGCGCAACAGAGACTATACCAAAGCTATCAGCTCCTATTTTGCGTATCAAATACGGCATAATAATAATAGGAATTAGAAAGTTCGTACCCTGGATAACACTTAAGGCTGCAAAATTAGAGAATATTTTCCTCCTGCTGTTAATGGCCATAAAGTGGCGAAGATACTGAGAAGACCAGATATATGATATCCTAATGATTTCATAAAGGCCGAAAAGGAAGGACCAGCCTTCATATCCTGCCGGGAAAGGTATTCCTATAGATATTTTTAAGTATATTGCGCCAGCTGGCAAAGGATAGCTTTTTGCCTCTCTAAACCTCCCTACCAATAACCCGAATCTTAAAAATATCTACGGATATATGGAAGAAAGATCAAAGAATGTAAGCACGGATGACATAGATTTAATAGCCTTACTGGTTAGTATTATTCGCTTCCTGAAAAGTTATCGGTTGATCCTGTTGGGTGTAACATTGGCGGGAGTTTTAGCAGGTTTTTTTACTTACCTGACCATCCCCAAATATTATACTTCCAAGGCAATTCTTCAGCCTTCCATTCTTACTAAACAAGAGTTTTTCCAGATTGTAGATAACTGGGCAGATCTTAAGCGCACCAATAACTATGCAGAGCTGGCCCAAAGGTTTAATTGTGACCCCAGCTTATTTAAAAAGATCGGATCTATTACTACCCAGGAAATACCAAAAACAAACTTACAGGCCAAGGGATTTATAGTTAGCGCCAGCATTTTAGATACAACGGTTATACCTACATTACAAAAGGCCATTTTAAGCGGATTCGAAAACAACGAATACATAAAGGAACAACTCGCCGACCAGCGAAATCACCTGAAGCAGCTTATAGAAAAGATAAATATTGAAACACAGAAGCTGGAAAACTTAAAGCTGGCCAATCTTGATTCAAGCCTTCGCAGCAATACCACTTCCAGATCATTTATACTGGACATTTCCAGGATCAACAGTGAGATCGTGACCCTCCTGGAGAAAAAGGTAAAGTATGAAACTGACTTAAAATTTGCCAATGCTGTTCAGGTCTTACAAAATTTCTCTAAGCCTGAGAAACCTGATCAGCCCAAACTGAGATCACTAATGATCCTTGGGTTTATTTGTGGTGCATTCATAGGCTTTTCGATCGCCGCTTATAAACAATTCATGAAAAAGTATTCCCATTATTTCTAACCGGCTCAACATCTAATTGATTTTCAACAGGTTTAATACTCATCAATTTGCCAAAGACGCTATCATTGGAGACTAAAAAGGATGTTATATTTTATGTATCCTTATTTATCCAGGTATCCTATATTGCTTCCCTTGCAAGCGTCATCTTTTCACTAAGGGCTGTAAGTAGTATCGCTTTGCCAGGCATCTTAGCGGGCTCTGTTGTATACAATAAAATAGAAACGGGCTCCCTGTTCAATAAACGTTTGATAAATCCCATTCTTGCCGGTTGCTTATTATTCTACCTGATGCAGTTCACCGGACTTCTCTACACCAATAATACAGAAGAAGGATGGAGACATATTGGGCTTAAAATTGCAATACTGGCAACACCGGTCGCCCTATGCAGCAGCAATTACCTGAATGCTTATTCCTACAAAAAAATAATGCATCCATACATTTACCTGCTTATTGTGTGTATGCTGTATTGTCTTTTTGTGGCCACCGTAAACTATTACAGGAATAATGCAGGTGTTTCAGCCTTTCTTTACCATCAACTTGTAAGTCCCGTTCTATTCCATGCCATCCACTTCTCTATTCTCACTTTTGCAGGGCTCACCTACGTGCTGGAAACTTTCAGGAAGAAAAATTACTTTATTAATTATGTCGTTCATTCATTGATCACTCTCCTTTTTCTCACATTTATAGTATTGCTTTCCTCCAAACTGATCATCGTCTTTTCTATCGTTTACCTGCTTTTTTACATATTACGTGTAGCTTTTAAAAAGACCAACCGTAAGTTGATCTATACCTCTATTCTCCTGGGGCTGGCAGCAATAGGCATTGTATTTTTCACCCATAACCCCATCAGCCAGCGCTTTGATGAGATCGTTAGTGGTGATATTAAAGGCATACTGAAACAGGAAAAATTTAAACCCGGCGATTATTTCAATGGGCTTCAATTCAGGATACTGGAATGGCGCTTTACAGGTGAAATACTTACCGAAAACGACGCCTGGCTTACCGGCGTAGGGCCAGGTGACGCCCAGGCCTTACTTGACAAAAAATATGCTGAGACCAATATGTATGTTGGGGATCCGGCCAAAGGAGCTACCGGGTTTCTGGGATACAATACCCATAATCAATTCCTCGAATCTATTCTACAAACAGGTATTTTCGGCCTATTAGCCTTCGGATTAATAGCTTATGGTATGATCTGGATGGCCATCAAGCGAAAAAACTACCAGGTCTCGGGCATTATTACCCTTATTCTTTTGTATTCGTTCAATGAATCATTCCTGGAAACACAATATGGAATTTTCATTGCCATTTTCCTTCCACTCTTCATTTACTACGGAACTGAACCGGCCAATTCCCCCTCCACAGCAACTGCTGTTCAATAGTCGAAACCTGCCCAATCCAAATCATCCGCAATCTTATTAACTTTAACATTTTAGCCTTAAATCTGTTATTTCTCCTGTATGAAAATATTACTGACCTACCTCAAGCCCCATAAATGGCTGGTTTTCCTTGTATTATTGCTGGCCGCCATTAATATAGGGTTTTCGCTGATGGACCCCATCATTTTTGGGCGCCTGGTCAACCTGGCAAACGATCACCTGTCAGATAAGACTGGCCCCGGCAAATTTAACTGGCACGATTTCCTCTTTTCCTTTAAAAAAGGGGCCACCTGGGGAGTTGTTCCTTTATTGCTGGCCTCTATTTCCGTAGCCATGGTAAGCCGTATTGCCAAAAACTTCCAGGATTACTTCATGACGGTAGTAGTACAGAAGTTTGGGGCCAAGGTTTTTACAGACGGCCTTAAACAAGCCATGCGCCTTCCTTACCAGGATTTCGAAGACCAGCGAAGCGGTGAAACCTTATCAGTACTTACCAAAGTAAGGACCGATACAGAAAAATTCATCGGCTATTTTGTAAATATCCTCTTCACCGTGGTGGTGGGTATTGGTGTGGTATCTGTCTTTGCCGTAAGGATCCACTGGTCCCTGCCGATCGTGTATTTTGGCGGTATTGGCCTGCTGATGTTCATTTCCAACCTGTTGAGCAAGAAAGTAAAGACCATACAGAAAAGCATTGTAAAGGAAACCACGGCCCTTGCAGGCGCTACTACCGAATCGCTCAGGAATATTGAACTGGTAAAAAGTCTTGGCCTTACAGCGCAGGAAGTCGGTCGCCTCAACCAGAATACCTATAAAATATTAGGACTGGAGGTAAAGAAGGTAAAACGCATACGCAGCGTGGCCTTTGTACAGGGCACTTTTGTAAACACATTGCGCCAGGTAATTCTGTTCCTGATGATGTGGCTGGTGTTTAGAAAGGAAATGGATGCAGGTCAGCTCGTAACCATGCAGATCTTTTCCTTCTTCATCTTTGGTCCACTCCAGGAAATTGGCAGTATTATCCTTTCCTACCGTGAAGCAGAAGTCTCTTTGAATAACTTTGAAAACCTGATGAAAAAGGAGCCCGAGTTGGAACCGGCCGAACCCCGGCACCTGGGCGATATCCAGACCCTCGAATTCCAGTTCGTTGGTTTCAAACACCAGACTGCTCAGCAAAAGGCCATTGACAATATCAACTTCTCGGTAAAAACCGGCGAAACCATTGCCTTTGTTGGTCCCTCAGGTTCCGGAAAGACCACCCTCATGAAATTGCTGGTTGGCTTGTACCGCCCGCAGGAAGGAAGAATACTCTACAATGGCATTGATGAAACCGCTATCCGGTATGACGACCTGCGCAGCCAGATAGGATTTGTAACCCAGGATACCCAGCTATTTTCCGGCACCATAAAAGAAAACTTACTCTTTGTAAACCCCGGCGCCAGCGATGAAGACTTGCTGGATGCCTTACAAAAAGCAGCCTGTACCAACCTCCTGGCCAGGGCAGAGAAAGGGATCGATACCATGATCGGGGAAGGGGGCCTTAAACTGTCTGGTGGTGAAAAACAACGCTTGTCCATAGCCAGGGCATTGTTACGCAAACCCCACCTCCTGATATTCGACGAAGCGACTTCTTCACTTGATTCACTTACAGAAGAAGAGATCACTAATACGATCAAGCAAGTATCCTCTCAAAGGAATCAGATTACGGTATTGATCGCCCACCGCCTTTCTACCATTATGCATGCCGATCGCATCTATGTATTGGAAAAAGGTGATATCGTAGAAACAGGCTCTCACGAAGAGTTGATCGAAGAAAAAGGGCTGTATTACGCCATGTGGCGCCAACAGATCGGAGAACGCAAAAAGACCCTGGCCGCATAAGCCATTTCAACTGATCTATATATTGTACCGGCCTCTCTCTTCAGGAGGCCGGTTTTCTTTGCCTTGCACCTAAAACGGTAAAGCTTATCTTTGCGGCCATGCCAGCTACATCCAAACCAAATTACTTCTGGAGCATTCTTACCATGAAATGCCCGCGCTGCCGCAGAGGGCCGATGTTCAAGAACAGTAATCCATGGAAGCTCAGGAAGGTGTTTGATATGCCTGTAAGCTGCCCCAAATGCAGGCAGCCCTATGAACTGGAGCCAGGTTTTTGGTATGGAACCGCCTATGTAAGTTACGCCCTCTCTGTGGCCCTGTCCGTCTCCACTTTCGTCGCCTGGTATGTGCTTATCGGCATGTCTACCCAGGACAATCGCTTTTTCTTCTGGCTGGGCATTAATGTTTTTCTGCTCATATTCCTGCAGCCCTGGCTTATGCGCCTCAGCAGGGTGATATACCTCTACTTTTTCGTGAAATATGATCCTGATTATAAAAGCAACAAACAGGAAGAAGTAAAGCAGGATTAATCCGGATCCCGGCTATCCCGCACACCCAGGATATTGGTAAAGAAATTGACCCTTGTTTCTTTTTCCAGATCACTCAGCTCAAGCTCCAGGGCTTTGGTACTGAGCGAAATTTCCAGTAACGATAATACCAGCGAGGTCATAAATGCTCCTATGCTCAATGCGAAGATAATATAGCTGGCATCCGTCCAATTCCTGAAAATGCAGTACATGCATACTACGCAAAACAGGAAGCTGATCACTCCCAGCGCCTGCATGGAGCGGATCAACCTGATCCGTGTACGCAGGTTGCGTATCTGTTGAATGATATGTTTTTGATCAGGGTCTTTTTTGTACTTATCGTGCAGGTTGCGGATTAAACTGGCCAGGGCCAGGAACCGGTTGGTATAAGCCAGCATCAACAGGGATATAGCAGGAAATAATAAAGCAGGGGTCGTAATGGAAAGCTCCATGTCCATAATTTGCTACTAAAATACAATCTTGCTTCCAAAACATAGCAGTTATCCATAATACCGGAGCCAATAGCTCCGTTATCCTGCCTGCTCCAAAATGAAAGAAGATCAGTTAATTTACATAAGAATTAATTCTCATTGAAGAAGTACATACCTGTTGTTGCGATCGTAGGATTCATTATTGACCTCCTGGCGTTTTATCCCGGCTTTATGTATATTGATACAGTTGATCAATATACACAAGCCATCAGCCACCGATATACCGACTGGCATCCACCCATTATGGCTGGCTTTTGGAGCCTGCTCAACCTCATCCATAAGGGACCGCAGGTAATGTTGGTCTTCCAGTTGATCCTCTTATGGTCCAGCTTTTATATCATAGCCAGTACCTGGTGCAAACGCCTCCTGCCCTTCCTTAGCCTGGTATTTGTATTCGTCGGCGCACCCTATGTACAGAACTTTGCAGGATTGATCGTAAAAGATGCGCAAATGGCCTTGTGCTGGCTATTGGCCGTAACGATCATGCTCCGGGCTATTTATTACAACCGGAAAATGAGTGCCTGGGAAGCCGTCCTTACCTTTTTGCTCCTTACCTATGGCACTATGGTGCGTATCAATGCCCTGCCAGGCGCTATTACACTCTATTACCTTTGGGTAGAGGATGTTTATTCAGGCACGATCACCCGGAAGGTCGGCTTGCTGTCGCTGGTATTAACAGGCTTGCTGATGGCCAATCTTTCCTTTAACAAGTTTATCCTGAGACCCCATAAAGCCTATGCTGAATATAAACTGATGGCGCATGATATGGCCGGGATCTATGTGGCCACGGGCAGGTCTTACTTCCCGGACTTTATCACCCGGCATCCCGGCTTTGACAGCAATTACATTAGATCCCATTTCACCACGGCTACCCTGGATAATATCTGGTGGAACGGCGATAACAAACAGATCTTCCCGCCCCTCAATGAGCAAACCAGGAAGCAGCTCATCAAAGAATGGAAAAAGAGTATTCATGAAAACACCTTCACCTATCTGGAGAATCGCTTTGATGGATTCCTGTACTTCCTGCAGGTAAAACAAAGACCTGATACTACTTTCTATTATTACTACCCCTACATCTATACCAACCAATTTGGCTTTGCACTCAAACATAACCCGGTGCGTAATGTAGTGTCCGGCATTATCCAGGCCAACCAACACATGCCCTACATGAAGCCCTGGTTTTGGCTTTTGCTGCCGTTCCTGCAACTCCTCATCAGCCTCCGCCTGCCTTTCAGCATTTTTAAAAAGGCAGGCATTTGTCTGGCCCTCTCTTCCCTGCTCTACCTCCTTCCTCAATTTTTTATCTACCAGGCCGATACGGAATTCCGGTACTTTTATTGGTGCTGTATTGCTACCTCCCTCCATACGGTGTTGTTGATCACCTGGTACCATACAAAGAAGCAGGCCCTCTGCCGAAGCGAAGGGCCTGCAATTTTATAAAAACGGGTTAGTAAATACCCTATTATAACGTTCCTGTTTTAATATTATTATGTATCCGGGCTTACAGGTTAAAAGATAACGGTACATTCAGCTTAATACTGAAGTTCCTGCCCATATTGTAGACCCCTGTCCTCCCCGTTACATTGTTCACAGCGGTATATTTTAACCGGCTCAAATGGTTCTGGTAAGCCACATCGCCGATATTGTTAGCCGCTATGTACAAGCTGAACAAAGTTTTTCCCTTACTGACGATATCCCCGCCCAGCCCGGCATTCAACAGGCTGTAACCCGATGTTTTAGTCTCTGTATTATAACCTGTAAAAGGATCATTCTGCGCAAAAGTATTATCCAGTTCGGCCTTTACATATAAATGGCGGATCACTTTTCCTTTGGCGCCAAACTCTGCCTTTACATCATTGATCAACCGGGCCGCAGGAATGAAAGGCAGGTTCTTGCTGCCATCCTGCTCCTCGCTCAACGTGCCCCGCACAATGGAAAACGAGTTTTCAATATGCAGCCAGTCCAATGGATGCGGGTGAATATCCAGGTTTATCTCTGCTCCATACAAACGGGCATTGTGCTGGTCAAACCGGAAAGCAAAGAATTCATCCGAACCATCTACCAGGATCGAGTCGCCGCCATTGGCGCCCTGCAGCTTACGGTAATAAATGAAATTGCTTACGGCATTATAAAATACGTTAGCCGCCAGCGATATGTGCTCTGTATTCACCTCTATACCTCCATCTACCTGGAAGCTCGTCTCCGACTTCAGGTCCTGCTCACCATACTCATAACGGTTCGTTCCTTCATGCGCCCCGTTACTGGCCAGCTCAGGAATACTGGGCGCCCGGAAACCACGTGCCACATTGAGTTTGAAAGTAACTGCTTTGCTGGCCTCATAACTCAGCCCCACGCTTCCCGATACATTGGAGAAGCTTTTTGTAAATCCCTGGAACTTAATATCTCCACCATCTTCCAGCTCTTTGGAATCAATAGAGCGGTTATCAAAACGCACCCCACCGCTCAGGGTCAGTTTATTGATCCTCTTTTGCGTGTACACAAAACCTCCGATATCAAACAGGGAATACTCCGGTATCAACACTTCGGCGCCTTTATTCTTATTGCTTTGCTGCATACCATTCACCCCGATCGTTGTCTTCCAGTCTTTTTTCTCGGCAAAGTGGTATTGAACATTATAGTTCACCGTATTGAGGTCAAAGTACAATTCCTTTTCCCCGGGGTCCAGTATATTGCCAAACTCCTGCCGCTGGTTGCGCTGATAACCTACCAGCACCGTTAACCGGTCCTGACCAATATTAAAACTGTTGTCCGTAGCTACTTTAAAATGTTGTAT
Source organism: Paraflavitalea soli (assembly GCF_003555545.1). Taxonomy (GTDB): domain Bacteria; phylum Bacteroidota; class Bacteroidia; order Chitinophagales; family Chitinophagaceae; genus Paraflavitalea; species Paraflavitalea soli. The sequence goes on along the minus strand of NZ_CP032157.1, from coordinate 7,094,553 downwards.
CCGCTGCCGGGGAATAGAAGGATCAGTAGAAGTGAAATCCTTTCCGCTGGCGATCGCTTCTTCCGCCGTACCATTGTTATCAATAGGTTTCAGGAACTGCCCCGTCACATCATCCCGGTCGCCTTCAACCAGCCCTACCCGCTGGTCAAAGTTGCTTACATACAGGTGGCTGAACCCCCATTGTTTGTTCAAACCAATATAGCCCCCAAAGTCACGTTCGTTGAACTTCGAGTTGAATACGTACCCATCATACTTATTCTTATAATCAGCTGCTGCTTTATACGATCCGTAGGCTCCCCAGATAAAACCATGTTGATTGCCCCCAATATCAGCATGCATGCCACGCTGCCGGTTATTGGTTTGGTAGGTGCCAAATACATTTCCTTTAACTGTTCCTTCCGGAGCTGGTAAAATAGAAATAAAATTCACCACCCCCGCCAGTGCATCACTGCCATACATCAGGGAAGCCGGCCCTTTCAGTATTTCTGCTTTCGTTACATTGTATTCATCGATCTCGATGCCATGTTCATCACCCCATTGTTGTCCTTCCTGCCTGATGCCATCATTGACCACCACTACGCGGTTGTAACCCAATCCGCGAATGGAGGGCTTGGAGATAGCTGGTCCGGTGGATATTTGAGTTACGCCGGGTGTTTTGCTCAGGGCATCTATCAGGTTCGTAGACACCCCCCGCATCAACTCTTCCTTTTTCAGGATATTCACCGGCACCGGTGTCCTTTTCACAGAAGTGGCAGATGATACCCCGGTAACCGTTACTGCTTCATTCTCTGCATATGACCGCGAAAGTGCAAAATCCCTTTCGGTATTACCATTTAAAACAATTGATTCAACTATAGAAGCATAACCAGTAAAGCTCACCTCCACCAGGTACTTGCCGGAAGGAATATTCTGCAGCCTGTATACACCTTGCTGGTTGGTAGTGCTGCCTACTTTAAGATCGGGGAATTGTATCGAAGCGCCAGCCAACACCTCTCCTGTTTTGGCGTCAGTTACTTTTCCCGTGAAAGATACATTCAGTACAATATTTTTATCGGTTGGCGTGGTATGCAAAGAAGTCGATTGCGCCTGGGTACGCAGGCTGGCTGCTACAAGCAGCACTAAATAAATAGAAAGCTGTTTCATGATTTGTATTATCAGTCAATATTGAGATCATAATCACCGGTTACCGGTAAATGGAAATTGCTCCCCGGCTGTTAATACCGGAAGAGTTTTATCTTATTAACTGATAGCGGGAGGCCCCCGTAAGGAATGCGAAAAGAAAGCGGTAGTATAAACCTGACTTGAAAATGTGCAAGGCTCCGTACTATAATGTGGAGGAAAACTTAAGGTAATTTGTTGGCTATCGGCCGTGAACGGCGATTCAGTAACCAGGTTCTGACAATCACAATTAAACCCCGCTTTGCCAATCTGCGGTGTGACAGATTTTGTAGTATTAACGCCGTCTGTATGACTTACGATCAGGTCATGCAGCACCTTCTTTGGCATAATACTGAATGCAAAAAGCACCAGTAAAATACCAGCCAGCGAACGTCTTAATATGGGATGTTGTAGGCTCAACCTTATTGCTACTGCGTTGCAAATTAAAGCAATTAGGATAAAACTAGCACATTAATTTCCTAATGAATGGTTATTATCAAGCTAACCAGCTACCAAACAAATTGTTATACAGGCAAAAGACTATTTTCTGAGTACGACTGTAAATAAGGACCCTTTACCGGGTTCGCTCTCGCAAAAGATCTTCCCATTGATCTCCTGTACGATACGCTTTACGATGGAAAGTCCCAGTCCTGTAGATGCTTCACCATCTGTAGGTTGAGAGGATATTTTACTATACTTGGAAAACAGGTAAGGCAGTTCTTCTTTTTCGATCCCTACCCCTTCATCCCTGATCTTAATACTCACGGCATCCAGCTCATCGCTGATGCTGATCCATACATTTTTACCGTGGGGAGTATACTTGATGGCGTTCGATAGCAGGTTTTCACAGATACGCGATACCAGTTGCTTATCACTCAGCAGGTACAGATTTTTGCCTGGCATTTCAGCATGCAGCCGTATATCTTTTTTGGCAGCCATGGGCCTGAAGCTGTCAATAACCTCTTCTGCAAATATGGTAAGATCAAAATTTTCCAGTTGCATCCGGTGCTGCCCGATGTCTTTTTTCTCGACATCCAGCACACGGCGGATCAGCTCTTCACCATTATTGCTGGCTTGCATGATCTTACCCAATGCCTTTTGCTGATCGGCTGTTAAAGTGCCCGTTTCAGCCTGCAGTACATGCCCCCATACCTGTATCGTAGTAAAAGGGGTACTCAGGTCATGTGACACGATACTGATCAGGGAGTTCTTTTCATAATTCAGCTCTTCCAGCTTTTCATTTTGCTGAACGATCAGCTCATTGATATTCTTCAACCGGCGGTTGGCGTTTCGTTTTGTGATGAATGCAATGGCAACCAATATAATGATCGCCGCCATGGCGATGGCTACAATGGTTACTATCTTGGTTCTAAGGGACTCTTTCTCTACCTGCTCTTTCAACAGTTTATTGGCCGCTTCCCGGTCCTTGGCATGAAACCGTTCCTGCAATTCTGCAATCGTTTTATAGGTATCGCCATTGATGATGGCAGTATCCAGTTTGTACCATTTCTTCAGGTTGTCATAGGCTGTGCGATAATCACCTTTGTATTCAGCCAGCTTGGCCAGAATGCCATAGGTATCTGCCTCTTTTCCTTTCGACTCCAGTTCCAGCGCCAGCTTCATGGCCAGTTGTACATATTTATTGGCAGAATCAAACTGTTTCTTCTCACTGTATACATCTGCCAGGTTCAGCAGGTCTACCCACAGATCACCGGGATTATCTCCTTTTATATGCTGCTCATAATTACGCCGGAAATAGGTCAATGCCTCATCATATTTTTTTTCCTGGCAATACAGGTTGCCCATATTGTTGTAAGAACTCGAAAGATCGATCTCTTTTTCATAAGGCTTTCCGTATCGAATGGCATCATTCAACAGTAACTTCGCGCTGTCTAATTGCTTGAGCTGTGTATAAATAACAGCCAGGTTATTATAGGTATTCACCAGGTCATATACATCACCCGTTCCTTTTGATATTTTCGCTGCCTGCAGGTAAAAATCCTTGGCCTTTAGTGGTTCTTTAATATTGGCGTAGGCAATGGCCAGATCACTCAAAGCAGCTTTCTCATAGGCTACATCCGTCAGCTTCCTGGAAGCATCCAGCGATTGCAGGTAATATTCAATAGCACCTGAATAATTGCTGCTCATTTCTTCAAAGATGCCTTTGAGCCGGAGGGATAAAACATCACCTTTGTTAAAATGCAGCTGGTCTGATTCTTTTTTGATCAGCGTAGCGTAATGGAGGATCGAGTCGGCCTTATCTTCTGAGAAATCAAGGCAGCGGTCATACAGCGCCTTCAGGTAATTCGTATCAACCTGGGCGGGGGCATGAAGAGACACACTGAATAAGGAAAGGACCAGTAACCAATATTTCACTGATTAACAGATTACTGCGGCAAGATAGCGATTTCTGGTGTTTGGGTAGTTTTAATTCAATAAACCTGTATTAATCGATCAGCCTGTTCTTGAGGGCAAACTTTACCAGCCCTACTGTATTGTTGACACCCAGCTTGGCAATGAGGTTCTTACGATGGGTTTCGACCGTGCTTACGCTGAGAAACAGCTTCTCGGCTATTTCGGAATTGCTGTATTCTTTGCAAATGAGGGTCAGTATTTCTATTTCACGCCGGGATAGGATCTCATCCACTTTTTTATCCTCGATCGTGATCGTATGGCGGAAGTCCTGCTCCGTGTCCAGGATATTAATTTCCTTGCTGAAATATTTCTGTCCCCCGGCAATCGTATGCAGGGCCTGCTTCAACTCATCTATACTGGAATTCTTGAGCAAATACCCCTGAATATCATATTTTACCAGCTTGTGGATATAGCGGGTACCACGCATAATAGTAAGGTAAAGTATCTTCAGCTGCGGTTTTAATGACCTGATCTTCTTCAGCAGGTCTTCTTCTTCAATATCAGGCAGGTGTACATCCAATAACAGGACATCTATATCCAGGTCAGGCAGTTTTTGTAACAGGCTTTCCCCTGTCAATGCCGACCCTACTACCCGGATACCCTCCTGCTTATTCAATAATAATGTCAGCCCTTCAAGGTATAACTCGTGGTCGTCAGTGATAAACAATTTCAACATAGTAGGTTTCGAATCAGTTTGCTTTCAGTAAAGCTATCGAATTGTATGGATTCCCAATCATCAGCAATTTAGAACTATTTACTATATGAAAAGAAAAAAGCCCCTAATGGGGCTTAAATTTCGTATTTCGGAAGTGGAATACCGCATTCCGTGGGTTAAAAACAGACGATTCATCCATAGTTCGCCGCTTTACCGCGTTTTCAGCATTGACCGCACCTGCTGTATCGCTCCATTCTGGAAGCGGGCATAGTAAACGCCGGTGGGCAGTCCATAGCTGTTAAAAGACAGGGTATACACGCCGGGGGTATACACTTTGTCTGTAAGCGTTTTCACCACCCTGCCCAGCCCATCCATCACCTGCACCAGGGTATGCCCGCCTTTTGTGCGGAAGGTAATGGAGGTACTCTCCACAAATGGATTGGGATAATTCGTGATCAGCTCTTCGCCAGCCCCCCGGATAATATCATCCAGCCCGGTAGTACCGCAGGCCGCATTGACCGCCAGGGGTATTTGCTGGAAATTGCGCAGCATGATCGTTTCCAGATCGGTGGCATTTACACAAAACCATTGCTGCAGCAAGGAGGCATAGATACTCCGGAAATCATATTGGAAGGGAATATTGTCATTGACAGAGACCGAAGCAGGAATAAAAGGACTATTCCCCACGATACCCGGCCGCACATTTTTACCAAACACAAACATGGGCGCCGCGGAGCCGTGATCGGTACCCAAACTACCGTTGGACTTGATGCGGCGGCCAAACTCCGAAAAGGTCAACCCGATCACCCTGTCTGCTACACCCAGCCCTTCCAGGTCATCCATGAACGACTTGATGGCATTGGACAGGCCAGCCAGCAGATTATTATGCGAACCGATGGTGGTATCCAGCGAATTCACCTGGTCCGAATGCGTATCAAAACCACCGGTGGTCACCATGTACACACGGGTCTTCAATCCTCCTTTTACCAGCCTGGCCACGATCTTTAATTGCTGCGCCAAATAGTTGTTGCCAGGATAACTACCCTGCGATGTCACCTTGGCTGCAGCCGCCCTGATCACATTGGAGTATTGTTCCGTTTGCCCGGCAATCAGCCGTATGTATTTCAATTCCTTACCCCAGGGCGTATCAGGCACTGTATCCTGTACCCCATCCAGGAAATCATAAAAACTGTTGGGATCAAAGATATTCATGGCCATATTCATCACCGGCCCCTGCAAGGCCAGTGAGGGAATAGCACCGATCTGGATGGCCAGCGGATCGGGCACCTGTGTATTGGGATATCCATTGGGATAATTCGGAAACTGGGTACCCAGGTACCTGCCAGCCCAACCCGAATTCAGCACCTCTTCCGGATCGGAAGCACTCATCCAGATATCCGTAGCCCTGAAATGCGAAAAGCTGGGGGCCGGGATACCCACAGATTGCACAATGGATAATTTGCCTTCATTGAACAAGGTTTGCATCCCCACCATGCCCGGATGAAGGGCCGTTTTGGTGGTGCCATTCAGCGTAAGTACTTTATTTTGGGGTATAGCAATATTCTTACGGGCATTATAATAGTTACCATAAAACTCAACCGGGATCACCATGTTCAGCCCGTCATTACCTCCATTGAGCTGAATCAATACCAGCACTTTGTCCGTATCCGTTGGAGGAGCGCCCAGTAAAGCCTGTACGATGGGTGAAGCACCCGTGTAGGCTTTTACAGAAAAGCCGTTGATCAGCGCGGGCAGGGTGACTGCTGCCGGTAAACTTTGTTTGACAAAATCTCTGCGTTTCATAGCTATTGGGTTGGGGCTTTCAGGATAATTGGTATTCGGCCAGGTTCATGAAATATTTGTACATCGACTGCAAGCGCATGTTCACCACCTGGTAAGCGGTATCATTGGTCGGATTCGTAATATGCGCAGTCCAGGCATTCGTCCAGTAATGATCCTGATCCTGGTTAGTGAGCAGTATCTGCTTCTTAATCGTTAGCTTCGAAGCGTCCGACAAGGGCACCCTGTAGAGAATCGCCAGCGAATCGTTGATCAAGGCATTCGGATCCCCTGGATTGGGCAGCGTTTTAGCAAATGCTACCGGGTCTATTTTAAGCGTCAGGCCATCACGCATATAACCAATAGTGATCAGGATATCGCTAAATATATTCCGCTTGGGCAAGGTATCTGAGTTGATCCACATTTCATGAAACTGGGGCAGCTGATAATAAGCAGGCCAGCCCGATACCCCGGGAGGATCACCAATATTCTGCTGCATATTGCCGCCCTGGTCCTGCACAAATCCCCACATATTATAGACATGCGTATAATCCGTAGCGGCAGGAAACACCACATTGAATTCGCGGCAAAGGCCCACAGTCAGGTCTACCGGGCTCTTGATCAGGCAGCCCTGGTTCAATGCATCAAAGAAATGCTCACTTTTAAACAAGGTAGCCAGTACCGGCTTGATCTCCCAATTGCCATTGCGGAAAAGCAGTGCCAATGGTTTGATCACATTTGTTTCAGTATTGGCATCAATAATATAATAACAAAACCAGCGGTATAGCTTGCGCACAATGAACTCGGATACTTCTACCTTCTTATTGAAGATCATCGTGAGCATATCATCCAGTTCAGCATCCCCGGCTGTGGCATCACTGCGACCGGCGATGGTGGTGCCGTAAAAAGAAGAAAACGTTTTGCTGGTAGTATCGTGTTTGGCAGGATCAAACTTCACTGTTTCAGTAGCCTTGTCAATTGTCCAGCCCGTCAGCACACGGGCCGCAGCCAGCACATCCGCTTCTGTATAATTAGGGTTATTCTCCTTCCCAAGCGTAAACAACTCCTGCAATTCACGTCCGTAGTTTTCATCAGGAGCATCCTTGATATTCAGGTAGCCATTCAGGTAGCGCAGCATGGCCAGGTCGAGCGTAACACCCCGTACCAGCGTTTTGAAGTTACCCAGTGCCATTTGGTGCAGCAATACATAGTGCTGGTAAGCAGCAATGCCATTTCTATACATGCTGGCTTCTGTAGCAAAGTGATGGTGCCAGAACAGGATCATTTTTTCCGTAATGCTGCGATTCTGGTTGATCAGCAAACCCGTCCACCAGCTTTTCCAGGATACGATCCTTTTATCATTGGCTTCCTCATCAATAGTAGGTGTATTGACCCAGGTAGTACCTGCGGCTATCGCTAATTCAGGATCGCCGCCTGCAATGCCTGTATTGTCATAAGTCTTTACAGGAGGGGCCGGGGCAGCAGAGATCGTTAATAAAGCATCTACTGCATTCGATACCGACATTGATTTAAAATAGTCTATATCTGATTTGGTAGAACCGAACATCGTGCGCTTGAGCAGGTGGGCTACTTCGGCCGATGTCCACGGCCCGGCGTAGGGAGCCAATCCGGAAGTAATGAATCGTAGTCCGGCATAGGATTGTTCGGCAGACGGATTCGTCTTCTTATTAAGCAGGAAGAATGATCTTCTATCCATAGGTTTGATTTTGGGGTGTTCACTTCTATCAGGACAATTGCTCCTGGTAGAAACGACATTTTCTCTGGCATGGTATAAACAAAAATGCTGCCATTTGACCAGAAATCACCCCAACGAGTACATTTCCCTGCATTTTTCGTAAGAACACGTAGGAAAGAATATAGAATACAGGAGACAGAATACAGAATATAGGAACCAACAGTCAATATATTGCATCAATAGCCAATTCCTGGACTAAAACAACCGCCCTATGCATTAAAACAAAATGCTATGTCCGGATCATATTGTCCAAACATAGCATTCAATACGCTTATTATCCGACTCCTGTATTCCTTCTGTATTCTGTATTCTAAATGCTGTATTCTTCCCCTAATTAATATTCTCAATAATTCCGGCTATTCCCTGGCCACCACCTACGCAGGCTGTCACAATACCATATTTCTTATTGAGCCTTTTCATATCATTGGTGATCTGGATGGTAAGTTTGGTACCAGTACAGCCCAGCGGGTGACCCAGTGCAATGGCGCCCCCATTGATATTTACAATATCAGGATTGATCTCCAGTTTACGTATCACGGCCAGTGCCTGTGAAGCAAAAGCTTCATTCAGTTCTACCAGGTCTATCTGTCCCAGGTTCATATTGGCCTGCCGCAGTACCTTGGGTACTGCTTCCACCGGGCCAATACCCATAATACGTGGATGTACACCGGCCGAAGCACAGTTCACCAAACGTGCAATGGGTTTCAATCCCAGCTCATTCACCATTCTTTCACCCATCACGATCACAAAAGCTGCACCGTCTGATGTTTGGGAAGAATTACCTGCTGTTACCGAGCCATTCAGCGCAAACACCGGCTTCAACTTAGCCAATGCTTCCACACTCGTATCCTGGCGCGGCCCTTCATCCGTATCTACCACATAACTCTTGGTTTTCTTCTTTCCTTTTTCATCCACATATACCTGCTCAACCGTGATTGGCAAAATGCCGCTCTTGAAATAACCCTGTTGTATGGCGTTGATCGCTTTCTTGTGAGAGTTGTAGGAAAAAGCATCCTGATCCTCGCGGTTCACATTGTATTCTTTTGCCACTGCTTCTGCCGTAAGTCCCATACTGAGGTAATAATCCGGCTCATCTTTGGCAATCGAATAAGCAGGTACCGTTTTCCATCCTGCGGTAGGTACCAGGCTCATGCTCTCCGTACCACCTGCCACTATACATTCTGCCTGTCCGCTCCTGATCTTGGCAGTAGCGATCGCAATTGTCTCCAGTCCCGAAGCGCAATAGCGGTTCACCGTCATACCCGGAATATCAAATCCCAATGCCCGGGCCGCAATGATACGGCCTACCTGCAATCCCTGCTCCGCTTCCGGTACCGCATTGCCCACAATCAGATCATCCACTCTTTTAGCGTCCAGCTGCGGCACCGATGCCATCAGCCCCTTGATCACATCGACAGCCAGGTCATCAGGCCGGTAAAACCTGAACACACCCCGCTTTGATTTACCTACAGCAGTACGAAATCCTGCTACGATGTAAGCCTCTTGCATATAAAGAAGTTTATTGTTTCTAAATAAGTTAGTTGTTTATGCAACTTTGTATACCAAAGGTAACAAGAAGGAAGAAGTTTTCAAAACGCCCGCCAGCAGCATAATGCTGTATTCATAATCAGCGCCTTATACTGATTACATGGTCATCAAGCTGCCAGGGTAATTTTAACCGGCTTTACCCTTCCCGGAAGCACAGCGGTAAAATATTGCCACTTTGCGACGGCAAACGTTTGATAAAGAAATATCTTCGCAGCCGTCTATGTATACGTTCATCCGACAACTATTGTTCCTGTTCCCCACGGAAGGAGTACACCATTTTTCCATGAATGCTTTAAAACTGGCCTGTAAGGTTGGTTTCTTAAAGCGCATCATCAGTAAGAAAAACACCCCTGCCAGCAAAAGCCTGGAGCATGAGCTGTTTGGTCTGCATTTTAAAAACCCGGTAGGGTTGGCCGCAGGGTTCGACAAAAATGCCCTTTACCTCAATGAACTCGAAGCCCTGGGTTTTGGCTATGTAGAGATTGGTACCGTTACCCCCCAGCCACAGGCAGGTAACGATCAACCCCGCCTCTTCCGCTTACCAAAGGACAAAGCCCTGGTCAACCGCATGGGCTTCAATAATGAAGGTGTGAAAGTGGTGGCCAGGCGTTTAAAGGACTGGAGAGTGAAGAAAGAAGCAGACCGCTCGTCACTCGCTACTCGCCCCTTACCCCTCATCATCGGTGGCAACATCGGCAAAAACAAAGTCACGCCCAATGAAGATGCCTGGAAGGATTATGAAATATGCTTCCGCGAACTGTTCAATTGGGTAGATTATTTCGTGGTCAATGTAAGTTCGCCCAACACCCCCGGTTTGCGGGAATTACAGGAAAAAGATGCCCTGAGAAAGATCTTATCCCATCTTCAGACCATCAACCAAACCCTGGCCGGCACCAAACAGGAGCCCAAACCTTTATTGCTGAAAATTGCGCCCGACCTCACACAGGAACAGATTGACGATGTCATTGACCTGGCCCTTGAAATTAAACTGGACGGCCTGGTAGCCACCAATACAACCATCAACCGCGCCGGCCTTCAGTCTCCCACAGCTGAGCTGGAAGCCATTGGCGCCGGAGGATTAAGCGGCAAACCCCTCACGCAACGATCTACCGAGATCGTTCAATACATTACCCAAAAGACCCATGGAGCAATACCTGTCATTGCTTCCGGCGGCATCTTTACCGGCGCCGATGCAAAGGAAAAATTACAGGCAGGGGCAGCACTGGTACAGGTATGGACAGGCTTTATTTATGAAGGCCCTGCTATTGTACAGAATATATGTCAGGAATTAGTGTAACAATTAGCTGCTTATTCAACTTATATATACAAATGGAACATCTTTTTACGACGGATAGTATCATCAGTTTTGTGATACTGGTTATCCTGGAAATTGTGTTGGGTATCGACAACGTGATCTTTGTAAGTATTATCATGAACCGCCTGCATACCGAAAAAGAGGTAAAGAAGGCCCGGCGCTTCTGGATGATCAGTGGTATTATCGTACGTAGTTTATTACTGATGGGCCTTGGCTGGCTGTTATCCCAAAAAGGTAAGTATGTGATCCCCGAAAGCTGGTTTGGTAAAGGCTTCGACCTCGCCAGTCTCGTAATGTTAGCCGGTGGCCTCTTCCTGATCTATAAAACAGTGATGGAAATACACCATAAACTGGAAGGCGAAGATCCCAATGCATCTACAAAAAATAAGAAACCATTGAGCCTCGGACAGGCCCTGGGCCAGATCATGCTCATTGATGCTGTATTCTCATTCGACAGCATTATTACCGCCGGTGGTACAGCCAAGCATGTGGAGATCATGATCGCTGCCGTAGTGATTGCTATGATCGTAATGTTCCTGTTCAGCCCCAAAATATCCAGCTTTATACAAGAGCACCCCACCATCAAAATGCTGGCCCTTTCATTCCTCGTGATGATCGGGTTAAGCCTCCTGATAGAAGGCTGGGATTCGGAAAAAGCCCATGAACTTCACCTGAAGAACTATATCTACTTCGGTATGGCCTTCTCTTTTGGTGTGGAACTCCTCAATATGACCATGCGCAAACGCCAGCAAAAAAAGCATGTGGTACAGCTGAATGCACCCAAGCTGGATGAACCAACCGTCAACAAAGACGATATGGCGCACTAAACGATCTTCAATAAGGTAGCCGCTACTACCCCCGCTGTTTCTGTACGCAGGCGATTGATGCCCAACGTTACCGGTACAAACTGGTGCTGCAGGGCCAGGGCAATCTCATCAGGAGTAAAATCTCCTTCGGGGCCTATGAGGATGATCTGTGAAGGCTGCGTTCCTTGTACCGCCTGGCGTAAATCAAGGCGGTCATCTTCCAGACAATGCGCTATAAACTTTTGAGCTGTACCCATTATTTCTTCCTGCCGGAACAACTGTTCATAGCCTACCGGCTGGTGCAGCACCGGCAACCAGCTTTGCTGACTTTGCAGCATGGCGCTCGTGAGAATACTTACCATTCTATCGTACCGGAAATGCTCCCGCTCCGTACGCTCACACAACAAGGGAATAATCGTTTGTATGCCTATCTCCGTTGCTTTTTCCAGGAACCATTCAAAGCGGCTGGCATTCTTCAGCAGCGAGATAGCTATAGTAATAGAGCGCTCAGGCGCCGGTGTATGCTGCAATTGCGTGATACGAACCCCGCATTTCTTTTTGTGATCGTTGATGATCTCCGCCGTCAGCAGATTGCCCTTGCCATCTGTTAGCTGTACCTGCTCACCAACCTGTTTGCGCAATACCTGTATAATATGTTTGGAAGCTTCTTCCGGCAACGTAAGGATATCATTGACCGAGGCGGCAGATTCAATATAGAAGATCGGTAAGCTCATACTGCAAGTTAAGCCAAAGAAAAAATATTATAAGCGCGTATACTTTAATCCGGTAATCGTCTATTGACTAAAGATTGGAAAGCAACTTTTTTATCTTCCTCTTCACGCTTCTACTAGCCTGAAGGCATTTAATTAAGGATTCATACTCATCTTGTTTTAAAGTATCCTTAATTTCATAATCCACCCCTTCGATGGGATAGACACTTTCTAGGGTTGTCACATCGAAATCGTCTACTTCGTTTCCGTAAATAAAGGTCGGTCGTGGATCAGGGAAAAAGAAACCAGCATCACCAATTATTTTGCCTGGGTCGAAGACATATGCATTATAACATCTATCATCAATATTTATACACCCATGAGATTTATTTACAAATGATGGGACATGGTTTGTCCTGGTTGTCAGAGAAGCTACTATCGTTTTATTACTTTCATTTGCCAGAACGACTAAATATTTAGGTTTTGGAGTGTTGCCGTTTTTGAAATAAAAAGGTGTAATATAGATTATTTGTCTAGGTGAGAACACGTCAGTTTTTTAATTGCCGCACAAACTCTCTATTGTCCTTAGCCTCTTCGTATCTTTCCTTGAAGTAATTTGATTCAGCATTTTCAAAAAGTAAATTGAAATCAATTTCAAAATCTGTGCTATTTATTAATTCATTCTCCAATGATTCAAGAATACCATATTTAATGGCAGATTTCCTCCAAAGTGAATTTTGATCGTGTGTGTGATTCACCAAATATTTTGCATTCTTTTGTTTTGCAAATGATACAATTCTATCCAATATCTCAATATCATTATCGCTAAATTCATCATCACAAAAGGGTTTCTTTGCAACAAAGTTTGATGTAGTTTGCGAATCCCTCAGAATATAATCCTTTAACAAATTGGGAGTCTCTTCGCACAAATCTATATAAATGTCCTTCACAACAGGGCCATGCTTCCAGAGCTGAAAATCTATATTAAAAAAAGGATACCCATACTTTTTGATGGAAGCCTCTTCCAATATAAATAGGAGCTTTAAAATCTTAGTTTTATTTAGATCAGTGAGGCCATGAGACAAGTAAATGATTGTATTACCTATCTTATCAATTTGATCTTTAGTGAAGATTTTATTTTTGTGAGTATTCATTTATATGAGATCAAGACAAAATTACTAATTTTTTTAGCCAAAAAGAATATTTTGTATACTAATTTGTTTCAAAAATATCTTTTTTAAAGTACACTTTGCCTTTTTTAGTGACGCATCGACACATTTTCAGTGACGTATCGACTCTTTTGCTATGACGCCTCGACTCATTTTCTATGACGAACTGTTCTTTTTAGGGTTAATATTTTTTACATAGGCGAATTCGAATTATTTGTTTTTCAATGCTTTATAGGCATTTTATTAAATAAATAAAAAAGCCCTCCCCGTTGCATGTTTGGGAGGGCTTAGGATAGAAACCTCAGAAGTTTATAATATTATTTTTATAGTCTGCTTACCTGACACGAAATAGCCTTCCTTCGTTGCCTCGTTCCCTTTTTGCCTCGCTGCCTGGTTGCTTTTTTTCCTCGTTGCCTAAAAAGGAGCGTCATCATCATCGCCAAAAGGCATATCGTTCATCTTGCTGCCGGCCTGTATGAACAGCTTGGCGCCACCGCCATCAGCTCCTCCTTCAGTAGGCACCGGCTTCCAACTACCGCCGCCGGGGGCGCCGCCAATACCGCCAAAGTCATCCTGCTCCATCTCTTCAAATTTCTGGATATGCAGCAAGGCGCGCAGCTTGATCGTTTCCAGCGAACCGTTACGGTGTTTGGCTATCCGGATATGCGTTTCCCCTTTATTGCTTTCCCCCATTTCATTGGAGGTGATATCATAGTACTCAGGGCGGTAAATGAACATTACCATGTCCGCATCCTGCTCGATCGCTCCCGATTCCCGAAGGTCACTCAACTGCGGCATCTTGTTACCCTCTTTACGCGTTTCCACCGCCCGGCTTAACTGCGACAGCGCAATAATGGGCACCATCAACTCCTTCGCCAGCGTTTTCAGGTTACGCGAGATCGTACTGATCTCCTGCTCACGGTTTTGGTTCTTACCACCGCCACCACTCATCAGCTGCAGGTAGTCAATGATGATCAGGCCGATATTGTGCTTGTTCTTCAAACGGCGCGCTTTCGCACGCAGCTCAAATACGTTGAGAGCCGCTGTATCATCGATGAAGATGGGCGCTTGTGCCAGCTTTTGAATACCCTTGGCATACAATTGCTTCATCTCATGTTCTTCCATTTTACCACGCGAGATCTTTTCCAGCCAGATCTCACTTTCGGCCGAGAGGATACGTTGTACCAGCTGCGCCGAGCTCATTTCAAGGCTGAAGAAAGCCACCGGCGTGGGCTTCCGCGGATCCAAAGCTGCATTCCGAACCAGATTGAGGGCGAAGGCTGTTTTACCTACCGCAGGACGGGCCGCCAGGATCACCAGGTCAGAAGGTTGCCAGCCATACGTTACCTTGTCCAGCGATACAAATCCACTCGGGACCCCCGTAATATCTTCCGTACGGGCCCGCATGTCTTCAATACGCTGCACCGTTTTCACCAACACACTGTCGATACTGTCAAAATTCTTACGCAGGTGATTATTCGTGATCTCAAACAATTTGCTTTCTGCTTCATCCAGCAGGTCAAACACATCCGTGCTGTCCTCATAAGATTCACTGATGATCTCGCCGCTGATGCGGATCAGCTCACGCTGGATAAACTTTTGCAGGATGATCCGGGAGTGTGCGTCAATATTGGCCGATGAAACCACCGCATTCGTAAGCCTCGTTACATAGTAAGGACCACCTACCATTTCCAGCTCATCCTTGCTTCTCAGCTCTTCCACCACCGTCAGGATATCGATAGGCTGGTTCTTTTGCTGCAGGCTAAGCATAGCCCGGTAAATGCGCTGGTTCGCATCCACATAAAAACATTCCGGTTTAAGTATCTCTATCACCGTATCGAAGGCGCTCTTTTCCAGCATGATAGCACCCAGTACAGCTTCTTCCAGGTCCTTGGCCTGCGGAGGTACTTTTCCATACACCATCGTACTCATATCGATGGATGGCTTCCGGCGCTGCTTGCGATCTTTATTGAAATTCGTTAACTCCATGGGTTCAATTGGTCAGTAAGTAAATGAAACGTTGGCAATACAATCCACTGAACGCTGGTTTCTGCTTTAGGGGGACGGAATTTCCTGGTCACTCAATGCCGTCCGAAAACGGCACTAATGACTTGCGGGTTAGTATTCCAGTCTTGTGTTACGAAATTGTTAATCCAGGGTTACCTGAATGTTACCGCTCTAGTCAGGACGGCGAATATATAACCCCCCAACGTCCCGGAAAAAAAAAACTGGAACCTATATTTAATCACCCGCAATTCACGAACCGATTCACACCTTTTATGGGGTTATCCACATAGATGTGCAGGATATTCCCAATTTACAAAAGTTTACCACCCTTTCCCAAAGGAAATCCACACACCCTGTGCGAAGATATTATACCCCAAAAATTTGGTAAACAGGTTCGCCCGGTGAGATACAGCAGGGCTAAGGGTTTACCCTTTCCGGCTAGCAGAAAACACTTATAGAGCGTGGGTTTTAACGCTTCCATGATGCTGAAACCGGTATTAAATCATTAACTTTAGGCATAAAAAATGAACAAAGCTTTACTGGTATTGTTTTATGACCGATATTAGTAGTAGCATCAATTTTAAGTCTCATGCGGGTATATCAACTAAGGCACTATGAGGTATTGCTGAACGATCAGCAGGGAGAAGAACTGGAGCTACTCATACAGTACGAAAAGTTGTGCAGCCGCTTATTGACCACCAAAGCCCTCGCTTTCTCCAACACCGTCGAAATTGCCAGGATCCGCCACTACCGCATGGAACGCCGTGCCACCCGCATTCACCGCATCTTGTCAGAAACCATCCCCCCATTTAGCTTTTTGATCAACAAAAACTAGCTTTCCCCTACCTTGTAGAGACTTTATCGAGACCCTGTCCCGCTCCAGTCAGGTACGAGATCCGTAGGCTATAGTACCCTGATAGTCCCATACCCCTCCACCCCCCCCTTTCCTCCTTCTTAGCCCCTCCCTTCGGTATCCGCATCTACCCAGTTTGTGGTATTGATTATAACAAATATTCTTACCAGCTTTGCCCGTCCTGCCCAACCAATAGCATTAATCCGGACACACCAGTAGTTTCACATACTACCCCATGATCACACTTACCTTGTAATGCAAGATTGCTAACCTTTCAAATAACCTACATGGCAGACAACGACATCGCAGATCCACAGATCACGAAAGGAGGAAAGATCGCCGCCGGCATCCTGCTGATCCTCTTCACCGTATTCTCCATCATCATCATTATCGCTTTCTGGCCCGACAGATTACCGGAACCCGGTAAAAAATGCGCCCTCTACAGATACCACTGGTTTGCAATGACCCTCGATACCAATGCCTGTAATCTCCAGCATGCGTCCGCCATCCCGGCAGCCGATACCCTCCTCACAAAGACAGTCACGATAACAAAAACAGATACCGCCACCGATACCAGTGTTCAGCAGCCATCCCTGGCCAAAACCGATTCATCCCTGGTGGCCACACCGGCAAAAGCTGCCGCCTCCCCGGTCACCCATGCTTATATTAACCTCAACATAATCCTGCTCCTGCTGGTCGCCACAGGAGGCTTCCTGGGCAATATGATCCATGTCGCCACCTCCTTTACCACCTTTGTAGGCGCTGGTAAATTCCAGCAAAGCTGGATACTGTGGTATTTTGTACGCCCTTTCACCGCCTCGGCCCTCGCCCTCGCTTTATATTTCGCTTTTGGCGCTACCAACGATCCCGCCAATGCCGACATCGATCGCATCCTTACCCTGGCCATCCTTTCCGGCCTCTTCACCGATATTGCTACCCAAAAACTCAAAGAAGTATTCGATGTACTCTTTAGTCCCAAGGACAACCGGCCCAATAAACTCAACGACCCCACCATCAGCATCACCAGCACCTCACCCGATGAACTCGCCAAAGAAGGTGACAACCATATCGTCATCAAAGGCAGCAAGCTCACCAGCCAAAAACTGATCATCAAAATAGATGATCAACCCATCGTTGATACCCAGATCACCGACCAGGAGATCACCTTTACCTATACCATTCCGGAGGAAGCCAAAGACAAGACCGAACTGATGCTCCTCATCACCGATGCGGAAGGCAATACCATTTTACACAAGAAGATGTTGGCAGTAACAGAGAACGCAGCCCCACCCCCTGCCGAAGGCACAGAAGACGCAGAAGAAAAAGCAGTTGGTTAACCTTTAAATGCACTAGTTATGCCCGGTACATTCAACGAAAAATTCATCGTCATACCCCGTTACCTGCCTGTACCCTCACGCCGGAGAGCAGGCACACCCATTCAAAAAGTACGCTTCCTCGTAGCACACGATACCGGCAACCCCGGTTCCACCGCTGCCAACAACATACAGTTCTACATCAATACCGCCAAAACCGTGGAACCTGCCAAAACAGCCTCCGCCCATTTGTTTGTAGATGATAAGGAAATACTCGAGTGCGTGCCCGCATTAACAGCATCCGCAGAAAAAGCCTTCCATGTACTAAAGAAGGTTACCAAAGACAACGAACTCTATGGCATTAATGCCAACGACGGGGCCATTGGTGTGGAGTATTGTTACGGCGGGGCCATCAATGCCGACAAAGCCTATGAGAAATTTGTATGGACCCTGGCCAAACTCTGTTTTGTATACAACCTCAACCCCGCCAAAGACATCGTAGGTCACTTTTTCCTGGACCCTGCCCGCAAAACCGATCCCGTTACAGGATTGGCTCGCAGCCGCCGTACCTACGAACAATTGTTGCGTGATGTAGCCGCAGAGTTCGAGACCTGCACCGGCAATGCACCAGCCGGACCTACTACCACGGCACAAACAGGCAGTGTTACCGTTACCGTAAAGCTCAACCTGCGCAAGGCTCCCAATACCCGGGCCGCCATCGTACAGGTAGTGCCGGCCGGTACCGTACTACAGTTTACCGCCACCATCCCCGATGGTGAACCCGTCAATAACAACCCACTCTGGTACCAGGATACCCATGGTAATTATTTCTGGAGCGGAGGGGTCAAATAAACCCGAACCTGGAGAACATACGCTATTAATCACTCTAATCTACAATTATGACAGCACTACCAACAGTAAAGAAGATCGCCGGATTTCTGCTTGTAAGCATCTTCCTGTTTACTGCCTGCAAGGTGACCCTGCTATCTGCCTATGATGAGGTAACAGACAAGACCCTGAGCGAAATGCAGCAAAGCACCACCACATTTTTCGTGAAGCATGAGACCAATCCCGGCTCCCAGGACCTCTCTTACACCAACTCCCTTCCCTTCTATGAAGGACTGCGCGTAAAATCACGCACGGTACGCATCCGCAACAATGCCATTGAAAAAAACAAGATCATGATCAATATGCTCGATCTCCTCGACGAGAATATTACACTCATGGACTCCCTGCACAAACAGAAACCCAATGGCCTGCTCTCCAAATCCGATGTCACTCTCCTGAAGAGTGCTTTCGAAACCCAGTACACAGCTATGTTTAAATTCATCATGGCACTCAAAGCAAGAGCCAAAGCACAATAATCAACCATTCACTATTTAAAATAATTTATATGGCACTCAACGTTTCTGCACTCGCCAAAGACATGCTCAATGCAGCCAAACCTGTTTTACAGAACTTCTGGAAAGAAGCAAAACCCTATGTAGAAAAGGAAAGCAAAGCCTTTGTACAAAACCTGGCCATGATCGCCAAACTGAAGATCGAAGGCAAGATCACCAAAGAAGAAGCCCTCTTACACATTCAAATACAAAAAAACTCCTACCGCACCGTGCTCCTGGCAGTAGAAGGACTGGGCCTCATTGCCGTGGAAGGCGCCTTGAATGCAGCCATCGGTGTTATCAGCACCGCTGTCAATAAAGCAATAGGCTGGAATTTGTTGTAACTGACTGAGATACTTCCCCGTCTGGCCCTCTCATCCTTGCCGTCATATCCTTATCTTTGCACCTCGCCTGAATACCACTGGTAAGCCCCAAAAAGGCTGCGCAGATTGGACCAGCAGGAGCAAAGCAAGTAAATCAACATCAAAAGATCAAACTAAGTAATGACGATCTCGTATAACTGGTTACATGAATATTTACCGGTAACCATTGAACCGGAGCGACTGAGCAAAATATTAACAGCGGTAGGCCTGGAAGTAGAAAACCTGGAAAGATATGAAAGCCTTAAAGGTGGCTTGCAGGGACTTGTTATTGGAGAAGTGCTCACCCGTGAAAAGCACCCCAATGCTGATAAACTCTCCCTCACTACCGTTAATATTGGCAGCGGCGATCCCTTACAGATTGTATGTGGCGCTCCCAATGTAGCAGCCGGACAAAAAGTGATCGTAGCCCCCGTAGGCGCCACCATCTATCCCAAGAATGGCGATCCCCTCACCATGAAAGTGGCCAAGATCAGGGGAGTCGAAAGCTATGGGATGATCTGTGCTGAAGATGAAATTGGCCTCAGCGATCACCACGAAGGTATCCTGGTACTGCCCGCCGAAGTAAAAGTAGGTACCGCTGCGGCCGCTTATTTCAAACCCTATACCGACTGGGTATTTGAAATTGGCCTTACCCCTAACCGCATGGATGCCATGAGCCACCTGGGTGTGGCCAGGGATGTGACCGCCTACCTCGTTCACCACGATAAAAAGGATTACCGGGTAAAGTCACCTTTCAGCAACAGCTTTAAAACCGACAATACCACCCTTCCTGTAGCCGTAGAAATTGAAAATACCAATGCCTGCCAGCGTTACAGCGGCGTAAGCATCACCAACGTACAGGTAAAGGAAAGCCCCCAGTGGCTGCAGGACAGGCTCCGGTCTATCGGCCAGCGCCCCATTAATAATATTGTAGATATTACCAACTTCATACTCCACGAAACCGGCCAGCCCCTGCATGCGTTCAATGCAGAAGCTATCAAAGGCCGCAAAGTACTGGTGAAGAACCTGCCCGAAGGGACACCCTTCGTATCCCTCGATGAAAAGACCCGAAAGCTCAATGCCGAAGACCTGATCATCTGCAATGGCGACAGCGAGCCCATGTGTATTGCCGGCGTATTTGGCGGCCTCCATAGCGGAGTAAAGGCAGATACCAAAAACATCTTCCTGGAAAGCGCCTGGTTCAACCCCATTGATATCCGTAAAACATCTTTCCGCCACGGCCTGCGTACCGATGCAGCCACCCGCTTCGAAAAGAATGTAGACATCAGCAATACCGTCAACGTATTGAAGAGGGCCACCATGATGATCAAAGAGCTGGCCGGTGGCGAAATAGCCTCCGACATAGTGGACGTGTACCCCGACCCACGCGAAAAGGCCTCCGTCGTACTCAAATACCACTACCTCCGCAAACTGAGCGGTAAAAGCTACCACCCCGATACCGTAAAAAAGATCCTGACCACCCTCGGATTTGAGATCATCAAAGAAGGCATGGACAATATCTGGGTCAATGCTCCTTACAGCAAGCCCGATATCAGCCTGCCCGCCGATGTAGTGGAAGAGATCATGCGCATAGATGGCCTCGACAATGTAGAGATCCCGACCTCCATCATGATCTCCCCTTCTATTGAAACAGACAGCTACAAGCATACCTACAAGGAAAAATCAGCCAACTACCTCGTAGGATTGGGCTTCAATGAAATATTTACCAACTCCATCACCAATGCTGCCTATTTCGATGAAGCAGAATTGGATACAGCCGTCCGGCTGCTGAATAACCTCAGCGCCGACCACAATATCATGCGCCCTTCCATGCTCGAAACAGGCCTGGAAGCCATTGCCCACAACCTCAACAGAAAGAACCACAACCTGCAATTCTTTGAGTTTGGTAAAACATACCATAAACTGGCGCCCGGCAACTACAATGAGCAGGAACATGTTTGCCTGTACATTACCGGCCAGGTAAAAGAAGATTCCTGGAAAACAAAGGGATACACTGTTGATCTTTACTATCTTAAAGGAATCGTGGCAAGAATATTGCAGCTTTCCGGCATTACTAAATCAAGCTGGCAGGCCACCACAACTCAAAAGTTGGCAGACGGTCTGGAAGTAAGGATCAATAATGAAGTAATCGCCACTTTAGGCGCCGTAGCCCCCCATGAACTCAAGCGTTTTGACATCAAGCAGCCCGTATTCTTTGCCGATATTGACTGGGAATTATTGCTGAAGAAAGTAGCCAAAGGCGTACTGAAATTTACCGACTTACCCAAACAATTACCTGTTCACCGCGACCTTGCCATGATCGTACCTAAAACCTTACCCTTTGCAGAGGTAGAGTCTACGGTAAGAAAAACACAGATCGCAAAACTGCAGGAAGTACAGCTGTTCGATATTTTTGAAAGCGGGAAAATTGGTGCCGACAAGAAATCACTGGCCGTCAGCTTTACTTTCCTCGATGAAGAAAAGACCCTCACCGATAAGGAAATTGATGGTATGATGAATAAGATCATGACAGCACTGGAAAAAGACCTCCAGGCTGAAATAAGGAAGTAACCGGTAAAGGAGCTTCTTTGCCGCAGCAAGAGAATCCTAAACCCGGAATCCTACATTCGAAATTAATAGGCATGT
The DNA here is from genome assembly GCF_003555545.1 of Paraflavitalea soli. Classification (GTDB taxonomy): domain Bacteria; phylum Bacteroidota; class Bacteroidia; order Chitinophagales; family Chitinophagaceae; genus Paraflavitalea; species Paraflavitalea soli. The sequence continues at coordinate 7,072,682 of NZ_CP032157.1, read as the reverse complement.
CAGATACTCAGCAACCATGGAAACGCGTCAATGAGAAACTGCAGCAGGTGCTGCAGCAATACCAGGTGCTGCAAAAGGACAATGACCGGCTGTCAAAAGAGTTGAAGGAACTGAAAGCAAAGGATGCATTGCAGGCCAAAAAGATCGAAGAACTGGAAATCAAGATGGCGGCTTTAAAAACAGCGACAGGCCAGCTTGACGAAGCGGACAGGAAAGAATTGGACAAACGCCTGCATCTCTACATCCGGGAAATAGACCGGTGTATTGCCATGCTGAGTCAATAAGATCAATTAGTTATACGCGTTTCACTAAACGCATTTTCATTTCATCTTCTCCTTGTGAAAGCTCTAAAGTGTAGATGCCATATGGTAGATCGTTGAGGCCCTTCCAGGTAACGGTATTGTCCCCTTTGGGAACACTGGCCTCCAGGCGGCTGCATTCATCGCCTTTTTCGTCTCGTAAAATGGCTCTTAGGCTGGAACGGATCGGTGCTACTAATTCGAGTGTCAGGACATCGATGAAGATGGACGACTTTACTTTTGCAAACATAGTTCGCTTGGTTTTGGTGACGTAATCATAGAATACGGGCTCATAATTTCCTTAACATCCAAAACGATCCATTAGTGTCCAAAGTGTACCAGATATCCAATTGTTAATTCTGTGTGGATAAATATAGAATACTCTTTTCAAATTTGCAAGCAATGGAAGAATTAATTCCGATAAATGTAGTGATTGGCGATAGAACCTACCGGATTCGCATCGCGCCCCCCGATGAAGAAGTGGTTCGAAAGACCATTAAGCTCATCAACGACAAGATCATTGAGTTCAAAACCCAGTTTGCCGGCAAAGACATGCAGGATTATGTAGCCATGGTGGTTCTTTGGTATGCCACACAACAAAAAGCGGCCGGAGACCAGCCGCTTATAATAAGTGAAGCAGATAAACAATTGCAATCCATGGAAAAGATCCTCGACCGGATCCTCCAGGGCTAGCTCCCCCCTACTTCTTCGTCACGCCTTCGTCCATATTCAACTTCATGGTAAAAGGAGCCGATTGACCAGCTACATCCATAGTGCCTGTAGCATCCAGCAACACATTGCGCTTCTTAATAATACCGGTTGCTACTTCCATAGCAAAGGTTCCTTTGGAAGTACCTTGAATACTGAGGTTAATCGTCATACCATTATTTTCAGTTTCCCCTGTTTGGGTTACCGTTCCATCCATGCTCACCGTAGCTTCATCCCCTTTAATGTCAAGTACTTTATAGTTGGTAACCGCTTTGCCTTCTTTCGATACAGTAGAGTCAATCCAGGTATCACCTACTTTCAGGGCTTTTTCAGGCAGGTTGGCGATCAGGTCATAACTGCTGCCGGGCTTGTTACTCGCACTGGTCAAACCACCCGTCATACCCATAAAACCACCTGCTTTAGGACCACCACCGGTAGTATCATCACTTGTAGTAATGAATCCCTTCGAATTGATCGTGATATTGCTCGTTTTACCGACCATTTCTGCCATCTTCTGCCCCATTTCATTGGGAGCCCCATCTTTCTTATCTGAATCATAGCTCATCTCCTGTCCCATACCGCTCATAGAGGTTACTACCCGTTTTACGGTGCTGGCAATAGCATAATCCTTATCCGTTGCATTCTTTACTTCTACCAGCGAGGTGATCGTATTGTTATTATTCATATCAATACTCTGACCCATCATTTCCATAGCAAAGGTCATCTTGATAGTAGATACCCGCTCCAGTTGCTGACCCTTTGCAAATACAGCCTTACGGCTCAGCGACTGGCCATTCACAAAAACAACAGATAAAGCCAAGGGAATAAAAAGCAGTTTTTTCATAAATCTCAATTATTATAAAGTATTTGTAGCCAATTTGGCTGCGATATTACAACCGGACGGTGAATTATATATGAACAGTTGCATTGGCCGCCTGTTTCCAACCTCAGAAATAGCCGAAAGCCAGTAATTACGTGGTTGTTTTTCTCCCGACTTCCGTCTTCCGGTCTTCCTACTTCTGTATTCTGGATTCTATATTCTGTATTCTAATTAAACAACTCCGCCAGCTTCTTCTGCAGGTCTTCCCCACGCAGGTTCTTGCCAATGATCTTACCCTGAGGATCGAGCAGGAAATTCTGCGGAATGGCCTGTATACCATACTGAACAGCTACCGCATTTTTCCAGAACTGAAGGTCCGATACATGCGTCCAGGTGAGCTTATCGTCATGGATCGCTTTGATCCACTTTTCCTTGGCAGTAGGTTGATCCAGCGAAACGCCCAGTACATGGAAGCCTTTCTCCTTATATTTATTAAAGGCAGCTACCACATTGGGGTTTTCCATGCGGCAGGGACCGCACCAGCTGGCCCAGAAATCGATCAGCACATACTTTCCCTTAAAAGAAGAAAGGTGTACCGGGTTACCAAGCGTATCATTCTGCGTGAAATCCATGGCAAAACGGCCAACACCTGTTTTCTTGGCAATCTCGATCCGCTCTTTCATCTCCTTGCCCGCCTTAGAACCTTGTACCTCTTTCGGCAACAGGTTAAATACAGGCTCCGCCTTTTCAGGCTTGATATCGTACCCGGCAAATTGCTGGAAGGCGTAAAAAGCAACCGGAGACTTCGGATTGGCCTTCACATAGCTGCCATACACCTTGTCGTTCATCTCATCATATACCGCATCTATCTCGGCATCCAGTTTGGCAGCTTCTTCTTTCTTACCGGCCTTATTGGCCTCACTATAAGCTTTGGACAATTCCCTGCGACGGTCATTAAAGGGCTTCGTCTGGTCGCCCAGCTTTACAAATTCCTCATGGGCTTTGGAACCTGTTACTACCAGGTTGCTAAAGGAGTCCACACTATTAATAGTTATATCACCGCTTTGCAGAAAAACTGTCGCAAAATCCCTTTGCATGGGCCTTCTTTTGGCAGATTCCGACCCCGCCGGGTATTTTACCCGGAGGTTGGCCATTGTAGCCGAAGTCAGCTGGCCCGAAAAAGTATACTGACCGTCCTTTACCTGCACGCTGTCAGATTTACGATCCCCATTAACCGCATAGGAGATATAGACCCATTCAATCGGTTCGCCCGCCTGGGCCACACTGCCTTTAATTGTAAATTGCTGAGCATAGGATTGGGTGGCCAGCAGCAGTCCGGCCCCTGCAAATAGTAGATATTTCATTGTAAGAGGTTTTGAGTGGTGAACATCACAATATTAAAGAATAAATAGCTTTTTCTGTTCCCACCCATCATCCAAAATGACAATGCCGTAGTTTTTTATACAGTTTTCATCCAACCGGCGTTCTGAACAGAAATTATGCAAATAGGTTCACCGTCCAAAAAATGCTTGGTTAATTTCCGTACTTTCGCACATTAGCGTCTCACGTATGGACAATATACTATACATAGAGAGGAAGCATAATATGGTAGAACAATCTAAACTTTTAAAACACAATGGATCCGAACGCATTAACCTATATAATTGGAGGAGTTGGACTACTGGCAGGCATCATAGCAGGAAAGTTCATCTTTGCTAAAAACACCCAGAAACAGATAGACGAGGCAGAACAACAAGCCAAAAAACTGCTCGCCGACGCCCAAACCCAGGCCGAAACTGTCAAACAACAAAAACAATTAGAGTCCAAAGAACGATTCCTTCAACTCAAAAGTGAGCACGAAAAAGAGGTTGGAGAACGCAACCGTAAACTGGTTGATTCAGAGAACAGGGTTCGCCAGAAAGAACAAACCATCAACCAGAAGGTAGACCAGCTGGACAAACAGGTAAAGGAGAACGAAGCCATCAAGGAAAACCTGAACCGCCAGATCGAAGTCGTTAACCTCAAGCGCAATGAACTGGAAAAACACCAGGAGGAACATATCCGCCGCCTGGAAAAAATAGCCGGTCTCACCGCCGATGAAGCCAAAAAGCAATTGGTAGAAAGCCTCAAACAGGAAGCTACCACCCAGGCCCTGGCCCTCCAGCAGGAGATCATCGACGATGCCAAGCAAAAGGCCAATAAAGAAGCCCGCAAGATCATCATCCAGTCTATACAACGTACTGCCGCAGAACAGGCGATCGAAAACTCCATCACCGTATTCAACCTCGAAAGTGATGAGATCAAAGGACAGATCATCGGCCGCGAAGGTCGTAATATCAGGGCCATCGAAGCCGCTACCGGCGTAGACCTGATCGTGGATGACACCCCCGAGGCCATCATCCTGTCTTCTTTCGACCCCCTGCGTCGTGAAATTGCCCGTTTAAGCCTTACCAGGCTCGTTACCGACGGCCGTATCCACCCCGCCCGTATCGAGGAGATCGTGGAAAAGACCCGTCGCCAGATCGAAGAGCAGGTAATGGAGATCGGAGAACGTACCGTTATCGAACTCGGCATCCATGGCTTGCACAAAGAACTGGTACGTATCGTAGGTAAAATGCGTTTCCGCTCCTCGTACGGCCAGAACTTGTTGATGCACAGCCGTGAAGTAGCCAACCTGTGCGGTATTATGGCTGCAGAACTGGGCCTCAATCCCAAACTGGCCAAACGTGCCGGTCTCCTCCACGATATTGGTAAAGTGCCTGATGAAGAATCTGAACTGAGCCACGCCCTCCTCGGAGCCAAGCTGGCCGAAAAATATGGCGAAAATCCAGCCGTAGTGAATGCCATCGGCGCTCACCACGATGAAATGGAAATGCAATACGTGATCTCCCCCATCGTGCAGGCCTGCGACGCCATCAGCGGCGCACGACCCGGTGCCCGTCGTGAGATCATGCAGCAATACCTCCAGCGTATCAAGGACCTGGAAAACCTCGCGTTGGCCTATCAGGGTGTTGAAAAAGCCTACGCTATTCAGGCTGGCCGCGAATTGCGCGTGATTGTAGAGGCTGACAAGGTAACCGATGCGGATTCCGACAAGCTTTCTTTCGAGATTGCCCAAAAGATCCAAACCGAAATGACCTTCCCCGGCCAGATCAAGGTAACCGTGATCCGCGAAAAACGGTCCGTGAACGTAGCCAGGTAAAAGTCAATACCACAGAGCCGGTAGTCAGGAAGGCTCAAAAACAGGAATTTAGAATCTTTTTATAAACAGGATATCAGCGCAAAACGTACGAAATTCAAAATAATTCGGAATCTTAAATGCTAAATCCGGAATTTTCTGTTACCTTTGCCCTCCTTAAAATTTGAATGTCATGAACGCAGCAGTTCAATTCGTACAAGAGCAGTTAATCGGTAAAAAAGAGTTCCCGAAATTTAAAGCGGGTGACAACATTACCGTTAATTATAAGATTATTGAAGGTGGTAAAGAACGTATCCAGGGGTTCCGTGGAGATGTGATCAAGCGTCAGGGTACTGGTGGTACTGCTACGTTCACTGTACGGAAGATCTCTGATGGTGTAGGTGTTGAAAGGACCTTCCCCATTTTCTCTCCCAATATTGAATCAATCGAACTGAACAAGTCCGGTCGCGTACGCCGCGCCAAGCTGTTCTTCCAACGCGAACGTAGCGGTAAGAGCGCACGTATCAAGGAAAAACGCCAGGCCGTTGTAGCGAAAGCTTAGTATTCAGCTCATTACAACTTATAAAAAAAGCGGAAGCCTTACTGGTTTCCGCTTTTTTTATCCTTTTTCCCTGTCAGCTACGTATATAATTAATATATACCAGGGGAAACTATCTGAAATAAGTAACGCACGGACCATTCAATAGTAATTGTAAATCGCGGCAGCAATCTGAAATTACATGCTAAATCCGGAATCCCCGGCACTTTGTTAACCGCAAGTAAAATACCTTATTTGGCCAGTACTTATAGGTAATTTGTATTGACGAATATGCGTTTTACCTATGAAAAGATGTAATTTCGTTTTTCAATCTAAAATAAAAGAGTACCATGCTTGTAGCTAAAAATTTCCTGATGATCTCGATGCCAGGTGGTATGGAGTGGGTGTTGATCATTTTGGCTGTACTGATCCTGTTTGGTGGCCGTAAGATCCCTGAATTCATGAGAGGTATCGGTAAAGGTATCCGTGAATTCAATGATGCCAAAAGCAATGTGAAGAAAGAGATCGAAGAAGGCATGCAAGAAAAGGATAAAAAAGCTCCTTCTTCCCCTGCTCAATAACTCACTTCCTTAACGGGGATTTCAAACCGATTTGTTCTCTCAAAGCCGGCACCAGGATTTGTTTACCTTCTCTTCAATAACCCAATACCATGCTGATCTGCTGAATGGCGCTACCACTTGCGTAGCCGCTGTGCAGCATTTTTTGCATAATATCGAACAGAAGCGCCACCTGAATGCCTACCTCCAGGTCTACGACCAGGAGGCTTTGCAGTTAGCAGCCAGGTTGGATGAAGATCGTGCAGCAGGTAAACCCCTGGGAAAGCTCCATGGTGTAGTAATAGCCTTGAAAGATGTTATCTGCTACAAAGACCATCCCGTTTCCGCAGCTTCCCGGATCCTGCAAAACTTCACCTCCGTTTACAATGCTACCGCCGTTGAGCGCCTCCTCGCAGAAGGAGCCATTATTATTGGCAATACCAACTGCGATGAGTTTGCCATGGGTTCTACCAACGAAAATTCAGCCTATGGCAAGGTATTGAATGCCCTGGATGAAACCCGGGTGCCCGGAGGTTCCTCCGGAGGTTCTGCAGTAGCCGTTCAGGCAGCCCTTTGTATGGTGAGCCTGGGAAGCGAGACCGGCGGCTCTGTACGCCAGCCAGCCGATTTCTGCGGCATCATAGGCTTTAAGCCTACCTACGGCCGCATCTCCCGCTATGGCCTGATAGCCTACGCCTCCTCCTTCGACCAGATCGGTATTTTCGCCGCCAATGTACCCGATGTAGCCCTTACCCTCGAAGTAATAGCCGGGCCTGACGATTACGACAGCACCGTTGCTGACGTTGAAGTACCCGCTTATTCTACTGCAACCAATTCACTACCAGCCACTTTAAAGATTGCTTATTTCAAAGAAGCACTCGAAAGCCCGGCCCTGGACAATGAAATAAGGGACAATATCTTTAGCCTCATCGATAGGCTCAGGGCCGACGGACATACCGTAGAACCCGTCAATTTTGAGTACCTGGACTACATCGTCCCTACCTATTATGTACTCACCACCGCCGAAGCTTCCTCCAACCTTGCCCGCTTCGATGGGGTCAAATATGGCTTCCGGACCCCTAATGTGGATAAAAACCTGGCGTTAACAGATTTTTATAAGTCCAGCCGATCTGACGGTTTTGGCTGGGAAGTCAAGCGTCGTATAATGCTCGGCACCTTCGTTTTGAGCGCGGGTTATTACGATGCCTATTTTACGAAGGCCCAACAAGTAAGACAACTACTTGTAGAAAAGACGAATATGGTATTCAACCAGTTCGACGCCCTCCTTTTACCCACCGCCCCCTCCCCCGCCTTCAAGCTGGGCGAAAAAATGGATGACCCCATCGCCATGTACCTGGCTGACATTTTTACAGTTTTTTCCAACCTAACCGGCATTCCCGGCATCTCAATCCCGCTTTTTTGGCACAGTAATGGCATGCCTTATGGGCTGCAGATTATGACAAACCGATTTCGCGAATTATATTTGCTCCAGCTATCCAATCAGTGGATGAAGCAGTATAGGTTCGCCGGTTCACAAGAAAGACCCTAATAAGCGACTCCCGGCGTCATAATTTGTACTGCACCCTTTTCCTTCTATCCTATCAAAGACGATCCTGTTCCTATTTAAAACATCATCCGTTTAATCCATACCTGAGAGTCGGCATTGTTGTGCTAAAAAAACGATGATGAAAAGAAAGCTAGTTTTCGCCAGCATTTTTAGTCTGGTGTGGTTACTAATGGCATTTGACACAGGTGGTAAGAAAAAAGCTACCTCCAACCAAAAGCCGGCAGCCAAATCAACACGGGCCTCAAAAGTAAAGGCTACTATTGTACTTAATGACACCATTCAGTCTCCCGCAAAGTCAGATTCCCTGGCCGACCCGGGTTTCAACTCCCTCTTCGAAGCCAATTCGAACGTGCGGTTGAATCCCCGTGCCATCACTTTTGTGCAGGACTACATGGAAAAGAACACTGAAGACCTCCTGGAAATCAAAGAATGGGGTCGTCCGTACTTTAATATGATGGAAAACATCCTGAATAAGTATGGTCTGCCTACCGAGTTGAAATACCTCGCCGTTATTGAATCCAGACTGAAGCGTTCCGCTGTTTCCTGGGCAGGCGCCGTAGGCCCCTGGCAGTTAATGCCGGCCACAGCCCGTATTTTGGGATTAAAAGTGAGCCGTAGCCACGATGAGCGTACCGACTACTTTAAAAGTACCCATGCAGCCGCCAAATACCTGAAAGATCTCTATACCGAGTTTGGCGACTGGTTACTGGTGATCGCTGCCTATAATGGTGGTCCCGGCAACGTATACAGCGCCATCCGCAAAAGCGGCAGCCGCAACTTCTGGAACCTGCAGTATTACCTGCCGGCCGAATCCCGGACCCACGTTAAGAAGTTTATTGGCACGCATTATATATTTGAAGGTCAGGGTAGTGTGACTACCTTAACCAAAGCAGAAGCTACTGAACAAATGGGTGTAACAGCTACTTACCTTCTGAAAAGGAACATCACCACCCAGGAGCTCAGCGAAGCCAAAAGTGTAACCGTGTCCGGCAAATACCAGTCAGCCGTCATTGCCCGTCACATCTCTATGGATCCGGCTGTTTTTAACAGGTACAATCCTGACTTTGATAAAAAGATGGCCAGTGCAGACAATGCTTACGAGCTGAAACTGCCTGCCGATAAAATGGACCTTTTCCAGGCCAACAAATACACCATCCTGAACGAATCAGTTCAGTTACTGCTCAGCGGTGCTACCGTAGCAGCCAAAGAAAGCAAATAACAGAACGCTTTATAGACCAAAGGGTGGGTCACCATAAAGTGGCCCACCCTTTTTCATGTCGTATAGCCTATGCACCCAATACTTTCTTGATCGCCGCAGCTTTCAACAGGCATTCTTCATATTCCCCCTCCGGATCACTGTAAAAAGTAATGCCCGATCCCGCCTGGAAAGAAAGATATCCGGTGTCCCCATTGTAGAGGATGCTGCGGATCACCACATTAAAATCAAAATCTTCTTCAGGGGTTATGTATCCTACAGAGCCGGAAAATATGCCCCGCCTTGTTTTCTCATACTTTTCAATCAATTCCATCACCCTTCGCTTCGGGGCACCCGTCATAGACCCCATCGGGAAAGTATGCCGCAGGGCATCCATAAAATGAACATCTTCCCGCAGTTGGCCACTCACCGTAGAGATCATCTGGTGCACCTGCGGAAAACTATAAATGCCAAACAGTTCATCCACCTGCACACTCCCTTCCGTACACACTTTGGAGAGGTCATTGCGCACCAGGTCAACCACCATTACATTCTCCGACCGGTCCTTGGCACTGTGGTACAACTGCTCCCTGTTCCTCACATCCGCCTCCTGGTTGGCAGTATCCCTTTGCCAGGTACCCTTGATCGGTTGAGAGAACAGCCGGTCACCCTCTTTTTTCAGGTAGCGTTCCGGGCTGGCACATACCAGGTAACGGTTGTTCATTTTATAATAAGCCGCAAAAGGATTGGGCGAAGCTTTACCCAGGGACAGGCATACCGATAACGGATCGATCACTGCATCAGTAGCATAAAACTCCTGGCAGTAATTGATCTCGTAACAGTCTCCCCGTAAAATATGTTGTTGCAGATCACGGATCACCTGCAGGTATTCATCCCGCTCAAGCCTTGGATGAATAACCAATCCTTCCTGCCTGGTCTTTACTACCGGTACCGCGGTCGCCATAATTTCCTGGTATACCTTGTCATGGTCAGCACCCAGCGAACCAATACTTATAGTATCCCCACTCAACTGGATGATCACTTCCGGTACATAGAAAAACAGGTCGGGAAACCCTATGCCATCGGAATGCTCACTGACCAATGGCTCCAGCCCATTTTTCAGGTCATACCCCAAATGACCGAACAACCAATCGCCATGCTTTTCATAAAAAGTCCTTAACTGAGGAAATACATCAGCGCCTGCCTGTAATTGTAGAGAATGGATAGAACCTGCTGCCAGCAGGCATTCGAAGCGTTGGAGAGAAGAGGGATATTGCTGGCTGTCCAAGAAACAACAAATGTTGAACTGGTTGCACCAGTTCAACATTTGCAATTTGATTTGCTGAAAATCTTTTATCGGGAATGAAGTAAAACTTCTGTTCACACCTGCACTAGCGCCTCAGCATCGCTGTTAATTAAAAATCGTCTTCTTCATCGTCGAATCCACGATCATTAAAGAGGTCCATGTCCTTGAATTCGTCATCAAGGCCAAGATCATCTTCATCTTTTCCGGCTTTTTTGCCGGCACCTGAGCCACTGCCACTGCTGGAGCCAGCCTTCTTGGTCTTTGACTTGGGCAAGTCAAACTCTTCGAAATCAGGATCCCATTCCTCTTCTTCTTCAGGCTTATCCCAATCATCTACCTCATCTTCCCCGTCCTCGTCATCATCATCGTCATCATCCTCGTCACTCTTTTTAGAGGATGCCTTAGCTCCCTTTTTAGAGGCTTTGGGTGTTGTTTCTGTATCATCATCCTCAAGGTCTTCATCATCCTCATCTTCCTCTTTCTTAGGTTTAGATGAGGCTTTTTTAGGAGTTTCCTTAGAAGACTTTGGTGCAGGGCTTCCGCCGGTCTTTTTTTCTTTGTCAGATTTTGCTGCCATTGTCTGGTAAGATTATGCTGTAAATTTCAGCGAAGTTTTTAATTCGCCAAACTTTTTTATTAAAAAATTTTACTGATCAAAATACTACTCAAGTTACTTATAATAAAACCACAAACTTCAACTCGCCACTATGATTTGTGTCAACTATTATTTCCGGTTTTACCATACATAAGTAAGATACATCCCGTTCTCTAAGAAACAAATATTTCACCAGAAATACTAAATTTCTATTAATTGATCCCGGCCAGGTCCATTGGAAATATAAGCCACTTTTACGCCCAGGTAATCATTGATAAAAGATACATAATCTTTCATTACACCTGGCAGTTCGGCAGCCGATTTCATGGCTGTAACATCCTGTTTCCAGCCTTTAAAGGACTTCCATTCAGGCTCAATAGCTACCCTGGTCATCTGGAAAGGAACCTGGTTTGTCTTTTCCCCGTTAACCACGTAGGAAGTACACACTTTTAACTCATCAAAGGCATCCAGTACATCCGCCTTGGTCATCACCAGTTTGGTAACACCATTCACCATACAGGCAAAATTCAAAGCTACCAGGTCAATCCAGCCACAACGGCGTGGACGTCCGGTAGTAGCACCAAATTCGTTGCCGATCCGGCGCAGTTCTTCACCCATGTTATCATGCAGCTCAGTAGGGAAAGGACCACTGCCTACACGGGTACAATAGGCCTTTGTAACACCTATTACATCCTTGATCTTTTGAGGAGCTACACCCAGACCGGTACATACGCCGGCAGAAATGGTATTGGAGGAGGTCACAAACGGGAAAGTGCCAAAATCTACATCCAGCATACTGCCCTGCGCACCTTCTGCCAGCACTTTCTTGCCCTGGCTTATCTTGTCATTGATGAAATACTCACCATTTACGATCTTGAACTGGCGCATAAACTCCAGTGCATCAAAAAACTCCTCTTCCCAGGCTGAAATATCTTCATGAAAATTCATGCTGTCCAGCAGTTTCTGGTGCTTCAGGCGCAGTTTAATGTATTGGGTAGTAAAGCTTTTATCCAGCAGGTCACCCACACGCAGGCCATTACGGCCTGTTTTATCCATGTAAGCCGGTCCAATACCTTTTAAGGTAGAACCGATCTTCTCATTGCCTTTCTGTAACTCTGAAGCCTTGTCCAGCGCCCTGTGTGTAGGCAGGATCAGGTGCGTTCTTTCAGAGATGTATAAGTTCTTGCGAAAGTCAACACCAAAGGAATTAACTGTCTCACATTCCCTGCGCAGCGTTACTGCATCCAATACAACACCATTCCCGATCAGGTTGGTAGTATTCTCATGGAATATCCCGGAAGGGATCTGGTGTAGTACTACTTTCTTATCATTTACATACAGGGTATGACCCGCATTGGGACCTCCCTGAAAGCGGGCTATTACATCGTAGAAAGGAGCAAAATAATCCACAATTTTCCCTTTGCCTTCATCGCCCCACTGAAGACCTAATAAAACATCAACCATCTATCTGAGTATTTGTATGATTTGCTGAACCCGCTAAGCAACGGGAGGGCAAAAATAGGCGAATGTGTTAAAAGCGGGAAATAAAAAACCTGACAGATTTAAGACAGTTACAAGCTATATTTCTGCAAACTGTCTAAACCTGTCAGGCTTCTAATTACCAACTACTTAGTTCTCTGTCAATGGCCGCGGGAACTTATCCCATACATCATCGCCAACCCTGTCGATCGGCAGTTGGTTCAGGCGGTTATACCTCCGCATATCCACCCAGCGATGCCCCTCAAAAAATAAGGAGTACCTGCGTTGGAACAACATTTCAGTAATAAGGGCAGCCTGCGTGATACTCCCTGCATAAGGTGTCAGGTTATGCCCTAATCTGATCCGGTTCAACGCCACAACAGCATCCGGGATCTGATTGAGCTGCAATTTGGCTTCTGCATAGAGCAGGATCAGCTCTTCATTCCTTACAATACCAATCGGATCAGTAGCACTTTTAAACACCCACACATCCCGGTTACTGGTCAACCCACTGCTGGAAAGCGAATTGGTACGCAAAGTGGCTTTCGATATCCTGTCATCTCCCCCTATAATATCAGTAACATAGCTGGGATGAGCCAACCTTACCTCTCCACCCCTGTTCTGAGGGAAATAGGCTGCATTTACCTGATCATTCGGCCCGGTTGAATAAACCATTTTGACCCCCAGATCAAAAGCACCATTCAAATCAAAATAAGATTCATTCAGCGCTGTCAGCACAGCAGGCCACAACTGGCGGTAAGCAGCTACCCTCGCCGCTATAGCACGGTTGAATTTTATTAACCCAGCAGTCGTATTAAATCCGGCAAAACCACTCGACAGCGCAAACTGCACAGTGGCGCCAGTGAGATCCGTTTTGGCTTCATCCAGCAAATCTGCAATCGCCTGCAAGGATGCGGGGTAATCCAAAAACGGGCCCGGATTTTCGGGATCTGCTACATCCAATCGTACACCGTTGGTATAGGTCAGGTTCAGGTTCAATAACAACTGATAAGCTTTGATCGTCTTGGCAAAACCCAGGTATCCCTTTTTAGTAGTTGCCGGAATAGCTACCGTGGTAGTATTGGTAGCGGTGATCAATAGATCACAATTCTTCACAACCCGGTAGCGGGCATTCCAGTTATTGGTCAGGTAAAAAGCGTTATTGTCGAGTACATTGGTTCCAGACCCCAACAGATCCGTTACATACCGGGGGTCTGAACTGGAAAAGCGGTACATCTCCCGCCCTATCATGCCTACTACCTCCAGGTACAGTTCCATATTATTGCGTAAACCGGATTCAGTACCTATTACCAGGTTATCCAATTGTGGCTTGGTGGCATTGTTTAGATAATCCTCAATGATCGGGTTATTCAGGTTGCCGATCTCTTTTTTGCAGGAGGTGAATAATACCAGCCCACAAAAAAAGACCATGATATTAATGATGACTATTTTTTTCATACTTCTTTTTTTGTAATTAAAAATCAACTGCCAGGTGGAAGGTGGCCCGCTTGGAAGCCGGGAATGGCATTACATCCACATTGCTGGAGAAACCAGTTCCGAAGTTGGATACTTCCGGATCATAGTTCCTGTAATTGGTTTTAGTAAAATAATTGTTGGCAGAAATGCCCAGGCGAAGCCCCTTAATAAAACTGGCCGGCATATTGATGAAAGTGTAATACAAGCCAACCTCTCTCAACCGCAGGTAACCTGCTTCCTGTACAAAATTCCTGGCCGATCCCGCTAAGTAATCATTAACGCGCTGAACACCATTCACTACACCATTCCCATCATCATCCTTGTCGAAGTCGGGACTGGTGCCCCCAAGATCTGTCAGGAACTCAGACAGGTTCAGGTTATCGCCTTTATACTTCCAGTGCAGCAGGAAACGAAGACTGAAGTTTTTGAGGAACGTCACTTCATTGAAGAAATTCATCTGGAACTTAGGCTCTGTATCACCCAGCTTATGCGTGCCATTTGCGCCATCCTTTCCTACGATCTGCGTAGCAGTAGCCCCCTTTTCTATCCTGAATATACCAAGTCCCGTAGAAAAAGCACCCACTTCCACAGGATCAACATCCAGCTTGGTAACCTTCGAACGGTTCATCCAGAAATTGACCGTGGTTGTCCAACGTACATCCCTGGTGGCTATAGGCTGCGCATTCACACTGATCTCTATACCACGGTTACGCAGGTCGCCCGCATTGATCCATTGCGTACTGAAGCCGCTGGAGCCCGCCACCGGACGTTGCAACAGGAAGCCAGTAATAGTTTTGTTGTAAAAAGTCAATTCAAAGTTGAGCCTGCTGTTCAGTACGCTGAAGTCAAGTCCGGCTTCCAGTTCAGCTGTTCTTTCTGGTTTAATGCCTGTATTACCCCGTATGGTGCTTACCAGTGTACCGAGCAAACCGCCGGTATTGGCAACGACCATTGAATTGAACTTACTGCCAAAAACGGGGAAATTACCTGCCTGACCATAAGCCGCTCTTATCTTCAGGTTATCAAACAAATTGCCATTCCAGAAACCCATGCGGGTGAGGTTCCAGGATAAGCCCGCTTTGGGATAAATAAAGTATTTATCCGGATCACCATTGTTGGTCGACCTGTCAAAACGAATGCCCGCTGTAAGCATAACCGCATCGGCTATGCTGGCCTCCTCCTGCACAAAGATGCCATTGTCCTGGTTCTTGTTGCGGAGCTGTATAGCCGTCAGTGCGCCGGCCATATTTACATTGGACTGGCCGCCCACCAGGTGGGTAGCAATGTTCAGTATGTTATCGAAATTACCGTTCTCCTGGGTAATACCTGCCGAAGTAGTTAAACTTAGATTAGTGGATGGTGTAAAATTATTTACAACCGACAGGATTAAATTGGAGCTCAAACTTTTGGCGAACCCTTGTGCCACCGTACCCTCATTGATCTCCTGAAACTGCAACGTGTTGGGGAAAAGAGCAAAGGTTTTCAGATTATAAAAATCAACACCGCCACGCCCAATAAAACGGGTAGTTGAGCTGGCTGATTTTTGAAAAATAGCATCTATATTGATGCCGGTGATAAAACGGTTTACCCCTTCATTATTCGATGCCAGGGCGATTGTTTCCAGTGGATTGGAAGCTCCGTACTTATTACGTGGAAAGTTGCCGTTGGCATCGGGGTGCAATTCTGTAAAGCTGGGCGTAGATGATAAGGCCACGCCATAGGAAACAGAATTATTATCATTGTTTGTTATACCACGGTCCGCCGATGAATTGATATAGTTCGTCGATATCCCGATCTTGATATTATCACTGATCCGGTGATCTACGTTCAACCGGAGGCTATTGCTCCGGAAGCCCGTATTCTTTACAATACCATCTTCATTTTTTTGGGAGGCAGAAAAATAAAAACTTGTTTTATCTGTACCACCCGTCACACTCACACTGGTATTACGGGTAAGTCCCGTTTCCCCATAAATATCTTTTTCATAATCGTATATCTTGCCTGCGGCCACTGCTGCATTGTATTCGGCCACATCCCATCCCTGGTCGGCCACTATTTTAGAAGTGAGTGAGCGCGTGCCCAGCAGTTTCCTGACCTTCACAAAACCAATATCCTGCGCAAAGCTGATCTTTGTTTTGCCTTGCTTGCCACGCTTGGTAGTGATCAGCACCACACCCGCAGCGGCCTTCGACCCATAGATAGCAGCAGCTGATGCCCCTTTTAGTATTTCAATATTCTCAATATCATCTGCCCGCAGGTCGGCTACACGGCTGGATGGATTGTCCTGGTTGCTGGTCGCTGCATTTCTGACCGCGCCTGTTACAAATGTCAACCCTGCCGAGGTGGCTGTATTATCGATGAATACCCCATCCACCACATAAAGCGGCTGTGTATTGCCGAAGACCGACGTAACGCCCCGCAGCTTGACAGAGATACCACCACCGGGAGCGCCTGAGTTGGCATTAATATAAGCACCCGTTATTTTACCATTCAACGCTGCATCAAACGTCTGTGCCGGTGCAGTACCACTCAGCTCTTTACTGGAAATGGTAGCTACCGCATTGGCCAGGTTCCTTCTTTTTACGCTGGTGGCAAGGCCCGTTACGATTACCTCATCCAACTTGCCCACATCGTCTGCCAACTGAATGGACAAACTGGAGTTGGCCGCACTTACCTGTAGGGTCTGCGATTTAAAACTGATCGCCGAGATCTCCAACGTTCCTCCCGTACCGGGGATCGTGAAGCTGAATTTTCCATTGGCGTCTGAGGATGTTCCAAGGTTGGAATTTTTGAGTCTGATAGAAGCGCCCGGAATTGTTTTTCCGGAAGCATCTGTAACGGTGCCAGTCACCGCTACCTGCGCCCATAATAGGACAGGTAGTGCAGCGGTCATGAACACAAGCAATGCTTGTTTCAAAAATTGTCTCATGCTGGTGTAGCTTTTGGGTTATAAATATGTGTTTATGAAAGGACCAGAGCAGGCATGGCATGGCCATCCCTGTACCTGTTGAGATACGAACACGGTACGGCTAATCAGAGAAGAGGGTCGTAGGGGAAAGTTGCTAATCTACATGACCATGCCACATGATCCAGGTACAGAGCTGGCAATAACATACAATCCTGCACCTGGAACGATACGGACATGGTACGAATGGAACGAAATGTCTGAAAGTAGGTTGGAGAATTATCACGTCGGAGAGCAAATACCAAGCTTAAGTTATCTTGTATGGTGTTGTCTCATGTTGATGCAGTTTTGGTTGTTTCTAAAATGTGGTTTTATAAAAGGGTCTCAGCTCAAGACAAAGGAACTTTGCCATAAGCTGCACAGAAATACGGATCGGGGAGAGGGTGTTAATAGGTGTGTCTGTATAACTATAACCGAGATACTAAGATAGGAAAAAATATATTGTCTGGATTATTAGGCCTCTGTATCATACCTGTCGACCGTTTCAATACCCGGCAAACGTTTTAACCGGTCTACCAGGTCATCCAATTCCTCTTTATCATGCACATATACTTTTACATTGCCATAGAACAATCCGTCCTTGGCTTCAATGGTCATGGCATTGATATTGATCTTCAATTCACCTGAGATCAGGTTGGTGATCTTATGGATCACACCCACATCATCAATCCCCACAATTTTCAGACCTGTCAGGAAGGAGATTTCTTTATTGCGCGCCCATTTGGTTTTTACCACCCGGTGACCGTAATTAGACAATAGCTTGGTGGCATTGGGACAGTTGGTACGATGGATAGTAAGGCCCTTACCCGTGGTAACAAACCCAAACACATCATCGCCCGGAATGGGCTTACAACAGTTGGCCAGCGTATACACGATCCTGTCACTACTTTCACCAAATATGATCAGCTCAGCATCCTTTTTGGGCATGGCATGATCGGGCTTGGGTTCAATGACCGGCTTAACAGGTTTTGGCGGCTCCAGCTTATCACCCAATATCTGGAAGTCTTTCAGTTCCTTCAGGTCAAGCGCCTTAATAGATATCTGGTAGTAAAGATCAAGCGGCGATTGCAGCTTGTAAAAGGCCGTAAGCACATCTACATTGTGCTGATTAAAAGCGGCACCCAGCGCTTCCACCTTGCGTTGCAGGGTGTACTTACCTTCATCAGCCACCTTACGCTTTTCTTCTTTCAGCGCATCCTTGATCTTACTCTTGGCCTTGGCCGTTATGACAATATTGATCCAGTCCTCTGAAGGCTTTTGCTTGGCAGAAGTAATGATCTCTACCTGGTCGCCGCTGCGCAGCTTATGGCTAATGGGCACCAGTTTATGGTTCACCTTCGCGCCAATACATTGCGACCCTACCGCACTGTGTATAGAGAATGCAAAATCAAGTGCCGTAGACCCCACAGGCAACATTTTCACATCACCTTTGGGCGTATACACATAGATCTCTTCGGCAAGGAAGCTTGTTTTGAAATCCTGCAGAAAATCAATCGAATCATTATCCGGGTTGTTGAGTACTTCCCGTATTTGCTGGAACCATTTATCAAAACGGCTTTCGTCGTTGGTACCTTCCTTGTACTTCCAGTGAGCAGCCAGGCCCTTCTCGGCAATTTCATTCATCCGCTTCGTGCGGATCTGCACTTCCACCCATTTACCCTGCGGTCCCATTACCGTCGTATGCAGCGCCTCATATCCATTGGATTTGGGATTGCTAAGCCAGTCGCGCAGGCGCTCCGGCGATGGCGTATACTCGTCTGTAATAATCGAATATACTTTCCAACAGGCCTCTTTCTCTTTTTCCTGTGTAGTATTGAGGATCACCCTAATGGCAAACAGGTCATATACCTCCTCAAAAGACACCCCCTTTTTCTTCATCTTGTTCCAGATCGAGTGTATACTCTTGGGGCGGCCATATATTTCAAATTCAAAATCGATCTTTTCTAAGGTCTCACGGATAGGCCGTATAAACTCATTGATATACCTGGACCGCTCCCTTTTCGTTTCAGCCAGTTTACGGGCTATCTCACGGTAGGCCTCCGGCTCCAGGTATTTCATGGAGAGGTCCTCCATCTCCGTCTTGATATTGTACAGGCCCATCCGGTGCGCCAGCGGACCATACACATAAACCGTTTCAGAAGCTATTTTTAACTGTTTCTCCCGCTTCATGCTATCCAGCGTGCGCATATTGTGCAGCCGGTCGCTCAGTTTGATGAGGATCACCCGTGGGTCATCCGTAAGGGTCAGCAATATCTTCTTGAAGTTCTCTGCCTGCTGCGAGGCGTTGACATCGATCACATTGGAGATCTTGGTCAGCCCGTCCACGATCCGGGCGATCTCGGAACCAAACTCGCGCTCAATATCTTCGAGAGTAATATCCGTATCTTCTACCGTGTCGTGTAGCAGCGCGCAAATCGTAGAGCGCACACCCAGGCCGATCTCTTCAATCCCGATCCGGGCCACCGCCAATGGGTGGAGGATATAGGGTTCCCCGCTCTTGCGACGCATCGTTTTATGCGCATCCGCAGCCATTTCAAAGGCACGACGCAGCAATTCCTTATCACCGGGCTTTAATTTGGGTTTCAATGCCCGCAATAATGCCCGGTATTCGCGGAGTATCAGCTTTTTCTCCTGCTCCTCGTTCAAATTATATTTCGGTATCGCAGCTACAGTATCCATATTTCTATACAAACGAATTTACAGTAAAAGAAAGTGTTTTTCTGTTTTCTCTTAAATCTCCTACTTTTGCACTCCTTTTAACCCTTTACAAGGTAAAAAAGGCATTTCAGCGCTTGCGGATGTGGCGAAACTGGCAGACGCACTAGACTTAGGATCTAGCGGGGCGACCCATGCAGGTTCGATTCCTGTCATCCGCACTAAAAATCAGGGAAAAGCAGGTGTTTGCAGCACCTGTTTTTTTATGCCCGGTTCTCACCGGGTGATTGGAAGTAATGCGCCCGGTATGGGCCATTTTGTACTAATACATGCCTTCTATTGATCAAAAACTATGCTTATCCTGATAGGAGCATTTTCACCTGCATTATTGTCACTTTTACCCCCTCCCAGCAGCCAAAACCTACCAAAAACTGGTTTTATACCGGCAAAACAGGGATTGGTGTAACGTTTTTTACCCTCCCCCCGCCCTGTTATAAGTTTGATCCATCAATTAAGTCACCCTATTCTATCAAACAAAAAAATCACATTATGTACCGCTTATTATTCTGCCTGATCATCCTGTTTAAGAATTTCGCTTACGGTCAAACCAACAATGCCCTGGCCCTCCACATGTCAGCTGCTCCCGCCGGGCGGATCGCTCTATGGAACCAAACAGATACCAGTCAACAAAGGCCCACGCTTAAGATCATGGCGCCAACCAATTCCATCAAGGTCATTATTCCTTCGAAAATGGTGTGCCGGCAGCATGTCAGCACTTTTTTTATCGTAGCCGATACTACCAGTACTTTCGAAAAAGACAGCAACACTACCGGCCAGGCCGGCTTCAACCTCGAAGCAATCCCTCCGGGAGCCGGAACAGATGCACTTGAATTGATGTTGAAAACACGTGGCCGGAAAATATGACCATCTCTTACCTTTTACACCTATAAAATCCCGTGTGCATTATGTTTGCTATCTTAAAGCCATCATCAGCCAATAAAATAGTTTCCACCTTGTTCAGCATATTGCCCCATAAAAAGAGGTTTTCCTTTAAGAGAGTTTTTGGAATGGTGTTTACCATCCATATTGTAATATTGACCATCGCAGAGCTTTCCATCTTCCTGATCCCCGAAAGGAACAATCCGGATCACTGGAAACATCTCATGGATGCCTGGACCTTAATCAGCATAGTAATAGGTCTTGTATTTTATACCACGTTTTACTATTTTAGCCTCAACCATTTTTATCACCTGATAGCCGAAAAGAAAGGTTTTTTCCACTTCCTGCTGTCATCGCTGTTGGTAACATCAATACTTTTCACTTTTTACATTATAGACGGCTACCTGAAGGTAGATGCAACGGATGGAGCCTGGAGCCCGGCCATTGCGTTGTTACTTTATGCCATGTCATTTCTACTTTCTGCAGCACCTTCTATTGTAATCGCGTTTATAGCCCACCTCCGGGATGAAAAAAAGCAAAGGAAACTCCTGGAAGAAGAGAAACTACAGCTCGAAATAGAAAAGTCCAATGCCAATCTAAATTTCCTGAAAGCGCAGATCAACCCCCATTTCCTGCACAATACCCTCAACTTTCTGTATGCCAAATCCCTTCCCTACTCTACTGAACTATCCGAGGGCATACTCACCTTGAGCGATATTATGCGGTATGCTTTGAGTGAGCAAAATATAAAAGCAGGCAAAGCAGCCCTGAAAGACGAAATAGAGCATGTGCGCAATGTGATCAGGATACATCAGTTGAGGTTTAGCAATAACCTGCTGGTAAACTTTGAAGTGAATGGCGTTGTCAATGGTATCACCATCATTCCCTTTGTGCTGATCACCATTGTAGAAAATGCCTTTAAACACGGCGATCTCAAAAGCACCCAATATCCCATTGATATAAAACTCACTATTGAGCACAACAACCTGCAATTCTTTTGTCGCAACAAAAAGAAAACAGGCCCCAAAGAACTTTCCACTGGCATTGGTCTCGACAACATCAAAAAAAGGCTCGATCTTGCCTATAAAGACCAATATTCCCTGCTTATAAAAGACGAACACGATCTTTACACCACACAACTAACCATCCATTCACTATGATACGCTGCCTTATCGTTGATGATGAACAACATGCTTTGGACATCCTGCTCCATTACATTGGTCAAACTCCCTTGCTGCAATTGGTAGCCTCCACCACCAATCCCCTGGAAGCATTGCAAATTGTAGCCACCCAAAAAGTGGACCTCATATTTTTAGATATCCAGATGCCCGAACTATCCGGCATCGACTTTGTCCGGTCCATCAACGGAAAATCGAAGGTTATCCTTACCACCGCCTACAGTGAATTTGCCCTGGAAGGTTATGATCTCGATGTAGTGGATTATTTATTGAAGCCCATCCGCCTGCCACGATTCCTGGCAGCCGTACAGAAAGCGGCCACCGCCCTGAACAATGCTGCTGCAGAACCCGTCAAAGAACAGCCAGTCGATGACTATATATTTGTAAAAACAGAATCCAAAGGCAAGCTCCTGAAAATAAACCTGGCCGATATCGATTATATCGAAGGCATGAAGAACTATATCGCCATATACGCAGGAGGCAAAAAGATCCTTGTTTACTCTGCCATGAAAGACATCGAAGAAAGGCTACCCGCCAGGCAATTCATTCGCGTACATAAATCCTTTATCATTGCCATAGACCGGATAACCGGCATCGAAGGCAACCGGGTATTACTAAAAGGCATTACAGCCGAGATCGTAGCCGGAGAGAATTACAAACCCGAGCTTATGAAAATTGTAAAAGGGAAAATGATATAGCTCCTCCCGTACGCATCCCGGATTGGGCAATAATCTACCCACTCCATACCAGGTTTTCCAGGCAGCTTAACATAGTCCTGTGCCCGCAGAAGCCTGTTGCCATTGCATTCATGCATCGTACCAGCCTGGTATCTCCCCTGCAGGTATTCGTTTTTTGGTGATTCGTTACGGCCAACCTTTGGTAACTTTATACAAACCTTCCAGTATGCAAACGATACTCGTTCCCGTAGATTTTTCTGCTGTTTCACGCAATGCCTCGGTGTATGCTGCCGAGTTGGCCAGGCTCTTCAATAGCCGCCTGTTGCTGTTCCACGCCTATATGTTGCCTACCCCCGTGAGTGAAGTGCCCTATGTAATGGTAACCGCCGATGAAATGCAGCAGGAAAATGAGGCCCTTCTGAAAAAGGAAGCTGATCATCTCCATACCACCTACGGAATACAGGTAGAATCACTGGTACGTATCGGTATTGCATCCGATGAGATCAAAGAGCTTACCAAAGAACAACCCATCGACATGGTTGTAATGGGTATGAAGGGGGCCGGCGGGCTGGATAAGATCATTGGTAGTACCACCACCAATGTGATCCGGAAGGTCAAAATACCCGTCCTCATTATTCCCCATGATGCAGGCTACAAGCCTGTACAGCATATCACGTATGCCAGCGATTTCACCTATAAAACCAGCGGCAGTCTTTTCACGCCCTTGTTGAAAATAGCCCAAACACTGGGCGCTCGGATACATGTATTGCACGTACAAAAAGACACCGTTAAAATAGAAGAACTGGCAGGTAGGAAAAGTACAGAAAGAACTTTCAGCGGTTATGACCACGAGTTTGTAAATGTTACCAATAATTCTGTCACCCAGGGCATCAATGAATACCTGCAACACCATGCCAGTGAATTGCTGGTGATGGTAGCCCATACCCATACCTTTTTTGAGCGTATTTTCTCCAAAAGCCGTACTGCGGCCATGGCTTATGAAACCAGGATACCCTTGCTGGTGCTGCAGGATAAAGAATAGGTAATCAATAAATTACATCCCCTCCTCCAGAAACTGAAGGGTTATATTTCCTTTGATTTCCAGCCCCCAGTCTCCCAGAATTCCAGGTTTTCCTCCCGATGGCTATCGGGACGGACTTTCAGACTTCCGGACTTACCGACTTCTGACTTCAGATTTTTCCCGTACTTTTGCACCCCAATAAAAAAAGCAATATGGCAACAGTTACCAGAGAGAATATAGGCCTGCTTAATGACAGGATCACTGTTAAAGTGGCCAAAGAAGATTACCTGCCTTCTTTTGAAAAAGCCCTGAAGAATTATAGCAAAACTGCCAATATACCAGGTTTTAGGAAAGGAATGGTACCCGCCGGCATGATCAAAAAAATGCATGGCCAGTCCGTTTTCACCGACGAAGTACTGAGAACAGTAGAAAAGCAATTGACCGACTTCATGCAGAATGAAAAGCTGGAGATCTTTGCCCAGCCCCTGCCTTTGCCAGAAAATGATGCCCGTCAACTGAACGTAAACGAGCCCACAGAATACGCCTTCGCTTTTGAAGTAGGTTTGAAGCCTGACTTTAAAATAGCCGACCTGGCCAAAGAAAAAACTACCCGCTATAAAGTAAACATTACGGAAGAAATGATCAATGAGGAAGTTGATCGCTTGCGTTTACGTCATGGTAAAATGACTGATCCCGAAACTGTAACCGGCGACGACAATGTGCTGAATGTAACCTTCACAGAAACAGACGAAGAAGGCAATGAAGTAGAAGGTGGGATTAAAAAAGACAACTCCCTGCTGGTAAAATACTTTGCAGAAGATTTCCGTAAGACACTCCTCGGAAGAAAGAAAGATGATGCCGTACAGGTGCAATTGAGCAAGGCTTTTGATGTAAAGGAAAGAGAGTGGATCCTCGGCGACCTTGGCCTCGACAAGAACGATGCTGCTGCAGCTGACAAGTTCTTCAACATGCTCATCACTAAAGTGGGTATGGTAGAAAAAGCCGATCTCAATGAGGAGTTCTTTGAAGCAGCTTTCCCCGGCAAAAATGTAAAGACTGAAGAAGAGTTCCGCAATACAGTGAAGGAAGAAATGCAATCATACTGGGATAAGCAAGGCAGCAATCACCTGCAACATGAGTTGTACCACGTGCTGCTGGACCATACCAAAATTGATTTCCCCGAAACATTCCTGAAACGCTGGATTCAGCAAGGTGGCGAGCAGCTCAAAACCGAAGCTGAAGCAGAACAGGAATTCCCCACATTTGCCAATCAGTTGAAATGGACTTTGATCATTGATAAGCTGGTACGCGAAAACAACATCGAAGTGAAGCCCGAAGACCTTCAGGCTTTTGCTAAAAATCAATTGTTCAGCTACATGGGCAATATGGGTGCCGGTGCTGAAGAACAACCCTGGGTGGCTGATTACATCAACCGTATGATGCAGGACAGGAAGTTTGTGGAAGATGCTTACCATCGCATCCAGACAGAGAAGGTATTTGCCTGGGCCGAAACCCAAGTAAACGCTACCGAAAAACCGGTAACTGTTGAAGAGTTTACCAAAGAACTGGAAAAGCACCAGCATCACCATCATTAATAGATAAGAAGCCTTTATCAGATACAAGCCATCCCGACTGAAATCGGGATGGCTTTTTTGTTTGCCCTCCACTCCAAACATTACACAAAAGAATACCCGATTATTGATATATTTGGCATCCTTCAACATATCCATGCAGATCAAAGCTTAACTACCATTCCTCATCTTGTAGTTATAGCGCATGGAGTTACAGTACATAAGGGTTTATGAATCCATATCTGGCGGTTGGGTAGATTTGCATCCTTTGCATGGAGAGGATGAATTAGAAGATAATTTGCAGGCATGTAAATTACTCGCTCAAAAGGGATACCGACTTCAGCTATTACCCTGCCTTGATCGGGAAGAAACTGTATTAAGACAGATGTTATTGCCAGATGTATTTGGCAACAAAAATCCAGATGTAAGAATATCTAATAAGGTTGCTGACATAAAAACACCTCAAAAGAAAGAGGTAACAAAAACTGCCTTAAAAGATGCTATATACCGGGCTGCTCAACAAAAAGTGGAAATGGTTATCATTAATTTGTATCAGGCTACTTATTCATTTAGTCACATCAAAGAAGCGCTGCTATCAACTTTACAAACTGACCGAAACAGAAGTATCAGGGAAGCCTGGATCATTACTCATGACAATAACTTGCTGATCATTCCTAGAAAAATGATCAATACTAAGAAATTCTATACTGTTTTAAACTGCCTGTAAACAGTCAGGGCGATCACCCCGAATGGAGCGATCGCCCTGCTGCTTAGGCGCCAGGCCAGTGGCCCGATGCACCACAAATATATAACTTATTCTTTAAATACCAAATCCTCACCCTACCCTCCACTTTCCTTAATTTCCGCCCTGCCATAATTAACAGCCAGCGCCCCATATTTTACTTGTCCTGACTTGCTTTTATGGCAAAATGTCCGATTTTTTATATAGCACGGTAATTGATTTGCCAAATGACTTAAATTGCTCACTAAATCAATTAGGAAAAATCTTATGAACCTCAGCAAAGAATTTGAAAAATATGCAGTGAAGCACAGGGGTATCTCCAGCAATACGTTGAATGATTACCAAAAATACCAGGTAACCAACCTTACGCCCAATATCATTGAAGAACGCCCTATGAATGTGGCCGTAATGGACGTATACAGCCGTCTGATGATGGACAGGATCATCTTCCTTGGCTATCCCATTAATGATGAAGTAGCCAATATCGTAACAGCCCAGTTATTATTCCTGGAAAGTACCGATCGTACCCGCGATATCCAGATGTATATCAACTCCCCCGGCGGTAGCGTGTACTCCGGTCTCGGCGTATATGATACCATGCAATACATCACCCCCGACGTATCTACCATCTGTATCGGTATGGCAGCTTCTATGTCAGCCATCCTGCTTTGCGCAGGTACCAAGGGCAAGCGTACTGCCTTAAAACACAGCCGCGTAATGCTGCACCAGCCCAGTGGCGCCATCGGTGGCCAGGCCAGCGATATCGAGATCACTGTCAATGAGATCAAGAAGATCAAGAAGAACCTGTATGACATCATTTCTTACCATACCGGCAAGACCAACAAACAGGTAGAAAAGGATTGCGAACGCGATTACTGGCTCACTTCCCTGGAAGCCAAGGAATATGGCCTGGTAGATGAAGTGTTGCTCATCAACCCACGTAAAGAGAAAAAAGAAGACTAACCACAAACAACAGATTAACATATGAACTACTCAAAATATTCAGTGAATCCGTATCGAATGGACGATGAAGAAGAGGAAAAAGAAGAGCAGCCCAAGTCCGACCTCATGATGTTTAGCAAAAGATTGGAGCAATACTTCTTTGAGACCCGCAGTGTTTACTTGTGGGGTGTGGTGGATGACAAATCAGCCAGGGATGTAACAGCCAAACTGCTGCTCCTGGATGCTGATAAGCCCGGAACAGAGATCAAATTTTACATCAATAGCCCCGGTGGCATCGTAACCAGCGGTATGGTGATCTATGATACCATGAAAATGCTGAAAAGCCCCGTAAGCACCATTTGTATGGGCCTGGCAGCCTCCATGGGATCCATCCTGCTCAGCGGCGGTACCAAAGGCAGCCGGTATATTTACCCCCACGGCGAAGTAATGATCCACCAGCCAAGCCTGGGAGGTCATATCCAGGGCGTAAGTGCCGATCTGGAGATACAGGCCAAACAAACCAAAAGGGTTAAAGAGATCAGCGCTAAGATACTGGCAGAGAATTGCGGTAAAAAGCCCGAACAGATCATGAAGGATTTTGACCGTGATTACTGGATGGATGCCAAAGAAGCCATTGAATACGGCATTGTAGATAAGATTGTAGAGAAAATATAACACATTAGGGCTCAGGGACTAACCTCTTTGGGCCCTTCTAAATCACCCAATATCCCCGCCACAGGCTATTTACTTGGATTTCGAGGTCCCTTTGAATACCTTTGTAGCCGGAGATTAATATACTAATGGCAAAGACAACCTTACATTGTTCTTTTTGTGGTCGCAGCCGCGATGAGGTAAAGATCCTTATTGCCGGCCAGGAAGGGCATATTTGCGAGAACTGTGTAGAGCACGCCCGGGAGATCATTGAGCAGGAACTCATGATCCGCAGTGAAACACCCGCAGCATCTCCTTCTTTCAAGCTCAACGTAAAGAAACCCGTGGAAGTAAAACGCTTCCTCGATGAATACGTGATCGGACAGGATGACGCTAAAAAAGTATTGGCAGTAGCAGTGTACAATCACTATAAACGTCTTCAGCAAAAAGTAGCCGAAGGTGAAGTAGATATTGAAAAAAGCAACATCGTAATGGTAGGCGAAACCGGTACCGGTAAAACCCTGCTGGCTAAGACCATTGCCAAATTACTCAATGTTCCTTTTGCCATTGTAGATGCAACCGTCTTTACAGAAGCTGGTTATGTAGGGGAAGATGTGGAAAGCATCCTCACCCGCCTGCTGCAGGTTTGTAACTACGATGTACCTGCTGCCGAAAGAG
The DNA here is from genome assembly GCF_003555545.1 of Paraflavitalea soli. Taxonomy (GTDB): domain Bacteria; phylum Bacteroidota; class Bacteroidia; order Chitinophagales; family Chitinophagaceae; genus Paraflavitalea; species Paraflavitalea soli. The sequence goes on along the minus strand of NZ_CP032157.1, from coordinate 7,044,945 downwards.
GCATCGTATACATCGATGAGATCGATAAGATCGCCCGCAAAGGCGATAATCCTTCCATCACCCGCGATGTAAGCGGTGAAGGTGTGCAACAAGGCCTGTTAAAGCTGTTGGAAGGTACCGATGTACTGGTACCACCACAGGGAGGCCGTAAACACCCCGAACAAAAGCTCATCAAGATCAATACTCAGAATATCCTCTTCATTTGCGGAGGCGCATTCGACGGTATCGACAGGGTGATCGCCCGCCGGGTAAATACCAACGCCATCGGATTCAACGTAAACAAGGACCTGCAGGAGCACATGAAAAAGAACCTGCTGCAGTATATCAACGCCACTGACCTCAAGTCATTTGGCCTGATCCCTGAGTTACTGGGCCGTTTGCCCGTTGTTACCCACCTCAACCCACTGGATAAACCCACCCTGCGTTCTATTCTTACAGAGCCTAAGAACGCATTGATCAAGCAATACAAGCGGTTGTTTGAGCTGGAAAATATCCAGTTGAATGTGGATGAAGATGTGCTGGATTTCATGGTCGACAAAGCCCTTGAATACAAGCTGGGAGCAAGAGGTTTGCGCAGCATCTGCGAAAGCATCCTTACCGATGCCATGTTTGAAATGCCTTCCTCCAAACAACAGGTATTCCACCTCACCCTGGAATATGCCGTGAAGAAATTCGACAAGAGCAAAATGAGCCTGCTGAAAGTAGCCTAGGCTTCATTAAATATATTTCCATTAATTTACAGAGGCATATTGTATGCCTCTGTTTCTTTTAGTAGCCAACTTAAATAATAACTTATCATGGATGAACTTGTCAAAAAACTCATGGCCGAAGGACTTACAGAAAAGCAGGCTTATAAAGCCGTGGAGATCGTGAAGAACTTTGCCAAAGAAAAGTTCCCCATCTTCGGTGGCGCCATTGATAAAGTATTCGATAAATACGCAAAGAAGGATGATGACGACTTTATGCCATAGGCCATCATCAAAGTATCTATTTATCTGATATAAGCAAGAATAGTTTTATAAATCCGTTCATCCGGCACAAATAAAAAAGGCCCCGCAACCAACGGGGCCTCTTGACGTGACAAGCAACCTTTCGTAACCTTTAGGCTCTCAAAACTTCTCTCGAAATAACCAGCTTCTGGATTTCAGAGGTCCCTTCACCGATAGTACATAACTTACTATCGCGGTAATATTTTTCAACCGGGAAATCCTTCGTATAACCGTATCCCCCGAATATCTGTACTGCATCGTTGGCCACTTTCACCGCTACCTCACTCGCATAATATTTTGCCATGGCCGCTTCTTTCGTCATCTGCTGTCCTCTTATCTTAAGATCGCAGGCTTGCAGCGTAAGTAATTCCGCCGCCATGATCTCCGTAGCCATATCTGCCAGCTTAAAAGAGATACCCTGAAAATTAGAGATCGGCTGGTCAAACTGGTGGCGCTCTTTGGAATATTGTACAGAAGCTTCATAAGCCCCTTTGGCAATACCCAGTGATAATGCCGCTATCGAAATACGTCCGCCATCCAGCACTTTCAGCGATTGCTTAAATCCTGCTCCTACCTCACCAAGTCGGTTGGCATCCGGTATCCGGCAATTATCGAAGATCATTTCTGCTGTTTCACTGGCCCGCATACCCAGCTTATTCTCTTTTTTACCACCCGTAAAACCAGGAGTTCCGCGCTCTACTACAAATGCCGTAGCATTATCTTTTGATCGTGGCTCGCCTGTACGGGCAATTACCACCGCTACATCGCCACTCTTACCATGTGTGATCCAGCATTTAGTGCCATTCAACACCCAATGATCACCATCCCGCACAGCAGTCGTTTTCATATTACCGGCATCACTACCGGTATTCGGCTCCGTCAGACCCCAGGCTCCAAGCCATTCGGCAGTAGCCAGTTTAGGAAGGTACTTTTGCTTCTGCTCCTCATTGCCAAAAGCCATAATATGACCTGTACAAAGAGAATTATGGGCCGCTACACTCAGGGCAATAGACCCGCAAACCTTTCCTATCTCCTGTAAAATGGCTACATACTCAAAATAGCTAAGACCAGCACCCTCATACTTTTCAGGCACCAGCACCCCCATCAACCCCAGCTTTCCCATCTCCCGGAATACCTGGAGTGGAAATTCCTGGGTCTCATCCCAGTTCATGACATAGGGTTTGATATGTTGCTGCGCAAAATCCCGGGCAGTCTGTGCTACCTGTTGTGTTAATTCAGAAGTCTCGAAATTCATAAGATAAATTCGTTGGCAAGAACCCTTAGAGGCTGCTGCAAGATAATACTATTTTTGAAAAACTAACAATTGTTAGCACTAAATATAATAAATATTTTGTCTTCACTCAACGGCCAGGTAAGGCCTTATTTTTTCCAGTATTTCAGCACTTACAATGTTGATCTGCAATAACTGATCCACAGATTGATAGGCCCCATGTTGCGCCCTGTATTGCACAATACCATTGGCCAGCGCCCATCTAATATAAGGATGTTGTCTGAGCATGTCAATATCAGCTGAATTAATATTGAGGGTGCGCACTGCGGGCGATGAGCATTGCAAATATTGCCTGATCTGTTGAAAAGTAGAGTCCGGAAGACCATAGGTTTCGCCCACCTGTGCCACTGCATAAAAACCGCCCAGTTTCTCCCTGAAATGAACAATACGCCGGGCCAGTTTACTACCAATGCCCCGCAAAGCAATAAAAGCCGTTGTGTCAGCCATATTGATATCAATGACAGCTGGTTTGGCATACACCTCCCTTTTATACCTCCGGGCCGCAGAATCAGCCGCATAAATAGCAGGCGCCCGTTCCACAACTGGCGCTGCCTCTTTTATACGCACATAAGGCACCAGCCGCTCTGCTTCCTCCTTTTTCAAGCCATAAACCTTATACAAGTCGCCGGGCTGGCGAAACCGCCCTCCCTTTGCCAGGTAATGTTGAATGGTTTGGGCAGTACGTTCCCTAATGCCCATTTTTATCCATCCTTCTACTGGCAATGTATTGGGGTCAAAAACATAAAAGGTCGTTTGCTTTGCTGGTGTTTCAGCAATGCGGACGTCATTCCCGGGCTGGTCATTCTCTCCATCTGGCTCCCCGGTTTCCAAAGCTGCCACCCGCTGGCGCAGTTTTTCAAAAGCCGCCTTGTCGGTTTGTACAGCTGGAGCAGGCAATAAATAAGGGATAATAATCGTAGCTAATATCAGCACCAGCAATACAATGATTCCGGTGCGTTCTTTTTTGGTGAAATTGAAATACTCCCTGAAGTTGTTTTTCATAGCATATGCGGTAGCAGGCAGCCTGATCAGCTGCCGCCATACATATACATACGGTTAAAATATTTTATAGATTTAGCACCAGACCATCCCAGCCGAGGTTAATGCCTTCCGGCAGTTCAGTTTCTACATCGGCGTGCTTCCCCATCTGGTGACTGAGGTGGGTAAAATAGGTTTGGGGGATGGCTAATTCCTGTGCCACAGCAATACCTTCTGAAAGGCTATAATGGGAAATATGCTTTTCCTTCCGCAGGGTATTTAACACCAGCACTTCACTTCCACGTATCTTATCTTTTTCGGCAGGTTCAATATTATTGGCATCCGTGATATAGGTAAACTTCCCAAAGCGGAATCCCATTACCGGCATCTTTAAATGCCACACCTGCACCGGCGTGACCAGTATATCTCCTACCATAAAAGGCGTCAGATCGATGGTTGTAAGCTGGATCTCCGGCAAACCCGGATACCTGGTCTCATAAAAAGCATAGGGGAATTCCCGGATAATCACTTCCTGGGTCATCTCATTGGCAAAAACCTTCATGGGCTGTTGGGAGAAAAAATTAAAGGCCCGTACATCATCCAGGCCCGCCACATGATCCTTATGAGGGTGCGTAAACACAATGGCATCCAGGTGCTTTACATTCGCCCGCAACATCTGGTAACGAAAGTCGGGGCCGGCATCTACCGCCAGCGTGGTATTGGCCGACTGCACCAGGATGCTGGACCTTAGTCTTTTGTCTTTTTTATCCGGCGATTGACACACAGGACAATCGCAGGCTATCATGGGTACGCCACTACTGGTACCCGTACCTAAAAAAGTGATCTTTAATGAAGGATAACTCACGCAATAAAAATACGAAGTATGGGGTATGAAAAATGAAGTAAGAGGATAGAAACAGGAAATAATAGGCGGGTAACAAAAATGAACCTCCTGGACTCCCGACTCAGAACTAAAGACTCAGGACTAGCTTGTTCTTACTTCTCTGCAGCAGCATGCCTGGCCAGTACATCCTCATACGTTCTGCGCACTTCTGCAGACAACATGTCGGGATCAATATTCAGTTGCGGGATAAGATCAATGAGCGTATTAATACGCCCCTCCATTTGAAGGAACTTATTCAGCACCACCACCTTTCTGGCCTCAAGGATACAATAGCCGCTCTGGAAATTGCCCCGCTCATAGCGCACCACATATTCCACCTCGTCCAGTATCCGTTCAATCTTATCTAATGTGTTCTGGGTATATTTCATAGTCGTACTACCAAAGTTCACTACCAAAATTAGCCAAATGTCTGCGGTGAGCAGTTTATGGGCTATTAATGTTTTCCACACTCAGTGGACAGAAAATCAGCCACTTCTCACAATATTTCTGAAATAAACCTGAATCCAACCTTAAATCACCTGTCCAGTCAGTTGTATTCGCTCGCAGCTCGAAGCTCATAGCTCGCAGCTTGCTTCCCCTACTTATTCGTCATCTTGATCACCGGCACGATCATCTCCTCTAGGCTCACCCCACCATGCTGAAAAGTATTACGGTAATAATTCACATAATAGTTGTAATTATTCGGATAACACAGGAACAGGTCTTCCTTCGCAAAAATGAAAGAAGAGTTCACCGTGGGCACCGGCAATCCGGCCTCTTTAGGATCACGGAAGGCCAATACCTCCTTCTGCTCATAATTGAGGTTACGGCCGTGCTTATAGCGCAGGTTCGTAGTAGTTTGCTTATCTCCGATCACTTTGGCCGGCGTTTTCACCCGCACACTGCCGTGGTCTGTGGCCAATACAATATTGATCTTCTTATCCGCTATCTTCTTCAATGCCTGGTGCAGCGGCGAATGCTCAAACCAGCTTTTGGTAACAGATCGGTAGCTGATCTCATCACCCGCCAGCTCTTTCAGCACCTCCATTTCCGTACGCGCATGGCTCAGCATGTCCACAAAGTTGTATACAATGATGTTCAGGTCATTATTCAGCAGGTTATGTATGTTATTCACCAGGTCCTGGCCAGCCTGGTTATTCAATATCTTCGTATAGGAAAAGCGCACATCATCCCGCTTCATCCTTTTCAGTTGGCCCCGGAAAAACTCTTCCTCAAACAGGTTCTTCCCACCTTCCTCATCATCATTCTTCCATTGTTGCGGGTAGGCCTTCTCAATATCCATGGGAAGTAATCCACTGAAAATCGCATTCCGGGCATATTGCGTGGCAGTAGGCAGAATGCTGTAAAAACTCTCCTCCTCCAGGATCCGGAAACTCTCGGCAAAAATGGGTTGTATCGCCTTCCATTGGTCAAAACGCAGGTTATCGATCAACAGGAAAAATGTAGGTACCCCTTTTTCCACGTGCGGCATAACCTTGTATTTAAACAGGGTATGCGACATCACCGGCCCTTCTACCGATTTCGGTCCCACCCACTTGGCGTAATTCCTGGATATGAACTTGAAGAACTCATTGTTGGCCTCACTTTTCTGCGACTGAAACACTTCCTGCATCTCCGGACTGTCACTTTTCTCCATTTCCAGTTCCCAGTATACCAGCTTTTTATAGATCTCCATCCACTCGTTATAGTCCGGGCTGCTGTTCAGCGCCATAAATAAGTTGCGAAACTGTTGCTGGTAGGCCGTGGTGGTCTTTTCCGCCACCAGCCTTTTATTGTCAATGATCTTCTTCAGGCTCAACAATACCTGGTTGGGATTGACCGGCTTGATCAGGTAATCTGTGATCTGGCTGCCAATGGCCTCATCCATCAGGTTTTCCGTTTCGTTCTTGGTGATCATGACAATCGGAACATGTTGGTTGACCTCTTTTATCTTCGCAATCGTCTCCAGTCCGGTAATGCCCGGCATCGTCTCATCCAGCAGTACTACGTCCACAATATTATCACGCACAAAATCCACCGCATCAAATCCATTCGTCAGCGCACTTACTTCATAACCTTTATTCTGTAAGAACAGTATTTGCGATTGTAAACTTTCTATTTCATCATCCACCCAAAGTATCTTTCCTAATGCCATGTAAAATTTTTAATAGTTGTTGTTTATTTAGGTACTTGTCCAAATAGCAGCAATTCAAAAGCCACCCACCTCTGCCTTCCCTGGCCGCACCCAGGCTTCTGTATACTGTATTCTGAATTCTGTATTCTTTCAGTATTCTTCTCCAAAATACATTATTCCCGGTGCAATCAGTTAATCTGTACTTTTGTCACCTCCTTTTAGCAGCAATTTTAACAAAACAGCAAGCAGCGAAATGGCATCCGGCATCAGAAAGATCATTAATGACCCTGTTTACGGCTTTATTACCCTCGATCATCCCCTTGTTTTTAAGGTAATAGCCCATCCCTGGTACCAGCGTTTACGACGTATTCACCAAATGGCTTTTGCCCAATTGGTATATCCGGGCGCCGTCCATACCCGCCTGCACCACTCCCTGGGCGCTTATCACCTCATGTGCAATGCCCTCCATGAGCTAAAGAATAAGGGTGTAGTTATCACCCCCGAAGAGGAAGTAGCCGCCAAAATAGCCATTCTGCTCCACGATGTGGGCCATGGTCCCTACTCCCATGCCCTGGAAAACAAACTGCTGAAAGGCATACACCATGAGACCATTTCCATCCGGATCATGGAAATATTAAACAATGAGCTGGATGGAGCCCTCACCCTGGCCATTGAGATATTTACCAATAAATACCACAAACCCTTCCTCCACCAGCTTATTTCAGGCCAGTTGGATGTAGACCGCATGGACTACCTTACCCGTGATAGCTTCTTTACCGGTGTATCCGAAGGCGTGATCGGCTACGACCGTATCCTGAAGATGCTGACCGTACAGAATGACGAGCTCATGGTAGAAGAAAAAGCCATCTATTCCATTGAGAAGTTCCTGGTATCCCGCCGGCTTATGTATTGGCAGGTATACCTTCATAAAACCGTACTCTGTGCCGAAAAAATGCTTGTCAAGATCATTGAAAGGGCCCAGGAGCTTATTACAAGGGGAATAACCGTTAGGTCTACCTCCCCCGTATTTGATTTCTTCTTACAAAACCACCATACCGTTACCTCCATTGAGGCCCACCTGGAACAATTTTGCCTCCTGGACGACTACGATGTACTGGCCACCATCAAAAACTGGATGTTCCATGAGGATAGGGTATTGGCCAAATTGTGCGACTGTCTTGTCACCCGCCGCTTATTAAAAGTTAAATTAACCGCCACACCTGTTAATCCTGCCTGGATGGAGGAACAACGGAACAGGATTTGCCGCGAAATGCAAATAGAGGAGCGCGATTGCCATTACTTTTTGTTTAGTGGCGTGGCCGAAAACACCACCTACGATCCCCGGGAAGAAAGGATCAATATCCTGTTCAAGGACGGTACGGCAAAAGATATTTCAAAGGTCGACAATGCCCTGATCCATCAGGCACTCGCAAGCCCTGTAAAAAAATATTACATTTGCTATTTGAATTAGCCTTCGGCCACGAGCTTCGGGCAGCGAGCCAGACAACTTGCTGTTTTTGCTCGTAGCTCGCAGCTCATAGCTCACAGCTCAATAAAATATAACCATGCAATTTACGGCCGCCCAAATAGCCATGCTCATCAACGCAACCATCGAAGGCGATGCCAACGCCTCCGTAGGGTCTTTCGGCAAAATTGAAGAAGCCCAAAAAGGCCAGCTTGCATTCCTTGCCAATCCCAAATACGAAGATTTCCTATATACTACCGGCGCTTCTATTGTGATCATCAATGCCACACAGGAACTGAAACAAACCGTCAGCGCCACCTTGCTCCGCGTACCCGACGCCTATACCGCCTTTGCCACCCTCCTGTCCAAATACCAGGAAATGGCCACCCAGCAAATGACTGGTATTCAGGAACCGAGCTATATCGCCAAAACCGCCAAACTGGGGCAGAACATATTCGTGGGCGCATTTAGTTATATCGGAGAACACGTCACCTTGGGCAACAACGTAAAAATATTCCCCAATACCTTCATCGGAGATAACGTAAGGATCGGCGACAATACCATCATCCACCCCGGCGTAAAGGTGTACCACGATTGTATAGTGGGTAAGAACGTAACCATTCACGCCGGTACCGTGGTAGGCAGTGATGGGTTTGGCTTTGCCCCCCAGGCCGACGGCAGCTTCAAAAAAGTGCCCCAGATCGGCAATGTGATCGTGGAAGACTTTGTAGAAATAGGCGCCAATGCCACCATCGACCGCGCCACCATGGGCTCTACCCTCATTAAATCAGGCGCCAAACTGGACAACCTGATCCAGATAGCCCACAATGTGGAAGTAGGCAATAATACCGTTATTGCCGCACAGGCAGGCGTTAGCGGCAGCACCAAACTGGGTAATAACGTCATGATCGGCGGCCAGGCAGGTATTGTAGGCCACCTTTTTATAGCCGATGGCGCCCGTATCAACGCACAAAGCGGCGTAAGTAAATCCATCAAAACACCCAATACTGCCGTAACTGGTTCTCCCGCATTCGATTATACCAGCACCCTCCGCAGCCAGGCCCTCAGCCGCAACCTCCCGGATATGGAAAAACGGATCAAAGAACTGGAAAAACTCGTACAGCAACTGCTGGCCGAAAAAGTAAACCTGTAACCGCTACCAGCACCCTTATCGGGACCTTATCGAGACCTTTTCGAGACCTTATCGGGACTTTACCGGGACCCTCCTCCGGGGAAGCCCCGTATATGCTCCGTGGGAGATAGGTAGGCCACCCATCTCCTATCCTGCGATCATGCCTGCCTGTTCCTGGGCAAAGCCCATTACAGACACATTCATTAACAAGCATTTAGGGGAAACAATCATACAAACCTCACCCCGCAAACAAACTTTCTGTTATCTTTGCGCCATCCTTTAAAAAACAAGAATGGACGCTACCTTCAATCCGGACAAACAACATACTTTAGGCGCTGCAGTAAGCATTTCTGGTACCGGATTACACACCGGCATTAATGTCGACATGACCTTAAAACCAGCCAATGCAGGCTTTGGTTACCAATTTCAGCGCATCGACCTTCCCGGCCAGCCCGTTATTAAGGCTGATTGTGATCTGGTTACCGATACTTCCCGTGGTACTACACTCGAAGACAATGGCGCCAAAGTAAGCACCATAGAGCATATTCTCGCCGCCCTGGTAGGTATGGGCGTCGACAACTGCCTCATCGAATTGAATGGACCAGAAATTCCTATTATTGACGGTAGTTCCTCTCCCTTTGTAGAGATCATCGAAGAAGCGGGCGTAGTAGAACAGGAAGCTGCCAAGATCTGGTACACCATCGATACCAATATCACCCACTACGACGAAAAGAAAAGGGTGGAAATGACAGCCCTCCCTGCAACGGAATATAAGATCACCACACTCATAGACTTTAATAGCCCCGTGTTGGGCACCCAGCACGCCGGTCTTAAGTCTATGCAGGAATTCAAAACCGAAATAGCCTCCTCCCGTACTTTCGTATTCCTGCACGAGCTGGAAATGCTATTGGAACATAACCTGATCAAGGGTGGCGATATCAACAATGCCATCGTAGTGGTAGACAAGCCTGTTACAGACGGGGAAATGGAGCGCCTCGCAAAAGCGTTTGGCCGCAAGAAAATGGAAGTAAAGAGTGAAGGCTACCTCAATAACCTGGAACTTCGTTTTTCCAATGAGCCTGCACGCCACAAATTGCTGGATGTAGTAGGTGACCTGGCCCTGATCGGTTATCCCATCAAGGCACATATCATCGCTAACCGTCCCGGTCATAGCACCAACGTTGACTTTGCACGCAAGATCAAGCAATACATTAAAAAGAATAAGCACGTTAAAGATATTCCTGTATACGATGCAAACCAACCTGCCGTTTATACGTTACAGCAAATAGAGAAGACATTACCTCATCGTTTTCCATTCTTATTGGTCGATAAGATCATTGAATTGAGCGACCGTCACATAGTCGGTATCAAAAATGTCACCTTTAATGAGCCATTTTTCCAGGGCCACTTTCCAGGCAATCCCGTAATGCCAGGTGTATTACAGGTAGAAGCCCTCGCACAAACAGGCGGTATTCTTTGTATCAATGCCATGCCCCCCGGCGAATACGACACTTATTTTCTAAAGATCGATAATGTTAAGTTCAAGCAAAAAGTAGTGCCAGGGGATACTATGATCTTAAAAATGGAGTTGTTAGCTCCAATACGTCGTGGTATCTGTGAAATGCGCGGAAAAGTGTACATCGGCAACAAGATCGCAACAGAGGGAGATTTGATGGCACAGCTGGTAAAACGTGGCTAACGAAGCGATTAGAGCGGATAACCCCTCTTAATCAGAATAAATTATATTTGATTATAGGGGTTAATTGCATGACTTTTGTCTATTTTAGTACAATCTTTTAATATCAAACATCAACCAATCCATAAGTATACGCCAGGCGAACAACAGCCGGATTCCCAGGGGGAACCACTGTCCGTCGCTCCAAAGAGCCAATTCCAGGCTACACTTAAGAACGTCAATACAATGATCCATCCTCATACCTACATTCATCCCAATGCCAGGTTGGCTACCAACGTTAAGATCGATCCTTTCACTGTCATTCACCAGAATGTTGAAATTGGTGAAGGCACCTGGATCGGCAGCAACGTAACCATCATGGAAGGCGCCCGCATCGGTAAAAACTGTCGCATATTTCCCGGTGCTGTAATTGCAGCCATGCCCCAGGATCTCAAATTTGAAGGCGAGGATACCATTGTTGAGATTGGCGACAACACCACCATCCGTGAATTTGTAACCATCAACAGGGGCACAAAAGATAGCTGGAAGACCAAAGTTGGGCACAATAGCCTCATCATGGCCTACAGTCACCTGGCACACGATTGCGTGGTAGGTAACTATTGCGTACTGAGCAACAATACCCAATTGGCCGGCCACGTAGAAGTGGGCGACTGGGCTATTCTCGGTGGTATGTGCGCCGTTCACCAGTTTGTCAAGATCGGACAACATGCCTTCGTTAGCGGTGGCTCACTCGTAGGTAAAGATGTTCCACCCTATATCAAAGCCGGCCGCCAGCCTTTGAGCTATTCCGGCGCCAACTCTGTAGGTCTCAAACGCAGGGGCTTTACCATCGACAAGATCAATCACATCCTGGATATATATCGTGTTATCTACAACAAAGGAATGAATACCAGCCAGGCCCTCGAATTCCTGGAAGAAGAATTCCCTGCAACAGACGAGCGCGATGAGATCGTGACCTTCATCCGTGAAAGTGGTCGTGGTATCATTAAACGCTATTCAAAAGGTAGTGTGGATGAAGATATCGCTGACTAAAGCCGGCAAACGATTCAACCGCGATTGGATATTCCGTAACGTCACTTACGAATTTACTACTGGCAATGCCTATGCCATCACCGGCCCCAATGGTTCGGGTAAATCTACTTTGCTGCAGGTCATAGGTGGCGCACTCATGATGAGTGAGGGCGGTCTCGGCTATGAAGTACCCGGCAAAGGACAACAGCCAGCCATCACCGGCAATGGAAAACTATCCACTGATAATCTTTATCAGCATATTGCCATCGCCGCCCCCTACCTGGAGGTCATAGAAGAAATGACCGTGACCGAACTACTGACATTCCACACCAGGTTCAAGCCATTCCTCCCGGCTATCACCATTCCAAAGGTTATTGAAGTAGTGGGCCTCGGCAAAGCAGCCCACAAGCAGATCCGCCACTACAGCAGTGGTATGAAACAACGCGTAAAACTGGCACAGGCCATCTTCAGTGATGTACCCTGCCTCCTATTGGACGAACCCTGCACCAACCTCGATGCAGAAGGCGTAGCCCTCTACCAGCAACTCATCAACGATTATTGCAGCGATCGCCTCGTTATTGTAAGCAGTAATGATATCCAGGAATATGGATTTTGCAAAGAGAAGATCAGCATACTTGATTACAAATAACCTTACCGCTGACTCGCGATCAGCAAGTTCAGATCTGTATACTTGAGATCAAAACGCTGACTGAGGTGGAAATTCGTAAGCGCACCCTTGAAGATATAGATACCACTGCGCAGGTGCACCTTATGCCATACCAGACTTTCAAATCCGCCTTCTTCACCAGCTTCCAGCAACAACGGCATCAATACATTGCTGATGGCCTGGGAGGCAGTACGCGCAAATCCCGAAGGTATATTGGGCACACAGTAATGAATAACCCCATACTTCATAAAGATAGGCTGCTCATGACTGGTTATTTCCGACGTTTCAAAGCACCCCCCGCGATCAATACTCACATCGATCACCACACTGCCGGGACGCATATTGCTCACCATTTCTTCCGTCACCACTACCGGTGTACGGCCACTCTGAGAAGCCAGCGCTCCTACCGCCACTTCACAGGTCTTTAATTGCTTGGCCAGGATGCGTGGCTCCATTACAGAGGTCCACATCCGCTGACCAATATTGTTCTGCAACCGCTTCAAACGGTATACACTATTGTCAAATACTTTTACCGAGGCGCCCAGCGCCAACGCCGCACGGGCAGCAAACTCCCCTACAATACCAGCCCCCAGGATAATGACCTTGGTAGGCGGAATACCCGATATACCGCCGAGCAACACCCCCTTGCCATGATTGGCCGAACCCAGGTACTGTGCTGCGATCAGCATTACCGCACTACCCGCAATCTCACTCATGCTGCGTACGATCGGCAGACTATCACTGTCATCTTTTAAGGTCTCGAAGGAAATAGCCGTAATGCGCTTGTCCATCATCTTCTGCAGCAGCTCCGCCTTCATAGCAGAAACATGGATGGGAGAAATGATCACCTGATTGAATTGCAGGTAGGGAAGATCTTCTTCTACCACCGGAGCACTCTTCACCAATATGGGCGATTTGAATACTTCAGCCTTCTCATAAACTATCCGGGCGCCAGCCTCACTATAATCCCGGTCGCGGTAATGCGCCGCTTCTCCCGCATTGTGCTCAATGACCACATCATGCCCGTTGCTGATCAATACACCCACCGCTTCCGGAGTCAGCGCAATCCGGTTTTCCTGGAAAGCCGTCTCTTTGGGAATACCAATATGTAACTGAGCCCCCTTGGGTTTTATATCAAGTTTTTCTTCAAGTGTTTCGTAACTGAAAGAGGTGCTGATGTGAGGTTTTTGCTGAGACATGAAACGTTTTCAGTTTTCAGGTTGCTGTTGATTAAAACTTATAATAGAAAGCCATCAAATATACTCATTTATCCCCTATCCTCAGAACACGCGTTTGAGGATCAATGGCACTGATGAATACAGGTACCGTACCATCCGGGAAAATACCCTCAGCCCTTTCAGGCCATTCCACCAGGCAGATATTGCCCGAATACAGGCAGTCTTCCACACCCGCCTGGATGGCTTCCTCCTCCCCTTTCAGGCGGTACAGATCAATATGAAACATCGATCCGCCGGGCCATACATATTCATTAATGATGGAAAAAGTAGGGCTGCCCACCGTACTCGTCACCCCTTTTACAGCACACAGCGCATGGATAAAAGTAGTTTTACCGGCTCCCATAGCACCATGGAAAGCAAAGACTTTAGCGCCGTCCCCGGCCTGCCAGAACTGCCTGGCCGCCTCCTGAATACCATCCAGCATAAACCGTATTTCCATAGGCCGCAAAGATACGGCCGGGTAATCCTTTTTGGAATAATGCCCGCGGGAAATTGCAACCCCGTAAAGATATTTATCGTAGATTCATGGCGAACGGCCGCCATTAGGCGGTAAATTTGCAGAGACCCCGGTGCAATACCCACCATAGAAATTCTATGAATTGCCAGCCAACTTTTTAGAACACCCATTAACTATGAACTGTATGATCGGGGAAATGATCCTGCAGTATATTCATAGAGAGATCAAAACCCGGTTAAGTAAATGAAAACAGTGAATTGGAAAGTTGAAGGCATGACCTGTTCTAACTGCGCACTCACCATCCACAAATACCTTGAAAAAGAAGGTATGGCCGATGTGAAAGTGAGCCTGGCCAGTGGCGACGTAAGCTTTGGCATCAACGGCGGCAACACTTCCAGCCAGCAGATCGTAAAAGGACTGGAATCCCTGGGTTATACCGTTCATGATGAAGAGGGTATCATCCCCCCCGCTAAAAAGAAATTCCTGTCCAACCACAAACAACGTTTCTTATTCTGCCTCCTGTTTACCGCCCCCCTCATGCTCCATATGCTGGACAAATGGGTCCATATCCACTGGCTCATGAATCCCTGGATACAGCTGGCCCTTTGCCTGCCTGTCTTCATCGTAGGCATGGACTTTTTCGGGCGCAGCGCCATCAAAAGCATACGCAATGGTATGCCCAATATGAATGTACTGGTCGCCATTGGCGCCACCGCCGCCTTTGTATACAGCCTCATCGGCACCGTTTTCAACCTGGGCACAGGTTTTCTCTTTTATGAAACAGCCGCCTCCGTCATCACCCTCGTTTTCCTGGGCAATTTCCTGGAAGATGCTTCCATACAATCTACCCAACGCGCTTTGAATAAACTGGCCCGCTCACAAAAAGTAATGGCCAATATGATCGCTTACCACGAAGGACAGGAAAATGTATTCCCCGTAGAAAATACCGCCCTCCGCTCCGGCGACCTCATCCTCATCAGGAACGGAGAGCAGGTGCCCGCCGATTGTAAGATACTCGCCGGAGAAGCTACCGTAAATGAAGCCATCCTTACCGGTGAAAGCATGCCCCTCCACAAAAAGTCGAAGGACATGCTTATTGGTGGCAGCCTCTTGATAGATGGCACCATCAGGGCCCAGGTAACCAGCGAAGCCAAGGATTCTGTATTGGCCAATATCATCAACCTGGTGAAAAGAGCACAGGGAGAGAAGCCTCCCGTACAACAAATGGCCGATAAGATCAGCGCCATCTTTGTTCCCGTTGTGCTGGGTATTGCCGTTGTGACCTTCATTGTGAACTTTGTTATACTGCATAATTTCACCGCCTCCCTCATGCGCAGCATCGCCGTGCTGGTCATTGCCTGCCCCTGCGCCATGGGACTGGCCACACCTGCCGCCATCGCTGTAGGCCTGGGCCGGGCTGCCCGAAATGGCATCCTTTTCCGCAATGCCAAAAGCCTGGAACTCTTCAGGAATATCAGGCAGGTAGTATTTGATAAAACAGGCACCCTCACCACCGGCAAATTTGTAGTGGCTAACTATAAACTGCTGTCTGAAAATATTAGCCTCGCCGAATTCAAACAAATAGTTGTCTCCCTGGAAAAATATTCCAACCACCCTATTGCCCAGAGCATTGCCGCCGAATGGAAGCAACCCGATAATATCCGCTGGCAGCAAATTGATGAGATAAAAGGCCAGGGTATGAAGGCCACTACCAAAGAAGGTGATGTCTACCAGGCAGGTTCATACCGGATAGCCATGGCCCATACCCGCGAGGACAACCACAATGTATACATCCTGAAAAATGAGGAGCTGCTGGGCTGGATCGATGTGAAAGATGAAATACGTCCCGAAGCCATACAGATAGTACAATACCTGCGGCACAGAAATATACGTACCATCCTGCTCAGTGGCGACCGGCATGCCAAATGCCAGCAACTGGCCACCTTCCTGGGCATTGATGAAGTGATAGCCGAAAAAACTCCCGAAGAGAAATTGACCGTGATAGAAGACCTCACCCTGCAGGGACCTACAGCCATGGTGGGAGACGGCATCAATGATGCACCGGCACTGGCCAAAGCCACCATAGGTATTTCGCTGAGTGAAGCATCACAGATAGCTGTACAAACAGCCGACGTAGTGCTCATGAACCAGGGCATCAAAAACCTGCCCTTGTCATTGGGATTGGGCAGACATACTTTTCTTACCATCAAACAAAACCTGTTCTGGGCATTCTTTTATAATATCATTGCTATTCCCGTAGCCGCCTTCGGATTACTCACCCCCACCTTCGGCGCGTTGGTAATGGGGCTTAGTGATGTGGTACTGGGGATCAACTCTGTGAGGCTTTTTGTAAAGAAAGTGACTTAATTCAACGCAAACCGGCAGTCGGCAATCGACAATCGGCAGTAATGCACCCTAACTAAAAGCAAAAACAAATATCGCTTAATTCTTATCTGTTATATTAGCAGTAGATTGCAGGAAATTCAATTTCCATGTTTTTACAGCTTGCCCATAAGGAAATGGACGTTTACAAGCTAGCCAGAACTTTCGTCATTTCCTGCTACCAACTAAGTAAAACATTCCCTCCGGAAGAGAAGTTCAACATGACCCAACAGGTGAGAAGAGCTGCTCTTTCAGTCCAGTTGAACATTGCAGAGAGCGCTGCCAGAAGATCAGCTGCAGAAAGAAGAAGATTTTACGAGATTGCCAGAAGTTCTCTTGTTGAAATAGATACAGCAATGGATATTGCAGTGTCATTAAGTTACTTTACAAAAGACGAAATAGAAGAATTAGGAAACATTATGATCAGGTGTTTCCAGATGCTTACAAAAATGGTGGCCTGCCAGTAATCAGCGACTTACATTGCCGATTGCCGACTGCCGATTGCCGACACACAATGCCCAACATCCATTCCATACTAAAAGAATACTGGGGTTACCATTCCTTTCGGCCACTTCAGGAAGAGATCATTACTGCTGTACTTAGCGGTAAAGATACCCTGGCTTTATTGCCCACCGGCGGAGGCAAATCCCTTTGTTTCCAGGTGCCCGCCATGGCGAAAGATGGATTGTGCCTCGTCATTAGTCCCCTGATAGCCCTGATGAAAGACCAGGTGGAGAATCTTCGAAGAAAAGGCATCACCGCATTTGCCATCCACGCCGGCATGGGCCGCAAGGATGTGATCAATGCCCTCAAAGTAGCTACCGAAAGCAATTGTAAGTTCCTGTATGTATCACCCGAGCGATTGGAAACATCCCTCTTTAAAGAGTACCTGCCCGGCCTCGATGTGAACCTGGTAGCAGTGGATGAAGCCCATTGTATTTCTCAATGGGGATATGATTTCAGGCCCCCCTATATGCGCATTGCAGCCCTGCGGGCCGAACTGCCCGGCATCCCCATCCTGGCCCTCACCGCATCGGCTACACCCATTGTACAACAGGATATTTGCGATAAGCTGGAGTTTAAACAACCCAGTATCTTCCGCCAGTCTTTTGAGCGGCCCAACCTGTCCTATAGCCAGTTTGCCCAGGAAGCACGGATCAATAAGATCATTGATATATTACAGAAAGTACCCGGCAGCAGCATTGTGTACTGCAAAAGCCGCAAGCGTACCAAAACCTTCAGCGACCAACTGAACATGCAGGGCATCAAAGCCGACTTCTACCATGCAGGCCTTTCCCAGGAAGAACGCACCAAAAAACAAGATGCCTGGATAAAGAATGATACCCGCGTGATCGTTTGTACCAATGCATTTGGAATGGGCATTGACAAGCCCAATGTACGCACCGTCATACATGCCGATGTGCCCGATTGCCTGGAAAACTATTACCAGGAAGCGGGTCGCGCCGGCAGAGATGGCCAGAAAGCCTATGCTATTCTTTTGCATGATCACAAAGAGGTAGGTGACCTGGAATCACTGCCCGATATTCGCTTCCCTTCCCTGGAAGATATACGCCATGTGTACCAGGCTATCGTAAACTACCTGCAGGTACCTACCGGCTCGGGAGAAGGTGTCTATTATAATTTTGAAGTAACTGATTTTGTAAGCAAGTTCAAACTCGACGCCTGGCTCACCACCTATGTGATCAAAGCCCTGGAGCAGGATGGCTGGCTCAGTTTTAATGAACAGGTATTCCTGCCTTCCAAAGTACAGTTTGTAACCAATAAAGACTGGCTGTATGAATTTGAAAAAAGCAGCCCTACCCTCGAGCCACTCATCAAAACCCTCCTGAGAACCTATGAAGGTATTTTTGATGGCCCCGTCGGTATTCAGGAAAAGAACCTGGCTTACCTGCTCAGAAAAGAGCAGCCCGACATTGTAAACCAATTAAAGATACTCGATGCCAATGCCATCATTGAATACATACCACAAAAGGACAAACCCCAGTTGTATTTCCTGCGCCGCCGCGTGAAAGCAGAAGACCTGGTGATCGACATGGTCAATTACAAAAAGAGAAAGGAACAATACCAGCACCGGATAGATACCATGGTGCGCTATATAAGGGAAAAACAACAGTGCCGCAGCCAGTATATAGCTGCTTATTTTGGCGACAAGGCCACCCGTGCCTGCGGCATCTGCGACAACTGCCTCAACCGGCAGCAACAGCCTTTAACAACCGAAGAGTTTAAGGAGATCCACCAACGCATCCTCACCATCATCGGGCCTGACAGCTTTACTGCAGATGCATTGTTGCTCCAGCTCAATGGCATCAAAAAAGAAAAAGCCTGGCAGGTCATCAATTACCTCCAGGCTGAACAAATAATATCAGTAGATGAAAAAGGCTTGATCAAATTGTCACCCTGAGCCTATCGGAGGCGGCTGTCAGGGTGGGTCGCCCTTCGGGGGCGGCTCACCCTGACTAGAACCAGCTGTTACTCTTCTTCTTCGAAGAACTCTTACCACCCAAACCCAGCGCTCCCAGCAAACTACGCGTGATCACATTGGCGGCCGTACGGCCTATCTGCCGCGTAACAGAATTATCCAGCACCTTTTCGATCGTAGACTTTTCCTGCCTGCCACCCGAAGTTTTCTTCGCTTCCTTCTCTGCATCCTTGGCAGCTTTTTCTTCGGCAGTCTTCTGCGCTGCTTCTTCCAGTTTGGCGTTCAGTATCTCGTATGCACTTTCCGTATCGGCTGTTTCTGCATATTTCTTCACCAGCTTCGACTTATTGATCAGCCCGTCAATTTCACCATCCGTCAGCACATCCATCCTCGAGCGGGGCGATACCAGCATGGTATGCACCAGCGGAGTGGGAATACCTTTCTCATTCAGCATCGTTACCAGCGCTTCCCCAATACCCAGTTCAGTAAGCAACTGCTCCGTTTCATAGAACTCCGTCTCCGGGTAGTTCTGCGCCGCCTGCTTGATCGTCTTCCGGTCCACAGCTGTAAAGGCGCGCAGTGCATGTTGTACTTTCAATCCCAGTTGACTCAGCACGCTGGCCGGCACATCCTGTGGGTTCTGCGTACAGAAGAAGATACCAACCCCCCTGGAACGGATCAGCTTGATCACCGTTTCGATCTGTTGCAACAGCGCTTCAGTAGCTTCCTGGAATACCAGGTGCGCTTCATCAATGAACATCACCAGCTTGGGCTTATCCAGGTCACCCGCTTCCGGCAGCGTGGCATACAATTCGGCCAGTAGTTGCAGCATGAAAGTTGAGAACAGCTTTGGTCTGTTCTGCATATCTGTTACCCGCAGTACACTGATCATACCACGGCCATCATCCGCAATGCGCATCAGGTCGTCCACTTCAAAAGAGGGTTCGCCAAAGAATACATCTGCCCCTTGTTGTTGCAGTTCGATCACCTTACGCAGGATAGTACCCGTACTGGTAGTAGCGATCTTGCCATATTCCTTTTCAATCTCTGCCTTGCCTTCATTGCTTACAAATTGCAGCACTTTCACAAAATCCTTCAGGTCAAGCAAAGGCAGTTTGTTGTCATCACAGTATTTGAAGATCATAGCTACCAGCCCTTGCTGTGTATCATTCAGGTCTAATATTTTCGAGAGCAGAATGGGGCCAAACTCACTTACCGTAGCCCTTAACCGTACTCCCTTTTCATTACTCAGGCTCATCAGCTCTACCGGGAAGCCTGTTGGTTTATAGGTCTCGCCTATTATAGCCAACCTTTCTTTGATCTTGTCATTTTCTACCCCTGCGGCGGCAATGCCACTCAGGTCCCCCTTGATATCCATCAGCAACACCGGCACACTTGCATCGCTGAGTGCTTCCGCTATTACCTGTAATGTTTTGGTCTTACCTGTACCCGTAGCGCCGGCTATCAGCCCATGGCGGTTCATGGTTTTCAGTGGCAGCTTGACCAACGCGCCGGGAACGGCTGCTTTGTCCAGCATACCCACTCCCAATACAGCAAATTCTCCTTTGAAAGTATATCCCTCCTGCACCGATTGCAGGAACTTTTCAGTGTTTGGCATAAGGAAATATTATAGAAGGAAAGATACAGGATTGACAGAACATCAATCACAAAAACTTGTTATCTGTATGTAATTAGAATCGTAAAAGGTGGGTCGCCCTCTCAGGGCGGCTCACCTTTTACGATTTCCGTTGACACGCACTATTTGCATTTACATGTCTTCCTCACGCTCCAGCATCAGGATAGCGCTCTGGGGCACGATATAGTACCTTTCATTTTCATACAGTACTTCCGTGGCGCCGCTCAGCAGAAATACCGCCAGGTCGCCTTCTTTAGCCTGCAGCGGTATGTATTTCACCTGTTCATCCGATCCTTTCCAGGATTCATCTTCCACGGGCATGGGAATCGCATATCCAGGTCCTGTTTTGATCACATAGCCCTGTTGCACTTTCTCTTTTTCCTGCACACCCGGAGGCAGGTACAGGCCGCTATCCGTACGTTCATGGGCCTTGGAGGGCCGTATTAATACACGGTCACCGATCACTATGAGCTTCTTAAAGGTATTATCGTTCGTCAGTCGCATTTGAATGAGCTTAAACAGCAAAAATAAATCATTGGCGCAAAATACACCACCAGGGCAGATTTGACCGACCTTTCCAGCCACGGGCTACGAGCCAAAACCGGGCAGCGGGCAGCTCGAAGCTCGCTGCTCGTCGCTCACAGCTTGCCTTTCTTCCCCTTTTATTAACAAAATATTACACGCCACTTGTGGGATATAGCAAATGAATTAATTTTATTTACACTATCGAACTAAATCTACCTAACAATGGACGGAAAGAAACCGAAAATATTATTGTGTGAAGACGATCAGAACCTGGGCAGTGTACTGAAGAATTATTTGGAGTTAAACGATTTTGATGTGACCCTGGAACGCGATGGCCGTTTAGGCCTGGCAGCCTTTCAAAGGGAGAAATTCGATCTTTGCCTGCTCGACATCATGATGCCGCACATGGACGGATTTACCCTGGCCGAAGAGATCCGTGATATTGATCCCGATATTCCTTTATTCTTCCTCAGCGCCAAAACCATGAAGGAAGATATCATTCAGGGCTATAAGCTGGGCGCCGATGATTACATTACCAAACCATTCGATAGCGAAGTGCTGTTAATGAAGATCAAGGCCATCCTGAAGCGCAATGAAGAAACCACCCGAGAAGCCGAAAACAAAGAATTCGATCTCGGCGGATACCACTTCAATCCCAAACTCCGCGAATTGAGCCATGCCGGCAAAACGCAGACCTTATCACCCAAAGAAAATGAGTTGCTGAAAATGCTGTCTGAGCATATGAACGACCTGCTCCCACGCGAACAGGCATTGAAGAAAATTTGGGGCAGCGATACCTATTTCAACGGACGGAGTATGGATGTATACATTGCCAAACTGCGCAAGTACCTGAAAGAAGATGAGAAGATCGAGATCGTGAACATTCACGGCAACGGCTTCCGTCTGGTAGCTCCCGTAGTATAAACACGCCTTATCGATTTTGTTAATAGATGAAACCTTCAGTCCCGTCATTCATGGCGGGACTTGTTATTTTAAAACTTTACCCTTCTTGTTCTGCCAATCGACAGGCTGAGCTTAAACTGTATCGTGAAATAAGCATCCTTGTGTTTCGGATCACCCCTGATACTGCCTTCCGTCGTAACTACCGAGGGGTCCAGCTCCTGCCTCCTGTCCGCCAGCTTCACCGCCTGTGCTGCCGCTTCATGCGAAAGGTTCTCCGAAAACAGCGTCGGATCGATATACTGTTTACTCACATCATCGAGGTAATCCGTGTTTAGTATCCGGTGCACGATTTCCAATCTGGCATTCAATAAAGCCGACACTTCATACTTAACGCCAATGCCCAACGGAAAATTGACCTGTGTAAGCCGGTAAGGCCTGCGGTCAGGGTATTGAGGAAACCCCTGCCCTTCTGTACGCAGCGGCTGCAGCGCCACCCAGGTATATCCATTGAATGCTTCCGGATTAAAATGAAATACCCCAATACCCCCTACTATATAAGGAGAAAAATAAGAAGGTTCCTTAGCCATCGATTGAAAAAGCGTGAGCGGATGAAACTCCGCCAGCAATGCCAGTTCAGCGATCTTGCTCCGGAAATGCAGGTTACGCATGTATCTTCCTTTGGCCGCCCCCATATCTCCCTCCAGCACATTATCAGAAGCACTCACCCTTCCAAACGTCGCTTCCAGCCTGCCTCCGATCGTTTGATGATACAAAGCACCCACATAGAAACCTCCTGCAAAATTGTAATGCTGACCATTGAGGTCCTTGATAAATCCTTTACCAACACCTTTCTTTCCCCCGAGGTCGGTAAAACAATTCATGGCTCCTACCGATACACCCGCTTCCCACAATACAGCGGGTTCCAGCCGTTCATTATCATAAAAATAATATTGAGCAGATAAGGAATGGACGCACAGGGTCATAACCCATAGGATCACAATGGACTTCAATAATCTCATAGCAATAAACAATAAGTACAATAAAATAAGCTAACAATCAGGGAAGGGGTCGCGTGAAGGCTACCAAACAGGTTTAGGAACTAATCAAAAAGAATACCACTTACGATAAAACTCCCCGTTTAGTTTTACACTTTCGAGAAAAATATTCCAGGCAATATCGATAAGACAGTGAAAGGCAGAGGAACCGGCCCTGCATCAGGTAATACAAAAAACTTTACAGCGGTAATATGATCGGATGTAAGTGTGGCAGATCAGCAGACCAGCAAGCAGATCAGAACAGCAGGTGTTCTCCACTGCCGCCGTGTTTGCGGCCCAGGTGTTCATAAGCCTTGGGCGTTACTTCCCGGCCACGGGGTGTACGCTTGATGAATCCTTCCTGTATTAAGAAAGGTTCATATACTTCTTCCAGCGTGCCCGTCTCTTCCCCCACTGCCGTAGCAATGGTAGTGATGCCTACCGGGCCACCTTTGAATTTATCAATGATCGTAAGTAAGATGCGATTGTCCATTTCATCCAGGCCGTATTCATCCACATTCAAGGCCCGCAGCGCATGTTGCGTAATAGCCAGATCTATGATACCATTGCTCAATACCTGTGCAAAATCGCGCACACGACGCAACAGGCCATTACCGATACGGGGTGTACCACGACTGCGACGGGCTATTTCATTGGCCGCATCCGAAGTGATCTTTGTATTGAGTATACCTGCGGCCCGGTTAATGATTTTCTGCAGCACTTCGGCATTATAATATTCCAGTCTTGATTTTATCGCAAACCGCGACAAGAGCGGCGCGGTGAGTAAACCACTGCGCGTAGTAGCGCCTACCAGCGTAAAGGGATTCAGGTTGATCTGTATGCTCCGCGCATTGGGACCACTGTCGATCATGATATCCAGCCGGTAATCTTCCATGGCCGCATACAGGTATTCTTCCACCACTGTACTCAACCGGTGAATTTCGTCAATGAACAATACATCATGCGGCTCCAGGTTGGTAAGCAAGCCTGCCAGGTCGCCTGGCTTCTCGATCACGGGCCCGGAAGTTTCTTTGATGTTCACCCCCATTTCGTTGGCTACAATACGGCTCAGTGTGGTTTTGCCCAATCCCGGAGGGCCGTGAAAAAGCACATGGTCCAATGCCTCGCCGCGCAGCTTGGCAGCTTTGATAAATATTTTGAGGTTCTCAATGATCTGTCCCTGCCCCGCAAAGTCTTCGATCTCTGTGGGACGGATATTATTTTCGAACTCTTTATCAGCGGCAGATAAGGAACCCTTTTCTGTATGTAAGTTTGGATTGGCCATGCTTTTCGGTCAACTTTGTAAAACTACACAAAAGTAAGTCAGTAATCCCATGCGCATTCATTTTATACAACACGTACATTTCGAAACGCCCGGTTATTTATTGGAATGGGCTATTGCACAGCAACACCATATCAGCTTTACTAAGATATATGAATCCGTTTCCTTTCCTGCAGTGAACACCATCGACCTGCTGGTGATCATGGGCGGTCCTATGGGCGTATATGAAGAAGATAAATATGCCTGGCTTAGTGCAGAGAAAGCATTTATCAGTGCTGTGATCGCAGCCGGTACAAAAGTGCTGGGTATCTGCCTCGGGGCTCAACTGATAGCCGAAGTAGCCGGCGCCAAAGTTTATCCCAACAAGGAAAAAGAAATTGGCTGGTGGCCCATGCACAAGATCATCAACGATCATACTCACCCACTCACCGCCTCCCTGCCCGCTGAGTTTATCACCTTCCATTGGCATGGCGATACCTTCGATCTGCCACCCGGCGCAATACATTTATTTGCTACCCCTGCCTGTCCGCACCAGGGCTACCTCCTCCATAACCAGGTAGCAGGCTTACAATTCCACCTGGAAGCCACCCCTGCCCTGGTAACTCAAATGGTGCACCATGGACAGGATGAACTGGTCAAGGCCTCCTTTATCCAGCCAGGACAGCAAATGGAGGAACAAAGCACCCTGCACGCTGCCAGCCAGCAAAAGCACCTGGAAGCCTTTATTTCCGCCTTCCTGGACCTCTGATATCCCTTTATTTCACTCATTTCAATTAGAATAATCACTCCGGCATTCCCCCGGATCGCCCGGACACCTCCTGGACTTTCTCCCCCGGAATCCCGCTATTCCCTGGGTTTCCTGGGCAAACGCTTCTGTCCAGATTATCTCCACGTCATGGGATAAACCGTAGATAAGCCGTATATAAGCTGTATATAAGCCGTAGATAAGCTGTCCTTTAAAGAGACGGCTTATCTACGGTTTAAATGCCTTTTGTATGCATTTTATTAGCAAGTTATTGGTGAACATGAACAGGCCTTTGGGCGAAGCGAGGACCAAGAGTGCCCGCATTCATTAAATAAATTGATATGACTGTCAATACATTGAACTGGGTTTCCCACGAGAGGCAAAATATTTCTTCACCCATATTTGCATATACAAATAAAAAGCCCTTACCTTTGTTCTTACAATGAAACCCTCCGAAAGCAAATACCGCCACTGTATGTATTTTGTGGCCAATGCACTTGGCCGCAGGATAGAGAAGCTGGCCATAGAAAGCTGGAAGAAGGTAGATCTGTCCCCAAGCCATGCTTATTTGCTGATGCTGGCCATTGAAGAGCCGGGCATTCAGCCTACGGGCCTCAGTGAACAACTGATCCTGACACCCTCCACCATCACCCGGCTGATCGAGAAACTGGAAGATAAGGGCCTGGTATCACGTGATAATGAGGGCAAACTCACGAAGGTGTACCCCACCCAAAAAGCCAAAGAAATGTATCCTGCCTTACAGGAATGCCTCACCCATTTTATTGAAAATTATTCCAATATACTGGGCAAGGAAGAGAGCATGCGTATGGTAGGCAATATGGCCTGCCTGGCCGATAAACTGGGAGACTAATTTTTTTTTACCCTAATACTTGTATATACAAACATATCAACTCAATTATTTAAATCAACTATTATGAATTACGTTATCACAGGTGGCGCAGGCCACATTTCAAAGCCCCTGGCAGAAACCTTATTGGCAGCCGGCCATCAGGTAACCGTTATCGGGCGCAATGCTGCCAACCTGCAGGAGCTGGTCAACAAAGGCGCTAAAACAGCTATTGGCACGGTGGAGGATATTGCTTTCTTAACGGCAGCTTTTACCGGAGCGGATGCCATCTACCTGATGAACCCTCCCAATTATACCTCTACCAATGTGAAGGCCACGCTGGAACAGGTGGGTAAAAATTATGCAGCAGCTGTGAAAGCTGCAGGCGTTAAAAACGTGGTGAACCTGAGCAGCATTGGCGCCCACTTGCCAGATGGTACAGGCCCCATCACCGGCCTGCACCGCGCAGAAGCATTCCTGGATGCCATCCCCGGCATCAACGTGCTCCACCTGCGCCCCGCCTATTTCTATTATAACCTGTATGCCAATCTCGGCCTGATCAAACAGGCTGGTATCATGGGCAGCAATTTTAGTATCCCCGCTAATAAATTTCCCATAGTTGACCCCACGGATATTGCGGCCGTAGCAGCAGCAGCCTTGTTGAAGCTGGACTTCAAAGGCAGTAGCGTACGGTATATAGCAAGTGATGAAGTAGGAACCGATGATATTGCCGCCGCAGTAGCTAAAGCACTGGGCAAACCTGGATTGCCCTGGGTTACCTTTCCCGATGATCAGGCAAAAGCAGGCATGGTACAAGCCGGCCTCACCGAAGACCTTGCCGACAACTATATCGAAATGGGCCATTCGATGGGTTCCGGTAAAGCCTTTGAAGAATATTGGAAGAACCGCCCTGTATTGGGTAAAGTAAAGCTGGCTGATTTTGCAAAAGCATTCGCAGCAGCCTACAATGCATAAAACATCGAAGAAATACATCAAAGAGGTGATACCTTTCGCTTGCGTCGCAAACAAAAGGTATCACCTCTTTTGTATCTTTGAAGCACTATGCAATACGATCAATTCTATGCCAGCATCACACAAGCTGTTCCTCCACCCGGCCTTAGCGTTTACCTGAGATCATTGTGGTACGATGCCAAAGGCGATTGGGATGCTTCGCACAACACCATCCAGGATGTACCGGATAAAACAGCTTCCTGGATACATGCCTACCTGCACCGCAAAGAAGGGGATGTATTCAATGCCAATTACTGGTACAACAAAGCAGATAAACGGATGCCCGGTTATTCCCTGGAACAGGAATGGGAAGAAATTGTAAAAGCCTTACTCTAGCAGACTGACTTAAAAACAGTCATGATAAGGATATTCGGCGTTGCCATTTATCACCACCTGACTCCTTTATTCCCTTTCCCCCGACGAATTGCCTGATGGCTTTATACATTTAATCCTCATAGTTAAATTCATAAAGCCATGAAACGACTCCGCCTGCTGGCGCTGTTGGGGATATTCCTCGCAGGCCAACTGCAATACAGTTTTGCACAGAAAAAAGACACTATTATCATCGATGGTTCGAAAGTAAAGACCGGTTACCTGAAACCGGGCATGAACCGCTACCTCGTTTATTTTAAAATGGGTAAAGATAGCAGCCGCACCAAATACCAGCTCTGGTCGAGGAAGGTGGACTTTCTTTCTTATCAGGGCCGTGATGCGATCAGCATTACGCAGGAATGGGAAGACAACCAAACTGTCGTACACAAAGTGTATTCTGTATGTGATAAGAAAACATTTGCCCCTCTTTATCATGAAAGCTGGTGGACAGGCAGGGGCGCCGCCAAAGCTGATTTTATCAACAAACAATTTTTGCTGCGCGATACCTTGCTGACAAGCGAAGACACCGCTACCAGCAAGAAGAATATGTTACAGGCATTCAATACGGCACTGGATCAATACGTATTGAACTGGCACCTCGACCTGGAGACCTTCCCAATCCTTCCCTACCGGGAAAACGTAACCTTTATGATCAATTTTTACGATCCCGGTTTTCCTGCCCCCAAAATGCAGGCCTATACGGTGACCGGAAGCGGACAACTGGAAGGATATAACAACCAAAAAATCGATTGCTGGTTGTTGACACACAGCGGCACCAATAACGAAGAAACATTCTGGATCAGTAAGAAAACACAGGAAGTACTGAAGCTGGAACAGGAATTCGGAGGCCGCTACAGGTACAAGATAAAACTGGGTTATAGTATCTGATACAAGTAACAGTAAGTTCACTTAATAAAAAAGCATGAAGAAACGTCTTCATGCTTTTTTTAGTTGAGCAACCAGTATTGGTTGATACCTGCTCAACCGGAGAGCTGCCTGCTATGTATTTTAATTTCTTATTTCTCTCTTACGCCGATCGCTATCCTGCGGTCAAGTTTGCGCTCTGCGTCTGGCGCATCGGCAGCTGCTTTGGCAAATTCGGCCCCATAGCCTTCTGCCCCTACCAGCTGGTCTTTGTTGGCACCGGTATTCTTTAAAGCTGCCAGTACAGCATCGGCCCTTTCCTGCGACAGTTTTTTATTGATGGAAGCATCACCGCTTTTATCTGTATAACCGCCAATCTTGATCTTTAGTTTGGGATAGGCTTTCAGGATAGCAGCAATGTTATTGACCTGCTTCATGCTCTCGGTGGTCAACTCTGCACTACCTGTCTGGAAATTGAGGTTATCGAAGTCAAACCATACATCCTTGCCACCTTTGGAAGCAGGATCATTGAGGAAAGCCACCAACTTATCTTCAATACCGCCTTTGTAGGCATCCAGCTCTACCCCATCGGGCAATTTCACTTTGATAGAGGCGAGGGAAGGCTCGGCTGGCGTTTCCTGTGCCGGCACTGTTTGGGTAGTAGTATCGGCAGGTGTTACGGCTGTATCATCTGCCGTCTTATTACAGCCCTTCATAAAATACCACAGGGCTCCGATCACGATGAGGGCGAGTATCAGGGGCAATAACCATTTGTTGCCTGTGCTGGTTGCTTTGGCTGCAGTAGCCCTGGCCGTGCTGGTAGCTCCACTGAAAGCGCCGGAGAGTTTACTGCCAATATCACCCAGGCTTCCGAGGCCCAGGGCGCCGGCCAGGTTAAGGCCGGAGGGGAGTGCATTGAGGATGGAATCTTTCTGACTGGCCAGCAGGGAGGTAAGGCCGGAGGCGCTCAGGTTATTTTGTGTTACCTGTTTGCCCAATGTACCCAGGGCCGCGGGCGCCGCCACGCTAAGTACCGATGCCGCCGATGAATCGCGGATACCTGCATATCCTGCAATCATACTAATGATACCATCTGCTTTATCTCCAAAAATTTTCTTAAGCCATTCCAGCCCTTTACCAACGAGGTTGCTGCCGCCGGTAAATGCAGACAGGTTGCTGAGCAGTCCGCTGCCAGCTGCTTCTTTTGACAGGTTTAGGATGCTTGAAGCGCCATCAGAAGTACCGGCTTTATTAAGCAGTCCTGCCAGCACAGCAGGGATAGCGCCACTGACGGCTTTTTGTATACCGCCTTCACTCTCGCCAAAAGAAGAAGCCATACCAGAGGTTAAATCTTTGGAGAAAAGGCCTTGCACCGAATCAAGAAGATTGAATGACATAAGCAATGCTTTTTTAGATGAATAAAAAATTGACTTATACCGGTAACCGCAGGTATGCGGACGGCAGAGGGTAGGCAGTATAATGACGGGAGGTTATGGGGTGAGCGGGGACAATAGAGGAACAGTATCCGCTAGAGGAAATATAGGAAAAAGACTAATATATGAGCTCTTTTGTTGAACTTTAAGGGGAGACTTATGCGCTTTTCGCGTAACGCATTAACTGGAGTATCAGGTCGGGATCAGGGCAATTGGCCAGGTACTTGTCTCTTTCGGAGTATTTGCATACGCCGGGATAATCACCTTCTTTTAGTTCCATGTCCAATATCACCTGGAAATGAAGGTGGGGAGGCCAATGGCCGTTTTCGGAAGGGGGGCCAAAATGAGCGATCTGCTGGCCAATGGAGACATACTGTCCCCTGGATAACTTTTGTATATCCGGCAAACTAAGATGGCCATATAAGGTATAGAAAGGCAATCCGTCGAGCTGGTGCAGCAGGATAATGGTAGCGCCATAATCACCATCCTGATCATTAAAAGCAAAGCTATGGACCATGCCTCCCATAAATGCATATACGGGTGTACCAGCTGGCCCCCATATATCTACAGCAATGTGTAATCGGCGGGGTTCATCACCCTGGCCGGGCGCATCAAACAAATGGCTGCGGTTGTACACCGTTCTGTGTTCATCATACCCTCCAATGCCATAACGGCTGTGGGTAGCCTGCAGCTTATGGTCGATCCAGGCTGAAAACCGGGTGGTACTACCTATGATGTCTGCAGTAAGCTCCTTGTTGTTTTCTGTAAAGTCGAGGTGCAATAACTTATCCTGTGCGGGATCCACTTTCACTACCTGGTGAAAGGTAGGCTGGTATTTACGTATGGTATTTTCAAAAACAGAGGGCATATGCAGGGATTGTCATGATTGTCTATACATTGGTCGGGAATAGCGGCTTTCCGTTACAAGGGCGCCTCCGGGAGGCTTCTTTAGTTCAGGGTGAGCCGCGCTTTGAGGGCGACCCACCCTTTAGACGTCTTCGACTAGCTGACAAAGAATACTGCCGCTCGTAAGCAATTTGCTGCTTTTATGCATTCCGATCTCTTGCAAATATCCCGGTTTGTTACCTTTAAATCAATTCGAATTACAAAAACACCCTGTTTTATGAATAAATACCTTTTTCTGTTCCTGCTGGTGATCATGGTCAAGATAGCAGCAGCTCAGCAAACACCGTTATGGCTGCGGTACCCTGCCCTTTCGCCAGACGGTAAAACGATTGTATTCAGTTACAAAGGCGATCTGTATAAAGTGTCTTCGGCAGGCGGTGACGCTATTCCGCTGACCCTGCATGAAGCGCATGACTTTATGCCGGTATGGAGCCGCGATGGTCAGTTTATCGCTTTTGCCAGCGACCGTTACGGCAATTTTGATGTATTTGTAATGCCGGCGGCAGGTGGCGAAGCTACCCGCCTCACTTATCATTCTGCCAACGATTATCCTTATGATTTTACCCCGGATGGTAAAAAAGTGGTCTTTGGCACCAACCGCAATGATATCTACACCAGTGTACGGTTCCCACAAAAAGGCCTGTTCCAGAAATTGTATGAGGTGCCCGTTACCGGCGGCCGTTCTGTCATGTTCCTGTCGGCAGGTTCAGAATTCGCCCACTTCAGCAGCAAGGGCGATCAACTAATATTCCAGGACCGGAAAGGTTATGAAGATGCTGCGCGCAAGCACCATACTTCGGCGGTAACCCGTGATATCTGGATCTATGATGTGAAGAAAGATGATTACCAGCAGGTATCGGGTTTTGCCGGCGAGGACCGTGAACCGATCTTCTCTGCTGATGATCAATACTTCTATTACCTGAGTGAAAAGAATGGCAATAGCCAGAATATCTATAAGGCCCCGGTAAAAACAAAGATCGCGGAGCAGCAGCTCACAAAGTTCAAGGATCACCCTGTGCGTCACCTCTCCCGCTCAAACGATAATACCCTTTGCTTTACCTATGATGGCGAGATCTATACGATGAAAGAAGGTGATCAGCCTAAGAAGGTGGCTATCCGCATCAATACAGATGGACGCACCAATACAGAAAAGATCATCCCCATCAATACAGGTGTAACGCAAACGGCGCTATCGCCCAATGGCAAAGAGATCGCCTTCATTGTACGCGGTGAAGTATTTGTCACTTCCGTAGAAGGCGGCATCACAAAACGGATTACGAATACGCCCCAGCAGGAACGTACTTTACAATTTTCACCTGATGGCCGTTCGCTCATCTATGCGGCAGAGCGTGGCAATAGCTGGGATATCTACCGTACTACCATCGAGCGCAAAGAAGAACCTTATTTCTATGCTTCCACGGTATTGAAGGAAGAACCCCTGGTGGCTACAGAAGCCGAGGAGTTTCAACCGGTAGTATCACCCGATGGAAAAGAAATTGCCTACCTCGAAGAAAGAAATATTATCAAGGTGTACAATATCGCTGCTAAAAAGAGCCGCACCATTGTACCTAAAGGCATCAATTTCTCTTATTCAGACGGAGACCAGAGTTTCAAGTGGTCACCTGATGGTAAATGGATAGCTTTCAATTCGGCCGAAGGCAAATGGGGCACGGCAGAAATAGACCTGATGAAAGCTGACGGCACCGGTGAAAGAATAAATGTAACGGAAAGCGGATTCGCAGATGGTACGGCCAAATGGGCATTCAATGGAAAAGCGCTATTGTGGCTGACAGACCGTGATGGTAAGAAACCATTGGCTTTCCAGGGAGCAAGGGAAGTGGATATTTATGCCATGTTCTTCGACCAGGAATTGTATGATCGTTTTAAACTGAACAAAGATGATTATGCACTGCTGAAAGAGAAAGAGGACAACGATAAAAAAGATAAGAAGGACTCTGCTTTGCAGGCGCTCGCTGCTAAAAAGGAGAAAGACTGGCAGCCCCTGTTTGAGAATCTCGACAACCGTAAAGAGAGGCTCACCATCAACTCAGGCAATATCTCTGATTATGTATTATCAGCCGATGGGGAGAAGTTGTATTACCTGGCGCGGGTAGAAAAGGGATATGATCTGTGGCTTACCAATACACGCACGCGGGAAACGAAGATATTGACAAAGCTGGATGGCGGTCCTGCCGGACTGGATGTGTCCAAAGATGGCAAGAGCCTGTTTGTAGTGAGTGATGGACGCATTATGAAAGTAGATGCGGAAGCGGGCAGGGTATCACCGGTGATCGTGAATGGTGAAATGAACCTGAATGCAGCGGCAGAAAGGGAATACATCTTTGAGCATGCCTGGCGGCAGGTGGTGAAGAAGTTCTATGACCCCAAATTACAAGGCACGGATTGGAAGCTGTATAAAACAGCCTACGAGAAATTCCTGCCTTATATCAATAACAATTATGATTACCAGGAACTGCTGAGCGAGCTGCTGGGTGAACTGAATGCTTCTCATACCGGCGGCCGCTATGCACCGCCACAGGTGAATACAGATGCTACGGCCAGCCTGGGATTGCTGTACGATGAAACCTTTGATGGCGATGGTGTAAAAGTGATGGAAGTAATAGATGGCGGTCCCTTGCTCAATGCCAAAACAAAGATCGTAAAAGGCACAGTGATCGAAAAGATAGATGGTGAGCAGATTGCGGAGAACATGGACTGGAATAAGCTTTTGAACCGCAAGGCCGGCAAGAATGTATTGCTGAGCCTGTACAATCCTGTCACCAAGGAACGCTGGGAAGAAACGCTGAAACCTATATCACAGGGTGAAGAGCAGGGGTTGATGTATAACCGCTGGACGAAGATCATGCGGCAGAAAGTAGATGAGCTTTCCGGTGGCAAAGTAGGTTATGTGCATATACAGGGCATGAATGATGGCAGTTACCGCACGGTGTATGAAGAAGTATTGGGTAAAAATGCCAATAAGGAAGCATTGATCGTAGACACGCGCTTCAATGGTGGCGGCTGGCTGCACGATGACCTGGTAACCTTCCTGGGTGGTAAAAAGTACATGAACTTTTCACCACAGGGGGCAACACCTACATCAGGTGAGCCACGCAATAAGTGGAGTAATCCTTCCTGCGTACTGATGAGTGAAAGTAACTATTCCGATGCCTTCCTATTCCCTTATGCTTACAAGAGTCTCGAACTGGGCAAGCTGATTGGTATGCCCGTGCCTGGTACGGGTACAGCGGTATGGTGGGAAACACAGATCGACCCTACCCTGGTATTCGGTATTCCCATGGTTGCCACTATTGGTAAGGAAAATCGCCCTACAGAGAACCTGCAACTGGAACCGGATATTAAATTAACCAATGACTACAAGGCGATCCTGAAAGGCTATGACCAGCAACTGGAAAGGGCGGTGAAGGAAATGCTGGAAGAGATCAAGAAGGGACCGAAGAAAGGGTTTTAGGAGGAGAGGCAACGAGGCATCAAGGCAGCCAGGCAACGAGAGCAATACGGGAACTGCCTGGGCCAACCTCCTCTGAGATGACACTGATAAATACGGATGGTAAGATTTGTATAAAGAAACGGTGGGTCGCCTTACAAAGGCGGCTCACCGTTTGCTTTTAAAAGGCTACATTGGTATTTCCCATCAGCCCCATTCGTTAAAAGAAACTTAACACAAAATAATAATGTGTGCAGGGCGTTTTTAGGGGTATCATCCAACAATAACCATTTGAAAACGATCGCTATTCCGCTGTGTTGCCTGCTGGCAACCTTCCTGCTGACCAGGCCAGCTGCTCTGTCACAAACCATTACCGGGGCGTGGAAAGGGAAGACGGGCAATGTGCGTACTGAACTGAAACTGGTGAAGAAGGGCGACAGCCTGTTGGGTACAGCTTATTATTATACTTCCAAAACACATTATCGCCGCTATGCGGTGCGGGGCTATTTTGACGGACAGACCAATGATGTGGTGTGGTGGGATGAAACATTATTGGAAGACAGATCATCTGGCAACCTCTTTGGCTCTTCCAAAGAACCAGTACTTACGGTAGCCGACTTCAACTGTCCCGGGGAGGATAAAATGTTGCTCGATGGCAGCAGTACCGAGCGGGATCATAAGGATATTCCCAAGGGTACTGTGGCCCTGGAAAAGATCGCCATCCCTACTTTCACGGACGAATGGGATTATGTGATCGAGAATTATACGGTAGGCGCCAATCACCCGGATATTATTGACAGTATCGCGCGGATGTCTTTTGCACCGCCTCTCATGGAAGAACGGGAAATACCAGCTGCCGTGATCAGGCCTTCTGCACCTGTGGTGGTGGCTGCCCCGAAAGTTAGTGCCCCTCCACCTGCGGCTCCTCCCGAAATAAAGAAGCCAGTAGGCTCACCCCTTACACCGGAAGACAAGTTTACTGCCCGCACCAATAAATTGCAAACAGTAATACCGGTCACGGCTAAAAAGATCGAACTACGTTTTTACGATAATGCCCAGGTGGATGGAGACTCCATTGCACTGTTCCTCAACAAGCGGCTGATCTTTAAAAATATCCGGCTTACGGAACAGCCTTATACTATCTTCCTGGATGCCGACGAGCTGGGCGACGACAATGAACTGGTGATGGTAGCGGAGAACCTGGGTTCGATACCTCCCAATACCTCGTTCATGGTAGCCATTGTAGGCAAGAAACGTTATGAAGCCCGCCTGTATGCAGACGAGCACAGCAGTGCGCTGATCAGGTTGATCAAACAGGATGGAGACAAATAATCTTGTAATCCGTCAAACAGAGTGAGCCGCCTTTTAGAAGGCGACCCACTCTGTTTGACTTGTTATGGATGAACACTCCAGGTAGATAGCGCGCTTGTTTGGAGGATTGAGGTGGGTCGCCCTCCAAGGGCGGCTCACCTTTGAGGAGAACAATATTTGGCTTAAGTCCGCTATTATTCTCTTGGTATTCTATCCTGGCTGGCATCAAAGGGTCAAAGGTGGGTCGCCCTCCAAGGGCGGCTCACCTTTGACCCTGAATAATATCTTAACTCAATCCTCTCCTTTATAATATCGTTGAACATGTATTTCATGTTCTTTTATAAAGTGCTCCTTGCCCCTAAAAAACCGCCCTATAGCAGCAATATCTACAACTGATGATACATCCGCTACTACATCATGATATGAAGTATACCTATGTTCCTTAAAATCCCGGACAATCCCATGCTTTTGGGCATTAGCGTTTGTATATATGATTGCTTGCTGCAAATGAGCATCTCCCTCAATTTGTACTCTCCTGAACGGAGATTGAAATAAACTGCCTTTCCGGGAAAGAGCCTTGTTAAGTGCATTTACATAAGATATCATAAAGTTATTTATCTGCCTTTCTACCAACTCATCTATTAAACCTTCATTTTCAGGATCATTAATAAATTTTTTCATCGCCATAGTCTTCTTTTCTTCTACAATGAAGCCCAAAGAATCCAATATGTTTTTACGATCGTTTATATGCACGATGAAATGTGCATGATTCTTCAATAAACAATAAGCAAGACAGCTTAAAACAGGCTGTAAGAAGTAAGTAAATCTTTGAAGGAAGAAGTCATGATTTTCAAGGTCATGAAATAATATTAAACCATCAATACTTCTAAAGGTTATATGGTAAGAATTACCTGGGTAAAAGGGAGCTTTGTACTGTTCGGAAACAGGCATATTGGATTGTTTGAATTGTTCTTTAAATGCAGACGGTGAGCCGCCCTTAAAGGGCGACCCACCGTCTGCATTTACGTATTCCCTGTGTATATGGATGTCGTGAAACATCACACTTGTCCACTTTCAACCATTTTAAGGTGAGCCGCCCCTGAGAGGGCGACCCACCTTAAAATGATTATATCACTACATTCACCATCTTGCCTTTTACATAGATGACCTTTTTGTGGGGCTTGCCTTCCATCCACTTTTGGATCACATCATTGGAAAGGACCAGCTTTTCCACTTCTTCCTGCGGTGCATCCAGGGCAATATTGATGGTGGTACGGAGTTTACCATTTACAGAAATGGGGTATTCCTTGTTGCTTTCCACCAGGTACTTTGGTTCGAAGGTAGGATAGGTAGCATCCAGGATGGTAGTTGTATTACCCAACAAATGCCAAAGCTCTTCGCACACATGGGGTGCATACGGAGTAAGCAATATGAGTAAGGGCTGGAGGATGTCTTTCTTGGTACACTTCAACTCAGACAGGTCATTCACACAGATCATGAACGTACTGACGGTGGTGTTGAAAGAAAAACGTTCGGTATCTTCTTCCGCCCGCTTGATGGCTTTGTGCAACACCTTCCACTCTGCATCTGTTGGCGCATTGGTATTCCATACCTGTCCCTTCACATCATCATAAAACAACCGCCACAGTTTTTTCAGGAAGCGGTGCACGCCCTCAATACCTTTGGTATCCCAAGGCTTGCTATCTCCCACAGGACCAAGGAACATTTCGTACATGCGGAAAGTGTCTGACCCATATCGTTCAACAAGTATATCCGGATTAACAGTATTGAACTTGCTTTTGCTCATCTTCTCGACTTCGGAACCACAGATGTACTTCCCCTCTTCTAAAATGAACTCAGCGTTAGCATATTCATGGCGCCATTTCTTAAAAGCTGCTGTATCCAGCTCAACACCATCTACAATATTTACATCTACATGTAACGGTGCTACTTCTACTCCAATTCCGACAAATGAAACACTTAAGCCAAGCTCTTTAAGGCGCGCTTGAACAGTATCTTTGACTTTAAGGATAGCATCTTCGTCACCTTTCTCAATACTATCAACTATTCCTTTGGAAATAAAGAAAGAAGGAAGCTGAGATGGGTCAACGTCAACTTTATGCATCGTCTGCCATACGAATCTATACACAAACCTGCTACTACCCTGTATCATACCCTGGTTCACCAGTTTCTTAAAGGGCTCATCAAATCCGATATGGCCAAGATCGTAGAGGGCCTTGGTCCACATGCGGCTGTAGAGGAGGTGACCAACAGCATGTTCGGTACCGCCGATGTAAAGATCTACCTGGCCCCAGTAATCACTGGCCTTGCGGTCGCAGAAGGCGTTGTCATTATGGGGGTCCATATAGCGGAGGAAGTACCAGCTGCTGCCGGCATAACCGGGCATGGTGGAGCTTTCTCTTTGTCCGCCGATGGGTGAGGAATTGATCCACTCAGGCAGGTTGCTGAGGGGCCCCTCTCCTTCTTTACCGGGCTTTATCTCATCTATCTGAGGTAATGTAACGGGCAATTCACTTTCGGGTAAAGCATAAGCCACTCCCTCCTTCCAGGCAATGGGGAATGGTTCGCCCCAGTACCGCTGGCGGCTGAAGGCGGCATCACGCATCTTGTAATTGACCTTGCGGATACCTATTCCCAACTCTTCAAGTTTGGTAATGGCTACTTCCATGGCTGCACGCATCACCAGGCCATTGAGGAAACCGGAGTTTTCCAGTATGGCATCCTTGGTGGGGTTGGCCTCTTCGCCATTGTAATAGCTGCCGATGATATTGGTAATGGGAATATTGAAATGCCGGGCAAACTTATGATCACGCTCATCACCACATGGTACGGCCATGATGGCGCCGGTACCATATCCTGCCAATACATATTCTGATATCCATACAGGTATTTCGCGGCCATCAAATGGATTGAGCACATAGGCGCCGGTGAATACACCGGAGATCTTCTTCTCGGCCATGCGCTCACGCTCACTGCGGCTCTTTACATAAGTAAGATAGTCCTCTACGGCCTGTTTTTGCCCAGGGGTAGTGATCTGGTCAATCAATTCATGCTCGGGGGCAATCACCATGAAGTCGACGCCGAAGATGGTATCGGGACGGGTAGTGTAGACAGTAAGCTGCGAGCTTTGAGCTGCGAGCTGCGGGCCTGTAGATTTGAATGCAAAACTGATCTCGGCGCCATAGCTTTTGCCGATCCAGTTGCTTTGCATTTCCTTCATAGCATCGCTGAACTCCACCGTCTCAAGACCTTCCAGGAGGCGATCGGCATACTCGGTGATGCGGAGGTACCATTGACGGAGCTTTTTCTTGACCACGGGAAATCCGCCACGCTCACTCACCCCATTGATCACTTCGTCATTGGCCAGTACGGTGCCGAGGGCCTCGCACCAGTTCACCTCACCAATACCGCAATAAGCCAGGCGGTACTGCATCAGGATATCCATCTGCTGGTGTTCTTCAAAGCTGATCCACAAAGGAGCAGTAAAGCGGATGGATGAATCGCCGGGACAGGGATGGCTGGCATTGCCTTCTTTTTCAAACAGCTTGATCAACTTGTCAATGGGCTCGGCCTTTTTTGTTTTGCGGTTGAACCAGCTGTGAAAAAGCTGGAGGAAGATCCATTGGGTCCATTTGTAGTAATGGGGGTCGGAGGTCTTTATCTCGCGGTCCCAATCGTAACAAAAGCCGATATTATCGAGTTGCTGACGGAAATTTTTGATATTGTCGTCGGTAGAAACAGCGGGGTGGATGCCATGGTCAATGGCGTATTGTTCCGCCGGGAGGCCAAATGCATCGTATCCCATGGGGTGAAGCACATTAAAGCCCTTGAGCCTTTTGAACCGGGCAAAGATATCGCTGGCTATATAGCCCAGGGGATGGCCTACGTGAAGGCCGGCGCCGCTGGGATAAGGAAACATATCCAGCACATAGTATTTGGGCCGGCTGCTGTCATTGCTCACCTTGTAAACATTGGTCTCTTTCCAGGTCTGTTGCCATTTCTTCTCAATATGGCTGAATTTGTATTCCATATATCCGTTACGATTCTGATTGTTTTAATGGTATTGTTCTTGTACTGACAGGGTGAATTATTTCGTTGAGGAAACGTTAAAAGGCGTTACCCCGAAAAATTTTTCCGGCTCCGCAACCGTTAGTAGGGCGTCAAAAATACGGATTATCCGGCTTTAAGCTGGATAAAACCGCTATTTTTGCCGTTATCCGTTTATTAACTAACCCATCAAAATTATTGTTTCATGGCGCAATTAGGTAAAGGATCGGCCAGGCGTTCAAAGCCTTCGTATTTTATGGCCATTTTGGGGGTCACGATCGTACTTTTCTTCGTCGGCATTTTCGGTTGGCTGCTGCTCAATGCCCGTCAATATACGGAAGAGATGAAGGAAGATGTGAAAGTGCAGTTGTTTCTCCGGAAAAACATTACGCCCCAGGATGTAGAGACCCTCAAAACCTTTATTGCGGCCCAGCCATATACCAAATCTTACGAATATATTGATAAGGAAGCGGCCAAACAGCGCTGGCTGAAAAGCGGGGAAAATGACTTTAAGGAGCTCCTGGACGAGAATCCGCTGCCCGCCTCTTTTGACCTGAACCTGAAAAGCAATTACGTACAAAGGGATAGTGTAACAGCCATCAAGGCCGACCTGGAAAAGCAGTCCATGGTGATCGAGAGTGTTCAGTACCCGGCTTTTGTGGTAGAAAAAATGAGCTCTTCGGTGAGGGTGGGACTGATCGCTTTTGCCATCCTGGCGGGCATTTTCTGCATTTTCTCGATCGTACTGATCGATAATACGATCCGGCTGGCCATGTACAGCAACCGGTTTATCATCAAAACCATGCAAATGGTGGGTGCTACACGCGGTTTTATAGCCCGCCCCATGACGGTAAGGGCCATTATCAACGGTACTATTTCGGCTGTGGTGGCCATTGCGATCATTTACGTGGTGATGATGCTGAGCGAGTATTTCCTGCCCTACCTGCGCGACCTGCGGGATAATGGCAAGCTGGTGCTGCTCTTTGCTTTCCTGGTGATATTGGGCATCAGCATCTCGCTGTTCAGCACTTACCGGAGTGTGGTGAAATACCTGAAAATGAAACTGGACGACCTGTATTAGTTTCGGGTTTAGCGTGTAGCGTTTCGGGTTCTTCGTGCGTACCCCGTTAATATATTGTAAAGGACCGGTGGAGGCGGCTTCACCGGTCCTTTAATTTTCATGAAACCAGTTATTGTTCAGGAAGTTGCACCCTGGAAGGCCCGGAACACCAAACACGCAACCCAAAACTTGTGACTTCTGCCTAATTTCCTATATTGCAGCCCTAATTTCATTGGATAATGGCTGAAAAGTTAACGACTGAAAAAAAGCAAACTCCGAATACCCTGTTTGGGAAGGAGAACTATATCTGGATCCTGGCCGGACTGGTGGTGATGTTGCTGGGCCTGCTGCTGATGGCAGGGGGTAACAGCAAGGACCCCAATGTATTTACCAATGATGAAGTGTATAGCTTCCGGCGCATTACCCTTGCTCCCATTGTGATCCTGCTTGGATTGGGCATTGAAGTATTTGCCATTTTCCGGAAACCGAAAAGCTAATTTGAAAATGAGTCAATTTGAAAATTTGAGAATGAAAACCGCGTTATAATTACAGGCGGGTTTTTCAGTTACAGCATTTTCAAATTCTCAAATTATCAAATTCCCCATGAGTATACTCCAGGCTATTATCATCGCTATTGTAGAAGGCATTACCGAATATCTTCCTATTTCTTCCACCGGGCATATGATCATCGCCAGCAGCCTGATGGATATTCACAAGCAGGAATTTACCAAACTTTTTGAAGTAGCTATACAGCTGGGAGCCATCCTGGCGGTAGTGGTATTATACTGGAGGAAGTTTTTCGATTTTAAACGCTGGCAGTTCTATGTGAAGCTGGTCATTGCGGTGATTCCCGCACTGGTGCTGGGTTTTCTCTTTTCTGATAAGATCGATGCATTACTGGAAAGTCCTACTACGGTAGCGATTACGCTGCTGGTGGGAGGAATTTTCCTGTTGTTTGTAGACAAGGTATTCAACCAGCAAGCCACCAGCCAGA
The DNA here is from genome assembly GCF_003555545.1 of Paraflavitalea soli. Taxonomy (GTDB): domain Bacteria; phylum Bacteroidota; class Bacteroidia; order Chitinophagales; family Chitinophagaceae; genus Paraflavitalea; species Paraflavitalea soli. The sequence continues at coordinate 7,003,743 of NZ_CP032157.1, read as the reverse complement.
TCGACACAGAGGAAAAGATCAGCAATGGCAGGGCCTTTGCGATCGGCCTGTGGCAGTGTATTGCGATGATACCGGGTGTAAGCCGCAGTGCGGCCACGATCATTGGGGGTATGCAACAAAAGCTGACACGGAAGCTGGCGGCTGAGTTCTCCTTCTTCCTGGCGGTGCCTACGATGTGTGCGGCCAGTGGCTACTCGCTGTTCGTTAAAAAATGGGATGGCTCAGGTACGGTGCAAAAGGGGTATGAGCTGATCTTAAGTTCATCTGATAACTTATATGCTTTTATTGTAGGCAATATCGTAGCCTTTGTGGTGGCGATGCTGGCCATCAAATTCTTTATAGGCTTTTTACAAAAACGTGGATTCCGTTTATTCGGCTGGTACCGTATTATTGCGGGTATTGTACTGCTGATCCTGATCTATACCCAGGTGATTACAGCGTGAGTAAGGCAGCCCTCTGTGGCGTGATGACGGCTTAGCGTATGTTATAAACCCTTCTGCCATGCAAACTGCTTCCAAAAAAGTGATCAACGGGTGGGCCATGTATGACTGGGCCAACTCTGTGTACAACCTTGTTATTACAACAACGTTCTTCCCCATCTACTTTAATGCTGCTACAAAGGATCACTTCAAGAGTGATGAGATCAGCTTTTTAGGCAGGAAGTTTGTCAATTCTGCGCTGTACGACTATGCGATTGCAGCTGCCTATCTTGTCATAGCCTTGTTGTACCCCCTGCTTACTTCTATTGCCGATACACGAGGCAATAAGAAGGGTTTCATGCAATTCTTTTGTTACATGGGAGCCATCGGCTGCAGTGCTTTGTATTTTTTCAATGGCGCTAATGTAGAGTTTGGCATCTTCTTCTTTATCCTGGCTGCCATTGGTTATTGCGGCAGCCTGGTATTTTATAATTCTTACCTGCCCGAAATTGCCGCAGAGCAGGACAGGGACCGGATCAGTGCGCGGGGATATTCATTTGGCTATGTAGGTAGTGTATTGCTGCAGATCATTGGCTTTGTGCTGGTGATCGTATTGCCCAGCGCGGGGCTGGCTTCCCGTATTACCTTCCTGCTTACAGGGCTTTGGTGGCTGGGCTTTGCACAGATCACTTTCCGGGTATTACCAGTGTCTGTTCCATCCATTGAAAAGCATACGGCGGGTGTGTTCAAAGAAAGTTTTAGTGAGATCAAAAAAGTATATGGCCAGGTAAAACTGATGCCGGTGTTGAAACGCTTTCTGCGTGGCTTCTTCTTCTACAGCATGGGGGTACAAACGGTGATGCTGGCAGCTACCATGTTTGGCAGCAAGATGCTGGGGCTAAATGAAACGAAACTGATCATTACGGTAGTGATCATTCAGCTGGTAGCCATTATAGGGGCCTGGGGTATGTCGAGGTTATCGGCTGTGTATGGCAACCTGAAAGTATTGATGGGTGTAGTAATTCTTTGGATCGTTATTTGCGTAGCTGCTTATTATACGGCTGTACTGAAAGAAAATGGAGTAGATCCGGAGTTTCATTTCTACGGGCTGGCTATAGCTGTAGGGTTGGTAATGGGCGGTATTCAATCGCTGAGCCGGTCTACCTATTCCAAGCTGATGCCTGAAACGAAAGACACAGCTTCTTTTTTCAGTTATTATGACCTCACGGAAAAGATTGCCATTGTGATCGGCATTTTCAGTTTTGGCCTTATAGAAGAGTTGACCGGCAGTATGAAAACATCGGTATTGTCGTTAATCGTTTTTTTTGCTATAGGGCTTATCTGGTTATATTCAGCGCTGTATAGGCAGAATCGTCAAAAAGTAACCTGAAGATGAAACTACATACTATTAATACGGGCAATTTCAAGTTGGATGGGGGCGCTATGTTTGGCGTGGTGCCCAAGAGTATCTGGAACAAACTGAACCCATCGGATGAGAACAACCTTTGCAGCTGGGCTATGCGCTGCCTGCTGATCGAAGATGGCAACCGGTTGATACTTGTAGACAATGGTATCGGCAATAAACAGGATGCCAAGTTCCTGGGGCATTATTACCTGCATGGTGATGATTCGCTGGACGGATCGCTTCAGAAGATCGGCTTCCACCGCAATGACATCACGGATGTATTCCTTACGCACCTGCACTTTGACCATTGCGGCGGCAGTATTACGCGGGAAGGAGACAAACTGGTACCTGCCTTTAAGAACGCTACCTACTGGAGTAACCTGCGGCATTGGGAATGGGCTACCAAACCGAATGAACGGGAGAAAGCCTCCTTCCTCAAGGAAAATATATTACCGATAGAACAAAGCGGCCAGCTGAAGTTTGTGGAACCGCTGGACGGGATCGCTTTTGGAAAGCATATGTCGGTGCGGTTTGTGAACGGTCATACGGATGCGATGATGCTGCCACAGATCCAATACAAAGACCGTACGGTCATCTTCATGGCAGACCTGCTGCCTTCTACGGGGCATATTCCCCTGCCCTATGTGATGGCCTATGATATGTTTCCACTGACCACCTTACAGGAAAAGAAGGCTTTTCTCACAGAAGCTGTGGAGAAAGATTATATCCTCTTCTTCGAGCATGATCCGGTCAATGAATGCTGCACCCTGCAAATGACAGAGAAAGGCATACGGTCCAAAGACACGTTCAGGCTTGCAGATTTCTAAGCGCGAATCAACGGAGGTCGATCAGTGAAGAAAGTGGGTAACGAAGGTTGCGGTAACTGATCATATCCACTTTTACACTACCCACAGAGATGGGGCTTTCCACCCTAAGGGGTACATGGTTTTGATCATCGCTTACCCATACGGTCATTTTCTCTCCGCCTTCAAAAATGGTTCCCTTGATGAGCAAAGGCTTGAATTTAATAGCCCTGAACTTACCATATTTGGTCTTCACGGTTTCTTTACCCAGGTAGCGTATGTACATTTCGAAGACTTCCTTGTCGAGGAACAAGGAGAAGTTGATCTTATCGTTGGGTTTGTATTTATTAAAATCAATATTGCGGGCATAATAGATGGCGCTCAATACATCCTGTATACATTCAGGCACTTTGTACACACCATCATTGGTGACGGCGGCGTTGGTGGTCTTGTTGAAATCTACGTGTTCGTATTTTTTGTAGCTGCCTTCGTTCACATTGCGTACAAACCGGTAGGGCTGGAAGGTAGCCGTATCTATATAGGTCTCATATTTGTCGCGCACTTTGAAGATACCATCGTAAAAGCTGTAGGTACTTCCCTCTCCTATGATATGATAAACGGGTTTATTATTGAGCCTTTCAATATTCGATCTGAAGGTGGCTTCGCCGGCGCCAAAGAAAGCACCTGCCACGGTATAAAAAACCTTGTAGGTTAATGTTTCACTGGCCTGAAAGGCGGTGTTACGGATATCGCAAAAGCCATTGCCTGAACCATTACCCGCCCGGATGGGAAAGCTGATCACCGTAAGCAGGAAGAAAGCCAAAGGTCGATATAATTTCATGTAAGGATCTTATTCTTATATATAATACGAACCAATATTGCCGGGATCTCATCCCTTTTACCTGTTCCTGAAGATACGGATTCCTAAAATTAGCAAACTCCCGATCAACGCAGGTATTACTAAATTAATAACCCATACAGACAACGAGGTAGCCAATACCCCCCATGTGTTGGTACTAAAAAATTGTACCAACTCTATGCTGGCCTTCCATCTTACACCCAGTTCGGTTATGACAGCGATGGTAGGCACCACGGCCAGCACCAGGAAAACCACCCCTATGGATGCAAAAACCTGTCCGGGTGTCAGTGACACGTCAAAAACTGCAAAGAGCAAATAATATTGCCCGATAAACACGAGATATCGGGCTACAGATAAAGACAAAATGTGCAGCAGGATAGTTGCGTTAAAGGAATCTAAAACCCGGATATGACGAACAAAACGTTCAATACGGGGTATTTTCTCGATCCACTTGACGAGCCAGGCCAGCCGGAAATAAAATAATGTTAAAATAAGGGTGCCCAAGGCAGTGATCCAGAGGAGGGCATTGATCCAAAACAGCAGGGAAACATCGGCTGGCTGTTTTGCAGCAATGACATTTTTCATATACAGGAGGGCGCCCAATCCGGCCAGGAGGGTAACGAGCAACTGGGCAATACTGCACACAATGGTAAGGGAGATGGCCTGGATACGCTTATTGTCTTCGATATATAAAATGCGACCAACATACTCCCCTATGCGGTTGGGCGTAAAAAACGCCATGGTAGTGCCTGTAAAGATGGCTTTCCAGGACTGAAGGAAGGAAATCGGCTGTATGCGGCGAATAACCACCTGCCATTTACGGGCCTCAATACCCCAGTTGACGAGCATTAAGATAATGGCCACCCATAATTTCCATATACCGGGTCCGGTAAGTGCGTGCCGGATATGCCGGAAAGATTCTTTCCAATTGGGCTGTCGCTGCAATTGATGATAAATGGACCAGGCCAGGAGGCAGAACACCAACGGGCCAATCACATAGTTGAGGATTATTTTAATATTTTTGTTCAGCGGCTATAAATTAAGTTGTCATACGGAAACTGAAGAAGAAGGCTTCGACAGGCTCAGCCTGACAACGGACTTAGACAGGCAACTTCAGACCAGGGTGAGCCGCCCTTATAGGGCGACCCACCCTTGAGGCGGCTTCGACAGGCTCAGCCCCGCTCAGGCGGGGTCAACTCTGACAACATTGAGGTACAAAATAAACTGAATTGACGCACTCCTTGCAAAACTCACCCAAAATAATTCTTGGCATTGACCCCGGTACGCTGATGATGGGGTACAGTATTATTGCCGCCACTCCACGACAGATAACGGTACTCGATATGGATGTACTGCGGCTGAGCAATAAGAAAGACCACTATGAACGGCTGCAGCTCATTCACCATAAGATCACGTCACTCATTGTTACTTTCAAGCCGCAATACTTCGCCATTGAGGCCCCTTTCTTCGGCAAGAACGTCCAGAGTATGCTAAAACTGGGCCGGGCCCAGGGGGTAGCGATTGCTGCTGCCATGGGGGCCGGGCTAACAGTATATGAATACTCTCCTAAAAAGGTAAAGCAATCCATTACGGGTAATGGTAATGCAGATAAGGACCAGGTATGGAAAATGCTGCAAACGATATTAAAGCTACAGGATACCGTTATTTCCAACCATGATATTTCGGATGCACTGGCGGTAGCGGTGTGCCATCATTACCAGGAACGCATGGTACGCCAGGATACCGGCAGCAAGGTAAAGGGTTGGGGGGATTTTATTAAAGCGAATCCGGGAAGGGTGAAGAAGCAGGAATAGAATACAGAATTTAGAATACAGCATACAGAAGCCTTTGAGGCGACAGCCGTGGCTTCAGACCACAGACTCCCCCCCATACCTCACAGTTTTGACAATATCTTTTCTTGTACGGCTTTTAGCTGATCGGGGCTCAACTTCAGTTTTCCCCGGGTGAAATTGAGGTCATCAGCAGTATTAACAGGCATCAGGTGCAGGTGTGCATGGGGCACTTCCAATCCTACCACAGAAATACCACATCGGTTGCAGGGGATCGCGCTTTCAATAGCCCGTGCAATGGGTTTGGCAAACAGCAATATCTCCGCCAGGTACTCATCGGGCACATCAAAGAACTTATCTACTTCTGTTTTCGGTACGATCAGTACATGACCTTCCACCAAGGGGAAGATATCGAGAAAGGCAAAGAACTTATCATTCTCGGCTATCTTATAAGAAGGAATTTCTCCCGCTATGATCTTTGAAAAAATGGTCATACTACCAGTCATTTTGGAAATAAGGTTAAGCAATGCAGATTTGAGTCGTATGAAAGTGTAGCCTTTCATGTGGCAAAGCTAAGGATTCCGAATGTAGGATACAAAGGTCGGGTGAGCCGTCCTTTAGAGGGTGAGCCGCCCTTTAGAGGGCGACCCACCCTTTAACTCCAACAAAAAACCCCGCTGGTGGGCGGGGCTATCCTTGTTCAGGGATATTTTTATCGGACGGTATACTATACGGTGATATTTTCAATCTTGAACTTAACCACACCGGCAGGTATCTGCACTTCAGCTACATCACCTACCACTTTACCCAGCAAACCTTTGCCAATGGGTGAGGTAATGGATATTTTACCAAGCTTAAGATCGGCTTCTTTTTCAGAAACGATCTGGTAAGTGAGTTCTTTTTTAGTTGTCAAATTCTTAAGGGTAACCTTGGTAAGAATGGAAACCTTGCTGGTATCTACATTGTCTGCATCAAGGATACGGGCGCTGGCGAGGTCACCTTCCAATTTTTTTATCTTAGCTTCCAGGATACCCTGGGCTTCTTTGGCTGCATCGTATTCTGCATTCTCCTTCAAGTCACCTTTTTCACGTGCTTCAGCAATTGCGCGGGCGGCAGCGGGCCTGTCTACCGTACGCATACGCAACAATTCATCCTTCATTTGCTCAAGTGTTTCCTTACTTACATATAAAACACTACTCATAAAAACCTCCTTATTTTTAACCCGAAAGCTATTCCGGCTTGCGGTAACAGAAAAAAAGAACAACGCCTCAGGTATCCCGCTGAAGCGTTGCATGATTGTATAACAAAGCAAATCTAAGATTAAATTCCCAAATACTGCTCCAATAAACCGGAATATTGTTGCTGCAGGCAAACCAGTCGCAGCATGCCCCGCTACGCTATAAGGCCTTGTAAGACATACAGCTGGAAGGAGCAATTCGTGTGAACCGTACACAAACAGCCCATCAAACAGCTAACCTGGCACCTTAAAAGCCAGACAGTCCATCTGATCAGGGGGCCATTCTATCAGGCACCAAAAGCCGCGTTGTCCTTCTATGCTGCCAGATGACCCGCCCAGGCCGTTATATTCCCAGTTTATCCAGGACCACCTTGGCCATTTTGTAAAAGGCTTCGTGGGTGTAGCCGGCAATATGCGGAGTGATCAACACATTGGGTTGGGCCAGCAACCAGTCGAGCTGCTGCTTTTCTTCGTCGGTATAAGTGGGCAGCTTTTCATTCTCCAATACATCAAGCGCAGCACCGGCAATCTTTCCATTCTTTAAAGCCCGGATAAGGGCAGCGGTATGGTGCACTTTACCCCGGGAGGTATTGATGAAAAAGGGTACGCGCTCCAAGGAATTGAAGAAATCATCATTGGCATAATGAAGGGTCTCTTCGGTCAACGGAAGGTGCAGGCTGATCACCTCGGCATAGCGGGCCACCTGTTCTGCATTAGCCTCTTTGACCAACCCTTTGGCAAAGCCGAACTTATACTTATCGTGCGCCAGGATGGTCACATCGAAAGAGGACAGTACTTTGGCAAAGGCGCCACCTGTATTTCCAAAGCCGATGATGCCAACGGTTTTGCCGGTCAATTCAGTGCCCCGGTTGAGGTCGCGGATCCATTTGCCCTCCCGTATCTCCTGCATGGAGCTGTTGAGCTTATTCATGAGGCTAAGCAACATGCCCAGGGCCTGTTCACCCACGGCATTGCGGTTGCCCTCGGGACTGCTCACACAGGTGATGCCTTTGGCCTGGGCATACGGCACGTCGATCAATTCCATCCCACTTCCCAGCCGGCCAATCCATTGGAGTTTTCCGGCCTGATCGAGCATGGGCTTGTCGATCTTCAACCGGGTAGTAACGATGAGACCGGTAGCGTCTCCTATCTGCTGCAACAATTCTTCATAGGTGATCTGTGGTACATATTCTACAGTATACCCTTTGAGTTGCAGTTGTTCCACGAGGTAGCTGTGCACTTTGGCTGTAACAATAACTTTCTTCATGAGCACTAAACAATCTTATTGAGTTGATTTGTTTTCTTTTTCCACGGCTTTCATTTTATCCTGGTAGCTGGTACCTTCTGTGATCCAGGCTGGTGCTGGCTTGCCCAACAAGAAGTGATCGAACCATTCGCGCTGGCGCTTCTGGTAATCGATCTGGTTTTCTTTTTTAGCCAGGCCATGGTTCTCATCGGCATATACGAGCATTACATGTTCTTTTTCCATGCGGCGCATGGTGCCATACATTTCAATACCCTGGTGCCAGTCTACGGCGCCATCCTTATCGCCAAAAGCTACGAGTAAAGGAGTTTTAATCTTGTCGGCATTGAACATGGGCGAGTTGCGCATATGGGCATCCATGCGATCATACCAGGGGCCATCAAAACGTCCCTGACTGGTCTCGAATATCTTTTGATCGGGGGTACCGCTGTTCCAATAGATGGACAGGGACATACTGATGAGATCGGTAAGGGGTGCACCTGCACAAGCGGCCTTGAACAGGTTGGTTTGTGTGATGATAAAAGAAGTCTGGTAAGCGCCCCAGCTATGACCCATCAGGCCGATCTTGTCCTTATCGATCATGCCGGTCTTTAAGACCTCTTCTACAGCAGGCACTACACAATCCACGGCACTGGTGCCGGGCTCGTTAATGTCATATACGATATCGGGCCTGAAGATGAAATAACCATTGGTGGTGTAGTTGGTAGTATTGTACGCACTCCTTACAGAAGGGGAAGTATACATGTGCACGGTGTTGGACAGTATCTCGTAGATGTACACGATCATGGGATACTTTTTGCCGGGCTCATAATTGGCAGGATAGAACAGTGCTCCCTGCATTGGCTTTCCTTTCTTATTGGTAAAACTCACAAGCTCGCTTTTACCCCAATAGTAGTTTTGCTGCTGGGGGTTGGTGGCTACTATCTTTTTGTTGTCGGTAAAGTTTTCGGTTACATACAATTCAGGAGATATGTTGTAGTCCTGTTTTGAATAGGTAAATACGTTGGCGTCTTTTGCTTTGCTGAGCCTGAAGATGGTAGCATCTTCAAACAACAGTTTGCTCACCTTATTCTTCTCCAGCTTATAGTAGCCAAACTTCTTGCTCTTATCGCCATAGGCGGACAAGTAGATGGGTTTGGTATCATCAATAAAGGGGTCTTCAAAATCCAGGCGGTTTACGCGGTACTGGATCTCTTCTTTCTCCCCATCGGTGAGTTTGCGTGCACCTTTGCCATCGGGATTGAGGGCCCACACATTGTATTCATCATATACCAGGAGTTCTTTATCGCCTTTGAGCCATCCGCCAAAACCATAGGGAGGTTTGGTAGCAGGGTGGTCATCGCGGGTATTCCAGAAAGTAGCGCCGGTCTTTTCGGTAAGGTTGATGGCCTGGCCGGTAGTGGTGTTGTAACTCCACCAGTTCTTGTCTTTAAAATACACTACATATTTTCCTTCGGTAGAAGGCTGGGGAGCGGTGAAGAATCCTGCCAGCATTTTTTCGAACAATAGTTTTTGTTCGCCGGTGCGGGTATTGACCAGGTAATAGTCGGCATAGTCTTCTTTAAAAGCGGGCTTGTATTTCTTATTGGTATACACTACTGCAATCTTCCTGTTATCGCTGTAGGAGGCATAAGGGGCATCGTCTTTGGACAGTTGAAAGTAGCTGTTGTTGTCGATATTCCATACAGCATGGAGGCTAAGGTCTTTATCCTGGGTATAGGTCATTTTTTGACGGGGCTGGATCTCTGTATCCTTCCAATGCCATACGTCTACGGCTGCCAGTTTATCTTCTTTCTTTGGCGCCGCTGCTACACTTTTTGTAGAATCTGTTTTCTTGGCGATATCGCCCTTTTTAGTAGTATCGGCTTTTAATTTGCTGCTATCACTTGCTTTTTTCTCGTCTTTCTTAGGCTTGGCGGTCCAGCTTTTGATACCGAAGAAGGCAGCGTTCATATCATCACTGAGGACCAGGTTAGACGCATTGTTGATGCGCATACTGTCTGGAAAACCTTTAAAGGAAGTGCCATCGAATATCTTCAAGGCGGGGGCTTTGTAGATATTTACGTAAGCATATACCATGGCGTTCTCTTCTTCGTAGGTTTCTTTTTTAAAGGTTTTATAGAAAGCGAGGCCCTCCCCTTCTTTCTGCCAGGTGAGTTTGGAAAACTTACAGGTATCGCTGGCAATGATCCTGAGGGAGTAGTTGTCGAGGTTGAACAACTCTACGGAATTGCCGGCAATATTGGCCGACTCTACAATATACGCGAGGTAGTCACTTTTTTTATTGAAGGCGTAAGCGGTCACATTACCGATGGTGCGGGTGCTGCTATCGGCCAGTTTTCTTAATAACAAGACGGCGCCTTTGTCTTTGTTTTCCTTTGGCGGCTCGAGGCTGATGGCAAGGAGCTTACCATTGCGGGAAAAGCGGAAGGCGGTAACGTCCTGTACGATCTGCTTTTTACCGGTAGCCAGGTTGAGCAGGCCCATTTTATAGCGGATGGGCTGTTTTTGATCACGGAGCTTTTCGGCTTCTTTATAAGAGACGCCGATCTGCCAGGCAATCCACTGGTTGTCTTTGGACAACTCGAAGTTGGTGGCAAACTCCAGTTTATAGGTCTTATTGGTGAGCCTGTTTACCACATAGAGGGTATCATTTTCTTCCTGGGAAGCCACGATGTAGGCCACCCATTCTCCGTTGGCGGAAACGTCGGCATAACTGAGGGTTTGCCATTTACCATAATCATCGGGTGTAAGGTTCTTTTTCTGTGCCGGCGCTATGACGGCCAATAACAGGAACAAGGTCAGGGAAACGAGCGACTTCATAATGAGCGTGGGTTTAATGGGGGCTAAAATACGCCAAAGGAAGAGTAGGTAAGATAAAAAAGTTCGGCATATCCGCCTGGATCATATAAAATGCGCAGAAATCATTGTCTGCCATTGTCTATGAGGCGGGATTTGCGGAAGGCGCCTTCGGCGAAACCCTGCCTGACAACCCGTGTATTCAGGAAGACCACCTGACAAAAGAACTGTGTGAAGCGGTTGCCCATGGTGCAACCTATCTACATCTATCACTGTTTTGGTTTGTGGGTGTTCTATGGCTTACCTGTAAAGCTCCCTATAGTAGTCCCAGAGATATCCCAGAAGAATACTACTACCATGGCCTCTATAAGAGCTCTATAAGTGCTCTATAACAGCTCTATAATAGCTCTATAACTTTTGTAGATATATCGAATACTTTGTATATTATAGTGCAAAGGGATTTCTGGTATTCCGCCTATTTTTAAAATTCAGATTAAAAATGTGTGGAAAAACAACCGTTTCCAGTCATATCAACCACAAGCAGACATTGACAATTTGGAAACGGGTATGTGAATGTCGTACGTTTGTATGGAACAGTTACCAAAGCAATCGACCATGTGGACGGGGCCCCTAAGCATGGTTGATGGAAACTACTAAGTGTTGTGCAACACTTGCGGATGAAAGGCTGTTAGCGGTTAGCTTTTAGCAATTAGCTGTTAATGGTTGGTATTTGTGTTTGGGGATTAGACTTTCGCTGTTAAGGTATAGCGATTGGCGGTTGACTGATTGGTTTTTAGCTGTCAACTGAGGGCTATTGCCACTGGTATTGATCCTTTGTTTCCCGGATCTGAATCTATGCTGAATGGCTGCGGAACATTTACGAGAGGAAGAACGGGATAAAAACGAGGAGGCAGAAGCCAGGATTTGGTTGCTGGTTATAAACGATCATCGCCTGGCCGGTAACCGGCGGCATCGTTGCGGGCAATTCTGTCTGCACGGAGGTTTCCGGGTATCCGGAGGGTAAATTAAACTGTTGATCTCACCAGAGATATGATAAGGCCCTGCTCATTGGAGCAGGGCTTTTTTTCGCGGATTGGTGGATTACAGGGATGTTGCAGATCTCCTTCAAGGGGCTGTGCCTGATACGCGAGTGAGGCCGTTTTCTGCGCATCGTCAAGGTTATTAACTGGTTCGTCAAAGTAATTATTATGGGGCCTGGTTAAGCTGTTTTTTTGTGGTGTACTATAATTATTCACTTCAAAAATAGCTTTTATGAAACTCAACAACAGCCACGGTATAGCAGCCAAAACATTGGCGTTGCTGGCGGTATGTGCCACTTTATTTTCCTTTTCTTCTTACCGTGGAGGCGATAGCTTCAGTATTTTTCTGAACAACAAACTGGTGTTTGAACAACATGTAGCCATGAAAGAAGGCACAAAAAGTTTTGAGCTGGGCAAGGCCAATTACAATGACCAGCTAAGTATTTATTACAGTCATTGCGGCCAGCCGGGCAAAGACAGGAGTATTGCGATCAAAGATGAGCAAGGCAAGACGTTGAAGGAATGGCATTTTGGCGATGGCAAGACGGCCAAATCAACCATGAATTGTAAAGTGGGTGATATCCTGGACCTGCAAAAGAACAAGCAAGGCAAACTGCAACTGTTCTATTCTTCCAAAGAACTTCCCAATGGCCAGGTGTTGGCAGCAATTGTGGTAGGGGGAAATGGGAAGACGGCGGGGAAATAGCTTCGAGCTATGAGCTGCGAGCTACGAGCCGTTTGCTTTGAATCTTTTGCTTCGATTAGGCGTTTGCTTCGATAGCGGATCTCTCACTTCGCTGCGCTGCGTTCGAGATGACAAGAAAGGGAGTAACGATGACAAGAAAGGGAGTGACGATGACAAGGAAGGGAGGGACAATGACAAAGAGGGAAGTGGCGATAACTGTGGACTTGCGTCAGTTTAACAGAATATAGCATGAAGAGCAGGCTGGCAAGTGGCCTGCTTTTTCAATTGATGTGGTTGGTTGTTTCAGTTGATCTGATATACTTTTTTCAATTGATAAAGACCTCATCGATGAAGAGCCAGCTTTGGGCGCCCTTATCTTTGATCCACCCGGAAATATTGGCAATAGGTGTAAACACGAGTTTAATGCAGCCCATTTCTTTAGGCGTGAAGCGGCTATCCAATAAGACATTTTCCTTTTTACGGTCTTCTTTATCCGGTAGCGGCGGGCGCAGGGTTTGCAACAACGACAAATGGTCTTTATCCTTACCACCCCATACCTGAATGGATGCCGGTGTGAAGATGTGTTCATTCACAGACCTGATCATACTGATAGAGAGACTGCCGATAAGCTTAGGTTGATCAAACAATAAAGTAGCTGTTATCTGCTGACCATGGTAGCCAATCCATTTTCCATTGCCATGGTTGAGGTCGCTCTTTACCAGGTCGATAATGGTATTGCCCCCCTTACCCCTGTACTTGGGATCAGGATCGGGTGAAATGACGGCGCTATCAGCCTTAAAGGTTGATTTGAAAAAACGCTGCTGTACCACTTCACTGCCTATCCACCCTGGCTTGAACGCCCTGGCTTTTACGAGGCTGGTTTCCTGCAACAATACTTCCTTACCATAGATGGGGGAAGTGGCGCTGTCGGGATCCTTACCATCAAGGGTATACCTGATCTCTGCACCCTTTATATAATGTTTCATTTTTAACGGCACGGGGCCTGTGATCACCTGGTCTTCATTTTCAATCACAGGCGGAATGATCTTTAAAGTAGCGGTATCCTTAAACCCTGTATGGTAATGAACGGCAGGATGAGCCTGCTGCAGCAGCGCAGCCTGCTGGTCATTGATGCCGGTATTCCAAACGTAAACAGCCTTTAACTGTGGCAGGGCCTGAAGTGTTTTTACCTGTTCGGCCTTCACTGCTGTACCTGTCAGTGATAGGCTTTTAAGCTGTTGGAGTTTCTTTAGTTCGGCCAATGAATTACCCGTAATGGTTGTAAAGTTGAGGTTAAGCTTACGCAGGTTTTTCATCCGGGCAATGATGGCCAGGTCTTCATCTTTCACGGGCATATTGTCGAGGTTCAACGATACGATCTGCGCTTCGATGGGACTTAATGCTTCTAGCTCCTTCGCATTATAGAAGGCACGGTTGTAGAAACTCACTATCAATGCAGGTGAACCTGCAGCCAGTGGCGTGATGACACGGTTGTTATTGCTCAACTGTTTTACCTGCTTATCATCCGGCGCTTCAAAATCATAGGTTTCTTCTTCGGCAGTACGGAGCATGGTGGCCGCCAGTGTCCTCAGGGTATCACCGTCGGGCAGCTCCATCACCTTTTTGTCGAATAAAGCCCCACCCCTGATCCACGCTTTGAGGAGGCTTACTTCGAAGTCAGAGAGTTGGGGTTTGCCAATGGGAGGCATGTGTTTTTTTGCCTCTACGGGTAAATGGACACGTTGTAGCAGCAGTCCCAGATCGTCTTTTGCAGTATCCCACAATACACCACTCTTCCCGCCTTTGAGTAGGCTTTCTTTGGTTTCCATGATCAGTTCACCTTTTGACTTGCTGCTGTTGTGACAGCTCATGCATTTGGTCTGCAGGATGGGCTCAATAATATCGGCATATACCACTGCTTCTTCGAGGAGGGGCACTGGTTTTTGCTTATCGGGGGTAACAGGGGCCAGCACAAAGTTTTGTCCATGGGTAATGGTACCACCGAGGTGAGCGGCCAGCACCAATAACACGGTCACTGCCAGCACCGCGGTATTCAGGAGCAAAGAGGATCGTATCTTTTCGCGGAAGCTATACATTATATACAGCAGGAAAGAAAGGGTAGCGCCCAGCCATTTGTGGGTGTCTACTGTACCTTCTTCATATCCTTGTTCTTTTGACAACAGGAATCCGGTCAAGGCGGTAAGCACGGCTGTGAAAGCAGCAGCTATGAGCAGGCCTTCGGCCATGGTTTTATACCAGGGAGCGCTTTTGATGTCACGGGGCGCCAACCATATCCATGCGGCATAGAGTAAGATCAATACGATGGGAAAATGGAGCAGCAATGGATGGGTGCGTCCGGGAACCTGGAGCCATGCGGGGACAACGATCTTACTACTGAAGCATAGGAAGAACAGGAGCAATACGTTGAGCGGTAAGAGGGATACGGCAATTCCTTTTTTTAATTTCATGCTACTGCGGCGAATTAAGGGTTGCCCCTATGGGGCAAAATACATTTAACACGATCGTTTGCTACAAAGCGGTAGCCCCTACGGGGCAATAAAGCCGGAGGCTTTGAAATAGACGTCATCCCGGCCATAGGTCGGGACGACGGCCTGAACAGGGTGAGCCGCCTTTGAAAGGCGACCCACCCTGTTCAGGCAATTACGCAATCAGGTCTTTGACCACATTGCCGGCGACATCGGTGAGGCGATAGCGGCGGCCAAGGTGCTTGAAAACAAGTTGCTCATGGTTGAGGCCCATCAGGTTCAAAATGGTGGCATGGAAGTCGTGCACATGCACGGGATTGCTGGCTATGTTGTAACCAAATTCATCGGTTTCGCCATACACGCCGGGCTTCACGCCGCCACCAGCCATCCACACGGTGAAACAACGGGGGTGGTGGTCCCTGCCATAATTGTCTTTGGTCAGGTTGCCCTGGCAGTAGTTGGTACGGCCAAACTCGCCTCCCCAAATGACCAGGGTCTCATCGAGCAGACCACGCTGCTTGAGGTCAGTAATCAGGGCGGCACTGGCCTGGTCCACATCCTTGCATTGTCCTTTTATCTGTCCGGGCAGGTTATCGTGTGCATCCCAACCCTGGTGGTACAATTGTACAAAGCGAACGCCACTTTCACTCAACTTGCGGGCCAGCAGACAATTGGCGGCATAGGAGCCGGGCACCAGGCAATCAGGGCCGTAGAGCTTGATGATGGATTCGGGCTCTTTGTTCATGTCGGTAATTTCGGGCACAGCGGTCTGCATGCGAAAGGCCATTTCATATTGCTGGATCTTGGCCTTTATTTCAGGATCACCAAACTCCTGGTAAGACGCTTCATTGAGCTCGGCTACTTTATCCAGCATCTTTCGCCTGTCGGCCTTGTCCATGCTCTCGGGATTGTTGAGGTAGAGCACGGGATTCTCGCCACTGCTGAACTGTACACCCTGGTGCATGGAATCGAGGAAACCATTGGTCCACAGTTTTCCATAAACACCCTGACCATTGCCCTTGCCTTTGGACAGGAGCACACAGAATGCCGGCAGGTTCTTATTCTCGCTGCCCAATCCATAACTCAACCAGGCGCCCATGCTGGGCCTGTTGCCCACCTGTGCACCTGTTTGAAAAAAGGTGAGTGCGGGATCGTGGTTGATGGCCTCGGTATACAATGTCTTGATGATACAGAGATCGTCTACCACCCCTGCTGTATAAGGGAGTAATTCACTGATATGCGCTCTTGCCCGTCCGTACTCGTCAAACCGGAAGATGGAACCTGCCAGTGGAAAATGCTCCTGGCCGCTGGTCATGCCTGTCAGGCGCTGGCCCATACGGATGCTTGCCGGGAGGTCCTGGCCATGCATCTTTTGGAGGAGGGGCTTGTAATCGAACAGGTCCAATTGAGATGGAGCGCCATTCTGGAACAGGTAGATGATGCGTTTTGCTTTGGGTGCAAAACGGGGGAGGCCTGCTATGATGGCCTCTTCAGGATCTTTACCAAAAAGGTCTGGTATCAATAATGACCCCAGGGCCACGCTACCTATGCCAAGACTGAGCCTGGACAGGAACTTGCGGCGGTTGTAGCTGAGTCCATGTTCCAGTATTTCTTTTTTCATATCCAATGTTTTAAACCGGGGCATTGCTGCCGGGCTTTCTCCTATGATTTGGAGATGGCTTCTTCCAGGTTATAAATTGTATTGACGGTTTTCATTAATGCAGCACAGGTATTGGCATCAAGTTTATCGTTGCCCGGGTATTCGCCCACTTTTAAGGTCTTTGCTGCATCGAGTTGTTTTTGTGAGAACAGTTTCAGTTGCTCCTCGTAATAAGATTGCAATACCTGCAGTTCCTTATCGGATGCCTTACGACAAATGATGCGGCGGAAGGCGGTTGCTATTTTATCTTTTGCAGATCCGCTTTGCGCCTCAAGCTGTTGTGCCAGTACACGGGAAGCTTCGAGGGTAGTGGGATCGTTCATCATAATGAGGGCCTGCAAGGGGGTATTGGTCTTTAATCGCTTGACCTCGCATTGATCACGGTTGCTGGCATCAAATATCAGCATGGAAGGAGGCGGCACGGTGAGCTTGATAAAGGTATACATACCACGGCGGTATAATTGTTCGCCATGATCCTGCTGGTAGGTGGCCAATACACCCCTGCCGGAGGTAGCTGCTTCCCACAAACCTTTGGGCTGGTAAGGTTTTACGCTGGGACCTCCGATGGTATTGATGAGCAATCCACTGCTGGCGAGCACCATATCCCTGATAAATTCTGCCGGGAGCCTGTTGCGGGGCCCGTGGGAGAGGTAAATATTGTCGGGATCGATGCCGAGCTTGTCAGGAGTAACTTTGGTGGACTGCCTGTAAGTAGCGCTCATCACCATTTGTTTTACGAGCCTTTTGATATCCCACTTGTGTTCCATGAAATCAATGGCCATCCAATCGAGCAGGGCCGGATGAGAAGGCAGCTCGCCCTGCATACCGAAATCACCAGTGGTCTTTACAATGCCTTTTCCAAAGAACTCCTGCCATAGCTGGTTTACAAATACGCGTGCAGTAAGGGGATTATTTTTGTTGACGGTCCAGGCAGCGAGGCCCAACCTGTTGCGCTGATACCGGGTAGTATCATAAGGCATGACGGCATTCACTGCCGCAGGGCTTACTTCCACTGATGGGGCATCATAGGAGCCTCTTTTCAATACATAGGTTTTACGGAGGGTATCATTATCCCCCATTACAGACACAAAGAGGCTGCCGGTATCTTTATAATTGATGAAGTTGAGCAGTTGTTGTCTTTCGTCCTGCGATATTTGCAGGACAGGCTTTTTTGCGGGCTTCGACTGGGTAACATCGCCTTCATATCCTACTTCTTTTGTATTGTTGAAAAAAGCGAAGAGCTGGTAGTAGTCTTTCTGGCTGAAAGGGTCGTATTTATGATCGTGGCATTGGGCGCATTCGATGGTAATGCCCATGATGCCTTTACCGTAGGTCTTAGTTTTATCGAGGTTGTATTCCACGCGGTACTCTTCAGGTATAACACCCCCTTCTTCAGTAAACTTGTGGTTGCGGAAAAAGCCGGTGGCCAGCATTTGTTCTTTGGTAGCGTCGGGCAACAGATCGCCTGCAATTTGCCAGGTCAGGAACTGATCGTAAGCAAGGTTTTTATTGAATGCATGGATGACCCAATCGCGCCAGGCCCATTGTGTACGGATATTATCGTCCTGGTAGCCATAAGAATCTGAATAGCGGGCTACGTCGAGCCAATGGACGGCCATCTTCTCTCCGTAGGCAGGGCTTGCCAGCAGGCGGTCTACCATCTTTTCATAGGCATTGGAACTGGCATCGTTGATAAAATCATCCATCATCTGCATGGTGGGGGGAAGTCCGGTGAGGTCGAAAGCCACGCGTTTGAGCAGTCGTTCTTTATCGGCCTCTTCGTTGGGTTTAAGCCCTTTCTCCTGCATGGCTGCCAGGATAAAATTATCCAATTCATTCTTTACCCATTGCTGGTTGTCTACTTCGGGCAGAGCAGCCTTTACAGGAGGTATAAAAGCCCAGTGTCTTTCGTATTTGGCACCTTGCTGGATCCATTTCCTGACGAGGCTGATCTCGTGTTCATTCAGCAATCCGAGGTGTGATTCTGCTGCCGGCATCTGGTAGGCGGGATCGGTGGAGATAATCCTTTTGTAGAGCTCACTTTCATCGGGCTTGCCGGGCACAATGGCAAAGGCGCCTTTGGTTTCTGTTAATGGTGCGTAAGCAGATTCGGGATTATCGAGGCGCAGGTGGGCTGCACGCTTATTGGCATCGGGCCCGTGACACACAAAGCATTTATCGGAAAGAATGGGGCGAATGTGAAAATTGTAGCTGATGGTTCCGGCAACCTTGCCTGAGGAGGCCTTTGGGTTACAGGCCAGTGTTGCTATCATGATAGCCAAACACAGGGTGCAGGCTATCCATAGCCACTTGAACCGGCGGAAACAATCGGTGATGATCATACAGGCAATATTGAAATCAGGAATCCTTTTTTCCGGTCGACAAAGACCAGGGTGAGCCGCCTTTGGAAGGCGACCCACCCTGATCGTAAGTTAACTAAAAAAACGGGCAAATCCGTCACAGATCGCGCTGTTAAAAAGTCTGCAAACATGCTTTTCCCATTGCAAACGATTGCCTAAAAAAGTAGTTTAATTAATTGCTTTTAAAAAGTCGCCTTCCTGGTAAATATGGCCTTGCTGCAGGCTTCTGCCGATCATGCCGAGTATTTCGGCTTTCATTTCTTCGGTAACCCTGCCAAAACCGAAAAGGCGGGCCACCAGGGGCACTACGGCCTCGGGTTGAATAGCGATTGACCCGCGCACTACTTTTTCAATGGCAAGGATAAATTCTTCGGGCGCAATGTATTTGAGTTTTTTGACAGGCGCAGGAAGTTTGCTCCGGTCGCGAAGCTGGGGCTGTTTCATTTCGCGGTGCCAGAGAAAGTCCTCGCTGACCCTGATCCATTTATTGGCTTCGGCATATTTAACGGCCTGCAGGAGGGCATCACGGATACGGGAGCCTACCCTGGCCATGCCAGCGGCTTCAATCATCCTTCTGGCTACTTCATCAAAATGGACAGGACTTTCGACCTTTACAATTTCTTCGATCCAGATGGATAGTTTGCCCACTGAATGCAGGTGGATCTCCAGGGAAGCGATATCGGGGGGTACTTTTGCTAATTCATAAGCCGGAATATCTGTGGCTTGCTCCATGATCTCTTCACGTTCCAGGACAACTGGCTCTATCACATCCCCTTCTTCTTCATATACATCGTCATCGATGTGTTGTAATGTTTTTGCCTGCTCAATGGCTTCTACCAGTCTTTTTAATTCGCGCTCAGGGTTCCTGAACCAGTCGGTACTCCATACGCGATAGATGCGCCAACCGATGGCTTCGAGTACCTGCTGACGCAGACGATCCCTGTCGCGGGCGGAACGGGCTGCATGGTAGGCAGCGCCATCGCATTCAATGCCGAGTATGTACCTGCCGGGATTGTTTTCATCTACAATGGCAAGGTCGAGGTAATAGCCGCGGGAACCTACCTGCCTTCTTACAGTATAACCAAGAGCGGCTAGCTTATCAGCCACTGTTTCTTCAAAAGGACTATCGGCGGGCAGGCCTTCTATCTTTTGGGGCAGGTACAATTTTCCATGTTGTGCAAAATACAGGAAGCTCTTCAGGGCCTGGATGCTGTAGCGGGTGGTACGGCTAAGATCGATATCATCGGCTGTGATGTTGGTAAATACTTCGCAGCGCAGCTTAGCCCGGGTGATCAATACGTTGAGGCGGCGCTCTCCCCCATCGTTGTTGAGGGGGCCAAATGACATGCTCACCACACCATCGGCAGAACGGCCATAACCTATGCTGATGAAGATCACATCACGTTCATCGCCCTGCACATTTTCCAGGTTCTTCACAAAGAAGGGTTCATCAGCATGGGCGGTGAAGAATGGTTCCAGTTCGGGATGTTTTCTTCTTCTCGTTTCCAGTGCATCCTGAATGGCCTGCCGTTGTGCGCTGCTGAATGCTGCTACGCCCAAACTCAGTTTTGGTGAGCGGCGTGCATGCTCGAGTACAGCTTCTGCTACTATTTCCGCTTCCTTTTGATTGGTCCTTGTTTTGCCCCTGTCGTAGATGGTATCTTTCAGGTGATGGAATACCAGACCCATCCGGTGTTTTGAACCGGGACTGGGGAAGATGACGAGTTTATTCTCATAGAACTCATGGTTGGACAGCATGATGAGTGATTCATGCCGGCTACGGTAGTGCCACCTCAACATTCTCTGTGGGGCGCCTTGCGCATCACACATACCCAATATGCTGGGCAGATCGGCTGTTACATTGTCTTCATCTTCTATTTCATTGGTCAGCGAATCGAAGAAGCTGGTAGGCGGCAACTGTTTGGTATCCCCAACCACCACTACCTGTTTACCGCGCAGGATGGCGCCCAATGCTTCCACGGGCCGTACCTGGCTGGCCTCATCAAAGATGACGATATCAAACTCCACGGAACCCGGTGGCAGGAAATTAGCAATGGACAGGGGGCTCATCATGAATACTGGTTTGATGGCCTGTATGGCGAGCCCGGCTTCTTCCACCAATTTGCGGATGGGTTTGTGGCGTGACTTTTTATTGAACTCGGTACGCAGGGTATTGACCTGGCCACCTGCTTCGAGACGTGGCATGTTTTCCCAATGCCGGGCAGCGGCGCGGGCACGGTTGTATTGCAGGTTGAGCCGATCTGTTTGCTGAAACTGCTGTACCACTTCTTCGTGGCTGGCACGTTCGAATTTCCGGAGGGCGGGATTATCCATGATGGCTTGCTCCAACAGGTATTCATACCAGGTTTTCTGCACAGACATGGTGAGCAGGTCTTTTGCCTGCGGCCAATGGGTGGCAGTATGGATGAGGGATTGCAGGTTTTCTGTGGCAGCTGTTTCAGTAAGGCTATTCCACAGGATGGCCTGGTGTATGGCTGCTATGCCATTTTGCCAATCCTGCAGCAAGGTTATTTGCCCGGAAAACGTTTGTTGCAATAAGGTCTTGTTGCCAAAACGCAGGGCCTCATCGAGGGCCAGTTTGGCGACTACCTGCTGAGTGGCATTTTTATGCTGGTCTGCTTTGGCCATCAAGGCATCGTGGTGCTTTTTAGCGATAGCAGGGTCTTCGTGTTTTTCCAGGTAGTCCAATACAATTCTGGGGCAGGTGCCTGTGGCGATCTGTTTGTGCACGATGAGCAGGTAACGGTTGGCCGCTTCCAATGCAGCCCAGTCGGACCTTAGCTTTTGCCAGCGCCGGCCGAAGAGTTCAGCAGCCAGGGCATCGTGTTCCTGCAAAGTAGCTTCGAGGCGTTTACTTTCCAGGATGGCATCTACATATTGAAGTTTGCTGTTATTGTCTTTAGGCAAAGATGTTTTACAGCAGGTCGCTAGTTGTTTATTGCTTTTGTTGTAAGCACCGATGATGAACCTGTACCATTTGTGCCCATGGGCCAGGAGGTTTTGCCTTATTTCCATGACATCCTGCTGCCAGGCTTCAGGAATAAAAATATCGTTGTATTGCTCACGTAATGCGGCAAGGCGCTTGCCCGTTTGCAGCAGTTCTTCTATATCGGCCTGGTTCAATAGCCATGCTTCATGCTTGATGGCGCATGATTCCAGAGCAGGCTTCAGGGAAAGCAGCTTGAAGATGGAGGCCAGGGCCACCGTTTCTTCGTGGTTGACGGGAACGGCCACGCCAATGTGTGGGGCTGATTGATCAGCAGTCGCTGCTATTTCTTTTGTAGCGGTTTCGGCTTGCTGGAATGACTTTAACAGCACTTCCTGTTCATGTGGCAACAGGACGAGTAAGCGGCTACCCCAGAAGAGGAGGTTGGCGGGCACACCAATCTCTTTTAACCTGGCCTGCACTCTATCGGAAAATGCTTCAGCCCGCTTCATGCGTTCGGCATCCCAGTTGTCTATATCTGCCAGGGGTATCTTTTCTACTGGCCGATTGCGTGTATGGTCGTGTATCTGTAACAAATAACCAATAACCTGGTGGGCGGTGAGGTCGCTATTGGCGATGGGTGAATTGATGGCATAGCAATAGGCATTAAGCTCATCTTTGTGGGTTTCCAGCAAGGATACATGTTGCTGTAGCTGCTGGAGGGTGGGCCTCCCAAGGTCGAGCACGCGGCGCAACTCCTGGTGTAATTCTTTTTTATTGGCTTTGTGGGAGTGTAATTCGAGGCAGGCTTCGCCGAGGTTGATATTGTCGAGCCTGCGTTTTACCACTTCCAGGGCAGCCATTTTCTCTGCTACAAACAATACTTTCTTTCCCTGGCCAATAGCATTGGCAATGATATTGGTGATGGTTTGCGATTTGCCGGTACCGGGCGGACCTTGTATGACGAGGTTCCTGCCTTCGTTTACAGCCAGCATGGCCAGGAGCTGTGAACTGTCGGCGTCCACTACCTGGAATAGCTGATGGGCATTGGTATCTTCATCAATGTGTGCGTCTTCGGGAATACCTATTCCTTCATGGCCAAAGCCTCTTTCAAACAGGTTGATGACAATGGGATGGAGGGCAGGTTTCTTATCGGCAGGCCATTTGTTGCTGTCAAGATCATTGTAGATCATGAATTTCCCGAAGGAAAAAAATCCCAGTTCCACCTGGTTGTGTTCGATCTTCCAGCGGGGGGCTTTGTCAATGGCGGTATTTATGGCATCGAAATATGCATTGATGTCAAAGTCTTCGGGCTCGGGCATATCGGGAATAATGATGCCAAACTCGGCTTTCATTTTCGCCTGCAGGGATATATTGGCTCCCATTTCTTCCAGGGTGTAGCGGAGGCGAAAGCGCTCCCGAGCACTGGATCGGTCAAGGCTCACGGGTATTAATACAAGCGGAGCTTTCCGAATTTCCTGGCTGTTATCGGCATCGTACCAATGCAACATGCCCAGGGACAGGTACAGGATATTGACGCCTTGTTCTTCTATGCTGGTGCGGGCATCGTAGTAGGTATTCAGTAACCTGCGCTGGAGGTTGATATCGGTTTCGTTGGTCTGCAGTTTTGTATCGGTGTAAGCCTCTTCTGAAACTGGTTCGGGAAGGGTCTCTTCTTCCAGTACCGGGAGCCTGTCTTCAGCCAATGCAGGCAAGCCATTTGCATTTTGTGCGGGCAGCAGGTTGACCTCGTGTTCGGGCAGGGCACTGACGGCTGGCTCGGGAAAGAGCTCAATAGCTGTTCCGTTCTTATTATTATCCTTTACGGGTTTATTGTCTTCTTTGGCAGGCTTGCTGAGAAAGGTCATGGCTTTACCCTGGCGCACGAGTATATCATAGACGGCTACTGACTTTTCCTGTACAATCTGGAGGCCGCGGGAAGCGGGCATTTTGTAATTCAACAGGGGATTGCGCAGGCCCAGGTCCAGCAATTCTTTACGCGAAGCTTCGAGCTTGTTCAATATGGTTTCACTCATAAAACGGGATGAAAAATACGGATAAAACAGGATACAGGGCTGTTGGCAGCACTGGCTGTAGCACAAGTAATAAATTAATAAATGTAGAAGTTGGTCGGGATGAGTGAATTAGTCTAAAAATGATGGGAATGGTGGTGCCCTTTTGCTCTTCCAAGGTAAGATTGTTTGGGAAGAAAAGCAAGGGGGGAGGAAGCAGTCGGCAATCGGCAGTCAGCAATCGGTAGTCAGCAATCGGTAGTCGGGAGTCGAGAGTCGAGAGTCGGCAGTCGGCAGTCGGCAGTCGGTTCCGCTCCCTGGTGGGAGCAGTCGTTTACTTCAAGAGCACAAGTACGCTGCCACACAAGGCCGGGCTGCATACCTGCGCCAGGGTAACAGGCTGATGAATTTGATCTAATGGGTGTGCGGGGAGGAAGGGATGCGGGAGTGCCGGTACTTTTTCTTAATTTCAACAGGCTATCACTTCATTCCCCTAACCAACAACACGATTGCTTTATGGCCACCTGGACAGCATTTTACGTTAAGACAACGAACGAAGCAGGTCTCAAAGAAAAGCTGATTGCACTAACAGGTATTTCTACAGCCTTGGAGGGTAGGTTCCCTTCAGACTTTCATAACAGTTATTTGATCGATGAAGCAGCACCCAGTTACCTGGTCTTTACCTCCACACAGCCAGGATGGGTTACGATCGTTTACAACAGCGCGCATAAACTGGCGGATTGGTGTATTGATATCTCAAAACAATTTAACACTCAGGTGATCGTAACGCTTGCTCAAAACACTTCTGACTATTACTATTTTGCCTTGTATGACAAAGGCGAAATGAAACGGGAGCTTGAATATTGTTATTCTGAAGATTATATACCTACAAATCTGGGCAAGAAATTTGATTTCGAAGCGGAAGAGCCCGGCGATGAAATCGAATACAATGGGGATAGTACCTTTCTTTTCGACTTTGACAGCATAGAACGGTATTGCAGCGAGTTTGGCTTAACGATCCAATGCAATTACCAGGATTTTGAGTGGAGCATGCTGAAGGGTAGGAGCACAGGGAAAACGGTGGCCCAGGCAGTGAAGGAATTACATGATGCAAGAAAACCCTGGTGGAAGTTTTGGTAGACGAATGCAGTCAACCCTGGGCTTAATAATTATGTTTAAGTTTGAAATTCAAAGTACTCCATGACATTGAAAGAATACCTGGACGAATGCATTAAACTTTATTATTCGAAAGTAATTGGCAAATTTCATTTCCATCTGGTAGAGACGCTTTCGGAAGGCCCGGGGATATTGTACACTTATCAAAATGATTCATTTAAGATCAGGATAGTCAATGACCGGGGGCTTATCAATGGAGAACTGGCTTCTCTTTATGATCCTGACCAATATTTTGATATTTACCTTTTCTTTGCTCATATCCGGTTGACAGTATACCCTGAGCAAGCCACCAATGCCTGGGACAAAAAGATGATCCTATCCAGGACACTTTCGTGTGAGGAAGAAACAGCTGTAATTGACGACCATTATTCAATTGTTTCTACTTTACTGTCGGGTGATCGTTATGCATCAACTATCGAGGCTATGAATATATTGACCAGGGAACATGATTCTTTACTATACGGGCGTCCAAGGTGAGATTGACCAGCAGGAACTTGCCACCTGCTTATGTTAGAATCAGGACTACTAACTATACGCGTATGAATATCATTAGTCAATTGGCGTCATCGCTGGACCGAAGGGATGAGGTTCCCAACCAGGAATTGGCCAGGAAGATCGTTAGCAAGAAAGATAAAATCGCTGTCCGGGAGCTGGTGGACAACCTGGGTAATAAAAGCAAGGATATTCAACATGATTGTATAAAAGTGCTCTATGAGATCGGGGAAGAGGCGCCTGCCCTCATCGCAGACCATGCCAACGTATTTGTGGGGCTACTCGATCATAAAAACAACCGGCTGCAATGGGGAGCCATGACAGCCCTTTCCACCATAACGCTTGAAAAGCCCAAAGAGGTCTATGCTGCGCTACCCAGGATATTGGATGCGGCCGACAAAGGATCGGTGATCACGAAAGACTATGCGGTAAATATTCTCATTAGTCTGTGTTCTCTAAAGCCATATACTGATAAAGCATTTCCGCTGTTAATAGAACAGCTACTGAATAGCCCAACGAATCAGCTGCCCATGTATGCTGAGAAGGCGCTACCCATTATCACTGACAAAAACAAAGCACTATTCATAAAGACACTGACATCCAGGCTGGGTGACATTGAAAAAGACACCAAGCGAATAAGGGTAGAGAAAGTGATCAAGAAGGTAAGGGGGAAGTGAAGGTGCTTATCAATGGGTGCTTTTATTAGATCATGTCAAAGAACTACAGACGACTTTCCTACTTTTTACCACTGCTGTTGGGAGAGGGTTAGCAGGTTCGCTTTTCCTGCTTTCCCAAGCGAAATCTCCCAGGCAATGGCAGATTGATACAGCAAATTTACAGCGGCCCGCACTCCTGTTGTTCAAAAATGGGTTGGGCTTGTCCAACACTTGGGACGAACGACATATGTCTTGGGACGAACAGCTTTTTCTCCTCCAAAACACCTGGCGGGTAGGGACGAGGAAGGGAAACACTCAGGATGAACGGCATATGTTCAGGGACGAATAACACATTTTTCACCCTTTCTTCTCTTTGCCTCCCCGGATCCTCCTCAATGCCTCCTCTTTGCCTCCTCGGGCTCCGGGGAAGCAAAGAGGACCCAAAGAGGAGGATGTTCGAATCTATCGAGGTAGCATTGAGGACAAAGCCTGATGAAGCCGGATCGTGCCGGACACCGTTTACTAAAATATAGAAACCGGGCGACGAAGAATTTGTATATTCGACTACAGAATACAGCGAGGCACGAGGATAGTGTGCCATCGCAACTCCACCAGATAGCAACCTTACTCTCCTTTTTATCCGTATTACGCAGGCTTTTGATTATGGCTTCTGAAACAGCCGGTAGAAGTTATTTATGCTAAGTAACCAATAAACCATCCATACATGAAAAGTTACCTGATCACGGTGTTGTTGCTGACAGCCATTGTATTTGCCTGCAACCAACTCGACACCCCACCTTCTCCCGGCAACGGAACAGACGAACCCATTGTGATGCAATTTTGCCCGGATACCACGCAGGGCAATAATCTTTGTCCGCAGCTTCCCTATGATGTCAACTTCCCCTTCCAGGCAGGTTATACAGCTATTCTCGACCCTAAGATCCAACCGGCTTTTGACATGTTTAGCTGGCAGAGCTTTGCTGCGCTGAACTGGCCTGCGGATTCAGCCGGCCATCCCATCGGCAACAGCATGGGAGATCATCCGGAAGCACAGCGGGTATGGGAGCATTATCCAGACATAGCGGAGGTGTTTAATGCGCAAACACCCTTGTTGTTACAGATAAAGAAATCCCGTGACACTAAGCAGAAGGTATTTTACATGATCAGTAAATTTTCCACGCTCAGGGATTCGTTGGTTGATGTGTTGAACCCGGATGAGAAACCGCTCATTGACCGCAACCTGAACTTCGCAGTCTTTGAAGTAAAAACAAACCCTATAGAAGCTGATTTTATAATCCATAACAACCTTAACACACAGGTAGGCATCGACTCCTTCTACCGGAAACACGGTAAAAGTTTTGCATTACCTCCCAGTGTAGTACCTGTCAAAGGGCATATTGGATCGGAGGGTTCTATGGAGATCAAAACTTCCTGGCGCATATTGGATACTGCGAAAGGTGATATTCCTGCCCGGTATTATACAAGGGAAGCGCTGATCCTGGTAGACGCAGGCAACAGTGTAAGCGGCAAAGCATTTACGATCAAAGCGCTGGTTGGATTGACGGGCATGCATATCGTACGAAAAACAGCCCGCTTTACTACCTGGGTATGGAGCACCTTTGAGCACATTGATAATACGCCGGATAACCTGCAGGAAGCACAAGTACCATCCAATCATCCTACGCGGTGGTCATATTTCAATATTGGAACGCTAGGATTGACACCCAATCAACCGGCTGCTTTTCAACCTGGTGATAACAAGAGTTACAAATTTGATTCCACAAAACCTTATGCCAAACGCTATGCAGATTCTGTGGCGGGTGAACACGATGGCAAAAAAATATATGGCACGCAGGCTCAACGCATCTATCCGATCTACTACAGAACAGAAGTGGTGAATAAGGCCTGGCAGAATAAATTGCAAGGAACGGTATGGGCCAACTACAAACTAATAGGTAGTCAATGGACAGCTGCCGATCCGGGTGTTAAAACGAGCCCCAATGTGCCGGCCTTTCTTGGCAACAGTAGTTTGGAAACCTTCCAATTGCTTAACGCCAGTTGCATCACCTGTCATAGGGATGCCAGGATCATTTATGACAAGGATACGATTGCTACTGATTTCAGTTTCATGATCGCGTTTAATGCGCAATAGTTTGAACTATGATTTGGTGGGTTTAAAGAATTAAGAAGCGAGGGGTGAGCCGCCTTAAAAAGGCGACCCACCCCTCGCTGTTATTTTATTTTTTGGTCTTTACAGTACCGGCGCATACATCGCCTTCTTCAATGCCTGTTGTCCAGACTTTCAATTTAGTGGTTCGCTCTATGGTGAGTTCGGTCAGGTACATAGACCAGCACATTGGCTGAACGCTTCCATAATAGCCTGGTTCTCTGTCGGGGTATTTGGCTTTCATTTCTGCATCGCGAAACTGGACCCAAAGTTTTTGGGCCTTTTTAAAATTGGCAATGAATACGGGGTCTTTGCTGTAATCTTTTAAGATCTGCTGGTAGGTCGCATTCAACTCTTTGTCGGCAGCCTGGAATTTCTTTTTAGCATCTAGGTTCATATCGACCTGGGATTGCGCAACGCAAAGGATGCTTGTGCAACAAAGGATCAAAGAAAAGAATACACGTATCATAAGCATTGATTTTAGGGTTAAAGATCGATAAAATCAAGAGGGTTTAGCTTTTAGGTGTTAGCTTTTAGCTGTTGGCGATTACAGCTTAGTTACCTGGATCGCATTCAATACCGGTTCGCCGGTAATGGGGGTGAAGGCAATGATGATCCCCTGCTGGCCGGTAACGGTAATTCTAACCTTCTTAGCTACGGCCCTGGCTACACCATACTGCCGGGCGATGTTGAAGTTTTCCAATACAGGGGTATTGTTGACCAGTACATGAAAGCTGCGTTGCACTTCGTCTTCCTTACGGGTATCGGCAGACAGGTTGTAAGGCAATCCTTTTACGGTACCACCCAGCAGCTCAGCAAAGTGAAGGGTGATCTCGTATTCACCGGATGGCACATCGAGGCGGTATTGCTCTATGCCGGTTTGCTGGGTTTGGTAAATGGGATCATCATCGGTACCGACGATATTTTTATCTGTACCATAAGGAAGCCGGCCACCGTTGGCAATTTTGAAAGGCTTGCCACCAATATGTCCCCAACTTCCTGGTCTGTATGGCTGATCGGGCAGCCAAAATTGTTGCCGCTGTTCATCTATAAAGTACCGGTCAGCGCCCAGCAGGATGTTGAGTTGGCTGAACGGTAATTGTTCATTGTCCAACCGGTAAGGCTGCAACTGAAAGTTGACAGTCAGCTGATCAGTATAGGGTTTACCTTCTTTAGTGCCCCGCACCACTATATCATTGGTACCATCTACAAAAGGAACGGACCATTGGGCCAATCCATTTTCTACCTTCTTTGTCCCCATGCTTTTTCCATTCATGAACAGCTCTACCTCATCGAGGTTGGCAGCTACCTGCACAGGCTGGTTACAAACCAGGGCATTTGAATCA
Source organism: Paraflavitalea soli (assembly GCF_003555545.1). Classification (GTDB taxonomy): domain Bacteria; phylum Bacteroidota; class Bacteroidia; order Chitinophagales; family Chitinophagaceae; genus Paraflavitalea; species Paraflavitalea soli. The sequence goes on along the minus strand of NZ_CP032157.1, from coordinate 6,974,140 downwards.
GCCACGCCACCTCTTAATTTCCAATAACCGGATGTTATTTTCAGGAAGGGTTCTTTGCGCAGGATGGCCTGATAAAAATACCAGGGATCCTTAGGGGTCCTGTCCCAGGTGAGCAATCCCTTGTTGTTGATATGGGGCATGGTCTCTTCGCGGGTCTCGGAATTGAAATCGGCCAGGTTCCACAACATGGCGCCAGCTACAAAAGGTCGCTTCAGCATTTCGGTAAGGTAGTACTGGTGGAATGCCGTGGTATATTCAACGCTCTTATCAAAGCGAACGGGATGCAGGCTCCTGATGCGCGGATCGGCATCTGCTCCGTACTCAGTTACCATCAAGGGTTTGGTGGATAGCTCTTTGTGGTGACGTTCCAGGAAAGCCGGAAAGTCGGTGAGGCTACCGCCGTACCAGCCGGAATATAAATTCCATCCTACGATCATAGGTATATCAGTAAGGCCAACTGTTTTGTAGCGGTTGAAATCACCATGATTTACGAGCATGGTGTAGCGAGAGGGATCTTCCTTGCGGGTGATGCTGTCGAGGGTGCGGGCCAGCTTTGCCACATTGCTAAAATATATCTCCTGCCGGGGCTTATCGTTGTTGAAATGAGGCCTTAATAAGGTCTCATTCATATAACACCAGATGATGATACTGGGGTGGTTGAAGTTTTGCCTGATCATCTCTACCTGCATGTTGGCACAATTGCGGGTGAAAGTATCTGACTCGGTGATCTCATTGACCACGGGAATCTCTACAGAAGTGAGGATGCCCAATTGATCGCAGGCTTGCAAAATGGCAGGGTCCTGCGGATAGTGGGCTATCCGGAGGAAGTTTCCTCCCATTTGCTTCAACAACTGCACATCGCGCCTGGCCAATTCATCGGGCACTGCATTGCCCAAATCCTTATAGTCCTGGTGGCGACTGGAACCAATTAGTTTATATGGATTGCCATTAAGGAAAAAACCTTTGTCAGCATCGAAAGAGAACCAACGGAAGCCGAGTGTATTTGTTAACTGATCTGCTACAGTACCGGTCTTAGCATCCTTGATGGTTGTACTGGCGGTATAACAGTAAGGATGATCGGGCGTCCACAATTGAGGATTGACGATGGATTTGATATCCTGCCGGAATGCAGCTTCGCTGTTCTTTTTAACAGTAATGGTGGAGCTTACCGTTCCCACAGCTTTACCGGTCTTATCGCTGACTGTAGTGGTGACCTGTACTTTTTTGTCGGCACCGGTTTCATTGGCAATAGCGCCATTGACCTGTACGGAAGCATTTTCTGCAGACACCTGTGGAGTAGTAAGGAAAATACCGGTGGAGCCATGATCGGCGAGGGAAAAGTGCAGGGGCTCTGTTGTCACCAGCCAGCAATCACGATAGATGCCGCCATAAAAGGTAAAGTCGGCAGTGAGGGGCGGTATGTTTTCGTTGTGGCTATTGTTTACGCGTACTACTATTTCATTGAGGTTTTCCTTACCATCAAACTGCAGCCATTGGCTAACGGGTATATAAAATCCGGTATATCCACCAATGTGCCTCCCTGCTATTTGTCCATTGATCCATACTTCAGTTTCCTGGTTGGCTCCTTCAAAATACAGGTATACTTTCTTTGCTTTCCAGGTATTGTTGATGGTCAGTTTCTTTTTGTACCAACCGTTGCCACGGTAATAACCGGGTTCATCGTCCATCACATCGGTTGCATTCCAGGTATGGGGGATGTTGACCGATTGCCAACCTGCCTGGGGCACCTGTGCAATATTGGTGATACCCGTGGGCGCTTTGGAAAAGCTCCAGGCTTCATTGATGGTGATGGCAGTACGGGCAGCAGGGGTACCTGTTTGGGCGATCAATTGAGTAGTGATGAACAAACAATATGCAAAGAAGAAGTACTTCACGTGGGAGGATTTAATGCTAATACAGTTACACGATCTTATGTCAAGGTGAGCCGCTTTGGCTTTACACAAGGCATCACACAAAAGCGACCCACCTTATAACAACTATTTTCTCTTTATTAGTTTTATACTGCTCAGGTTGAAGCCACCTTTTTTGGCCACTACCTGTAGACGCAAGGGGCTTCCTTTCAGGTAGAGGTATTGGGGTTTGGTGAGTTGCCAGTTCTTATCACCGCCGGTATTGGGCACCAGTATCTCTTCACCTATGGGTGCATTTTCCAACAACACGGCAATACGCCCTGTATCGCTGGTAGCAGACACATTGAATGCAATATCGTATTTACCGGCCTTGGGGACGGTGAGGGTGTATTGCAACCATTCTTCGTCCTCAATGTAAAAGATATAAGCACCATTGCTATCGGCCTTGATATCCACGCCATCATTACGGTAAGCCCCTCCCCTGTTGCCACGGGTATTGACGCCCTGGGTATACTGGTAGCTGGCGGTGTCTTTATCATAGTATGCAGCACGTTGACGGCCAAGGTCAAAATCAACGGCCTGAATGGTGGTATTATTGGTCAGGACGTTCTTCTTAAAAGGAATGGTGGCATTGGTCTGTACCTGCCTGAACATTGCATCCACTACATCGGGGTGGGGGATATTGTTTTTGATCTTCAGGTTTTCAAGCAACTGCTGCAATGTTTTCCAGGCTTCTGCTTCGGATGGTTTGGGGCCTTTACCAGCCCAATAGTTGAGCAGTTGCTGGTAACCTTCGGGAGCTTTTATTTCAAGGGGATTGTTCAAACCCATTTTCTTGTTTTGCCACCAGGCCCAACCAATGTCATTGGTTTCAGCCAGGTGAATGGCTTCGGTGAACCAGGTATTGGAGTTTTCACCGGACTCACCCAGCCAAATGGGTACATTGTGCTGATCACGCAGGTTGAGGAAATTGCGAATGGCACCGGTGGTATTGAAGTTGCCGTATTTGTGAAAACTCAGTACCATATTGTTGTCCCAAACAGGTAATACGCCGCGGTAGTTATTACCAAAACCGTTACCTTCTATGATAACAATGTGCCGGGTATCAACCTCCCTGATGGCTTTGGTGATATCGACCATGAGTTTTCGCAGGGGCTCGTTCTTTTTTTCGGAAGTACCGCGTGTGTCTTTGGGATCTTCAAAACCCCAGTTGGGTTCGTTGATGATGTCGTACCCTCCTATCCAGGGTTCATTGGCATAACGCTGTGCGAGCTTGCGCCACAATGCAATTGTTTTTTGCTGGTTGGCCTCGCTGTCCCAGAGAGAAGGTTTTGCAGGGTCGCGGTCGGAGATATTCAGGTCGTTGCCTTGTCCACCTGGTGCTGCATGGAGGTCCAGGATGAGGTATATTTTATTGGCTTTGCACCATTGGAGCAAGGAATCGGTCATGGCAAATCCTTTCTCGAGCCAGGTGTTCTCTCCCGCTACCTTTTCTTCTTCTACGGGCAAGGTGTAGAGGTTGTAATGCATGGGCAGGCGCATGGAGTTGAATCCCCAGGCAGCCATGGCATCGATATCGGCTTTGGTAGTATGGTTGGCTAGCCAGGCTTCGTAGAACTGGTTTGTTTTTTCTTTGCCAACGACGTCTTCAATTTTTGCTTTGATACGGTGTTGCTGGCCAATATTGCTCAGCCTGAACATGTATCCTTCCTGGAGCATCCATCCTCCGAGGCCCATGCCACGCAGGATGACCTTTTCGCCTTTTTCGTTGACGATCAATTTACCATCTGCTTTGAGAAAGCCCTGGCCATATGATTGGAGAGCAAGCAATACTACGGTGAGAAGCGGAATAATTCTGAACATAATTATTATTAACGATTTTATGCTACAAGGCTGTAGCCCCTAAAGGGGCAGAATACACTTTTGATACGTGTTGCTACAAAGCGTTAGCCCCTATAGGGGCACAATACACTTTTGATACCTGTTGCTACAAAGCGTTAGCCCCTATAGGGGCAAATACACTTTTGATACGCAGGTCAAAGCCGGAGGCTAGCGACTGTTAAAAACTTCCTTCGATTAAGGTGAGCCGCCTTTGAAAGGCGACCCACCTTAATTTACCACACCATAATTTACCAAACATAGGTAGCCATGGCGCCTGGGTTGAGGGTTGCTGTGAATGTTTTCTTTTTAAATTCTACATCAAACGATGCCGACTCCTTACCATCATTGAGTACAATGAGTACTGTTTTTCCCTGCGGGTTTTTGAAAGCCACATTGGGAAAGGTGCCTGGTATATTGGAAGCAATGCGTACTGAACCCGGGCGTACAAACTTGCCTGCATGGGCAATGATATAATAAGCAGGATTTTGTTTTACGCTGTCTTTGTCTATGGTTACTGCTCCCAGGCAACGATCACAGCCGCCTCTATCGGTATGGGGTTTCAACTGGGGATTGGAAGAAAGGTTCCATTCAATAACGGTACGGCTCCAATTGCGGGAGGCACCAATGATGAGGTTACGCACGTGCTCTGCAATATCTTTTTTCATATTGCCGGGGGCACCTACCCACTGCTCTGTAAAGTAGAGGTTCTTATCGGGATGGGCTTCATGCACCTGTGACAAGGCTTCTATTTTACCGCCATACAAATGGAAAGCAGATCCGTCAATGTATTTTTTGGCTTCGGGATCGTTTAAGATAGTGATGGGATACTCTGGTTTATCGGCATTGTGGTCGTAGATAATGATCTTAGTTTTTATACCTGCTCTTTTAAATGCCGGTCCGAGGTGGTCTTTAATAAATGTGGCCTGATCGGGCGCCAGCATTAATAAGCTCGGGGTATTGCCCGGATGTAAGGGTTCATTCTGTACGGTGATGGCATCGATATTAATACCTTCGGCCTTCATGGCCAGTATGTACCTGACAAAGTACCTGGCGTAAGCGCTGTAGTACTCGGGTTTCAGGCTGCCACCTCTTGCATCGCCATTGGTCTTCATCCATACGGGTGGCGACCAGGGAGAACCCATGATCTTTATACGGGGATAAATGGCCAGTATCTCTTTTACAATTGGGATCACCGCCACACGATCATGCCCGAGATCGAAACGCTGCATGAGTGTATCGACTTGCCCGGCTGGCAGGTCGTTGTAAGAGAACACTTTTTCATCGAGGTCGGAAGCGCCGATACTCAGGCGGATATAACTGCCGCCAATGTGGTTGGCATCAGCGGTAAACAGGTCCTTTAAAAGGGCTGTACGGGCAGCAGGACTCATTTGCTGCAAATGGCCTGCGCTGCCACCTGTTAAGGCCCAGCCAAAGCCATCTATCTTTTGGTACTTGGGTCCATCATCTACGGTAATGGTAGTTTGTCCGGCTGCCTTTTTTGCAAAAGCCGGCTGCTGTGTTTGTTGCTGAAAGAATACGTTATTGACAGGATCGGTGAGCCATACATCGACTGGACCTTTTTGTGCAAAGGTGTTTACTGCTGTGGCGAGCAATACGCTTAATCCAACTGCTTTGTACACTGTAGTCATTACTGAATGGTTGGGGATGATCAATTATTTTATAACGATGGTACTGATGGAATGGGGCAGGCTTTCGGTAGCTGCTCCATTGCCTTTCAACCACAGGTGATAAGGCAATTTTTGATCGGTCGTGTTCATTACTACCACCACAATGCTTCCATCGGTGTTTGCAAAAGCGGTGGTTTGCAATTGGGCCCTGCTGGAAGATGCGCCGATACGCCTGGCGCCGGGGCGAATGAACTTAGAGAAATGGCCTATATAATAGTATGCATTGGTATAGATGAGCTTACCTGTCTTTGTATCTGCATGAACAGGGGCAAAGCAAAAATTACCTACATGGTTGGGGCCGCCGGTCTCATCGAGCAGGATATTCCAATCTGTCCAGGCCACGGTACCATTATTGAAATCATTGATCATGGAGTAACCGTATTTTTCACCCAATGACCAGTTGTTGACGCTGTCGATATGGAATTTCTCTTTGCAACCTTCGGTGAAAATGAGGTTTTTGCCGGGGAAGGCCTGGTTTACAAGACGCAGGTTATCGAACTGCATGGGACCGCCCGTCCAGGTTTCATACCAATGGAAACCGATACCCCAAACGTATTTAGCGGCTTCCTTATCGTTGAGGATAACGCTGGCGCGCTGGTACAACAGATCGCGGTTGTGGTCCCAGGCGATGAGCTTTTTACTGCTCATACCTGCTTTTTGTAAAGTGGGTCCGAGGTATTGCTTTATGAAGTCGCGCTCTTCTTCGGCTGAAAAGATGCAGGATTCCCATCTTTGTTTGGCCATGGGTTCATTTTGGACGGACAATCCCCAGATGGGTATGCCTTTGGCTTCATAGGTCTTAATAAACTTTACAAAGTAGTTGGCCCATTGCTGCCTTGCTTCGGGTCTTAACTTGCCACCCTGCAGCAAACTATTGTTGTCTTTCATCCAGGCTGGCGGACTCCAGGGGCTTACATAGGTGGTGAGTTTTCCACCGGCAGCCTGAATAGCCTGCTTAATAAAGGGAATACGGTACTGCTCGTCGTGGGCAACGCTGAAAGATTTGAGTGCAGTATCATTATCGCTGACATAGGTATAACTGCCACTGGAAAAATCGCAACTGTGAATGGTAGTGCGGGCCAGGGTGTAGCCAATGCCTTTGTCTTTATCGAAGTAAGCCCGGAGGAATTCCTGTTGTTCGGGTTTGGGAAGTTTGGCAAATGTTTCGGCCGATGCATCGGTGAGGGCCGCCCCTATTCCAATAAAGGACTGGAAAGTATTGGCGGGATCAATGAATACGCAAGGCTGGGTTTCGAGGGGTTGTTTGAATTCCTTAAAACTGAGTTGTGCATTTTGGGACAACCGGAGATCGGTTTGGCTGGCGGTGGTATAGACAGTGATCTTCTTCTGCGCCTGTACGGACAGACAGGCGGGCACCATCAACATGGCAAGCATTCTTTTCATCTGAATAGTTATTATTTTTAATATGGCCAACATGAACCTACAGCCCCTGACAGCACCAGACCCTGATATACAAAATTCTACTTTAATTGAATCCAATGCTTTTTATGGCAGGGGTCTTTTCATCACAAAATGGGGTTTAATTTTATTTTCTCCCGCTATGGATTGAAAGCCCAAAAGTGCTGATTTACAAGGGATAGCTCCAAATTTATTACTACGCCAAAACCACTACAAAATAAAAATTAAATATTGACTATCAGCTATTTAATACAATTCAACGATCCTTCATTCTACGCATGTGAATCATGGAGAGGTTACAACCTGTATTTTCATGCTATAAAGCTATAGTCCCTAAAGGGACAACAAACACGATGGATACGTATTGCGGTTGGAATGAAATGCTTTTACCGAGATAGCCATTAAACTTATCAAACATGAAGCAATTTATCATGTTCGTTTTTATGGGATTCATTGGGTTGCTGCTCTGTGGGCAGGGATGGGGGCAATCGAAGGCTCCGCGTTTCAAGGCGCTGGCGGTATATGAAAACGGGGGGCATCACCTTGCCTATTCGAAAGTAGCCCGGCCCTGGCTGGATCAGCTGGCGGCCGACAGCAGTTTTGTCATAGATTATATTACCAATATGGACAAGGTGGACTCAGCCTACCTGGCTCCCTATAGCTTGTTTATTCAGCTGGATTATCCGCCTTATGGCTGGCCTGCCCAGGCTGTGAAAGCATTTCAGGAATACATAGAAAAGGGCAAAGGAGGCTGGATCGGCTTTCACCATGCCACACTGCTGGGGGAATTTGATGGTTATGCGATGTGGCCGTGGTTTTCAAAACTGATGGGCGATATACGCTTCACCAATTATATCCCGGGATTTGCCTCGGGCCGGGTAATGGTTGAAGACAGCCTGCACCCTGTGATGAAAGGTGTAGGCCCTGGGTTTGTGATTGCCAAAGAAGAATGGTACACCTGGAATAAAAGTCCGCGCGCGAATGTGCAGGTACTGGCCAGTGTGGATGAGGGATCTTATTCTCCGGCTTCTGCTACTAAAATGGGCGATCATCCGGTAATCTGGAGTAATCCACAGGTAAAGGCCCGGAATGTCTATATTTTTATGGGACATGGTCCGGACCTGTTTGACAACGTGGCTTATACCAGGATCTTCCGGAATGCCATCTTTTGGGCCAGTGGCCATTGATCATAAGCATACGCTAAAACTAACCATCTATAATGAAAACGCTTGCTATCCTTTTTGCTTTATCCACGATTGCTCCGCTTGTGCACAGTCAGGCCAATGGTACTAACAAACCAGTTGTGATTGGCTATGTAGGCGGCTACAGGGGCCTGGTCAATACGGCGATTATTGATGTAAAGAAACTCACGCATATCAACTATGCTTTTGTAGATGTGAAGGACAACCGGGCCTGGCTCACGAATGAGAAAACGGATACTACGAATTTCAGGACGCTTAATCTGTTGAAGGAACAAAATCCTGCGCTGAAGATATTGATCTCCATTGGCGGCTGGACCTGGAGCAAGAATTTTTCGAATGCTGTATTGACTGATACTAGCCGCCGGGCCTTTGCTATTTCTTCGGTAGACATCATTAAGAAATACCAACTGGATGGAGTGGATATTGACTGGGAGTATCCTGGCATGGTGGGTGATGGCAATGTGTTCCGGCCGGAAGACAAACAAAATTACACGTTGATGTTTCAGGCGATCCGGGAGGAGCTGACGAAGCTGCAACAGGAGACGGGAAAGTATTACCTGCTGACCACGGCTACGGGCGGGTTTCCAAGCTACCTGGACCATACAGAGATGGGTAAAGCACAGGAATACCTGGATTATGTAAACCTCATGACGTATGATTATAGTTATGGTAAGGCAGGTCATCATACTAACCTGTTTCCTTCGAAAGACTATGACAAGGAAAACTCTGCACACAAAGCGGTGACGACGTACCTGGCGGCTGGTGTGCCGGCGCATAAGCTGGTAGTAGGATTGGCTTTCTATGGCCGTGGCGGTGTAGTAGAAACTGTTGATGACCGTGGCTTTAACCAGAAGATCAATTCTACTTTCAGGGTAGGCGGCTACACTTATATCAAAGACAGCCTGATCAACCAGAAAGGATTTCGTGCTTACTGGGATAAGAAGGCCAAGGCACCTTATCTCTTCAATGCAGCAGAAAAGAAGTTTGCCACTTACGATAATGAACGCTCTATCAAGTATAAGTGCCGGTATGTGAAGAAGCACAAACTGGGTGGAGTGATGTTTTGGGAGTATTCTTCTGACCCAAAAACTTATCTGCTTAATGCCGTTGACAAATTTCTATAGGTCTCCCTTTCCAGTATTTCTTACGGAGAAAAGCATTTTCCGAAAAGCTACGAGCCGCGAGCTATGAGCTGCGAGCCGTTTGCTACGATCAGCTTTGCGTGACGGAGTTCCATTCTACCGGGTGATGCTGATAAGGTAGTCGAAGAGATTAACGTCATTGGAGATGCCCAGTTTTTTGCGGAGCCGGTACCGGCTGGTCTCTACCCCACGAATCGAGATATTCATCAATTGAGCAATCTCTTTGGTGGTAAGGCTAAGCCTGAGGTAGGCGGCCAGTTTCAGCTCTGAGGCGGTGATCTCGGGACACTGTTCTTTGAGCTTGCGGAGGTAATTGGTATGCACGGTATCGAAATGGTTGGCAAACTGCTCCCACTCACCATCATGGTCCAGTTCTTTGTCCATTACGCGCATGATCTTCTGAAACTCTTTACCACCCTTATCGGTCCCGGCGCTGTTCTTATATTGAACCAGGTCTTCTTTGAGCCTTGTCAATATTTCCATCTTCCGGACGAGGCTCATGGCAGAAGAGGCAAGCTCAGCATTTTTGTGTTCTAATGCAGCCTCCAGCTTTTCATTTTCCAACTGCATGATCTGCTTCTCGCTTCTGCCGATCTCCAGCTCATGCTGCACCTGTAACTGCCTTTGCTCTTCGGCATACTTTTGCTGCTGTTCCAGGAGTTTTAACTGTTGCAGACGCTTGTATTTGTCCTGCTGCCGTTTGTAAAAAATGTAGAGCAAGCCAAATAATAAGCATGCATACAGGGAGTAGGCCCACCAACTCCTGTACCAGGGTGGTAATACGCGAAATGACCAGGTGGCAACGGTTGACTCATTGTCTGCAGTATTGCGGCACTTGACCTTGAATGTATAAGTACCTTCGGGCAAATTGGTATAATCCTTCTCTGTTTTTTTGATCCAGGGAGACCAATCTCTATCAAATCCCTCCAGGTACCAGGCGTATTCGGTGTTTTGTTCCTGCCCATATACACTGGAAGCCATTTCAAAATGCAGGGAGTTATCGCTGTATTTAATGTTTGGCATTGGAAGCTCCGTTGGCGCTGGACCATAACCGCCAACAATTGTACTTTCTTTTTGTGCCGCAGATCTTACCAGCCGGATGCGCACAAATAAAGGATGTCTACTCTTTTTATACTGGGCATAATTTATATGGAAGAACCCTTTTTCGGCTGCAATGAAAACGTTGTTGCTGTCCACTACGTTGATGTTCTCAAATCCATTGCCCATTATTTTATCGTCAATTTCGGAGATGTACAATAGGCGGGGAGTGGGCCCCGACCTGTCGACAATGCCTACTCTTTTATCGCGGCTAAACCACAGGTTACCAAACTTATCCTCCTTGATATAACTCAAGGGATCGGTACCGAGGAGTTTTTCCAGGGCAGCCGACCTTACAAAATCATTTTGAATGCTGTCATATTCGAAAATGCCATTATCGGAAGTGAGCACCATCTTACCCATGAGCTTGTACAGGTGGTTGCGGTTGGCCGACAATATCCCTTTCTTATCCTGGTACCTGATAGCAAAAGGTTGTCCTTTTGCATTGAAAGCTACCTTGTACAGCCCCTTATAGGGATGCGCTATCCAAATAGTATCCTTTTCCATTACCACATAGCGGGCTGATTCAAACTGGGCGTGGATAACAGGATTGGTAAAAGCTCCCTTGTTGTAATTGTAGAAGTTGATCCCGTTGTAGGTACCGGCAAACATAACCGGTGAAGGATCGGTCGTATACAAGGGTCTGAAGGTCCAGAACCCTGTTTTATCGTCAATTACTTTAATTTTCCCATTCTCTACCTGGTAAGCTCCTCTATTGTGGGCTACCAGTAAATGATCGTTGACAATAGAAAGTCCCCACACCTGCCCTTCTGTTTGGGGCACAAAATCAATATCAGCACTGGCATAGCTATAATCGGTATTACCTGGTGGCAGGTTTACTTTATATAGTCCGGTAGATAGTCCAAAGTACAATTGATCGTGGTAAAAAATGGAAGTATAGCCGGTATTCTTATTCTCGCCATCGGGGTAAATACTTTTAATGGCGTTGTCGTAGGAAATAAGGTCAATACCATTGTCCAGACCGAGCCAAAGGTTTTTATCGCGGTCTAATTTTATGCTTAAGATATTATTATTCTGGAGGCCTTCTTTTTTGGAAAAGCGCTGAATAAATTCACCCTGCTTATTAATGACAATGCACCCTACTAAATTGGTAACGAGTGCGATCCTGTCAGGGGAAAGGAGGCAGGCATTAAAGATATTCTTTCCGAGGAAATTCTTAATGCCCGGCGCATTGAACCAGGATACGGTATCTTTCTTTAAGATGAACAATCCATGATTGAGGGTGCCTAATAAAATACTGTCTTTACCAATGGACAGGACAGTGGTTAACCGCACATCATGGGGAAGGACGCCTACTTTGATGACGGGCAACCATTCGCCCCTGTTATAAGTAACGAGCCGATTGGTAAAGTCCCAGGCCATCAGGCCAGCCGGGGTGATACCCATGTATGCCCAGTCGATGCTTTTGTGAACGGTGATCACATTGCCTTCCAGTTCAAATATCCTTTTATTGGAGCGAAAGAATACCCGTTTTTGCCAGATACAGATATTCCATACATCGGCAAAGTCATTGTCGTTTGGGGGTATTAATTTTTTGAGTGAGTTATAAGTCAGTTCACCATTCTTTGCGGGAGAGAAGTAACCAAATTCGCCCTGTCCTCCTACATATATTTTATTGCTGTCGCCGATGGCCAATGAACGGACGATGGTGCCGCCGGGCATGGGATAAGTTCTCCAGGAAGTGCCATCAAAGACCAGTAAGCCTTTATTATTGGCAAAATACATTAAGCCATTGTTGTCCTGACCAATATTCCAGTTCTGGTTGCCGGCATTGTAGGCCTGGCGGGTATAATTGACAATGGTGGGAATGCCAATGGTATTTTGCGCAGACGCAATAAAGAAGTTACAGCAAATTATAGTTAGTGATATGACGTATCGTATCCGGAGCATAATATTCACAACCAACAGGGCCTGGTTTCGAAGGCTTCGACAAGCTCAGTCCCGCAAAGCGGGATAAACTCTGCCAACCGCACTGTTTATGCCGTGAAGTTAAAGATCGTGCATTGATTTTTCCAACTATTTATTAAATATCAGGGTATTGGCATTGTCGATCTCATCCTGGGTAATGGTATGGCCCATATTGGGGTATACCTTTTCGGTGACATCGGCATTCATATCCCTTAAAATATTAGAGGTAGCATACACTCTTTCTACGGGCACATGCATATCGGGGTTGCTGGTACCTATGAAAACAGGGGTTCCTTTAAAGTCGCCACTATAGTGTTCCTGGTAGATCTTGTCGCCAATCAATCCGCCCGTAAAGGCAACTACACCTCCGTAGCGGGCAGCATTGCGGGTCACAAACTCCAGGGTAAGACAAGCTCCCTGGGAGAAACCCAGGAAGTACAGTTGTTTTTCCGTAAAACCCTGGGTAATCAGTTCATTCACGGTATCGCTGAGTACAGAGAGGGCTGAAGATAGGGAGGGCTCATTTTGCTGCAGGGGCGCAATGAAAGAATAAGGATACCAGGTGTTGTCGGTAGCCTGGGGCGCAAGCAGGGCATAGTCATCCACAGCAAGGTGCTCAGCCAGCGACAGTATGTTTTCGGCTGTACCACCGCGGCCATGGATCATGATCAATACCTTTTTGGCTTCTGTTAATTTCTTGCCTGCTGTTATAATATCTTTCTGGTGCATATAAAATCTTTCAATAATCAACACCCTGATATAGCCCTTCGACAAGCTCAGGGTGACAAAAGTAATAGTTACTTATAATTGGCCAGGTCAATGGAAACGGGGGTGAGTACTTCTTCCAGGTGGGCACGTTTCTTTTCAAACTGTGGTGGCAATTTGAGGGCTTCGCCCAGGTGGTCGGGACTTTCATCTATGGCAAATCCGGGACCGGCTGTAGCGACTTCAAAGAGTACACCACCGGGTTCGCGAAAATAGATCGAGGTGAAATAGTTCCTGTCCAATACAGGGGTGGGGTTCAGCATCCGCTTTACAATGCGCAGTCTCACTTCCTCCTGCGCTGCCCTATCGGGTGTACTGAAAGCGATATGGTGCACAGTACCACTGCCACCCAGGCCCTTCAGGCTATCGGGAGAACATATTATATCAACATAGTTACCAGGAGCATCATTGGCTGCAAACCGAAACCGGTTGCCTTTTTCTGCTATCAGGGTGTGATCGAGTTGTTCGGTCAATAATCCCGCTGTGCGTTCATACCCTTCTTCCCATATTTCCACATTGTAAAACCCCTTGATGGCATGCTGAGCCGGAACGATGCCGTTACTATAGCCTGTCCTTGTGTCTTTATCATTGAACACAAACTCTAATCCCAATCCGTCGGTATCTTCAAAATACACTACTACTTCATTGGCAAATCTTTCTTCCGGTTCTTTGTACGCTATGCCATATTTCTTCAACCTGCCGAGCCAATAATCGAGAGAAGTAGTGGGCACTGAGAAAGTGGTGGTATTCAACATGCCCTTTCCATGCCGGCCTCTTACGAGTGCCTGATAAGGAAAAAAGGTGAGGATGCTGCCTGGTTGTCCTGTTTGATCGCCGTAGTAAAAATGGTATACTTCGGGCGCATCAAAGTTCACGGTCTTCTTTACCATTCTTACACCAAGGATACCAGCGTAAAACTCAAGGTTCTTCCGGGCATCGCCGGCAATGGCGGTTACATGATGAATACCAGTTATTAACTTTCCCATATGCTAAGTTTGATGTTGCAGTTTGGACGGGGTGAGCCGCCTTGGAAAGGCGACCCACCCTTCGACAAACTGACATTTCGTACTAATGAAGTACGGGTAATTGTTTTTCAATATCCTGCCGCATGGGTTCGTACTGTGCCGGTAACCTAAGATTGGTACCCAATTCGGCTACGGATTCATCGGTAGCAAAACCCGGGTTGTCGGAAGCTACTTCAAACAATACGCCACCCGGCTCGCGGAAATACAAAGAGAAGAAATAATTACGATCGATCTTCGGGGTGATATTAAAACCACGTTTTTCGATCTTCTCCCGGAACTCCATCAGTATATTATCATTGGCCACGCGGAAGGCTACGTGGTGATTGGTACCACCAGCTACCTGCCCGGTCTTACCCTGGGGATCTTCAATGATATCTACAATGGCTGCATTGTCAACAGCATCGGTGATAAACCGGTACCTGTTACCTTCCTGTTCCAACAGTTTGTATCCGAATATTTCGGTCAATACGGCTACGGTTCCCTTGATACTTTTCAGTGTGAGGGTGACGCTGTGAAACCCTTTGGCAGCAGCCTGTTCTGTAATACCTGAAGTTACCCAGGCTTTTCGGTTATCAGCTACTTTGGGCACATTCAAGGCGAGTCTGAGACCATCAGGATCCTGGAAAGGAAGGTAGAGTTCGCCAAACCTTTCGCCGGTGGCTTCCTGCTTTACCTTGTACTGATCAAATCTCTCTTTCCAGAAATCGAGGCTACCAGCGGGTACGGAATAGCCAATCTCGGTAGCCATACCCGTTCCTGCATAGCCGGTGGTTATGCCCTCCCAGGGAAAGAAGGTGAGGATGGTACCGGGAGTGCCCACCTCATTACCGTAGTAAAAGTGGTAGGTACCGGGATCATCAAAGTTCACTGTCTTTTTTACCAATCTTAAACCAAGCACCCTGGTATAGAAATCAAAATTACGTTGGGCATTTCCTGCTATGGCAGTGATGTGGTGCAAGCCCAATATCCTGTTGTCCATAAAAATCTCCTTTTGAGCTGTATCGCTCTTTTTAAGCCTGTTTGATTAACTGAAACTCACCTGCAAATTTCACTTCATCACTTACTACTACGTTCCCGGCTTCTGTAACGGCACCCCAGCCGAGACCAAACTCTTTACGGTTTAATTTACCGGTAACTGTAAAACCAGCTTTTGTTTGACCATAAGGGTCAACGGTAATACCGCCAAACTCTACATTGGCAATCACATTTCCGGTAACGCCTCTTAAGGTCAATGCCCCCTGCAACTTACCTTCTTCTTTGGTACCGGTGTACTTGATGCCGCTGAACTTAATTTCCTTGTATTCAGATGCATTGAAGAAGTCTGCAGACTTCAGGTGGTTGTCCCTTTGTTCGTTGTTGGTATCGATAGAATCTACATCGGCTGTAAACTCAATCTTAGAAGCGTTGGTAAAGTCGTCGCCATCTGTTTCCACTTCCAGGTTAAACTTTTTGAAGTAACCGGTTACGGTGGTGATCATCAGGTGTTTTACCTTAAACTGAATTTCGCTGTGTGCTGGATCGAGAACCCATTTAGTCTTTGACATGTTGTGTTAATTTATTGATTATCAATTTGTTTATTTGTCTCATTGACTATACAAAGTTGCAACATTAATCACTCTCAAGGAATAGCTATACGGCGGAAAGAGTTGTACATATTACTGTTGAGGGCCGTTTTCGAGAATTTAGTTTAGTGTCAATGGGTTAGGGACTGATCAAAAGGGAATAAGGGCTTTAGAGTCCGAAAGTCCGGAAGTCGGAAAGTCCGGAAGCGTGAAAGGCAACGAGGGTTTGATGCAAAAAGGCTGCCTGCACTTGTGTGGATGGTGGCGAGGTGGCAGGATCAGGGAAGTTTCAACAACTGTACATCACAATGGAGCACGACTTCATCGGATAAGAGTAAACCATGTTTGTCAATATACTGGTTCCAGGTGATGTTGAAGTCTTTCCGGTTCAGGGTGGCATCGAGTGTAAAGCCTGCTTTTGTATTGCCCATAGGATCGGGGCAAGAGCCTACATGCCGGGCCTGGAGGGTTATTTCCTGTTCTACGCCTTTGATGGATAAGGTGCCGGTGGCTTCTATCAGGTCGCCCCGGACGGTAACAGCCTTTGACTTCCAGGTGATGACGGGGTGCCTGGCTGCATCAAAGAAATCGGGAGACCTGAGGTGGGCATCTCTTTCTTCATTGCCGGTGTATACAGAGTTGGTATAGATGGTGAGCTGTGCCCGGCTGTCATTGAAATTGTCTTCCGTTGTTGCAACAGATCCTTCAAATTGGGTAAACCACCCGGAAACAGGTGTAAGGAGCAGGTATTTCGTATCGAACCGTATCCTTGTATGCACAGGATCGATCACCCAAACCACTTCCTTATTTATCTCTTCCATACATGGCGCGTTTAATGCTTAGTGTAACAGGCACTGCACAACATTGATCTGTGAATATAATATGGTAAGATACTGCGGCCAAAAAAATGTCTATCCTACACAAGGCGGAAGACGGAATGCTGTGCCCGGCATTGAATCGTTGAGCACAGCGATCCGACCGCATTTCCTTTATTTCAAATGGGCTCTCAGCATCCAGGCCATTTTCTCATGGGTTTCCATGAGGCCGGTGATAAAATCGCTGGTGCCTGCATCATGCAGCTCGTTGGCAAACCGGTTGATGTTTGACCGGAGGAATACGATGATACTCTCGTGATCGGCAAGCAGCTCTTTGATAAACCCTGTACTGTCGTTCAATTCCCTGGAGGATTCGGTCAGGTGGGTAAGCTGCAGGAACTGTTTCAGGGTTGCCGGCGCATAATGCCCCAGTGCACGGATTCGCTCTGCCACATTATCCATGGTCTCATCCAGTATTTCATACTGGCTTTCGAAGAAAAGATGTTTGGTATGGAAGTCCGGGCCTTCTACATTCCAATGGGCATTGCGGGTTTTGGTATACAGCAGGAACTCGTCTGCCAATACTTTGGCGAGCGTGTGTGCTACTTCTGTCAGGTCTTTCTGATCTATTCCGATGGCTGGTGTCATATATGAAAAATTAATGGTTGTTGATCCGGTTTAGTAATACAAAGCTATGCGCATGAGGCAGTACAATCAATTGACATATGATGGAAAGAGATGTACATTTTACAGTGAGACGTGAAAAGACAGACGTGCGGGGGGCTATTAAGTTTGTTAGTAATCTAATTGGCCAAACACGCCGTTCTTATAATCTTCCATAGCCTGTTCTATTTCTTCGGGGGTGTTCATTACGTAATTGTCTTTGGCAGCCACCGGTTCGTCCAGGGGTTCTGCCGACAGGAATAAAACCTGCGCATCTTCACTTGCACTAACGGTAAACTCCTCCCCTTCTTTGCTGAATACGATCAGGTTGTGAAGCGCCACTTCCTCCTTATTATTGATCAGTACGGCTCCCTTAATTACGTATAGTAAAGCCCAATATCCGGGAGTAGCGGGAAACAATACCTGACGGCCTGCACTGATCTCACCCACCACTGATATCACGGGGGTGAAGTTTTGGATAGGTCCTGTTTGGCCATCGTAATCACCACTGGCCAAGCGGAGGTGTACGCCTTCCTGCTGAAGCACCCGGGGTAATTGTTCTTTGGAAGCCGCCTGGTAAAAGGGCTTATCCCATTTGTTGGCGCGGGGAGCATTTATCCAAAGCTGTACGAGCTCCTGTACGCCACCCTCCTGCTGCATTTGTGGTGTGGGGCCTTCGCTGTGCAGGATACCTTTGCCGGCAAACATCCACTGTACACCACCTGCTTTTATCACTTCATCATTACCGGCATTATCGCGGTGAAAACCCGCTCCCTGTAACATAAAGGTATAGGGTGAAAAACCACGATGGGGATGGGGATGGATCCTTACCTGCTGCCCGGCTTCTATGGTGGTGGGGCCAGCGTGGTGCAGTACGATAAATGGATTGGCAAAACGGAAGTCCTTGTGGGGCAGTGCCTGTCGTACTGTTTCTTCTTCGGTGATCTTCTTTTCCCGACCGTATAAAATGTGCTCAATCTTTTTCATATGCTGTATTCAATGGAATAGTCCTATTGAATCAGCAAATGTACGGTAAGGCAACTTGTGCATGTTTGCCAAATGGGGGAAAGAGTTGTATATATTACTGTTGCTCCCTTTCAATAAGCCACCGTAAAACGCCGGCGGCTATGCCGGGGGCTCTCCGCCTCATCCAGTACGGCTACTGCGAGGTCTTGCACGGAGATGGTACTTTTGCCATGTGCATTGTATACGGGGCTATGGGTACCGATGTTGTATTGACCGGTGCGGGTACCGGGCACTAAATCAAGGGGAGGGGTAATGTATGTCCAATCGAGTTGGGACTCCTGCTGCAGCAGGTTCAGGTAATCGCGCGATGCAGCGGATGCAGGCCGCCAGGAGGCCGGATATTCCGGTGCGTCCACCCATTGCAGAGAAGGACCTATATACAGGCTTCCTGCATGCCCTACTACCAGGAGCCTTGGAACAGCGGCCCTTTTAGCAGCCCGCTGAATAGATATTGATCCTTCCAATAATTGTTCATATAAATTGGCCGTTCCCCATCCGGGGTTCCAGGCACTGATGATCACGTCATGATCTATTAATACTGTTGTCAAGGCTACCGTATCCAGCACATCGATGGGCAGGATATGCAGCTTGTTGTGCTGTATTATAATTTTTCCCGGATCACGCGCCATGGCGGTGACGGTATGTCCCCGGCTTAGCGCTTCCTGCAGTATAGCTGATCCTATAAAGCCTGTTGCGCCCACCAATGCGATCTTAAGTATATGCATAATATTATTCGAAATGGCTGCTTATGCCTGGTTGAAAGGATATACAGCCTGCTTCTTAAAATCGGTGAAACTTTGTCCGGATACATTTTTAAAGAACTTGCTGAAATGGGCTATATCATCGAAACCCAGGTTGTACGCTATTTCTTTCATACTGGAATCGGAGTAAGCAGCATGCCGCTTTGCTTCCAACACAATCCTTTGCTGGATATGGTGACTGGCGGGAAAACCTGATACTTTTTTCACGATCTCGTTCAGGTAATTAGGTGTTACTGCCAAATGCTCAGCATACTCGGTGACCTTTTTGAGGGAGATATACTTATTCTCCACAATCGTAAAGAACCTTTTCACCAGGTCCACATTTCTTGTTTGATTAACTGCCTGGGTTGAACTATCAGATTGACGGGCCAGGTAAATAAGGAGTATCCTAAAAAATCCCAGGAGTATTTCGGTACGGAGGAGGAAGAAGTTATCAAACTCCTTCACCATCTTTTGTATTAAATGGTCTACCTCGATGGTTGTCTCATCGTTGAGCCTTGCCACGCTAAAGTTTGAAAAAGAAGGAGAAGCGCGTTCGTTTAACCAGACTGCAGATTTATCCTGACCCAGGAGCAGGAAATCATTGTTGAAGGATATTACAAAGCCCTGGGTCTGTTCGCCCCCTTTCAACTGGTGTACCTGACCAGGGGCGGCACAACAGACGGTGTTTTCTGCTACCTCATGCTTTTCCAGATCGACGAGGTACATGCCCGAACCCTGCCTTATCCAGATGATCTCATAGTAGTTGTGGCGGTGCGGGCTTTGGTTTTGCTGCCTGTTCTTTTCCATCCAATCAATGGTACGTATCTCAAACGGCAGGTTGTTTTGCTGAAAGGGTATGGCCTGCTTAGCATGTGTTACGGGTTTACCCGATTGTTTGTCGCGTATCATATTGATTAATTTTGGCGTACTGACCTGGCAAGAAGGTCAGTTTTACTGGTTATTTTTTACGCCATAACAGGTTCAATTTATACGCCATAAACAGGAAGGATAGTGAGATCGTCCTTGACATATCTGCAGGATTGTGACTGGCAGGCTATTAGGAGGCTATAATATTTTTTTCAGGCGGCGGAAGGCAAGGAATAGCAACTCCAATAATTTCGGAGTTTTTAGAAGCTGCCTCCGAAGAAAATGGAGTTTGAAGAAAGCTGCGAGCGGTGAGCCTTTGCTTCGATAGCGGATTTCTCACTCCGCTACGCTTCGTTCGAAATGACAGAAAGGGGGATTCGAAATGTCAAATTGGGGGTATCCTTCGTTCGAGATGACAAAAAAGGAGAGTTAGAGATTATCTTTCTTTATACCAAGTTTAAGCATTTTGGATTCGAGGGTGGTGGGTTTGAGGTTGAGCAGTTGTGCGGCCCCACCTTCTCCCCTGATGCGGCCATTGGCTTTGCGAAGGATGCTGATGATGTATTCACGTTCGGTATCATCCTGCATCTTCCGGATATCGGTGAGTGACTGGGCGGTGGACACATTTTGAAGTGGGGAAAGGAGTACCGGTTCACGGACAACACCTGTATTGAGAGGTCGTTTTAATTCAAGGGGAGAGATGCCATCATTGAGTATGACAGCTTGTTCTATTACATTTTCCAATTCCCTGATATTGCCGGGCCAGTTCCAGGTTTCGAGCTCAGCTACCATCTTTGGTGTAATGCCGTTAAAAGCTTTCCGGTTGCGATGGCAGGCCAGGGCAGCAAAATGATGAGCCAGGTGTTTGATATCTTCCCTGCGCTCGCGTAAAGGCGGCAGGATGATGGGAAATACATTGAGGCGGTAATAGAGGTCGAGCCGGAAACGGCCTTCTGCTACTTCTCTTTCGAGGTGACGGTTGGTGGCGGCAACAATACGTACATTGATCTTGAAAGAGGACCGGCCACCAATGCGTTCTATCTCTTTTTCCTGCAATACACGCAACAATTTGACCTGTAATTCGAGGGGCATTTCGCCGATCTCATCCAGGAAGATGGTACCGTCATTGGCCTGTTCAAACTTCCCCACCCTCCGGTCGGTGGCGCCGGTAAATGCTCCTTTTTCGTGACCAAATAATTCAGACTCGATCAAGGTGGGCGGCAGGGCGGCACAGTTGACTTTTATGAATGGCTTCGATCCACGGGCGGACATATGGTGCAGGGAATGGGCAATGCGTTCTTTACCGGTACCGCTTTCGCCCAATATCAATACAGAAGTATCGAAGGGAGCTACCTGGGCTACTTGGTCCAGCACTGCCAATAATTGATGGCTATTGCCTACGATGCCTTCGAAACGGGAAATGACGCCAGGGTTTTCAGTACCTGATCGCGCATTTTTATAGGGCGCAGTGGAAGGATCTTCATTGCCTGCAATGGGCTCCTGGCTAATGATGGACCCCAGGGATGGTTGTAATCTTTGTAATAATGCCAGGTGACCTGCATGCCAGGTATCGGAGGAGCGGTTGAAAAATGACAGGACATATGTTTCACCGGCGCCTGTGGTAACAGGCTGGGTGAGTACGGCATTTACCTGGAAAGCAGTAGCTACCAGTTTCTTTATGGGATCGGCCTCACAGGCTTTTTGAAATTCAGTGTTATTGATACAGGCGGGTGTAATTGTTGAAATGGTCTCAGTTTGTATCTTATTCCATTCCTGCATCCTGAGCCCGGTAATCGTCAATAGTTCACTGACACCAATGGCCTGGTATTCATCAAACCCTATCCGCAGAAAAGCTTCAAATGATCTATGTTCCTGTATATTCTTTATATTATTAACGACTAGCAAATCAAAGGGAATAAAAGGCTGCAGGATACTGATCGCCATGAACATTTTTTTCTCCCGATCGAATGGCTGTGTAGAGATGGCAGTTAGTTTTTCCTGGAGAAGGGCTTCCTGCCGGAGGCTGAACTCAAGGCTGTGTTTGTGGCGGTAGCGTGCAATGTCGAGTGTTATCAATACATCTTTTGCGCGGAAAGGTTTTACCAGGAAGCCATAGGGCCCGGTGGCTTTGGCAGCTTCGAGTACGCGCTGGTTGGAATTGGCGGACAGGTAGACAAAGGGGATGTGTTGTTCTCTCAACTCGTGGGCAAGATCAATGCCGGTCAACTTACCTTTGAGGTAGATGTCCAACAATACCATGCCCGGTTTATTCTCCCGGATGATTGCACGGGCTTCTTCTACGGAAGCAGCAATGCCACAAACCTTATAACCTGCTTTCTCCAATATGAGCATGAGGTCATTGGCCACGATGAATTCATCTTCTACAATCAATACTTGTTCGGTCATACAATTTCATTTCGCTATGCTGGAATAAGCATTACCGGTCTTTTGATCAGACAGGTTGTTCTTCTACGTGATCGACTGCTGTGAAATATCCGCTCCGTTCCTGTGGGAACCTGATATTAACGGTAACGCCTTCCCGGCTTTTGATGACAAAGGTTCCGTTTAGTTGTTTGGTAAGGCCCTGTACCAGGCTCATGCCCAGTGAAGGGGTACCGGCTATATCAAAACCGGGTGGTAATCCTTTTCCGTTATCGGCTATCACCAGGAGTACATCACCCAGCTCCACCAGTTCCATGGAAATATGGATCGTTCCCTGACTGTTACCGGGAAAAGCGTACTTCATGGAGTTGGTGATGATCTCATTGATAATGAGGCCCAGGGGGACAGCTTGAGCAATATCCAGTTCAAGCGGAGCCAGGTATAACTGGAATCTGATCCTGTTATTGACATTGAAATTATCATCCAGGTAGCTGGTCAATTCTTCAATGTATGCCTGCATGTCGATATTGGCGACCTTATCAGACTGGTATAGTTTCTGGTGGATGAGTGACATGGCGCGCATGCGGTGCTGGCTATCGCGGATAGCAAGAATAGCAGAGTCATTGTCGAGGTAGGCAGATTGTGTATTGAGGAGGCTCATCACTATCTGCAGGTTGTTGTTGACGCGGTGGTGTATTTCTTTCAGCAGCCATTCTTTTTCTTCCAGGAGCCCATCTTTCTCATTGACCAGTTTTTGAAGGGATACATTTTTAAGGTTGATCTCTTTTTGCTGGTTCTCTAATTGGCGGTTGCTACGTTGCCTGATCCTATACCGGTTGTATAATAGAGCGATGATGATAAGCAGCAGGGCTATAATGGCAATGGTAACGGTCCATGCGAGGGAAGCCTGTTTCAACTGACTTTGTTGCAACTGGCTTTCCCTGCGCAGAAGTTGTATGTCCTTCTCTTTTTTATCGGACTCATACTTGGCCTGCATTTCCTCAATTTGCCGGCTTTTGGCAACATTATACATGGTGTCGTTGATGGCCTTGTATCGCTGGTAGTGATCGATGGCGGCCTGGTAATTGCCTGCGGCTGAGTCGGCCCTGAAAAGCAAGAGCTGTACATTCCGTTGGGTTGCGCTATTGACGAAGCCTTTTGTATTAGCGGCCTGGGTGAGGTAATACCGTGATTGTTCATATTTCCGTTGCTCGCTGTAAAACCTTCCTGTTTGGTAATAGGTTTGAAACCGCAAGGTAAATCCATGTGGGTTTTGCTCTTCCCATGCAACAGCCTCGAGGTAATATTTTTCAGCCAATTGTGGTTGGGTAAGGGCTTCATAGGACTTAGCCAGCATCATAGCGGCCACATGCTTTTGATCGGGTTTTTCAGCGGGGTATTTGTCCATGATCTCCAGGGCAGTTTTCAATGCCTCGCGGGGATTGTTTACCAGGATCAAGGTATTAACGATGTTATCTGTTGCTGTATAGAGTGCAAAAGTGTCTTTTGCTGGCTGCCGCAACTGCCATTCAAACGCCTTTCTTTGCCAGTACATGCATTGTTCGTGTTGCTCCAGGTCTTTGTAAACGAAGGACAATCTGCTGTAAAAACGGCCTAATTTGATAGAATCGTTTACACCTTCGGCTATTTTGATGGCTTGCATGGCATAATAAAGCGCCTGGCTTAAATTGCCTTTGGCCCGGTATACTATGGTGAGCAGATCGCAGGTATTCTGTATTTCCCGGATGCTCTGGGATTGCTGTAGTTGTAACAATTTATTCAATTCTAATTCGGCCTTGTCCATATTATCCAGCCGGATGTATAGGGAGGCTATTTTTTCCAGAAGCGCTATCTGTTTTTTAATGTTGGGTATCGACTCATACGCTTCCAATGCTTTTTGCAGGCTGGCGATCTTTCCGGCAGCAGCAGTGTCTTCTTCGGGCAGGCTATTGCCCAATTGCATCCACCACGCAGCTTCCTGTTCTTTGTTGTTTTGTTGCTGCGCCTTCTTTATGAGGTTCATAAATGCCGCTTTTCCTTCGGGTATTTTTCCCGCCTTCAGCAGGGCGACAGCTTGTGCGGCAGGATTGCCGGGTTGTTCTGTTGTTGATTGTACGGACTGCTTTTGTGCCGCAGCATTGATGCCAGCGAATGCTGTGAGGCAGGTTAAAAGCAGCCATTTGAGCATTGGGAAATGATTTGGTTATCGTTGCCAGGGCAGTTATGTCATAGCGGGCTATGCAGTAAGTGCACTGTATTTTGTCATTTTCTCATCCGGAAATTGGATCGTGATCTGAAGGCCATCGTTGTTTGTGGTATTAAAAGTACCATTTAATTGTCGTGTGAGTCCCTGCATGAGGCTCATGCCCAGGGATTTGATCTTTGTTATGTCAAAACCGGCCGGCAACCCCGGTCCATTGTCGCTGATGACCAATAGCAAGTTGTTATCTGCCAAGCTCATCGAAACGGAAATGATGCCTGCCGTGTTGCCGGGGAAAGCATATTTGATGGCATTGGTAATGGCTTCATTGAGTATAAGGCCAACCGGTACAGCCTGCGCTACATCCAGGTCAATCTTTTCCATGCTCAGGTCAAAGCGGATGCGATGGCCGAGGTTGAAGTTATCGTCCAGATAATCGACTAACTCCCGGATGTAATGCTGCATATCTATACAGGAATCCTTTTCGGATTGGTACAGTCGCTGGTGGATGAGGGACATGGCGCGCATGCGGTGCTGGCTATCCCGGATTGCGGTAAGGGCTGCTTCGTTGTCGAGGTAAGCGGTTTGTGTATTGAGCAGGCTGATAACGATCTGGAGGTTGTTTTTTACCCGGTGATGGATCTCTTTCACCAGCCACTCTTTTTCTTCGAGCAACTTATCCTTTTCGGTAAGGAGTTGCTGCAGGGAGGAATTTTGGGCATTGATCTCTTCCTGCTTCATTTCCAGGCGATGGTTGTTGCGCTGGCGTGTACGGTAGCGATTGTACAGCAATGCTACAATGATGAGCAGCAGGATTACGGCTCCAATGGTGAGATTGCCGGTGAGCCTTGCCTGCTTTAACTGGTCATTCTGCCATTGATTTTTCTGTTGGAGCAACCCTATATTCTCTTCTTTTTTGCTGGTCTCATATTTTACCTGGAGTTCTTCTATTTGCCTGCTTTTATTTTCATTGAACAGGGAATCATTTAATGCTTTATGTTTATTGAAATGGGTGATAGCGGACAGGTAATTGCCTGTGGCGGAGTCAACCCTGAACATTAAATAGTGAAGATCCCTGACCCTGGACGCTATGGCTATACCCGGAGCCAGGGCCATTGCTTTTGAGAGGTAAGGACGGGCCAGGTCAAAGCGTTGCCTGTTGAGGTAGAATTGACCCATGAGAAAATACACATCGAATGTGAAGGAATTACCCTGGTTCATTTTTTCTTCCCAGGCCACCATCTCCAGGTAATACTGTTCTGCCAGCTCGTATTGTTTCAAAGCGGTATAACAATCGCCTAAGGAAATAGCCACGGCTTGTTTGTCGGACATGCGAACAGGCGGGAATTTATCTCTGGTGTTCAATAAGGATTGGAGGGCCTGTTTTTCTTTCTTTTGGAGGATCAATGCACGTACCAGGTGGCTATTGTACCTGTACATAGGGCTATGTATGGCCCGTTCAACGCTTTGCTGGAAATATCCCACTGTTCGCTGGTACCACTCGATACTTTTATCAATATGGCCTAATTCTTTGTATATGCCCGCGAGCCTGCCGTAAAAAAAGCCGGCAGAAGCACTATCGGCAGTAGCCTGCATGCTCTTGACAGCTTCAAGGGCATAGAAAAGTGCCTGTTGGTAGTTACCTTTTGCGGTAGAAACTGCCGCCAGCAGATCATATGTATAATGCAGGTTGGCGTAATGGATGGATTGGTACATTTTCAGCACCCGGAGTAATACCTGTTCTGCACTATCGCGCTTTCCCTGGTGCAGGTACACATCTGCCACATCTTTGGTCGATGCAATTTCTTTTTCTTTATTCCCGGTTTGCTGGTAGAGTTCCCGCGCCTTTTTAAAGTAGCGCATGTGTTCTGCAAAAGCACTATCGGGATGGGTCGCTACTTTATCGGGAATGGTATTGGCCAGCCTGGTCCAAACAATAGCTTCCTGTTCTTTCTGACCTGACCTTTGAAGATCAGTAATGACTTGTAAAAAACATGCGCGGCCATGTTCATAATCTCTACGCTCAAAATACATATCGCCCAATAAGAACAGGCATTCGTGTTGCCAAGCCATAGCCTGCAGCTGATCACTGAGCTGTTTCGCTTTTGAAGCATACGCAAATGCGCTGTCGGCCTCATTTACATATGTTCCCGGTTTGGCATCATAATACCTGGCCAGTTCCAGCAATATTTTAATGCGGTTGGTATCAGGCGCCGTATTTTGTAGCAGCGCTGTCAGTTCTTTGTGGGAACGGCCAGGGGACGCTTGTGCGAAAGCGCCCAATGCTGTACCTATTATGACACAGCCTATGAGCCATGAACCGATTATGGTTTTGGGGTTGAACATATGTATGATGCGCGTTTCTAAAACCTCATGCCTACTACCACGAAAGGCAACCACCCTTCACTGGAATACCCTGCCAATGCTCTGATAACGATCATTTGGGCTGGGGCGAAGAAGAGGCCTCCACCTACGCCATTGTGCCACTTTTTGGAATGTTCATCTTTTTGCCATACCCGGCCAATGTCATAAAAAGCGATCATGCCCATGATACCCGGCAATACATATCCTCCGATATCTGTGAGTTTAATGCGCATCTCCAGGTTATTGTACAGGCTGTGATCACCGGCAAAACGATATTGTCTGAAACCGAGCAGGTTTTCATGCCCGCCGAGGTAAACAGATTGATAGAAAGTCGTCTTTCCTACGGTAACAGCACCGCCCACGCGGTTTGCCAGAACTATAGTACCTCTTGCATTCAATGGCTTGTAGAAGGATACTTCGGGAATAAGCTGGGCAAATGATTTGGAATAGGTATTCAACCCTGCGAACCCCTGCAAGCGGATATTGATGTAAGAGCCCCAGGAGGTAAGGATCGGGTTGTTCCTTTTATCACTGATATAATTCAAAATAAGTCCGCCATGGGCTTTATCGTCGGCAACGGTGGCACTATCATAGGAACCGATCATCGATGTATTTTCGATGAACCTGCCTTTGTTCCCATCATCATCAAAACGGTAGATCTGTGCGGCTGGACCTACACTGATGCTGCTGCCTTTGGTATTGCCCCAACGCAAGGCAGCCCATGCCTGGTAAGTATTGAAGCGGGCGCGGTAGTACTTTTTGAAGTTACCGGTTTTGTCAAATTCAGTTTCGTTACCGCGTCCAAAGAAGTTGGTGGTATTGTTGGGCGCTTTTATGATTGCCTGGGTGATCACATCAGCCTTACCAAATACATGTATCCACTCGCCTTTGTAATCAATTTTATAGGCTTTGGTAGAAAAGGAGTGGGATACCAATAATTGCTGTATGCCTGAATAAGATGTAACCTTAGAGTACGGTTTTTTGCGGAAGCCCTGTTTGCGTATATGTTTGAAGCCTGCACCCAGGAGGAAGCCGTCGTCTACGTTGAGACCAATAGTTGCCAGGGGCATGGTCACATTGTACAGGTCTACGGGTACAAAGGCGGTGTGGGCGCTATCATTTGACAAACGTTTACGGAGCCTGTTCACATCGCCGGTATAAGTAACATTGTCTTCCTGCTCATAGAGTTTTATCCTGCCCTTTCCATGGGCCACCTCGTAGGATTTACTGCCTTCGCCTCCTATGATACGCATTTTAACGCCATTGTTGGTGCTGTTGATGCGCACACTGTCGTTACCCTTAGACAGGTAGAGCCTGATCTCCTTTGTAAGGTCGGGTGAAAATGTCTTTTTGAATAAAAGGTCTTCGGTCTTCCTGGATTTGGAGAGTTTATTGATCTGTATGGTGATGCCATTATCAGGAGCATCGGTGATCTCAACGAGCTCGTGCTTGTCGCTTACTTTTATATCTACGATCTTATTGAGGAAAGTATAATAGCGCTTCATGGCCTTGGGCAGATTGTTCCTCCTGTCTTTGAGGATCTTCAAAAATTCATCGTGCCGGAGCTTATAGGCTGCCGCGGGGAGTTGTTTTAACCCTTCTTCCAATACAGAATCGGTAACGGCCGCTACAAATTCATTGGTAATGCGCATCCAATCTTCATAACTAAACTGCACCAGGAACCTGCCATTGAGGGCCCTGCTTTCCCACAAGATGCCCTCTATGTTATGATAGTCGCTTTTAAAGCCCTGGAGAAAAGGAAGCAACCAGCGCATCCTGGCCAGTCCGGGTAATACGCCCTGGTTGGTGTAAAATACCTGGTCACGATCCCTGGGGATTGCCAGGTATTTCTTGCCTTTGCCCTGTTTTTCGGGTACCCAGCGCCATTGGTCTTCGTGCCTGTCCCAATCGCCAATGAGGAGATCCAGCAAACGTGCACGCAGGTATAAAGTGCTGTCAAAACTATTGTCATTGTCCTCGTCTACCTTGCGGCGCATTTTGGGGGTATTGTCTGATTCCCCCAACGGTTCGCGTTCTTCCAGCAAACACAAGGTATTGGCAAACGTATTGGAATAAATACCCAATGCGGTATCGGGCGCTACCCAACCTATGATGGGATTGGAGTGGGGTATACCCAGGAGGCGGGCAATGGGGGGAACCACCAACGCACCATAGGGATAGTTAGAGGACATATTATCAGAGAGAAGGTCTTTTACAAAAGTTTCGCGAAGGGCTTCGGGCAATAATACATCGGGGTATTTCTCTACGCTTCTGAGGGCCCACTCTTTGCCTTCCTTATCCAGGAGTCGTAATGATTTGGATTGATGGCCGCCACCGAGACGGCTGGGGGTTAAGCCGCCTTTTATTTCAGACATGTGCAGGACGGGGAAGGTGGTAGGCATGGCATAATCCTTCCGGTAGTTCTCACCAAATAGCCATCGGTGAAAGCTGCCCACACTGTCGAACCTGGCCAGGGGCACTACGGTGATGCTGTCCTGGGGCATGGCCTTGATGGCCAGCTTTTCTTGTTCTTCTACTCTTACATATTGCTGGGTATAGGAGAAGGAAGGCTTAACACCCGCTGGTGTTTCGGAATAATAGGTAAACCGGAGGTTGTTATTGAGCAGCAGATCGGCGGTAACAAACCCGGATCTACTGGTAGCGAAAAGGGAATGTTTTCCTTCCCGTGCATAATTGCGTTTGGCTCCTGCACCACTCACTACCTGCACCTGGCCGCTTTTAATGAACTGCAATCCATGTTCATGGCCTGCTACGTGAATAAGGTTGGGCAGGCGTGCGGCGTACTGATCAATATTTTTGATCATGCTTTTATAGAGGGGATGGCCCATGTCTTCGGGGCTAACGATGGTCTTTCTTAGTATGGGGTATAAAGAGCCAATGACAGGCAGGGGTATGTACAGGTTTTTGTTGATAGCAGTGAAGGGAAAGAGATGATCTTTGAGGGAGTAATAGCCGCCATGATGACCATAAGACTGGAAGGGGTGGTGGGATGCCAGCATGATCATTTTGTACCTGTTCTTATAGAGCAGTTCGATCAATCGGGCTGTTACATCTTCTTTGGTGCGGCAATCGCAGTCGGTTTCTTTGTTGTCTTTATTATAAGGGAATAACCACCATTCGCTGTCGAAAGCAATAACGGTGAGGCTATCGCCCATGTTGATCTCTATGGGATCGGGGCAACCATCGGGCGGCACCATTTTTAACAAGGGATCGTTTTGCTGGTCGAGGAAACTCCATTGGCTTTTGATCTTAGCCAGTCCTTTGGTGCCCATCCTGTCCCAGTCGTGGTTGCCGGGAATAAAATAAACGGCGGCGCCGTTGCTGCGCATGGGTGAATATTGTGAACGGAGGATGTCCTGGGTCTTTTTTTCGTCTTTAGATCCTGGCAATCCCATGCCAGTGGGGTATATATTATCGCCCAAATAGAGCACGGTAGTCTTGCCCTTGATGACCATTTCGGCGGCCATGGGTATAATATGTTGTTGGTCTTTACTAATCTCTCCGGCATCGCCGATGAGGATCACCCGGTGAACAATGCTATCCTGCGCATGGGCCAGGTATACAGTACACAATAAGACAAGCGTGGATAGATGTTTTTTCATGCTAGTTTGGTTTAAATACAAGCTGCGGGCAACGAACTGCGAGCTTCGAGCAAAAGCCAGCTGTTAGCCGTTGATGCTGCAAAATTAGGATATGGTTACCTGGTTTGTTGCTTTGTTCTTCAGGTATTGGTAAATAGCTTCCTGGGAACGGATATTTTCTTCGGCAGCAGCTACGGGCTGGTTTTGCAGACGGCTGTCCAGTTGCACGGCCTGTACGGTATCCCTCAGCTGCAAACTTATTATGTCTTTTATTTCCTGCAGCAGCTCTTTATCATACACAGGAAAGCATACTTCTATGCGGCGGTAGATATTCCTGTCCATCCAGTCTGCGGACCCCAGGTATATCTCTTCCTGGCCTCCATTGAGGAAGATGAATACGCGTCCATGTTCCAAATACCGGTCTACAATACGCCTGACGGTGATGTTTTCGCTGATGCCGGGCACGCCGGGCATCAGGCAGCAAATACCTCTTACCAGGAGCTGAATGATCACGCCTGCCTGGGACGCTTCATACAATTTGCTGATGAGCTTTTTCTCTTCGAGGTTATTGAGCTTAATGATGATCTTAGCTGGCTTGCCCTGCCTGGCCCAGGCTATTTCGCGGTCGATCATATCCATGAAAGCCCGCTGCAGGTTGAACCGGGCCGCCAGGAGGTGCCTGAACTTAATGTTGGCATTGCCAGTCTTTTTACGCTGGCTCAGCCATACAAAGAGTTGCTCCATCTCGCTCAACATGGCATAATCTGAGGTGAGTAATATATGGTCGGTATAGAACCGGGCGGTACTCTCATTCAGGTTGCCGGTAGCGAGCAATCCTGCATAGTACGTGCCAATTTTATCTTTTCGTTTGACGAGGGCAATTTTGGCATGGACCTTTAAAGCGGGTTCGGAGTAAATGATCTTTACGCCGGCGGCTTTCATTTGCCGTGCCCAGCGGATATTGTTGGCTTCATCAAACCGGGCCTTTAGCTCCACGAGTACGGTGACCTGCTTACCATTACGGGCTGCACTGATGAGGGCATGAACGATCTTTGAGTCGTCGGCAACGCGGTAAAGGGTAGCGTAGATCTCTGATACGGCGGGATCAATAGCTGCTTCATTGAAAAAGCGCAATACAGTGTTGTAGGATTGGTAGGGAGCATGAATGATGAGGTCTTTGGCGGCAATGGCCTCAAACAGGGAGCGGGTTTTGTCGGCCTCGATATGCATAATGGCGGGCCAGGGTTCATATTCGGGAACAGATGCAGGTGAGCCGCCTTTGGAAGGCGACCCACCTTTATTTATGGGAAGTGCGGCCAGGTCTTTGAGGTTGTGGTAGGTACCTCCCGCCACAATGCTGGCATTGGTGAGCCCGAAATGGGTGATCATCGATTCGAGGCAGGGGGCGGGTATACCGGGCTGGTACAGGAAGCGGGTAGCGAAGCCATAATCCCGTTTCATGATCTGTTTTTCAATCTTTTCGGCCATGTCCTCTTCGAAATCGTCTTCGAGGTTCAGTTCTGCATCGCGGGTGATCTTGAAATTCCAGGCGCCGGCCAGGGTAGCTTGCCGGAATACATAAGGCAGGTGGTGTTTGATAATATCTTCTAAAAAAACGATATAGGTAGTGCCATTCAGGGTACAGGCTTTAAAGCGGGGCAAGGTGTCGGAAGGGATATTGATGATCGCATAGTCAGCTCCTTTACCGGGGTACTGAAGGGCGGCCACGATGTATAATTTATTGTTGCCGGGAAAGAAGTCGGGCCTGATATCGGCCAGGTAAACGGGCTGAATAAATGCCAATACCTGGGTAAAAAAGTATTCTGTTAATCCTGGCAATATTTCCTGGGGGATGGGCTGGTTGTACAGTAGCCGGATGTGGTGCTGCTCCAACAAAGGGATGATACTGCCAATGGTTTTGCCAAATAGTTCCTGCTGGCGGTGAATGATGCCTTTAGCCTCTTCGAGTGCACCGGTATAGATCATTTCCTGATCGGCTTTAGACTTATTGATCTTCTGTAATGCCATGAGGGCGGGCATACGGACGCGGTAAAACTCATCGAGGTTGGAAGAATAGATGGAAAGGAATTTTACACGTTCTGCCAATGGCACGGTGTCCCTACCGGCTTCTGCTAATACGCGCTGATTGAAAGAAAGCCAACTGATGTCCCTGCTGAAAAAGTTAGATATCTGCATACAAAAGTTAAAAGCCTGACGGAATATTACAAGTTACCAAATTACCCACAAAGCTATATTACGGGCTGAGAAAGGCCATTGATAAATAGTGGGAAGAATTGTACATTTTATGGAATACAAGCCACGAGCTCCCGCTGTGGCGGGACAAGTTTTGAGCTGCGAGCTGCGAGCCGATCGCTTCGACAGCTCTATCTCCCAGTGAGGCTCCGGCTAGCGGGTGATAAGCTCTTTCCGGAAATCGGAAAAGCTGGAGCCGGAGACATTCTTGAAGAACTTGCTAAAATGAGCCACGTCGTCGAACCCGAGGTGCCAGGCAATCTCCTTCATACTGACATCAGAATAAGCTGCCTGCCGCTTTGCCTCCAGCACAATGCGTTGCTGTATATGGTGACTGGCCGGAAAACCAGAGACCTTTTTGATCACCTCATTGAGGTAATTGGGGGTAACGGCCAGCTGATCTGCGTAATCTGCCACCATCTTTTTGGTAGCGAATTGCTTTTCGAGCAGGGAGAGGAATTTCTTGGCCAGCTCAATATTTCTGGGTTGTTGGGCATGGGGTTCAGCTCCTTCAAACTGGCGGGTGAGGTAGATCAGGAATATTTTAAGAAAACCCCGGAGTATTTCCGACCGGAGGAGAAAGAAATTGGCGTATTCCTTCATCATTTTCTCTACCACGCCGCCCATATCATCGGCCATTTCTGCTGAGACTTTAATGACCGGGGAATGGGAAAATGTATAAAAAAGGCCGGTATTGAAGAGGAGGTTAAAATTATCTTCATTCAGGCTCAGGAATTCGGCAGTAAAAGAGATCACATAGCCGTCAACAGGCCCATCGGCCTTCAGGAGGTGTATTTGTCCGGGGGTGAGGCAGTAAACGGTATTGTTTTCCAGCTCGTACTTATCAACATCGATAAAATGAACGCCGGCCCCGTTTTTTATCCAAATGATCACAAAATAGCTATGGCGGTGGGGAACTTCATTCTGCTGGAACCTGTTTTGGGCAATCCAATCCATGGTGTGAATCTCAAAAGGAACATTAGCCACTGATCTCCCAATATCCAATACAGGTGTTGCGGTCATGAATGCCTGGATTTTAGGATGAAATTAGGGGAAATTCGGTTCAGAAGTAGAAACAGCTACGTGGCAATGGTTAACAAATTATAATTTTTCGACTTAAGTAGGTTAGTGCGGAGTATTCCTGGCGCCTGCCAGCTATTGCCAGCACAAGGTTTGGCGCTAAACTATTAATGTTGCCGGTGCATATTATTTTTACGCGGTGATCGTTATTTAAAGAGTTGTTCAATTTAACCCCTAACCGAATTTATGCTACATCGTATCCTGCTGCTACCGGCTTTGTTGTGCCTGTTCAGCCTCACCTTTGCCAATGATTATGAAGAAGCCTGGAAGGCTTTGCATAAGAATGACCGTAAGACAGCCAAAGTATTACTGGAAAAAGCTATGCAGGAATCCTCCACCAGCGTGGATGCTTACCTGACGTATGTCTACCTCCAGACCTTTGAGGGCCGGGAAACCTCTGAAAAAGATTTCTTTTCAAAGGTCTACAAGAAGGTACCTGACGCCAACCCCTATATCTATGCCATGTGGTTTAACGACGCGGTGCTGGGGAATTATGGCAAGAAGAAACCACATCAATGGGAACTGCTGGAAAAGATGATGGGTGACGGGAATATCAACGGATCGATGAAATCTGCCGCGCATTATGTAAAAGCGATGCATTACCTGTTTGGCAATGACTATTCAGGCGCTACCAAAGAATGGAAACAAATGGGATCAGTCGGGCCGTTGTGGCAGTTGGCTGGCCCTTTCGATAATCTTTCGGGCAGCGGCTACTATAAAAATTATGGGCCGCTGGAGCATCCGGAAGCCGGCGCCAATTTCACATCCCTGAGCAATGCCTCTATCAGTTGGTTTTCGCCACCTGTTATGACCATTGAAGGATGGACCTTCCCGCATTCGCACATCCTTTATAATACGGCCATCGTGTATGCCCAAACCTTTGTGCAGGCGCCCGCCGATATGAAGGTGTTGTTGAATGCAGGAGTAAACGGTTCGCTGAAAGTGTGGGTAAATGACCAGCCTGTATTGGCCGAGTCGAAGGAAATAGTAACAGAGCTGGATTACTATAAGAATTATGTGCAATTGAAAAAGGGTTATAACCGCGTGCTGGTACAACTGGGCTATATGGATAACAGCAGCCCTAATTTCATTATCCGTTTCACGGATGAGCAGTACAATACGATTCCCGGGCTGACGTATACCCCAGCCTACCAGGCCTATCCAAAGGCTGCCAAAGTAACGGAGGAACCGCATTCACTTCCGCATTTCGCTGAGGTCTTTTTTGAAAAGAAGGTAAAAGCAGAACCCAACAATGTGGTCAATTATATTTTGCTGAGCCAAACCTATCTCCGCAACAAAAAGACATCGGCTGCCAGGAAGTTGCTGACGGAAGCACTGGAACGTTTCAAGGACAATTCGCTGCTGCGTTTCCAGTTTATCCAATGTTTGCTGAAGGAAGGGAACAGGACCTTGCTGTCACTGGAAGTAGAAAGGATGAAAGAGACTGATCCTAATTGTGTATTTACGTATAACCTGAATTTGCAGCAATTGAAGGAAGACGAGAAATATGAGGAAGCCATGAAGGAACTCGACAAAATGGCGGCCCTGTCGGGTGAAGATGAGGACATACTGGTATCGCGCATTCAATTATATGGATCGCAAAACAAAATGGACGAGCTGGTGAAAACGCTGCAGGATGCCTACAACAAGTATCCCAATAACGTTGACCTGGTAAGTATGATGTTCAGGCTCAAAAAGAATGGCTACAAGGATGCCAAAGGGGCATTGAAAGTATATGAAAGTTACCTGAAACAAAACTACAATTACCAGGTGATCAAGGCGCTGGCGCAGGAGTACAATGAGCAGGGCATGTCGGATAAGGCGCTGCAATTGTTTGAGGGGTTAAAAGACAAGTTCTCCTACGACCCGGACCAATATATGACGATCGCCAATTTTTACTACGACAAGCAGCAATACAATAAGGCAGAGGAATACACACGCAAAGCATTGGTGCAGGCGCCCTATGTTGCTTCCTACTGGCAATCGCTGGGGCTGGAATTACAACAGCAGCATAAGGACAATGAGGCGATGGAGAATTACCGGAAGGCGCTGTATTATGATGCCAATAAATATACGGCCCGGGAACAATTGCGGGAATTGCAGAAGAAGCCCATGGTATGGAAAGCCTTCCCGGAGACGGATGTATATGAACTGATCAAACAATCGGCCTCCAAAACCTATGATCATAATTCCTACTACCTGCTGGATGAAAAATCGATCGTTGTATATCCCGAAGGAGCTACAGAAGAGTATATGACGATGGTGGTGAAGATCATTAACGAAAAAGGCATTGATGACTGGAAGGAAGTAAACCTGAGCTACAACTCCAATTCACAATACCTGCTGGTGGAAAAAGCGGAAGCGGTGAAAAAGAACGGCAATAAGATCAAAGCGGAACAAAGTGGCAATCAATTGGTATTTACGGGGCTTGAAGCCGGAGATGCGTTGTATATCAAGTATAAGATACAACACTATTCGCAGGGGCGGCTTGCGAAGGAGTTTTGGGACCGGTATACGTTCAATGCCTATGTACCGGTAGAAACGGCGCGCTACTCCTTATTGGTGGCCAAGAACATTCCTCTGCACCATACGATGCTGAATGCCACGGTAAAACCAGCAGTAAGCA
Organism: Paraflavitalea soli; assembly: GCF_003555545.1. GTDB lineage: Bacteria > Bacteroidota > Bacteroidia > Chitinophagales > Chitinophagaceae > Paraflavitalea > Paraflavitalea soli. The sequence continues at coordinate 6,937,937 of NZ_CP032157.1, read as the reverse complement.
CTTACGATGATTTCACCTTGTATACCTGGGAAATGAAGGACCCGGCAGTAGCCAAGCCAGAGAAGTTTATGCCACCGTTGAATGATGTGGGGCCGTCGCTGTACCTTTCCTCGCTGTCGTCCTGGGCCGATATTGCTGCCTGGTACAGTGATCTTTCTTCCTCTAAAACGGAAGATGATTTCGAAGTAAAACAGGTGTACCAGGAATTGTTTCCCAATGGTAAAGGAACGATGAGTGAAGCGGAGCGGGCTAAGATCATCTATACTTATATTACCTCCAATATCCGCTACAGTTCTGTATCCTTCCGCCAAAGTGCCTATGTACCGCAGAAGGCAGCAACTACTATTAACACCAGGCTGGGAGATTGTAAGGATCTGTCGAGCCTGTTTGTAGGACTGGCGAAAATGGCTGGTATTAAAGCTAACCTCGTGCTGGTGAATACGCGGGACAATGGTCTGCATGCGATGGAAATGCCGTCGGTAGAGTTCAACCATTGTATTGTAAAGACAACACTGGATGGAAAAGAGTATTTCCTGGAGCTTACAGACAATGATCTCCCCTTTGCCAGCTTACCCTCCAATCTGTACAAGGCGGCGTATCTTGTAATACCTGAAAAAAGCAGTGATACTGCAGGGGCGCAATTGAAATACCTGTACACTACAAACCGGGTAAAGGATAAGGTGCGGCGCAATATCAATGTAACAATAGAAGGCAGTGATATCAAGATGGCTATCAAGGCGGTGAAAACGGGTAACCTTACCTCGGGGCTGCGGGCCAATTTTGGCAAGCTCACCAATGAAAAGCAGAAAGAAGAGATGGAGAAATCAGTGAGCTCCTGGTATAAGAACCCGGTAAAACTGACGAGCATATCCTTTACAGGGTTAGAGAGCCTGACAGATTCTGTTTCTTTTGAATGTAAATACAAAGTAACGAATGAAGTAACGGAAGTAGGTGACATGGGCATGATCAAAATACCGTTTGGTGAGATCGTGGCTTCTATTGATAACCTTACGGAGGACGAGCGTAAGTTCCCTATCGAATACTGGTCTTATGAGGACACGGATGAATATGAAACTTCCATTACGGTACAGGCACCTGCCGGGAAAACATTTGTAGAGATCCCTAAGAATGAAAACTGCACCTTTAATGGCAGCACTTACAGTCTTCAGTTTGTAAAGAAATCGCCTACACAGCTGGAGATCATCCGCAAGGCGAAGATACAACGTGATAATGTGGCGCCGGCTGATTATGCAGCGTTGAAGGTATTCTTCAATAAGATCATCAAAGCGGAGTCGAAGTATATTGCTTTTAAATAGAATACAGAATTCAGCATATAGAATTTAGGAGTAAAGAGTGGGCATCCTTGCGGATGCTCACTCTTTGTTTGTACAGGTAGAAAATTGAGCTTAATTTCAGGCATTATTTATCGACGTAATGCTGCAGTGCATGCAGTATAAGGCATAGAACAGGAGCATATGAACAGTAAACCACAATTGAGGACGGTACAGGTGATCCGTTATGTGACGCCTTTGCGTGAGGGCGGTTCGCTGCCGGCCATTGCCGAGGCGGATGACGAGTTCCTTTATGTACTGAAATTCCGGGGAGCAGGTCAGGGGGTGAAATCGCTGATAGCGGAACTGATCGGCGGAGAAATAGCGCGGCTGCTTGGGTTACGTGTGCCGGAGATCGTATTTGCGCAGCTGGATACGGCTTTTGGCCGTACTGAGCCGGATGAAGAGATACAGGACCTGCTGAAAGCCAGTGTGGGATTGAACCTGGGACTGCACTATTTGTCGGGCTCTATTACCTATGATCCGGCAGTGACCAAACTTCCCTCCAGACTCGCTTCACAAATAGTGTGGCTGGACTGCCTGCTTACGAATGTAGACCGGACTGCACGCAATACGAATATGCTGGTTTGGAATAAAGAGTTGTGGCTGATCGATCATGGCGCCTCGTTGTATTTCCATCACTCGTGGACGAACTGGGAAGAGCAAGCCAAACGTCCTTTTGCCCCGGTGAAGGACCATGTACTGTTACCACAGGCAGCCGAACTGGACATAGTAGACGCGGAATACGCGCCACTGCTTACAGAAGAACGCATCCGCGCCATCGTGGGCCTGGTGCCTGACGACTGGTTAACGGGTGGTTCGGAAGACGGGTCCGCCAATGAACGCCGGGAAGTATATATCCAATTCTTATTAACACGCGTAGCCTCCTCTCCCATTTTTGTAAAAGAAGCCCAGCATGCAAGAACAACACTTATTTGAGTATGCGGTGATCCGCGTGGTACCGAGGGTAGAACGGGAAGAATTCCTGAATGTGGGCGTTATTCTGTATTGCAGAAAACCAGCTTTCCTGCAAACGCTGCATACGCTGAATACCGACAGGTTGCAGGCATTTTGTGCCACACTGGACATTGAAGAAGTAAAGGCCTACCTGTGCGCTTTTGAACATATATGCCTGGGGCACGCAGCCGGGGGGCCGATCGCCAAGCTGGATATGGCCTCACGTTTCCGCTGGCTGACAGCCACCCGCAGCACGATCGTACAAAGCTCAAAAGTGCATCCGGGATTTTGCACGGACCCGATGGCGACGTTGGAAAAGCTGCACGAAAGGTTGGTGTTGTAGGGCTTCGGGTTTGAAGTTGCGGGTTTCGGGTGGCTACCGCGCTTTGGCGTAGTTGACGAAAAGTATCTGCCTTATGACCCCAACCAGCTACTTCTGTTTGGTACTTGCTAATAGTTTATTCTTTCACTCACTAGAAATTATGTTCATGAAACCCCTATATCTATTCCTTCTATTATGTGCCACAACTATCTGTTCACAGGCACAGGATGAAGGAGAAGCCTGGAAAGAACCCAGCAAAGAAAGCCGTGCCTATCATACTTACCGGAATTACATGTCGGAGCCCAGCTATGGGAAACTCAAGATATTGGGGTTATTGAAGAAATTAACACCAGATGAGGATGACAATGAAAAACTGAAGCAATCCGACTATCTTAGCCTTACGCTACGGGAGAAGTTTACCTACCATATGATGCATGGTGAATCGTATAGTCAGAATTGCGACGCCAGGCCTCCCATACAGGATGAACACAAGAAAATATTCGGCCGGCTGCCTGAAATGTTTGGAGAGAACAACTGGTCGGAGCGGCAGGTACAGTTCCTGCGATCGAACAAAGATTCTGTCATGCAATGGATCAAGGAATGCGTGGCCAAAGAAAAAAGGCTTGGGTTGAACTTAAAACATGCCATCGTTGACATCAACGCCCGGGAAATGATCCCCTTTCTGATCAGCACTTATAAAACAGATAAGAAGGACCATGATATCCTCACGGTACTGATGCTGCTGATGAAGAACAATGAGTACAAGGAATTCATGGTATCCACTTCCAACAAGAAATTATACGGGGATGAGATCAATAGTTATGATGCCTTTCTTAATTTCAATATTCCTAACGAAGAACTGATCATCAAACGTGCTACGGATTTCTACAATGGGCTTCCAAAATAGCATTATACTAACAGGCATCATCGTCGTATTACTCCATACGATGGCTGGCCAGGCGCAGGATGGCGGGGATTTTGTCACTATCCCCAAAGGGCAATATACAGTGGGTAAGAAAGGGCATGTGCTCAATCCTTTCCGCCGGGTAAGGGTAGACAGTTTCCGCATTGCTACGCGGGAAACAACGAATGCGCAATTTGACGCTTTCATCAAGGCCACCGGTTATGTTACAGATGCCGAACGGAAGCATGATGCACTGGTCTATAAACCGGTGCTTCAGGAATTTGAATGGTTCAATGATAGCACTGCCAGCTGGCGATACCCCAACGGTATGATCCGGGGAGGCATTGAAAATAAGATGGCTCATCCGGTTACCAGTATCAGCTACAGTGATATTTTGGTCTATTGCCGGTGGGCAGGTGTACGGCTACCGTCGCTGGACGAATGGGAAATTGCCTGCAGGGCAGGCACCACTACAGACTTCTCCTTTGGTAATGATACGGCACTCCTGAGCAAGTATGCGAATACCTGGCATGGAAAAGATCACCTGATGCCCGACAGTACGGATGGCTATCTTTTTACCAGTCCAACGGGCAGCTTTGCACCCAATGCCTGGGGTTTGTATGACATGTACGGAAATGTATTTGAGTTTTGCAGCGGCAAGCTAAAGGCTTATCCCAGCCCTACAGTGGCGCATGCGCGGGGAGGTTCCTGGTGGTGCAGCCCCAATAGTTGTCATTTCTTTAATTCCTACGATATCGGCAGGACAAATATCCACGCCTCCTTCAGTAACCAGGGATTCAGGGTCGTTAAATAACCGAAACATCACTACCCTTTCTTAAATCTCAAAATGGCTTCACCGCCCAGTTCAATCTGATCGCCTTCCTGCAAGTGATGGGCAATGCCATACATGTTGAGCCATTTTACTTTGTCGTCGGCGGTATGCACTTTGATCTTGTTGCCACTATCGGGCAGCCCTCCTTTATCGGGGTACAGGAGGTATTTATCTACTTTAGGATCATAGATTATGTAGGCGTGGTTGCGGCTTACATGCAGGTTGGCCCGGCCAGCTATTTCATCGAAGCCAGGTTCGCCGGCGGCCAGGAATACGATATCGTTCAATTGAATTTTGCCAGACGAGAGCTGGGGGGATTTGCTTCTGCCAATGTTGAACCGTAGCTGGGTATGCGGATCGAGTACATATTCAAATTGTTCGGCCTGGCCTACGAGTACCTGCAGGCAAGCGGCTGCGTATTTTTCTACAATGTGCTCACCTGCCCGGGTAACTTTCAATCCAAAGCTGCCCTGCTGGATACAATTCTCGGGCAATTGGTCCTTTACTATTTGGTATTCAAAAAACCAATCCTGTTCCAATTGTATAAAATGGTTGAGCAATTTCCTTTCCAGGTGCTCTGTTTTAAACATACCTGGCTTATCGGTATACAAGGCAATGCCCGCTGCCTCTTCCTGCTCGTGACTGGTACATAGAATATAAAAACGCAGGCCCGCCACGGACATGCTTTTTTCGTCTACGTATGGTTTGAGTGCCTGGATAATAAACTTAATGATGGCATCCCGCTTCACAGGAGTGGCCGGGATAAAGGAGTCGGGAGATTCTTCCTTTGTCGATGATACGGCCTGATCTGTATCAGGGGATTCCTCTGTGAGGCCAAAGCTTTTCTTCAGTTTGTTGATTAAGTTTTTCATCCGTATATTTTTTTGTTTGCTTACTGGCCGGTGCCAGTCCTTCACAACATTGTTTCTAAAATGAACCCATGTAAGCCCTTCGCTGTAAGATCTTCGCCACGGTATTGGCCAGGAGTACAGCATTGGCAGAACTCTGCCCACTTTCAATACGAATACAGGTGACGGTATACGAAGTATTATCGGGCGTGGGTGCAAAGAATACATACCACCCATCGGACTGCTTTTCTCCTTTGATAATACGCTCGGGTGTACCTGATTTACCTGCTACCCTGGTATCCTTGATCTTTAGCTTACCGGGTGTACTGGACTGGTCGATCATGAATTGCTTCAGCAAAGAAGCATAGGCAGTATCCTTAGCGATCTTAATTCCTTCGGGCAAGGGTGTTGGTTTTCCGGCTTCCTGTAAAGAATACCGGGAGGGTTGCAACAAACCATGATTGGCGATGCCACCTGCCATCCTGGCCATGGATGCCGGAGTAGCGGTCAGTACGCTTTGGCCCCAGGCAATGCCGGAAAACAAGCTGCGGTAACGTTTGGTAGTACCTACATAGTTGGGGTTATTGTATTGCTTGCGGTCGTGGTTGAGCACCTCCTTTCTCCAGGCGGCCAAATCGGCTGATTGTTTCTGCACATCATTTGATCCGGTATAGTTATAGCCACCACGCTGTTCCAGGCTCATGCCTGTTGCTTCATACAAGGCGGCCATTTCTTCTTCCAGGTGGTTTTCGTTGGCCAGGCGAATGAAGAAGATATTGCTGGAATTGACAATGGCTTCGTGCATGTCTACAAAAGGAACTTTGGGAATAAATGGCTCCTGCTCTCTTTTATTGTCGCGGAATATTTCAGGGCGATAGATATCGTTGTACCTCACTTCGGTAGCTGCCATACCCATTTTATTAAACCCAGCCATGGCGGTGAGTATTTTAGCGGTGGAGCCAGGGGCTGTAGAGTAGGTCATACCAAGGTCTCTCTCTGTGACAGGTGTTTCCAGCTGATTCCTTTCCCTGTCGGACAATTGCATGAGTTCGGGCGACTGGAGGTTGGGCAATGGATTCAATGCAGATGCCAGTACATCGCCGGTGGCTGCATCCAATACCACTACGGATATCCGTTTTTGCTGAAAGAGGCTGTTGCGCAGGGAGTCCTGCAGTTCTACCTGCAGGGCAGCATCTACTGTGAGCTGTATGTTCCTATCCTTGTCTCTTATCTTCCTGATGGCAGCTTCGTTGGTATCGATACCACTCTTTAGCCCATCCACCAGTGCTGTATAATCGTACCGGGCCATAGGCACTGTTTTATAGAAGGGCCTGGTGAAGCGGTCAGGCTGATAGAGGGTATATACGGAATCCTGTATTTCACGGGTTACGCCAAATCCTCTCAGCGCGGTAAGGTGCCGTGCTTCTGCAAAATAGCCATTGGCCTGCCCCCAAAACAAACGGGTATTGTAATCGCCTGTCCAAAAGAAAAGACCTTCTGCAAAGGGATAAAAGCGCCGCACTCTTTTTTGCATCAGCTGGTGCAGCCAGGCGCTGCTAAGGCCGGCACGCTGCAGTGTATCCATGTTTTGCTGAATAGTACCTGGTTCACTGGTGGCAAGTACGAGGCCCTTGCGATCATATACATTGCCGGCAGCAAGCAGGCGCATGAGCTTATCTATACGTGGATTGTAGCTGTATACGGGCACGCCGTTGCGCATGACCACACGTGCCTGCTTTACGATGTATTTATCACGGTCGATGACCTGCACAAATAATAATTTAGCGGACAGGGCAATGATGCCGATCAGGAAAAAGGCGATACCGGTTGCCAATACGGGATCATAGTTCTTTTGCATGCGCTCGCGCTGCACTTCCTGTCCTTCCCTGGCGGAGATACCAGCCACAATGCCCATGGCGGCCAGGTTGATGATGAGTGATATTTTGCCATAACTGAGAAATGGAACGGCTACACCGGTAAGGGGCAGTAATCCAATGGAGCCACCAGCAATGATGAGGAGCTGGATGCCGATAGTAATGGCAATACCGGCACAGAGGTAAAAGGTGAATGGCTGACCTGATCTGCGTGCATGGAGGAAACTGCGGTGAATGAGTATGCCAAACAGCAGCAATACAGCCACGAGGCCCAACCAACCCAATTCTTCACCGATACTGGGCAGGATCATGTCGGTATGGGCAGCAGGCATGGTGTTGGGGAAACCGCGACCTATGCCCTGGCCTGAAAATCCACCGGAAGAAAGTGTCCAATAGGAATGGGCGAGGTGATCACCGCCAAATACATCATTGTCCCATTGGCTTAGCCACATGGCTTTGCGATCGGCCAGCCGCTCTCCTATGCCGGGCACCTTATCGCCAAAGGCAAAAGCGGCTATGACCATGATGATGATGACAGGTGCATCGGCGATGGCAGCAAAAGCGCCATACCATTTGGTGCTGCGGAGGTTACCTTGTACCAATAAGCCGATCACTACCAGGAGCAGTGCCGCTGCGGTAGCCATCCATCCGGGCAGCACCAATAACAATCCGCCATATATCAGCCCTGCCATTACAGTAAAGAGGAGGTTGCCACGGGCGATGCTGTAAAAGAATAAGAAAGTGAAACACACTACCAGGGCAGGTCCCATATCGCCCATAAAAAGATAGAGGGCGAGGATAAGACCAATGCCGGCAAACACGCCCCAGTTGATGTAAAAGCGCCAGCGTATATCTGACAGGTTGCGTATATTCTCTTCATTGGCAGCGAAGAATGCCGCGAGGAAAAATAACAGGAGGTACTTGGTGATCTCACTGGGCTGGAAGGTAAATCCACCCAGCTGGAGGTTTACTTTTACACCACTGCCCTCAGGCCCCGTTCCAATCAATACGGTGGTGATGGCCAGCGCTACGGCCAGGGCCAACCAGGTCCATCCTTTGAGCTGGTAGATATGCTTATTCCTGAAGTTGAACAAGCCATCAAACCACCAGCGGGTATACCAGGCGCCTACATTCACACTACTGAAGACAGTATAGGCAACAAGCCCCGCTACAATGCCCTGCAGGGTTTGAAAAGCATGGAGTGAATCGGTAAGGGGATGCTGGATACTAAAGAGGGTTAATACGGATATGCCACACAAAAGCAAGAGTACGGGCAACAGGAAAATATCGGGCTGCCGTTTTCTGACGGACAGGATGAGGTGTACAATAAAGAAAGCGAGGATAAGGCCACCGGCTATGATCTGAAAGCTGGTCTTGAATTCTTCGGGTGTCCGGACTATTAAAGCGCCATCTTCTTTTAATTGTCCGTATACGATGGAACCTATGAGTCTTATTTTATGTGGCTTTGCCACAAAGGTGAAAGCAGGGTTATTCCTCAGTGCACTGGTACCTTTTCTGCTGCCAAATTCGTAGCCGGGTTTCAAGGGCAGTACACTGTACCCGGAATCACGAAACAAACCAGCAAAGGCAAACTCGCCTTTGGCATTGGTGCGTGCGTAACCAATGATCCCGGTGAGTGAATCTTCTTCGAGGGAAGGTATGTGCTGTCTTAATTGTACCAGCACACCTGGCATGGGTTTATCCTGGTACAGGACCCGCCCCGTCATTTCCTGATCACCAGTTGCAATCATGACCCGACCTCCCGAAGAGGACGCTCCACTTAACAATTCACTGTTGACGGGGCTGGTTAACTCCTGTACGTATAAAGCAGAATCGAACCCAAGTCTTTGGCGGGATGCCCGCAGGCGATCCTGAAAATCAATTCCTCCAATGGTTGTTTTCCATGGCACGGGAGCGGTAATGGCATAAGCGCCTTTGTTGAGCGCACCCAGGTTGTCGGGCTGGCCAAGGGCGAGTAACTTACCGGCGAGGGAATCCACCAGCAGGTCAACATCGCGCTGATCGGTATAATAGGAACCATCTGTAATCACCTTTCTTAGCACGTCCTTGTTCACAACGCTTTCCAGCTTTAAAGCCCTGCCTTCCAGCAGTGCGGTATTTGTTTTTGCCAGTTGTGGCGAGAGTGCCTGAAAGAGGTTGAAGAACAGGAAGAGGAGTATTAATGCCGCACCTGTGAGGAGGAGCCAGCCTTCTCTTTTTACATAATGATTGGTATTGCCTGCCTTAACAGCCATGTATTATTGCTGATTATTTTTTATTGTGATCCCTTTACAATAAGCTGGTCAAACGATACTGTTTGGGCGCCATCCACCCGAAGGCCAAAATAATTGCCAAAGCCACCGGTAAAGGATAAGGTCTTTTCCAACCGGTCGTTGATCAGGAAACGGAGTACGGTGCCATGCTTTTCAACGGTGAGCATGTTCATGCCGGCATCCGGGCGGATATTGGCTGAGGGTGTCCAATCCACGAACACCTTCCATTCATCTTTTATTAAAGCCCCCACAGAATAATACCCGTTGGAAGTAATATAAAAAACGAAGTAGGAATCCTGTTGCTGATCGCCACAGAAGTTAAGGCCAAAAGGATCGCCGGCGCTATCTCCCCAATGGGTAGCATTGGCCATGATGGTGAAGTCTTTATGGATATCCAGGTTGAATTTAGCGGCCGTAGAATAACTCAGGCTATCGGCCAATCCTTTCATAATGTATTTCCCATCTGCCAGGTTGAACTCACTGGTCTCATCTTTCCCAATATCCCAAATGGTATCCTGCGGATCACTAAAATCATTGTAATACACGCCATTGTTCAAGGTTATGCCCGGGTTGGTTTCGGGTGTTCGTTCGGGAATATCTTCCTGAACAGGTTCTATAGGGATGGCAGGAGCCTGTATGGGCGCCGCCAGGTATTTTCTTTTTCCCGAGGGGATATTGTATTTGACCTCCTGCACATGGGATGGTTTAATATCAGGCGGCGTGGTCTCAGCAGCAATGGCATTTGACTTAACAAGGGTGGTCCAGGAAAAGAAGATGGCCACACTGATCAGCAACAACACAACAGCAATAAAAGTGATCTCACGTTTTTTGGTGGGCGGGGGCGGTGGAGGCGCCACGTATTTGACGGTTTCACTTTGTTCAGCCGGCGGCAAGGTTCTGATGCCCCGCAGGTCTTCGATAGCGGCCATTTTTAAGAGGTGTCGTACCTGGACAGGATCGGCCAACCGGTGGGAACCTTGTTTGGTGAGCAGACCTTCCATCAATAACATCAGGCTGGGTGGCAGGGAACGATGAGCCGGCAGCCGGGGCACGGGGATGGGCGAGGCGATCACACGGTTGATGTGCATTAGGAGATCGTCCTGTTCATATTCAAATGGAACAAGGCCGGTGAGGCATTCATAGATCACCACACCCAAAGAATAATAATCGGTAGGGGTGGATACATTTTTTGATTGGTTGAATTGCTCAGGTGAGGCGTAATCATAGGTGAGCATGGAAGCTCCGGTAACGGTAATGGTGTCGGACTGCTCGCGCAATTTGGCAATGCCAAAATCGGTGAGTAAGAAATGGATCTCCCCGGTAGGGAGTCTCCGGTACATGATATTCTCGGGTTTCACATCGCGGTGCACCACTGCTTTGGCATGAATGGCATCCAGGGCTTCGGTCATATGGTGTGCCAGGCGGATAACGGTAGCGATGTCCAGGGTATGGTGCATTCTCAACAAGCTGCGCAGATCGCCTCCCTCTACCAATTGCATTACGATATAGGGCAGCTCTGCATCGAGGTGCACTTCTATGATCTTAACAATATACTCATGCTGGATGGACTTCATGATCTCCGACTCGCGCTGGAAGCGCCGGAGGGTATCGGGTTCTGTATTAAAAGCAAAGTGCTTGATGGCAACCAACTCACCTGTTTGCAGACTTCTGGCTTTTAATACCCGTGCATTACCCCGTCCCAGTTCGCCGAGGATCTCATACCCCTTAAAATACTCTCTAAATATCGAAGTGGCCATGGTTTATCGCTTGACGTTGTTCATGATCAAAAGGGAGGGATGGCTGCTATCGGATTTCACAAGATTATTGAATGGATATTTGATATTTTCAAAGACGAGGTTATCTGTTTTGAGGAGAATGGGCACCTGTACTTTGATGCCGGTCTCGAAGTTCTTAACGCGTATATTTTTAATGAGGATGGTATCACCGGGATTGGCAGACCTGTCATTGATCTCAATGGCGGCAAACTTTGTCTGGTTGTTTTTAGCGGGCAGGATCACCAGCGTTTTGCCAATGCTGTCTACATATTGTTGAATGTATTTCCAGCTTTTAGTAGCGGCTATCCGCAGCGTATCTGTTTGTTCTTCGACCACCGGGCCGGGGACGGCGGGATGATTCACGCGCACGGCCGTAGTCGCTTTATTACTATCAACAACAATAACTTCAGGCGGTGGTATCTCCATTCTTTTGGGCGGTGTAAAATACCAGCCTGCTCCTGCTACGAGCAGGAGGATGAGGGCGGCCCACAATAAACGGGGCGGCGTATTGTGCGTTTTCGGTCGTGGATCGGCAGTTGATGGTCGGCAATCGGCAGTCGGCAGTCGGCAATCGGCAGTCGACAGTCGGCAATCTTTTGCTTCGACTGGTGTAGCTGGTTGTGCATCTTTTACTTCGGCAATTGGATTTACCACGGGCACCTGCTTTTTGGCGGTGACAGGTTTACGCTTTAGCAATACTACGGTGATGTTGTCGTTGCCCCCCATTTCGTTGGCCAGGGCAATGAGACTGCTCACCTTATTGGGCAAGGGTTGTCCGGTAGATAGTACGGTGGTCACCTGTTGTACAGTGATCATATCAGTCAAACCATCACTGCACAATAGTAAACTATCGCCCGGCAGCAACTCATCGCGGCCATAATCCATAAAATCTTCATCATCCAGCCGGTGCGGGGTAGACCCTACTTCCCGGAGTATCTGGTTGCGATGGGGGTGGTTCATGGCTTCCAGCTCGGTCATTTCTCCTGCGTCTTCCCGGATGCCTACAAAAGAATGGTCCTTGGTCAGCTTCTGCAGCTTGCCCTCTCTGTAGCGATAAAGTCTTGTATCGCCTACATGGGCAAAATAAAGAGATTGGGTGGCTGCATCGGCCACTACTGCGGTGAGCACACAACACATTTCGCTGATGTGCTGGTCTTTTTTTCTTTCTTCTACAATGCGGTTATTGGCAAAGATGACGGCTTCCCGCAGCATAGTGAGGGTATCGCCCTTGGGCAATTGCATGTATTGTATAATACTTTCACGGGCAATAGCTGCGGCCTTTTCACCGCCGGTATATCCCCCTACTCCATCGATCACAGCCAGCAAAGCATTGTCGGGCGACCATAGCTGCTGCGCAATCCAGGCGTCCTGGTTTTCTTTCCGACGCCTACCCGGATCCGTATTTCCGCTGATGAACATGCTTTTCATTTTATCGGGGCAGGTTTTTAAAATGTCGTATTAATAAGAACACCACAAACAAACAGAGGGCACATGTGCCGATCACAGATACGGTCATTGTTGTTGCTGTTTAAATTCAAGGGTTATGATGCCGTTCAGTAACACCTGGCTTTGGGGTTCAAGGTCAAACCAACGGGGGCTATGGGCTTCACTCCTGGCAATCACCACTTCATTGACCCTGGTCTCATTGGAACTGAAACTGGCAATCTGAAATTTTCCGGTTGCTTCATTCAACCGGATGCGGGCATGGGGATTGGATACATAACTGGATTCGATGAGCAGGTAATTGCTATAGCCCTGGTTTTCGGGTTCCTTCCGGGCAATAACAATTTCAGTATCCTTCATGAGGTAGGTGTCGGACTTGTTCTTATCGCCCATAAAATATTCGATCCTGGCCAGGCCACTGTCCATATTGCGGGCCTGCCGCAGCAATGATCCGCCACCGAGGGAAAGATCGCTGCTAAACTTGACGGTAAAGTTGCCGCTTTCGGCAAAATGGATATGGCGGAGCACCTCCAGGTTAATGTCCATCTTATCGAATACATTGGTGGCTTTGGATTTCATGGTCACTTTGGCGGTATGCCTTCTTTCGCCACTCATACTACCAGTCTTTATGCCGGTGAGCATGCCAATGATCTTTATATCGTAGGGGCTGATGCGCTCGCTGTTGAAATCGGATGCCGGACCAAACCTGAACTGCCAATGGGAGGAAACGGGAGACAGGTCTTCATAGTCTTTCCTGTACACTTCAAGTTTCTTGTAAAACATTTTCACGGCCTCTTTCACGACCACGGGAAAAGAAGGCAACCGTTGTTCATAGACATCGGGATGCAGGATGACAAGGAAATGCATGTTGAACACCAGGCTCGCTCCTACGGATTCGGTTTTACAGGAATCATCGAAGCAATCCAATAATTCTTTCAGGATATCATTGTTGGTAATGGGTGCAGCAGGTGAATCCTTCGTACTTTCCGGGATCAACCAATTTTTCATTGCACCCAAAAAATCTCCTGGTCTTCGCTTCATAATTAGCCGGTTGTGTATTTTAAAAATACAGGGAGGGTTTGTTTCTAATTAAATGTAGAAGATTTTGATGCAGGTGAATGATAAAGAAAACCTAAAACGGGAGGCTGGTGCAGCCTTTATGAATTCATTAAGATAAACGGAATAAAAATGTGTTTTGGGTTGATGCGGGCGCAAAAACGCAGCATACCTTATTTTATTGCTAATAGGAAATGTTAAAATGAAGCACGTGAATCGGTCCCGCCCTTCGGCGGGAGCAACCGGCAATCTATTGTTTCGAAGGGAGCTTGAGTCCGTTTGCTTCGGTGGACGAAAGAAATTTGTATAGCTTAGCGGGGTGGAATACATTCTTGTTTCGGGACTGCTGCTGGTCGTTATGGCGATGAGTGTAAAGACAGGTAAACTGTCTATCCCCGCTGCCTTGGCGGGTGGGTTAACAGGATTTCTCGTTTTTGGCGGAGGGGGCTATACGGGTCTGCTGATGCTGAGTGCTTTTTTTGTGCTGGGAATCTGGGCTACTTCGCACGGGAAAGCCATTAAAGCAACCATCCTCTCCCAAGAGCCCCATCCGGAAAAACGACACGCCGGACAGGTACTGGCCAATGGCGGTATCGCCGCCCTGGCGGGACTGCTGGCCATGATTGATCCTGTCCATGACGTGGTTTACCTGCTGATGATGGCCGCCAGTCTTGCCTCGGCCATTGCGGACACGCTTTCTTCTGAACTGGGGATGGTGTATGGCCGTCATCATTATAATATACTGACATTCAAAAAAGACCAGAAAGGATTGGATGGTGTGGTAAGCCTGGAAGGCAGCTTGCTGGGTATGGGTGGGGCAGCGGTGATGGCGGTTATCTATTCGCTGTTCCAGGGGTTTGGGAAAGACAGTCTCCTTATTGTACTTGCCGGTGTGCTGGGCAACCTGCTGGACTCTTTGCTGGGGGCTTCACTGGAACGCAGGCACCGCATTAACAATGATGTGGTGAATTTGCTCAATACGCTGTTTGCGGCTTTGATTGTATTGTTCCTACGATGAAGGGAGAGGGCAGCCCCGATGGGGCAGAATACACGTTTGCTACACGGAGCTACAAAGCGGTAGCCCCTAAAGGGGCAGAATGCACGTTTGCGACACAGGGCTACAAAGCGGTTGCCTCCCGCTTGTGCGGGACAAGCTCTACAGGGCAAAATACACCTATTAAATAGAGGTTTATTATTACGGCTTCTCCAGCATATTCCTGAAAGTTGTCATGGTGGAGAAAAGGTTGTTCCGCACAATGGGATCGGCTATCCAGCGGGGTACTTTTTTACTGCGGTTGGTAGAAATGATATAAGCTACTCTCATATTTCCATTCTGGGCATCTTCAAAATACCATTTGCCTTTGGTGCCGGTAATCCGGGTAACGGAAGTAGTAACAGGAAACTGATTGTGCAAGGTACTTTCAAAGCTAATAGTGCCGGCTCTTGGATTAGCTGCATCCTTGCTCACGGTGTAGGATAAGCAGCAATCCTGATCGCCGAACGGCCAGGGTATGCTGTACCGGGTGTAGGTAACCCAACTGGTATGGTTACCAGATTGTACTACGTTGTATTTCTCGGCATTTGTATTCCACTGTTTTCCTTTTGCCTGATCGGTCAGCAGTTTAATAACAGATTCCACATCGGACCGCACGGAAAAAACAGCTTTCACCTCCCGGATGTTCCCACCCTCCGCACCGGGTATCCACCTTTCATACAGGGACACCCCATCATCCTGTTTCACCAGTTTGAACTCCCCTTCGCCGGTGATCCCGGCATTGGATGACTGTGCCAGCATTACCAGCAAACAACCAATGATCTGCAACCTTTTCATGCTACTACTTTTAAATGGTAAGACAATTTTGGCAATCAAAACCCCTATAATAATCGACAAATTCCCCGCTACAGGATAAGCTTAGCCATGATTAATAACCAGGATACAAAAGTGTAATTCGTATGTCTGAGGACCTATGATTTTCCGATGACCTGTTGAATGAGGCTGTTGAGTTGTAGAAAAGGGAAGGGATCAGTATATTTAATGATCATTTGAAGGATATGAATAAACGACTGCTGTATGTACTTTGCCCGATAGTGCTTTGTATCGCTATCTTTTCGCAGTGCGTTGATCATGAACCGGATGGCCGTGATATAAGGGGTGAAAAATTTGCCGGCGCCGCCACCTGTGCAGGCTGCCATAAAAACATTTACAACGCTTATCTCTCCACGGCCCACGCCACTACTTCCCGCCCAGCTTCTGCCAGCTCTGTCAAAGGCAGCTTTGCTGCTCCCGGAAACATTTTCCACTATACGGGCAATACCCGGGTGATCATGGAAGAACGCGGCCATGAACTTTTCCAAACGGGCTACCTCAATGGCGCACTCCAGGGCAGTTATCCATTTGATATTGCGATCGGTTCGGGCCGCAAGGCACAGACGTATCTATACTGGGCAGGTGGTAAATATTTCCAATTGCCTGTTTCCTATTTTGTTCCGGCACATAGCTGGGCCAACAGTCCCGGTTTTCCTGCCACCCATCCCAAGTTTGACCGGGTGATCCCAAGCACCTGCTTTGGCTGTCATAGTTCTATGGTCGACGTAAAAGAAGTAAAGCAACAAGGGATAACTGCCGTAGAAGAATTTGAAGAGAACAAAATAGTATATGGCATTGACTGTGAACGTTGTCATGGCCCTGCAGCAGACCATGTAACCTTCCATACGGCACATCCGCAGGAAAAGAAGGCCATGCATATCACCACCATCAGCAGTTTGGAGAATCAACCCAAACTGGATATGTGTGGCATTTGTCATTCCGGCTTAAAGACAGCACAGAAGGCTGCTTTTGAATTTAAACCGGGAGACGCGCTATCAGATTATTTTTATCCAGACTTTACGCGGGCTACCAAGGCCACTGAAATAGA
This sequence comes from Paraflavitalea soli, assembly GCF_003555545.1. Classification (GTDB taxonomy): domain Bacteria; phylum Bacteroidota; class Bacteroidia; order Chitinophagales; family Chitinophagaceae; genus Paraflavitalea; species Paraflavitalea soli. Next base: position 6,921,407 of record NZ_CP032157.1, on the reverse strand, counting down.
TGTGCATGGCAATCAATACCAGTTATTTACTGCCAGCGCCTGTTTCAGAAAAAGCAAGGGCATGAATTGTTCATCCTGTCATAATGTGCATGCCACGGAAAGATCTTTACCTGTTCTTTCCAAACAATGCATGAATTGTCATACGGAGGCAGGTCATAATTTTTGTACGCAGCAAGGCCTGCCTGTCGCCACACTTTTGCAAAATTGTATTGATTGTCATATGCCGGCGCAGCCTTCCAGCAAGATCGCCTTACTTACCAACGGCCAGGCAAGTCCTACGCCTGATTCCATACGCACGCACCTCATCACAATCTACCCGGACGAAACGGCCAGGGTGATGGCCTTGCTGAAAAAAGACAGTACAGAGCGCCACCCTTAAAATGAAAGAAGTCTTATTTGAACCTGAACCTTACACCCAGGTTGAGCCCCAGGCCACCGATGTTGATGAATGATTTGAGGTCATTGGCTGGTTTGTTATTGTCTTTGTAATTGGTGACTGTGCCAGTTGTACCGGTGGGGGTATTGGAATTTTGATCGAGGGTAGTTACATAATCGGTATTGCGTTCTGCTACACTCAGGTCGTCAAGTCCTCTTTTTTGCTGGGGCGCAACCTCCTGCCCTGTGGTACTATTGACGATCTTAGTCACTTCATCATAGGTAGTTATTTCCTTGCTTTTACTTTTTACTGGTATATTCCTGTATTCTGTTTCCAGGAACAGGTCAAATTGTTTCTTCAGGGTATAGGTAACGCCAAAGGCTCCCTGGAAGCCAATGGTGGGATAGGGTTTTATTTCTTCCTTTCGGTGAATAGTGGTCTGCGCTACAATAATTGCAGGCTGTCCGGGTACAGGGCTTGTTTTGGCGGCATCGGTCTCGATGTACAACCGGCCCCACAGGGGTGTTACCACACCAAAACGTATATAGGGATTCCATTTTTCATAGCCGGGACTTAAAACAATACTGGGTGCAAAGTCAATTGCATTCACGTATCCATGCGATTCAATACTGCCTACGACGGTATTGGTACCCTGGATGGTGGTGATGGCGCGTGTCATGAGGTTTTTCGCACTGTGGAAATAACAGAAAGTAGCTTCTACCGAAAAGTATTTGTTGATCATATACCCTACAGACAAACCACCTCTTACACCTTCTCCATAGGAACCGGTCAATACTTTTTGTCGTAAAGTAGTGGTAGCACCGCTAACGGGATTGATGGCTATGTTTTCGTCTTGTGGAGGATAGGGGCCTACGTTGGGAAACTGGCCATTGGATACGCTGAAGAAATAACCGCCGGATGCTTTCAGGTAGAACTTACTTCCCGGGCGGTCCTGGGCTTTTGCACAGGTTAAGGTTATCATGACAAGGACAATGGCCAGCAAACATTTGCGGTGGTTCATATAGAATACTTTTGGAGATTTTAATAAGGTTACGGTCTGCGGATTACCGGAAACCTTATATAAAAATCATTCCACTAGCCTCCAGTCCTTTCAAACTTATCCAAATGCGATAAAAAGTACCCAAATAAGCAGTTGTACCGTTAGTCCCATCAGCAGGGTTGCTACGCTGTATACTTTGAGGGTAGCTGCTGTTTCGAGATTGGAAAAGCGGCTGATGACCCAGAAGTAAGCGTCATTGGCATGACTTACCATCATACTGCCGGCGCCCATGCTCAGGATGGTAAGGGTTAAGCCTGTGGGAGATTGTAATCCCAGGCTTGCCAGCAAAGGAGTGACCAGTGATGCAGCCGTAATGACGGCCACGGTAGAAGAACCTTGCGCGGTCTTCAGGATAGCGGCGATCAGGAACGGAAAGAATATGCCCAATGACAAGCCACTGAGCAGGTCACCCAGGTTTTTACCCATGCCGGTAGCCTGGAGCATTTCACCAAACATACCGCCGGCGGCAATGATGGCCAATATCATCCCGGCTTTCTCTACACCACCTGTAAGCCAATGGGACCATTCTTTTTTATCTTCTTTCCTGATGAGGGTAAGGGAGATCAATATCCCAATGGCCAGGGCTATCACAGGTTCTCCGATGAACGACACGATGTGCAACATGGTTTGCTGTGCGATGGCTTCTTTGGTAGCAAAGAGGAGCAGGACGGATTTGGCAGCGATCAGGGCTATGGGCAATATAACGGGCATAAAGGAACGCGCTGCGGGCGGCAGGTGTTTGGGCATTTCCTCACTGGTCTCCGGTTCGATGTATTCATGGGTGATTTTCCTTCCACGCCACACGCTCCATAAGTAACCTACCAGGGCGGCCGGTATGGCCAGGCCAATACCCCAGAGCATCACCATGCCCAGGTTGCCGCCGGCAGTACCCACTGCTGCTGTGATGCCGGGATGGGGTGGCACCAGGCAATGTACTGCATACAAAGAAGTGGCTAACACAGCGGCCATGACGGGCATACGAAAATGTGTTTTCTTGACGAGAGAGTGATTCAATCCGCTCAGGATGATGAAGCCGCTATCGCAAAAGATGGGCAGGCCAACAATAAAGCCGGTGAGGGCTACGGCAGCCGGTGCATTTTTCTCTTTCACGATGCGCAGGATAGCACTGGCCATGCTGATGGTAGCGCCGGTCTTTTCCAGTATGACGCCCAGGGTGGTACCGAATATAATGAGCAGCCCGATCTTTTCCATGGTGTGGCCAAAACCGGTTTTGAGGATACCCGGTATATTTTCAAAGGGCAGGCCACTGAGCATCCCAACACCCAAGGCAGCGATCAATAAAGCAAAAAATGCATTGACCTTTTTATAGGCGGTGAGCCATATGATAAAAGCGATGCTGGCAATAAGAAGTAATAACAGGTAATAAGTGTTTGTCATCCCGCCGGGTTTTATTGTATGAGGGCTATCATGATATCCATTACATTGGTTTGTGTAGGGCCTGTTATCACGAGGCTGCCGGTAAGTTCCAGGAAAGGATATGCATTATGGTTATTTAGATAGGTTGTTATATCCAGGTTCTTTTGTGCAGCCTGGTGTACTGTTTCCTCATCTACCACAGCACCGGTAGCATCGGTGGGGCCGTCTGTACCATCGGTACCGCCGCTGAGAATGGTAATATTGCCCGCGGTGCTTTTATCACATTTACTCAATTCATACAGTGCTGTCAATGCAAAATGCTGGTTCCTTCCTCCTTTCCCACCGCCGGTTACCTGCACGGTGGTTTCGCCTCCCTGTATGATACAGGCGGGCTTTTCGCCTTTGTATTGAATGGCAGTATTCACCAGTTTTGTTGCTTCCTTTCCAGCATCGCCGGTTATTAAGGAAGAGATAATATGAGTTTGGTATCCCAGCGCTTTTGCTTTTTTGGCTGCTGCATCTACAGCTACACGATTACTCCCGATCACGGTATTGCTAGTATGTTGAAAAAGAGGATCGCCGGATTTGGGTGTATCAGGGATCAACCCATTTCTTCCCTGCTCCATATGCTTCTGCACGCTTTGAGGTAATCTTTTTAATAAATTGTATTTGGCAAGAATGGCATGGGCGTCTTGAAAAGTAGAAGTATCTGCTACGGTAGGACCACTGGCAATAACCGCCAGATCGTCGCCCGGAACATCGCTGATGATCAAAGAAAATACTTTGGCGTCCCGGCAATGCCGGATCAGCTGTCCGCCTTTAATGCCCGACAGGTGTTTGCGAACGGTATTGATCTCGTGGATGGCAGCGCCGGACCGTATCAACAGATCAAAAGTTGTTTGTACTTCGGACAGGGTGGCGCCGGGCGGTATATCGCACCACAGGGCTGATGCGCCACCGCTGATGAGGCAGATCACAATATCCTGGTCAGTTACCTTTTCCAGTAGTTGTAAGGTTTCAGCAACGGCTGCTACACATTTTTCATCGGGTACGGGATGGGCGGCCTCCCTGATCTTTATTTTTTGAGTGGGAAGGGCATGGCCGTATTTGGTAGTGATGAGACCATCGCTGATGAGATCGCCCAATATCTTCTCGGTCTCAGTAGCCATAGCGGCAGCTGCTTTGCCCGCGCCAATGACATAAACCTGCCGGAATGCTTCACGGGGGATGGACTGGCCACAAATGGTGAGCACGCCCTGATGATACACCAGGTGCTCCTGCATCAGGTGGGCGGGTTGCACGGATTCGATCGCTGATTGAAATATCTGAACTGCCTTTTCTCTCTGCATGATGAAGATAAAAGAACTAATATAGCTGATTTCAACGGAGGCAGGGTGGCCTTACCATTAAAAAAACAAAAGGGTGAGCTTTTTTGCAATGAATATGGACCCCACAGGCAACAGCATTATAACAATCTTTTACAATTTTGCACCATCGATTCCCACCTGAAAGAGTAACCACTAACTGGACCCTTGTTTTTTTAAACATCAAATACCATTATTATCATGAATGCAACATCTTTCAGGATGTACAGACTTGCCATGGCCTGTACGTTAACCGTGCTCCTCACTTCTCTTGTGTTGAGTAGTTGTAAAAAATGGGACGATCATCATCCCGGCCAACCAGATTCACCCAGCGCTTATCCTGCTGACGTCGCTGACAAATGGATGCTTATGCAGTTAAGATTGATGAGGAATGCGACCGGTATTCCCAACCAAGGGTTTTCCAGGCATTATGCTTATACAGGCATTGCTGCGCGGGAAGCGATTGCGCCGGGTATGCCCGAGTATGGCGCCTGGAATAAAAATTGGAATGGCCTGACTGGCTTGCCGGCAGCTGGTCATTCAAAGAAGTATTACTGGCCGGCCAGCGTCAATGCGGCTTTGGCGGGTATGAACAAAGCTATGTTTCCCAATGCCAGCGCCACTGATAAAGCGGCTGTCGACTCCCTGGAAAATGCGCTCAGGGAAACCTTTAAGGTTGACGCAGCAAAGCTGGCCCTCTCTGTTCAATTTGGAAAAGACGTGGCCACTGCGGTGTACAACTGGGCAGAAACGGATGGCTATAAAAATGCCAACAATCCGTATACACCTCCCGTTGGTGATGGGTTGTGGAAACCTACGCCGCCGGCCTTTGCTGCGCCCGCTACCCCTTATTGGGGCAATAACCGGCCGGTTGTAAAAGGAAGCCTTGCCAACTCAACACCAACTCCTCCGCCTGCTTATTCAACCGATCCTGCCTCTCCATTTTATAAAATGGTAAAACAAGTATACGACGCATCACAAGACCTGACGGCCGATGAAACAGCCATGGCTATTTTCTGGAGAGATATACCGGGCGTATCATCACCCGGGCATTGGCTTAGCATATTGCAACAAACCGTCCGCCAGAAGAAGTCCTCCCTGGCCAAAGCAGTAGTAGCTTATGCACTCACTGGCGCAGCCACCAATGATGCATTGATCGCCTGCTTCCAGTTGAAATACCAGTACAACCTGGTAAGGCCCATTACTTATATCAGGGAAACGATGGGATATACAACCTGGAATTCGACATTGGCCACGCCTGCCCATCCGGAATATCCCTCTGCACATTCCACGCTTTCTGCCGGGGCTGCCCATATTTTCGAGCAGCTCTTTGGCAATATCCTTTCCTTTACCGATCACACGTATGATTATTTGGGATTTGCGCCGCGCACCTATACTTCCTATACCGCCATTGCCAATGAAGCGGGCGTATCAAGGCTGTATGGGGGCATACACTATCCCTCATCTATCGACGCAGGTTTGCAGCAGGGAAAGAAAATAGGTGAGAACATATACAATCAGGTGTTGCCGTCGAAATTTACTACGGATTAAGTCTATGATATTTATCAATGGGCCTCACCCCCTTATTGAGGTAGCAGGCTCATTTTTCAGTATTTGGGTGGACAGTTGATCCTTAAGCTTTTGTGGAATTGGGCATACAAAAGAAGCTTGCTGATGCTGGCAATACTACCATTATTGGGTATAGCCAGGGTTGAGACAAGTAATAACTTTGTAACCCAATTCTTTTCCCTTGTACAACTTATATGCAAAAATAGCGGGCAACCCCAATTACTACCGGCAGTTGAACTGCAGGGATTCGCTTATCACCATGATCAACTGCCAGTATTCAACCAAATATGAAAATTTCTGGAGTGATAGCAATTACATCGTTTATATCATGGATGGCAGGCGGGTATGGCATACCTCCCATGGTTCTTATGAGTTGCAAAAGGGCAGTTGTGTTTTTGTAAGGAAGGGGGCATGTATTGTAGAGCATTTTACAGATTCCACGTTCTGTGTGGTAGTGTTTTTTGTGCCCGACGAATTCATCTGCGAAGTATTGAAAAGCAAATCTTCGCCCATTTACAGATCCGGAGCTTCCTACGATCCGGTGATGGCCATTGACAACAATGAAGCGGTACATGCTTTCTTTCATTCTATGTTGTCTCATTTCGATGCCAACCGCACACCGGACGCCTCCTTGCTGGAACTCAAATTCAGGGAACTGATCCTCACCATCGCCGACAACCCGGAGAACAGTGAATTGCTGGCTTATTTTTGCGCCCTGCTGCAGGAGCCACAAAGTGTATCGCTGCAACGGGTGATGGAAGACAATTACTGCTTTAACCTGGGGCTGGAAGAGTTTGCCCGGTTAAGTGCCAGGAGTTTATCCGCGTTTAAAAGAGATTTCCAAAGGTTATTTAATACCTCTCCCGGCAAATGGCTCATCGAAAAAAGGTTGGACCATGCATTGCACTTGCTCACCAATATGGATAAGTCGGTGTCTGATACCGCTTTCGAAAGTGGCTTCGAAAGCCCTTCCCATTTCAGCCGGGCTTTTCGCCAGCGATTCGGTAGTTCTCCGCTTGCTATCAAGCAACAAGTTTTAGTTTGATTTATTCCCAACCGTGGTGTCGGGACTTCTTCCTCCACGTCCACAACCCGGATCGGATTGAAAGGTGGGGAGCGATGTCAAAGAACTGTGGACGACTGGCGGGAGAGGGTTGGCAGGTTCACTCTTCCTGCTTTCCCAAGCGAAATCTCCTTTTGGCAGTGACAGACCGATACAGCAAAGCTACAGTGGTTCCCACTCCCGTTATTCAAAAATGGGTCGGGCTTGTCCGAGACCTGGGACGAACGACATATGTCTTGGGACGAACCGCCTTTTTTCCTCCAAAACACCTGTCGAGTTGGGACGGAAAGAGGAAACACCTGGGACGAACAGCCAACGCTCAGGGACGAACGACACATTTTTCATCCGGGCTTCTCTTTGCCTCCTCGGATCCTCCTCTATGCCTCCTCTTTGGCTCCTCGGGCCCCGAGGAAGCAATGAGGACCCAAAGAGAAGGATGTTAGGATCTATCAAGGTACCATTGAGGACAAACCCCGCCAGACTATTGCCATATATCTTTACCAACAGGGCTTTATTTATGTCTTTGAATTTTCAATAGCAACGTTTTGTTTTCACCGCTTACGTCACATAAGCCATTTGCATATAGATTGTCACTAACCGCGTAGAAGTTACCGTAGACATCAGCAGCGATGCCTTCTATATTAGTATTATAAGCATTGCAATTATCAAGCGCCGCTTTTTTCAACGAAAAGAGAAGCGAGGGCGTGCCAGTCAGCCATTCCTGACTATTTCCTTTCGGGCTGATTTCAAGATAACGGATTGAATAATTGTTTTCCTGGTTACAGTTATTGACAAGGAACGGGCGGGTTCTTTCCCCAAAATAAGCAGACTTCAATAAAAACAAGGTGTCATTTCTGTAATGCAGGTCACAATAGCGTTCTTTTGTTACCACGCCCAGTAACCGTTGTTCCACTAGGACGATCTTGTCGGCGCGTATAATCCCCCTATAAAGAACAGCGCATCTGAGTGATTTTACTTTTTCCAATAACAGCACAATAGTGGTGTCATTTAAAACAGCAACACCTTCGAACCCATTGCCATCTGTAGGTTTATGTTGAAAGCCGTTAAAATCTATTATGTATTCAACAGGTTGTTGACTAAAGGTCTTGTTGTATTTTCTGACAACATTTGCAGCATCATCCGAGGTATAAAAAAAGCCATTGTGGTAGGCGAGGCCCTCGGTTGCCCCAACCGTCATGCTCGCTGTTCGGTATCGAAGACTGTCGCTCACAATTTTACCAATATAAATTTTCCCGCATTTTTCAGCGGGCAGATAAAGGCTATCATCTACCGAAGCAATGGAAGATATCTGCAAGGCCTTTGAAAAAGATTTGCCCAATGCAACATTAGAAAAATGATATGTTTGACCGGACGTATTAAACGCCAGTCCCATGGCAAGAAGACTTAATATACGTTTCATATCTTAGAATTGTTGTGCATAAATGTCCGCTTCATAACCCAGATCAAAATACAGGGTATTATCAACCGACGCTTCTTTCTGAATATCGCAAAAGGAGTCTGACCATTTAGACTTCTTCCCAGGCAGAATATAGCAGCTCCGATAATGCAGAGCACTGCATTTTAAAGTAATAGCTGCGGGATTGTATAGGCATCTATTATAAGGAACTTCGTGCACTAAGGTATTCGATTACCTGTATGGCTAATACCCGTGAAAACACCTAAAACATGTCGGGACTTTTCAACCACCCGGGTGAGGGTTTTACAAATCAACTTCCTTAACAAACCGGTTACTTATCAGCCATTCGATATACTTTCTGGACTTTTTCTTTTTGATGGCATTTTCACGCTTGATAGCTTCAGAACGGCTACCATAAGATTCAAAATAGCGCAGCCGCCAAGGGCCTTTGCCGGAAGTATACTGGCTCATTCCCTCAGAATGTTTACTCATCCGGCAGTCGAGGTCATCACATTGACCTATATAAAAAGAAAAGTCCTTCAAAGATTGAAGGACATACACATAAAATTTTTCATTGTGTTCCATACACCAATGAATTTTTGCGGAGACGGAGAGATTCGAACTCTCGATACCCTTTCGAGTATACACACTTTCCAGGCGTGCTCCTTCAACCACTCGGACACGTCTCCATATTTAAAAACAACTCAATTCGAACTAACGATACCCTTTCGAGCTACACACTTTCTCCCGATTGCTATCGGGACTCCTTCAACCACTCGGACACGTCTCCATATTTAAAAACAACTCAATTCGAACTAACGATACCCTTTCGAGCTACACACTTTCTCCCGATTGCTATCGGGACTCCTTCAACCACTCGGACACGTCTCCATATTTAAAAACAACTCAATTCGAACTAACGATACCCTTTCGAGCTACACACTTTCTCCCGATTGCTATCGGGACTCCTTCAACCACTCGGACACGTCTCCATATTTAAAAACAACTCAATTCGAACTAACGATACCCTTTCGAGCTACACACTTTCTCCCGATTGCTATCGGGACTCCTTCAACCACTCGGACACGTCTCTATATTTAAAAACAACTCAATTCGAACTAACGATACCCTTTCGAGCTACACACTTTCTCCCGATTGCTATCGGGACTCCTTCAACCACTCGGACACGTCTCCTTTAAAAATGGGTGGCAAAAATACAGTTTCACGCCCTATCAACCGAATATTTTTTGAGCATTGGCCGTAGTTATTTTTGCGACCTCCTCTTTAGACACGCCTTTTACCTCCGCCAACTTCTCCAACACATACTTCAAATAACTGCTTTCATTCCTTTTACCCCGGAAAGGTACCGGCGGCAAGTAGGGTGCATCGGTCTCCAGGACGATATGCTCCAGCGGAATATCTTTTAAAACTACAGGCAGGGTAGATGTTTTATAGGTCAGTACTCCTCCAATACCCAGGTAAAAGCCGGCATCAATGATCTGCCGGGCCTGCGCTTCTGTACCGGTAAAGCAATGAAAAATACCCCCCAACGCTCCCTTCTGGTGCTCCCGCACAATACCGATGCATTCATCCATCGACTCCCGCGAATGGATCACAATCGGCAACCGGTAATGCAAAGCCCATTCGATTTGTTGGTGAAAAGCCTCCGCCTGCTGATTATCAAAAGCCCGGTCCCAATAGAAATCCAGCCCGATCTCGCCTACCGCCACAAACTTGCGCTTGCCCAGCCAGTCGGCGATGATGGCCAGCTCCTCCTTGTAATTCTCCTTCACAGAGGTGGGGTGCAGTCCCATCATGGCAATACATTTACCGGGAAAACGGGTTTCCAGGTCCAGCATGGCCTGGTGGCTCTCACTATCGATCGCCGGCAGGTAAAACCTGTCCACCCCCTCCTCCACCGCACGGCCAATCACGGCATCAATATCACCCGTAAAGCTCTTGCTGTATAAATGGGTATGAGTATCAACTATTTGCATTATTTCGTCTTTTCTGATCCGCAAAAATAATTGAAGAATAGTTAAACCATCACCCCAACTTTCCGTCTGAAGACGTTAAATACTATCACAAATCCCGTTTTTATGAAAATCATGAGCAACCTCTCCAAAGGCTTAGTCACAGCCGCCTGCCTTATTGCAGTAGTTTTTGCAGCTTGTAAGAAGGACGCCTCCTCTTCCACCGACCAGACAGAGAAACAGGAATACGCCACCAACACCACCCAAGCGGATGCTGAATCGGATGCTGTTTTTGACGACGTACTTAGTAATGTATTGGGTGTCAATAGCGACGTAGCTATCGGCGGCACGGGTGTTTTCGCAGGCCGCACAGCAACCCCTCCCACTAATGGCAAGGAATATGGCGTAGATGGGCCTACCTGCTTTACCGTCGCCTTTACCAAATTAAACGGCACCAATGCCTTTCCCCTGCAGGCAACCATTGATTTTGGCGCCGGTTGTACCGGCCCCGACGGCAGAACCCGTAAAGGGAAAATGATAATTGTCTATACCGGCCGCCTCATACTGCCCGGAAACAGCGCCACCACTACTTTTGATGGCTTTTACCTGGACAGCTTAAAGGTAGAAGGCACGCATAAAGTGACCAATACCAGCACCCAGGATAAGAGGAGCTTTGCCATTGAAGTGTCCAGCGCTAAGTTGACCAGGGCTAATGGAAATTACAGTACCTGGAACAGTGCGAAGACGATCACCCAAACGGGTGGAGCAGCTACTTTGTTGGACCTCAGCGATGATGTGTTCACCATTACCGGCCAGGCCAGCGGAACCCTGAAAAAGGGAGATAAGACCTACCAATGGGATGCCGTCATCACCACTCCCCTGGTAAAAAAACTTACCTGCTGGTGGATCGGCCAGGGTACAATTACCATTAGTCACAATAATACCCCGGTTGGGGTACTGGATTACGGAACCGGACAATGTGACCGGAAAGCCACCCTCACGGTGAATGGGGTCGTATTTGAAATATCTTTGGTTTAATCAAAAAATATTATACCTTTAAGTCAGTTTTCATAGGGTACGGATTAAAAACGGGCCAGGGTGTCTACCCAGGCCCAAATTTTTTTAAGGCCTTCCCTCCAATTTTGGGAATCCCCTACACGACAAATTTTCAGGTTTTTAGTACTATTTCTCTACAACTGAATAGCTTCAAAACGATACCCCTTGCCACTAAAATATTGCAGCATATCCGGTAATGCTTTTTGCATACGCGGAAATGCTTTTTCACTATCGTGAAAAACAACGATGCTGCCCCGCCTTGTTTTATTGATCACATTCAAGGCACAATGCTCAGCAGAAAGACCCTTATCAAAATCTCCGCTTAATACATCCCACATTACGATCTTAAAGCTTCGGTTGGAACCTTTATACGCTCCAATGCCAGACAGTATTTTTACCTGAAATCGGGTGATCTTGCCGTATGGTGGCCGGAATAGGTTGGAATCTATATGTTTCGCAGCTTCCAATATGTTATGGACATACTGATCGTTCTTTACTTTCCATCCATTAAGGTGATTATGGGTGTGGTTGGCCGTTCGGTGCCCCTCCTCCAAGATCCGCCGGTAAATAGCGGGATTTTCCACTACATTTTTACCGATACAAAAAAAGGTTGCTTTGGCCTGGTACTGCTTTAAGGTGTCGAGTACGAAGGGGGTGGCCATGGGGTGCGGGCCGTCGTCGAATGTGAGGTAAATGATCTTTTCCCGGGTGGGAATATCCCAGGTACAGCCTGGATAGAGCTTTTTGAGCAGCCATGGAGTTTTTACAAAGTAGAACATGGTGGTACAAAAATAGCAGAAATTACTCTGCGTACCCTGTTATATGGTATACCTTCTCCTCATAGCGGAAGATCTTTCCATTCTTCTTCAGGTATTCTTCCTGGCCCCGTTCGCTGGTCAGTATTTTATCGAGGTATTTTTTTACCGTAGGATCGGGCGCCGTAACCGGACTGCCACGCACAATAGCAGCTTCTATATATCCCCGTAATAAGGGCTCCAGTTCTTCCTGGAACAATTTGTTACCGGCAAATACATCCATGCCGATCACCTTGTCGCCACTTACGCATACAAAGCCCGTTATGCTGCTATCCTTCATGATCTTGTCATAAAACTGCTGGAAGTATTCCATCTCCTGCAGCATATATTTTTTATCCTGCTTCCGGGCAGTATAAGCCAGGGTGGGCGCTTTGACGCCGCTTCCATCCAATTGTCCGAATATTTCTTTCCACACCAGCACCTGGTTCCTGGACTGATCCACCACCTTGCGCAGGCCGGGATCGGCGTAACCATAGTACCCAAACTTTTTCTCCTTTTCACTCCACCGGCCTTCTTCCACGCACATGACATCAATGTATTGGTCCCTGCCATTAGGCGCCAATACCGTGTCTTTGGTTACCATGCGGTCCTGGCGACCACCCGTAATGATCTCGCCCGAGGCAATGAACACCGCCGTATCGGAGCTATTGTTGATTCGTAAATAATGTACATTCTCGGTGGAAGCCGTACCCCGCTCACTTATTTTAACGTAACCCAGTTTTAAGGCCTGGCTGAGGGAGATGATGGGCCTGCCGCTTTGCTGCGGGAAACCCAGCGGATTACCGTTGCCACCTCCTTTGGGACGGATAGGAATTATTTTGAGGTTTTTATACGTCCAGGTGCTGTCATAATCCACCTCCAGGTTTTGGTAGGTAAGCTGTGCCTGTGTACATTTTACGGTAAAAAACAGCAGGAGTATGAAGAGTCCTTTGGACATAGATAATATATTAACGACCGGTCATCTAAAATAGTACTTTCTGCCATCAATGGAACCCTGTACCAACTACCCTTCTACTCCTTATCTTTGCCCACTATGGCAAAAAAAGTACGTGTTCGTTTTGCGCCCAGCCCTACAGGTGGTCTGCACCTGGGTGGTGTGCGCACAGTTTTATACAATTACCTGTTTGCCCGCCAGCATGGGGGCGATTTTGTGCTGCGTATTGAAGACACCGACCAAACCCGCTTTGTACCGGGGGCGGAAGAATATATTATAAACTGTCTGAAATGGTGTGGCCTGAACCCTGACGAAGGTCCACATGTAGGTGGAGAATATGGCCCTTACCGCCAAAGTGAACGCAAGGCGATGTATCGCAAATATGCCGAACACCTGGTGCAAACCGGCCATGCTTATTATGCTTTTGACCGGCCCGAAGAATTGGAGACAATGCGGGAACGCTTCAAAACGCCCGAAAATCCTTCCCCCCAATACGATCACACCGTACGGTCATCCATGCGCAATTCCTGTTCTCTTACGTTGGAAGAAACAGCAACCCTGCTGGAAGATGGTGTGCCCTATGTGATCCGGATCCGGATGCCGGAAAATGAGACCGTCACTTTTACCGATATGATCCGGGGTGAAGTAAGTTTTCATACCGGCCTGGTAGATGACAAAGTGCTGTTGAAGGCAGATGGTATGCCTACCTATCACCTGGCAGTGGTAGTAGATGACTACCTCATGAAGATCACCCATGCTTTCCGCGGGGAAGAGTGGCTGCCCAGCGCCCCCGTACACGTATTGTTGTGGAAATACCTGGGCTGGGAAAAAGAAATGCCTCAATGGGCGCACCTCCCGCTGATCCTGAAGCCCGATGGCAATGGCAAGTTGAGTAAGCGCGATGGCGACCGCCTGGGATTCCCGGTATTTGCCATGAACTGGAACGACCCTAAGACCAACGAACAAACCAAAGGTTTCCGGGAACTGGGTTTCCTGCCCGAAGCTTTTGATAACCTGTTGGCGATGCTGGGTTGGAATGACGGCACGGCCCAGGAAATATTTACCCTGGAAGAGTTGATCCAAAAGTTTTCCATGGACCGCGTACACAAAGGCGGCGCCAAATTCGACTACGAGAAAGCCAAATGGTTCAACCACGAATGGATCAGGAAACTACCGGTGGAGCATTATCGTGCTGCAGTAAAAGGCTTACTGGAAGAAAAAGGACTTGTTATTACTGATGAAGCCTATCTCGATAAAGTGATGACATTGGTGAAAGACCGTTGCACTTTGTTGACGGATTTCTATGAGCAATCGAAGTTCCTGTTTGAAACACCGGCCCAGCTGGACCTGGATGCTGTTAAGCCAAAGTGGAATGATGATAAAAAAGCATTTTTCTTAGCGGCGAGCGACGAGCTGCGGGCTGCGGGCAGTTGGAAGGCAGCAGATCTGGAAGCTTCTTTCAAAGCATTGGCTACCCAAAAGAATATTAAACCTGGTGATGTATTGATGCCCCTGCGTGTAATGCTGGTGGGTGGTAAATTCGGACCAGGTGTATTTGATATAGCGGAGTTGATCGGAAAAGAAGAAACGGTGAAGAGGATCAGTAACATGTTACAACAACTGTAAAGCTCCGAGCCACGAGCTGCGAGCTGCGAGCGAATACAGGTACAAATCCAATACTAAATTCAATGCTTATGAGAAACTTTAAAGATCTTAAGATCTGGCAGAAGGGATTTGATATTGCTGTACGATCATTTAAGCTATCCACCACTTTCCCTAAAGAAGAAAGGTTTGGTTTGTGTTCACAGGTTACAAGATCAGCAGTGTCCATTCCTTCAAATATTGCAGAAGGTAGCAGTAGAAACAGTGAGAAGGATTACAGCCGGTTTGTTGAGATTTCTTTAGGCTCAAGCTTTGAATTGGAAACACAATTGTTGATCGCAAAGGCAGCAAACCTTGGTGATAACGCACTAACTAACGAATTGCTTCAGCAGGTAGACGAAGAGCAAAAAATGCTCATGAGTTTCCTGAGCAAGCTAAAAAAATAATTGATTTGCCACAAGCGGCCAGCTTGCTCCTCAAAGGAAAAGCTCAGGGCTCGCAGCTCGTAGCTCACAGCTCGTGGCTTTCTTCTAAACCAGCTATATGAATGATAAATTAAACAGGCCGGTACGGGTATTGGTGGCCAAGGTGGGCCTGGATGGCCACGACCGTGGTGCAAAAGTGATTGCCACCGCCCTGCGCGATGCCGGTATGGAGGTCATCTATACGGGCTTGCGCCAAACACCTGAGATGGTCGTCAATGCCGCCTTGCAGGAAGATGTGGATGCCATTGGCATCAGCATTCTCTCAGGCGCCCACATGACGGTATTCCCCAAGGTCATCCAACTCATGAAAGAAAAAGGCATGGATGATGTACTGCTTACCGGCGGTGGTATCATTCCCGAAGACGACATGCAGCAATTAAATGAGATGGGCGTTGGCAAATTGTTTGCCCCCGGCACCTCCACCCATGATATTGCCAGTTATATCACCACCTGGGTTAAAGACCACCGGAATTTCTGATAACTGCCCGCCTCAACAGGTGCTAAAACGCAGAGCCCCTTACCTGCCTCCACCGGAGGACCGGCAGCGCAGGAAGGGAACCCTGGTGAGCGGAGGGATTAAGCTCTAAAAGTGAGCTAAGAAAGAATAAGGATCGACGAGGTGTTTTCCGGTAGCACCCGGATGGGCACTACGGCACCAGTAACAGGTATATTCTCTGCAGCTACCATCGTATGCACCTGCTGGTACAACAACCTTTCCTGCAAGCGGATCATTACCCACAATTGCAGTTCCACATAACCTTTCAACAATTCATATTTTGATTCAATCTCAATGATCCTTGCATGAGCTGGCACACCTTGCTGCAACATGATCCGTTGTTGCTGCAATTGACCATACACCAGTTTACGTTTTCGGCTTCGACTTCCTATATTCCACCAGGCATTCACTGTTTTTCATTTTTATGGTTTAAAAACGGGGACCTCCTACACTTTAGCCGCATAGAAGTAAGTAGTAACGCCACTTACCTTCTTACCTTTTCGGGTGATCAATTTTAAGGGCAACCCCTCGTCATCAGTCTCGTACTCAAAATTGAATGAATAGTTCAGCTTACCATTCCCGGCTACAGAAGTGATCTTCTTTACCAGGTGTTTACTGACATTACCTACCATGTGATTGATATTCTTTCTGAACTTAAAATCTTCCAGGCCAGTAAGGTTATTTTTTCCCGTGTAGTATTCCAGCTCTTTGGTATTGTACAATTCATTGTTGTACCAGGTGCTGATCCTGATAGCATCGCCTGCCTCATACTGATAGATAATAATGTAGATGCCCGCTTTTCCATAGTCCCGGTACTCTTTCACCAGGTAGCCCTGGTCATCGTATTCAAACCGGTGCAGTACCGTATCTGTGCCGTGATCTGCATAACCTACGATCGCAGTGCCTTCGGTCAACCTGCCGGCACTGTCCAGCCTGCCTTTGAAGGCATATACAATGCGGTTGTTGGTTTTGGAATATTCAGTGAGGAGTATACTATCTGTTGAGAATTGAAAGCGGTTCAGTTCCGCATTGTTTTCCATACTGGTGATATGACCTTGACTGTCTTTTCCTAATCTTGTAGAAGAAGCACTATCACCCGTGCTTTCCCATTTTACTAAACTTCTTTGTATCACCGGGTTTTCCCGCTGTACTTTCGAACGCATACAAGCCATGTACCCCGTCAGAGACAATACGACCCCACAGGCTATTAAAAGCCACTTCATAATAAAGGTTTAATGATGAACGATAGTTGATTGGTGGGTGCAAATGTACAGGCCTGCTTTATCGCAGAAATGGGCAAATGGGTGTACAGTCATTTTTAGCCAATAACAGGCGGTTTTTCTGATTGGACTGCATTTTACGGGCCATTCCGCACCCTTTACTAAATAGTAAGGCATTCCGCTTGCCGGCGCTTTTTACATATAACCAGCCTACCGATCTTTGTGTGGCTATTAAATACTTACAATTATGACATTGATCAACAAGTTGGTGGCAGCCATCCTCGCATGCGTGCTGCTGACTGCCTGTGAGGGGAAAACCCATATCGGCATTAAAAAAGACGGTGGCAATGGTATTACAACCTCCTGGACTAACCTGGAACCGGCAGAAGTGCTGCGTGTTATGAACGGAGAAACGGTATCACACAACCAGGTAGTGCTGGGCGAAAGTTTTGCCGTAATTAACCAGGGTGTTGAAGGACTGGTAGTGAAAGATGGTAAAGTATCTGTAGGTTGTTCCCTCACCATCACCGATAGCAGCGGCAAAAAGATCCTGGCAGAAAACGACCTGTTTCAGGGCAATGACACCTGGGATAAAGAGAAAGCCAGAGAACTGAAATGCACGATCAATACAGGCAAGCCCATGGACTGGCAACAGGAATACAAAATTGTGGTCACCTTCTGGGACAAGTACGGCAAGGGGAAATTAGAGAACCGGTTGACAGCCTATATAGAAGACATTCCTTAGATTTGAAAAAATCTTTGTCATGTACGAAACTTTGCTTGTAGAAGTAGAACAGCATATTTGTATTATTACCATCAACCGGCCCGATAAATTGAATGCCATCAACAAAACAGTGATGGAAGAGCTTAGCAAGGCGATTGATGAAGTATACAACAATACAAACATTAAATCGGCTATTATTACCGGTTCGGGCGGCAAGGCATTTGTAGCAGGCGCCGACATCACGGAATTCCAGGGCCTGAGCAAAGAGCAGGGAATGGCGCTGGCCAAGAAAGGACATGATATTTTCTTCAAGATAGAAAATGCACCCAAGCCCATCGTAGCAGCGGTAAATGGCTTTGCACTGGGAGGTGGATGTGAATTAGCACTATCCTGCCATTTTATGATCGCCTCCGACAATGCCAAATTTGGTCAACCCGAAGTAAACCTTGGGTTGATACCCGGGTATGGCGGTACGCAAAGACTGGTGCAGGTAGCAGGCAAAGGCCGGGCCATGGAGTTACTAATGAGCGGCAAGATGATCACCGCCAAAGAAGCACAGAGCTATGGCCTGGTGAATGAAGTAGTAACACCCGAAGCGCTGCTGCCCAAAGTAAAAGAGATTCTGCAAACCATTCAATCCAAGGCGCCTATCGCCATCGCCAATATCATTGAGTGCATTAACAACTTCGATCACACCCAAAAAGGATACGACCTGGAAGTGCAAAAATTCGGAGAATGCTTCGCGACTGAAGATATGCAAGAGGGTGCTGCTGCATTCCTCGAGAAAAGAAAACCAGTGTTTAAAGGCAAGTAGAATACAGTATACTGAATTGCTGCCGCGATTTGAACAAATTGCCAAGAGGCTTAAGGCGGGCCGCCCTGCCTGGCTGCCACGCCGCGCCGCAGGGCTACTCACCTTTGCCTCAAAAGAGCCATCAAAAATTATCCTGACTTTCGAAATTCTTACTTCACGAAGGGTGGGTCGCCCCTTGAGGGCGGCTCACCCTGATCATCTTATGGCTGCACTGCCTGCTTTACTTCCGTGGTATCGGTTGCCAATATCGGCACCTCGTATCCTCCGGGATCGATCTTTGCTTTGGGAAATGCCTGCTGCAATGCAGCGAGGTCTTCCTTTTTGATAGCCGATTGATAACAATAAATAGATTGCAGTTGATCAAGTCCTTTTAATTGCAGCAATCCCGCGGCTGTTATTTTGGTTCCTACCAGGTTGAGGTATTGCAGCTGTTTGAGTGACTTGAGTTGTTGTAACCCCGCATCCGTAATAGCGGTATGATCCAATTGCAGGCGGGTAATATTATTGCATTGGGCAATCGTTGCCAGCGCAGAATCGTTGATCGCAGGATTGCTTAGTTTTAGCCACACCAGTTGCTTCTTTACCGGCAACAGCAATTGCAGGTCTTTGCCCCTCGCGTTCACAGCCGTGATAAAATTGGCGGAAAGATAGTTGCTGTTCTGCGATACGGGCAGGATCACCACACCCAGTTCCCTGATCCTTTTCAAGGCGCTGTCATCAGCCCGGCTTACCGGTTCTGCGGGAATCTCCGGCAGGGCTTTCTTTTCTGTGGTAGTGTTTTGCAAGGCCAGCAGGGCTGGCTTCACGGCAGCCGGTTGCTCCAACTCCTTTACTTTTTTATCGAAGGAAGCACCTGAAGCGATCCACCAGTGTATCAGGGCTATTTCACTTTCCGTTAATTGAGGCTTTTCTTTAGGAGGCATATGGTCTTCATTTTCCCTGGGCAGCAACAGCCGTTTCATCAATTCACTTTCAGCCGCTTTGCCGGGCAACAAAGCCACTCCATTTTTACCCCCTTTCAATAACAGCGCCTGCTCATCCATCCGCAGCCCTCCTTTTTGTTTGTTCTTATTGTGACAGCTATAGCACTTCGTTTGCAACAGGGGTTGTATCACATCCTTATAAGCAGCCGCTTCCTGTACATTGGCAATAGCTACCCGCGCCGCCGTGTCAGGACCATTGCCCAGATCGGCAAAAGGCCGTGTAAGATAATCCGAACCGTGGGTGAGGGAACCGCCTATATGCCCTGTTATGGACACCAGCACGATGAGCACCAGCATCAAAGGCCCATGCCAGCGTGGCGCCCTATTCCGCTTGCGCAGAAAGTACAGGATGATGGCCACTACTGCCACACCGATCCCCATCCATTGGTGTTGGCTTACCAGCTGCTCATCATAGTCATCACTGCGCGACAGGAAATATCCCGTGATGCAGGAAATAACAGCACTGATCATGCCGATCAACAGCGAGATCGTGATCGCCTGTTCAAGGTTGCTGCCCGGCTTTCTCTTTTCAATGAACTGCAATACAGCAGCCAGCAACAGGATGCCGATAGGAAGGTGTACGAATACAGGATGGAAATGACCAATGAGTGAAAACATAGTGGAATACAAGCTGCGAGCTTTGAGCTACGAGCTGCGAGCTAAAACCCAAATGCGGCTCAAAGGGCTCAAAGCTCGTAGCTCGTGGCTCGTAGCTAATTTATGAATAACGTTTTCTTAAGAGTTGCATCATATGCACATTGATGGCCCACTGATCGGCCAAAGGCTGACGGGTATACGGCAAGGTGGGCATATAATCCGGCGGACCAAATTCGGTGAGGATCGTCAACGGTAAACCGGCTTTCTTTTTCTTTTCTACGATACTGTCCCACCAGGCGATATGCGCTTTCACAGCTCCTTCCCATTCCGGTGCACGGGGGTCGCTCACCTGCGGGCCTTCCGGATGGCCTACCCGCGCATGGATATGATCTGTACGTTCCAGCGCCATATTAACAGTCTCTACCTGGTCACCCAGCAGGCTTTCATGTACTGTGCACCAATGCGATATATCCAGTGTAAGGCGCAGGTCGGGCAGCTTTTCAATGAAATGCCGTGCTATGGAAGCAGCAAACAATATTCTTGAACGGTGCGACTCATGGTATATGCCGATACCTGTTTTTTTAGCCAACTGGGTGGTATGGTCAATAAAAGCTTTGTTCTGATCGAAGGAAAAATAATCACGACCTGCATGACAATTAATGTACAAGGGACGCTGTGCCGTATTACCGGCAGCAGCATCCACCGATGCTTTAAACTGCGTAAGGTGTTCCTGCCAGTTACTGGATGATCCGCCGCAGAGGAAACCAACTGCCAATCCATGCTTTTTCAAGGCAGTAAATAATTCCTGCTGACCCGCAGCATCTCCCGGCCACCACAATTCTATACCATCATATCCTTCTTTTTTTGCCTTGGCGCAAAACTCATCCATGGTGCCCCGGAAGCCCCAATTGGTGGCCATTATTTTTAAAGAGAATCCCTGGGTGGTTTGGAAGGCCGGCTTGTCCATCGCCAGGGCTTCAAAGGAGGTCAACATCATGGCAGCGCTGGCAGATGCGCCCATTCCAAAAAACTTTCTGCGGGTTAAAGGCATTAGTCTCGATTTAGTTATTACAAAATACGGTGTGAATTTTTCTCTTTTTGATTTCCCATTAATCAAAAGCTGCGAGCCTTGAGCTGCGAGCTACGAGCTAAATACAAAAACAGCTAATCGCTAAAAGCTAACAGCTAATACCTAACAGCTAACGCCTATGCTATTATCTCTTCGATCACCCTGCCATGTACATCCGTCAGGCGGAACGGCCGGCCCTGAAACTGGTAGGTGAATTTCTCATGATCAAATCCCAACTGGTTCAATATCGTAGCCTGTATATCAAATGCAGTGGTTTTACCACTGATGGCACTGTAGCCAATTTCATCTGTTTCGCCAAAGCTCGTTGCCTTCTTAATACCACCTCCGGCCATCCAGATGGTGAATGCTTCTACGTGGTGATCGCGTCCTTTGAAAGGATTTTTCTTGCCATCACGGTTTTCCATCATCGGCGTTCTGCCAAATTCACCACCCCATACGACCAATGTATCTTCCAGCAAACCACGTTGTTTCAGATCAAGCAGGAGCGCCGTGGTGGCTTTGTCTACCTGCCTGCACTTATTGATAAAGCCTACATCAATAGCCAGGTTGCTATCCGTACCATGACTATCCCATCCCCAATCAAACAACTGTACAAAACGCACCCCTTTTTCCACCAGCTTACGCGCCAGCAATACATTGTTGGCATAGCAGGACTTGCCCGGCTGTGTGCCATACATATCATGAATGTATTGTGGTTCGTCGTTGATGTTCATGACCTCCGGTACAGATATCTGCATACGGTAAGCCATTTCATATTGCGCAATGCGCGATAAGGTCTCCGGGTCCTGGAACTCCGCATACTGTTGCCTGTTCACTTCATTAATAGCATCAATGGAAGCTTTGCGCAGGTCACGGTCCATCCCTTCCGGGTCTTTGATAAACAATACCGGATCACCTTCACTGCGGCATTGAACGCCCTGGTACACGCTGGGCAGAAAACCACTGCCCCATACACTTTTACCGGCATCCGGAAATTTACCCCCGGAGGTGAGCACCACAAAGCCGGGCAGGTTCTGGTTCTCCGTTCCTAATCCATACGTAGCCCATGATCCAATGCTGGGCCGCCCCAGGCGGGGAGCGCCCGTATGCATCAGCAGTTGTGCAGGCCCGTGGTTAAACTGATCTGTCGTCACTGCTTTTAAGAAACTCACTTCATCCGCCACCGTTGCAAAATGCGGCATATGGTCCGATACCCAGGCGCCGCTTTGCCCTCTTTGCTTGAAGTTGGCCTGCGGCCCCATCATTTTGGGAACACCGCGAATGAAAGCAAATTTTTTTCCTTCCAGCAAAGAAGGCGGACAATCCTGTCCGTCCAGTTTCATCAGTGCCGGCTTATAGTCGAATAATTCTAATTGTGAGGGAGCTCCCGCCATGTGCAGGTAAATAACAGACCTGGCCTTACCGGGAAACAAAGGCAGTTTGGGCGCCAGCGGGTTGGCCGCATCAAATACCGTACTGGCTGCGGCCTCTTCTTTGCCTGTACCACAACCACCAAACAGCGAACCCAGTGCCAGCGCACCCAATCCCATGGCGCTTTCTTTCAGAAAGTGACGCCGCGTAAAATAATGACAGGCCCTGGCATTGGCTTCATTAAGCAGGCGTTGATTATGTAGTTCTTTTTGTGTCATGTTGATAATGGATGCGTGCTAGTTTTTGGTGATCAGTTCGTCGAGGTTGAGCATCGCATTGGCAGTAACTACCAGTGCGGCTGTTTCCGGGTTATTGTGTTCATTCATTTCACCAATGATAGCACAGGTTTTGTCTTTATCCTGCTGATAAGTTTGCAATGCTTCCTGGTACAGCTTGGAAAGAATGGCCAACCTTGTTTCAGTGATCGGCTTATACATCGCCAGTTCATATCCTTTGCTGATCTGCTGCTTTACATTGTTGCCAGCCTGTTGCTGCATACGGTAAGCAAGGTGCCGCGCCATTTCGAGATAGGCTTCGTCATTCAGCGTTACCAGCGCCTGCAAAGGTGTATTGGTGCGGATGCGCCTGGAAGTACATACTTCCCGCAACGCACCGTCGAAAGTGATCATAGAAGGGTAAGGCGCTGTACGTTTCCAATACGTGTAGATTGCCCGGCGATGCGCATTGTCTCCTGTGGCATTTCTCCATTGCGCCCCATTCCAGGGTGATAGCCAGATACCATCCGGTTGAAACGGAAATACCGCAGGGCCATACATCGTTGCACTCATCAGTCCACTGATGCACAAAGCCTGGTCCCGCACTTGTTCCGCAGACAACCGCACACGGGCACCTCTTGCATATAATTTATTATAGGGATCTTTTTCCTGTAACTGCGGGTTTGTTTTAGAATCCTGCCGGTAAGTGGCAGACAATACAATTTCGCGCATGAGTTTTTTAAGGCTCCATTTATATTGGTGCATCAACTCGTAAGAAAGATAGTCCAGCAGCTCACGGTGTGTGGGCTGTATACCTTGCGTACCCAGATCTTCCAGCGTTTCCGCCAGGCCACTGCCAAAGAATTGCTCCCATATCCTGTTTACCATCGTACGTGCCGTAAGTGGGTTGTCATCTTGCGTAAGCCACATGGCCAGGCCAAGCCTGTTGCGGGGCGCTTTCACCGGAAATGGGTTGAGTGCATGTGGTACATCCGGCGTTACCGTTTTACCTTTTACCAGCCAGTTACCACGCTCAAATACCTGCGAGGTGCGGTGCATGTCCGCAGGATTGTCCATCATGATCGGCGTGGAGGACACTCCTTTATTGAGCAGGCCCCACCAACGTGCTTCATTTTCTGCATAACCGGGCTGACCTTTACCGGGAAAAGGCGCCGTGAAATGAAACCAGTCGAAGGTCACGCCGCTGGCTTCAGGTTCTTTGAGACTATTGCTGGAATAAGTTAAATAGAGTGGATGCACACCGGCAGTAGCTGGCAGTTCAAAACGATTGATCTGCCATCCCTGCGTAGGCGGCAATACGATCTTTTTAATGATGGGACCTGTAGCACTGTCGAGGCGCAAACAAAGTATGCCATCTTTTAGTCCTGTGGAATAGCGAATGAGCAATTGCGTTTTGTCCTGCAGGTTCACTTTATTCAGCCGGGCAATGGCATGGTTGCGGCAGGTAAGCCACTTCGTATCAGCCAGCGCACTATTTACCAGCACATCAGCTGTGAGCGAGTGAATGGAAGGCTCCCAGGTCTTTACAAACCGCTCCCACTGGCTCGCTACTTCTTTAGAGGAATATTTCGTGGCCCAGTTGACCATCGTGGCCAGTTCCTGCTTCATCGAATCAGTAAAATGACGCAGCAGCGGGTAATCCTCATATGTATCCTCATCACGCGTATCGTTGAAGAAAGCCATGAACTTATAATACTCATCGTGCGTAAAGGGATCATAAGGATGACTATGGCATTGCACGCAGGCAAACGTGGTGCCCATCACGCCCTCCCAGGTGGTATTCACCCGGTCGAGCACCGCCGAAGTACGGAACTCTTCATTATCCGTACCTCCTTCATCATTCGTCATCGTATTGCGGTGGAAGGCCGTGGCAATATATTGTTCATCGGAGGGATCGGGCAGCAGGTCGCCGGCTATTTGTTCTGTTAGAAAGACATCATAGGGCTTGTCTGCATTGAATGCCTGGATGAGCCAGTCGCGGTAGCGCCAGATATTACGCCCCGCATCACGCTCGTAACCCTTCGTATCGGAATAGCGGGCCAGGTCGAGCCATACGGCCGCCCATTTTTCTCCGAAATGGGGAGAGGCCAATAAAGTATCTACCAGCTCATCATAAGCATTAGGTGCTTTACTTTGTAAGAAACGTTGCGCTACAGCCTCTGTTGCCGGCATGCCCGTGAGGTCAAGACTTACCCGCCGCAGTAAAGTGGCTTTGTCTGCTTCGGGCGATGGCTTCAGCGATGCCGCTTCCAGTTGTTCATAGATATAATGATCGATACCATTGCGGGCGCCGGGGTAAGCTGTAGCAGGAACAGTGGGTTCTTTTACCGGTACATAGGCCCAGTGATCGCCCCACACAGCGCCTTGCTTTACCCAGGCCGTTAACGTGCTGATCTCTGCTTCCGTTAAGGGCTCATGTTTATAAGGCATACGCTCTTCCGGATCTTTGAGGGTGAGGCGGCGGATCATATCACTTTGATCGGGGTGGCCGGGAATGATAGCAGGCTTGCCCGATTCGGTATTGGCCAATGCTTCCGAGCGGAATAACAAACTAAACCCTCCCTGGCGTTTAACCCCGCCATGGCAGGAGATACATTTTTTATTGAAGATGGGTTTTACTTCCGTGTTGAAGTCGATAGCACGGCTACGCGTGCTAAAGGTGAATACCAGTATGGCTACCAGCAATACGGCAATAACCAGCAATGTTTTCTTTAAAGCAGGAGCAATCATAATGGGAACCGTTTGGCTGACGCTTAAAGTTAGCAATAAATCCTGCTGCCTCATCCATCCCGAAACTTATTATGCGCAATCGTTTGTATTTTTTTTGATATATTACCGGTTTATTTTTGTTCATATGGAGAAAAAGCTTCCTACCATTAAAGAAATTGCGCAGCGCCTGAGTATTTCCATTTCTACCGTATCGCGCGCATTACACGATCATCCCAGCATTGGGCTGCGTACCCGGCTGGCTGTGAAGAAGATGGCTGCCGAATTGAATTATGAGCCCAATCAAACGGCTATATTCTTCAAGCAGCGCAAAACCTTCACCATCGGCGTTATTCTGCCCAACCTGCGGGAAGAGTTCTTTTCTTCTGCTATCAATGGTATTGAAGCCATTGCCCTGCCCAACAATTACATTGTATTGATCGGCCAGTCACATGATGATATAGAAAATGAAAAGAAGATACTGGAGACCATGAAGAAGCACCGGGTAGACGGCATATTGGCCTCCATCTCCAAGAATACCACCCAGTTTGATCACTTTGAACAAATGAAGAGCTACGATATACCCGTGGTATTTTTCGACCGTGTACCCGATGTACCCGATGTACATTCCGTAAGCTGCAACCTCTACCATAGTTCTGTGGAAGCCGTTGAATTCCTCATTGGCAAAGGCCATAAGATCATCGGCTACATGCAGGGACCTCCTACCCTGGGTATTAAAAATGAAAGGCTGGCAGGCTATTATGAAGCCCTCAAAAAGCACAAATTGCCCGTAGATGAATCCCTCATCGTAAGCACAGACCTTTCCACCCAAAGCACCGAAGCAGCATTGGACCTCCTGCTCAGCAAGAAGAAAAAACCCACCGCCGTACTGGTATTCAATGATTATGTGGCACTGGACGCCATCCATTATGCCCGCCAGAAAAAACTGCGTATTGACAAAGACATCAGCTTTGTAAGTTATGCCAACGTATCCGTCACCCGGTACCTCGATTACCCGCCCATCGCCTCCGTAGAGCAGTTTCCCTACGACCAGGGCGCCCGTGCTACAGAATTGTTATTCAAACTATTGGATAGCAAGACCAACCGCCAGGAATTCCCATACGAGAACGTGGTATTAAAAAGCGAATTAATCGTGCACTAAAGCGTAATCCGCCTACCTTTGCCCACAAATTTTTTTGTTATGGATTATCGTATTGAAAAAGATACCATGGGCGAGGTGCAGGTGCCTGCCGATGCTTTATACGGCGCACAGACCCAACGCAGCATTGAGAATTTCAAGATTGCACAGGATATCAACAGGATGCCGAAAGAGATCATCCGTGCTTTTGCCTACCTGAAAAAAGCCGCCGCCATTACCAATTTCGAGGCAGGTGTATTGCCTCAGGAAAAGGCTGACCTGATCGGTCAGGTTTGTGACGAAATACTGGCCGGCAAACTGGACAATTCATTCCCCCTGGTGGTTTGGCAAACCGGCTCCGGCACCCAGTCCAATATGAACGTAAATGAAGTAGTAGCTTACCGTGGTCATGTGATCAAGGGAGGCAAACTAACCGATAAAGAAAAGTTCCTCCACCCCAATGATGATGTCAATAAATCACAATCATCCAACGATACCTTCCCTACCGCCATGCACATTGCGGCTTATAAAATGCTGCTGGATGTAACCATCCCCGGCATCGAAAAGCTGCGCGATACCCTCGCCGCCAAAAGCAAGCAATACATGCACGTGGTGAAGATCGGCCGTACGCACTTTATGGACGCTACCCCATTAACGGTAGGACAGGAGTTCAGCGGATACGTATCACAACTGAACCATGGATTAAAAGCCATTAAGAATACACTGGCCCACCTGAGCGAACTGGCCCTCGGCGGCACCGCGGTAGGTACCGGCATCAATACTCCTGCTAATTATTCAGAGAATGTAGCCAAACATATTGCAGCATTAACCGGACTGCCTTTTGTAACAGCTGAGAATAAATTTGAGGCCCTGGCAGCCCATGATGCGATCGTAGAAGCTCATGGCGCCCTGAAAACAGTAGCCGTGAGCCTGATGAAGATTGCCAACGATGTGCGTATGTTGAGCTCTGGTCCGCGCAGCGGCATCGGTGAATTGTTTATTCCCGATAACGAGCCCGGTTCCTCTATCATGCCCGGCAAGGTCAACCCTACACAATGCGAAGCGCTTACCATGATCGCAGCACAGGTATTGGGCAATGATGTGGCCATTAACATCGGCGGCGCTACCGGTCATTTCGAGCTGAACGTATTCAAGCCCGTCATGATCTACAACTTCCTGCACAGCGCCCGTCTCATTGGCGATGGCTGCGTAAGCTTCAACGATAAGTGCGCAGAAGGCCTGGCCCCTATTGAAGAGAATATTAAGAAGCACGTAGACAATAGCCTCATGCTCGTAACGGCTTTGAATACCAAAATTGGTTATTACAAAGCTGCTGAGATAGCCCAAACAGCTCACAAAGAAGGCACTACCCTCAAAGAAATGGCTGTGAAGCTGGGTTATGTAACACCTGAGCAGTTTGATGAATGGGTGGTACCAGCCAATATGGTGGGCAAGATCTAGCACTATACCAATCAAAGCGAATTACACAAAAAAAGACCCTGTATGTAACAACACATACAGGGTCTTATATTTACACAGAGAACCAGGAACTATAAGTTACTACAACTTCACTGCCACATTGGCCAATACATTCATCGGCATTTGCGGAGTGATGGTACCCTGACCAAGGAAGTATTGCTCATCCGTAATATTATCAAACTTAACACCCAGGCGGAACCTCCTTGTTTCATAAAACACAGTTGCGTTCAGCAGGGTATAGGAATCAAAAGTAAATACCCCGGTAGTAGCCGAATTGGCTGTCATGTGCTTACCTGTATAAGTACCGCCTGCACCCATGCCCAATCCTTTAAAGTCTCCCTTCAATATAGAATAGCTCACCCACAGATTAGCCAGGTCAGCCGGGCCCGCCGCAGCAGGTCGCCTGTCTTGCAGCGCTGCTGTTGTCTTCGTCAGTTTGCTGTTGTTGTGGGCATAACCGCCATTGATATTCAATCCTGGCAGCGGATTGGCATTCAGCTCAAATTCAATACCCTTGCTCGTTTGCGTACCGTCCTGCACCGTCACATTGTAATCAACCCCATTTTGCTTGTACACATCAGGGCGGGTAATATTATCCACTTTAATATCATAATAGCTGGCTGTAAAGTTCAGCTGGTTGTTAAACAGTTCCAGCTTCACGCCACCTTCAAACTGGTTGGCCTGTTGCGGTTTGAAGTTGCCAGACAACTCAGGGATGGGTTGCGTCACCGGCGCCACATTGCTAAATCCATTCATATAGTTACCAAATACCGATACCTGTTTTTTGATCACCTCATACACCAGGCCGAACTTGGGAGAGAAAGCCGTTTGTTGATAGTTACTGTTGGCCATCACCGCATTGGTAGCATGGTTGATGGTGCCCTTGCTGTCGAAACGGTCTACCCGTAAACTAAGCATCGCCAAAAGGTTGGGCGTAAGATTCACCACATCCGATGCATAAGCACTATAAATATAGGTGCTGCCGTGGTTTCTCGTAGGAGCAGCAGTGCTCGCCATGATCTTTTGATCCACCCCATATTTGGAGATCTTTGTATAATTCTTGTCATCATTCAACGTACCATTCACAAAATCATACACGATGTATGGTGAATTGTCATTATTTACCTTCAGCCGCAGGTAATCAATGCCCACCAGCAACCTGTTCTTAAATCCGGCGATCTTGAAATTGCCGGTAAAGTTCTGTTGGATATCCAGTGCCGTATTGATCGTATTCTGTAAAGACACATTCCGCTCCAGCGAATCATCCGTAGCCTTGCGGATAAACTGGTATTGGTAATAGCCATCCGATTTCCGGGTATTGCTGGAAATGACCGTTTGGGAGGTCCAGTTCTCCGACAATTTGTAGGTACCCACCGCACGCACATTCACCGTAGGTGTTTTCATCGTCAGGTCGTTACTTGTATAAGAACGTTTCCAATCGAAGTTCAACTCACCAGGCTCATGCGCCACAAAGGGACGGGTACGGTTGAGGAACACCGCTGAAGGACTGGTAGCCTCTGCACTGTAGAAATCAGCATTCAGGTTGATCTTGAGCCTTTCACTGGCACGCAGTTCCAGCGAAGGAGCCAGGAACATTGTCTTTTTGAAGCCGGCATCCTGCCAGCTAAGCTGGTGATGATAGGAGGCATTCAACCTGAAGAGTACAGTCTTTTCTTTATTGAGCGGCCCATAGATATCCGCCATCACCCGGTTGAGGTTAAAGCTGCCTGTAGTATAAGACACCTCTCCACCCAGTGTGTCCAGTGGCTTTTTGGTAATGATATTCACCATGCCGCCAAAGGAAGTCACAGCGCCGCCAAACAAAGTAGCAGAAGGCCCTTTCAATACCTCGATCCTTTCAATGGAAGCCGGATCATAATCGCCATTCGTTTGTCCGGGCACACCATCTACCATGGAAGCTTCTGTACGAAAGCCACGCAGTGAGTAGAAAGAAGCGCCATCCGAATTGATACCCCGACTGCCTTGTATTTTGTAAAGACCCGGTGCATTGCGCAGCGCACTGCCAAAATCGATCACCATTTGCTCGCGCAACAGGTTTTTAGGGATAGAGGTATACACCTGGGGATTTTCCAACCGGCTCAGCGGCATCTTGGCCACGGACTGGCTTTCTTTGGAATAGAATTTATTTTTTCTGCCCGCTATCACGATCTCTTCCAGGAAAGCGTGGTTCTCAGTAAGCCTGAAATCATATTCCGCAACTTCATTCTCTTTGATTGATATTTCCTTTTCTACCGGTTTCAGCTCTACCGAACTTACCCGAAGGATATAATTGCCAGGAGCGATACCGGTAATTTTGTATTCACCCAGCGTATTGGTGGTAGTAGCGTGCTTTTTACCTACCAGTACCACAGACACACCTTCTGCAGGCTGGCCATCCGAAGAATATACCTTCCCATGCAGGGTTCCGCCACCCTGCGCCTGCGCCAGGGAGCAGATCAATAAAAACGTACAACATAAAATCGTGGAGAGTAGCTTAATTTTCATGCGTGCAAAGGAAGATACTACCCCCTACTCCCACTTACGGAATCAGGAAATCGGCTTACGAAATGGGTAACTGTTTAGGGATTACTGCAAGATGATCTTATCCATCCTGATCTCTGACCCATACCCATTGAACAATTTCAGGATATATACCCCTCTTCTGTAACGACCCGTTTCAATAGTAAAGTTGTTCCGGGTTGTTTTTTCATCCAGGATCAGTTTACCGTTCATATCGATCAGCCGGTAACGGATAGGCTTCTGCACAGCAGGTTCCGTTTCCACCTGGATATAACTGGTGGCAGGATTGGGGTACACGCTGCTAGTATATTTACGGGGAAGGTTTTCAGGATGTTCACGGATAGGCAGGATGATGCCGGCATATTCAAATACCAGGATGGCTCCCTTATTCGTCATATTGGTCTGACTGGAGCCACTGGGCCCCGAGGTAGAACCAATACTATCTGTAATAATGTAAATTTTCCCATCCGGGCTCAGGGCTATATCCCTGTACCGGTTGACAGTTTTGAAATATTGGATCGAATCTCCAATGATCATATCTTTTGCGGCATTGAGCCGGTAGCGGAAAAGTGTTCCTGTGCGCAGGGTAGGCACCAGCAAAGAAGGGTACCAGTTAGGAATGCCCTTGCCGCTGTTAAGGTTATAATATTCAATACTCGAAGGTGCAATCGTAGGGAATTTTAACCACCCGTTGGCCAGTTCACATTGCGAAGCGGGTAATGGTGTACAAACTGTATAGGCTTTTACGAGCGGCTTTCTGAAATTCGCTTTTACATCGGCAGGTGCATTTTTCTCCTGCGTCACCACGGCGCCGGCAGGAACCTGGTAAGGGTTCTCATCATAGTTAATAGTGCAATTACTGGTAGAAGACCAGTTCACATATTGATAGTTTACTTCATCAGTGTCACCGGCAATATAGGGCCAGCCGTAATTACGACCACTTTCAATACTGTTTACCTCATCATCTGTATTAGGCCCATGTTCGGAACTGAATAATTTACCACCAGGTGTCAATACCGGAAATGTGGTGCCATTGGCAGGATTTTTCTCCCATACCAGTCCTTGCGGATTCCGGTGCCCGATCGTATAGATATGACTCTGCACACCATTCCACAATGGGTTATCATTGGGTATCGACCCATCCAGGTTGAGTCGCAATATCTTACCTGAATACAATGTATAAGTAGCATTATCTATATCTGTTTGCGTAGGGAGCTTCTGAGAACGGATCTCTGTACACCGGTTATTGAACTGGTTATTGCCCAGGTCGCCACAGGAATAATAAAGCTTATTATCCGCACCAATGATCAGGCGGCCCGTACTGTGATCTCCTCCGGCAGGAATGCCCTGTATCAAAATAGTAGGATTGGTCAACGAGGGACTAGCTCCGCCATTGTACTTATAACGAACGATCCTGATATTACTGGAAGTAGAACTATAGGCTACAAAAATGGAATCTTGTCCGGTACCCTTGCTAAACCCCGGATGCAGGGCAAGACCCAGCATGCCATTCTGCCCGATGCTGGTGGCAGCATACCCGGGAGGGCCGTTTCTTGTGATATTGAGGGCCACGCTACTACGTATATCTAAAATGATCTGCCTTACTCCCGTACCCGTATCCACCCGCAGGATACGACCCACTTTTTCAGTGATATACAGATGATCATCAGGCCCATACACTATATCAAAAGGATGGGCCAGCCGATAGCCGCCTGCACCTGGCTTTTCATTTAAAACAGTACGTGTAAAAGGTTCATTTTGAGCAAACGCGGAAAAAGAAAATAATATAAGAAAGCTTATTGGCAACAGGATAAGGTTTTTCATACACGGGATAGGTTTTGGTATAACGGGTTATTGATCTCGGCATTACGAAAATGGTAATTTTTTCCGTGCAAAACAATAGCTGAAACCCGCGCCAGCACTAGTATATATACGATTGTAACATTGACACCTATATTATATATTTACGCTTAACCATGGTACTCAAGGTACC
Organism: Paraflavitalea soli; assembly: GCF_003555545.1. Classification (GTDB taxonomy): domain Bacteria; phylum Bacteroidota; class Bacteroidia; order Chitinophagales; family Chitinophagaceae; genus Paraflavitalea; species Paraflavitalea soli. Next base: position 6,888,910 of record NZ_CP032157.1, on the reverse strand, counting down.
CCCAAATCCAACCTTATGAAGACAAGTTTACTTTTAAAACCAATACTGATCTGCGTATGTTCATCAGTGCTATTCCTCACCTCGGCAGCACAAACAGCCAAGGTACTTACAGGTAAGAGCTATGTTAACATTACCAAAGGACTCAATGGAGGTACTATTGAACCAGGAGATACTTTAGAGATCCGCGCTACCATCGCCGTAGGTAATTTCGACGCCCGGTCGGTGAGCCGTGCGCATTATGTAGATACCATTCCCGCCAATACCACCTATATTCCGGGCACTTTAAAAATGCTCACCAATGAAGGTTTAGAATTCAAAGCTTATACCGACGCTCCCGGCGATGACCCCGCTTATTTTGATCCAGCAGGTTACCTGCGCATCAACCTGGGCAGCACCTTTAATGCCGGCGTTGACCTTGGAGGCGCCTGTAACAATACCACACCCTGGTCAGCACCCAATGGCGGATTGATCCATGCATCCGGACGCCCCTCTTTTTTTGGAGGCGTTTGTATTATTTCAGCCTCCTTCCGCATCAGGGTCAATCCTTCCATGACCTATGGAAGTTTCATCTATGTACATGGCGGTTCTTTTTATTTCCGCAACAATGGTACTAATGTAAATAGTCCCTGTAATGCTTACACCATTGCCCTCAAACAAAACACCGGTTTATGTGCCAATGCCATCGGCGCCAATGCAGTGATTGATTATGGCGGCACCTTTGGTACCGGCAATACCCAAAACAGGGCCACCTCAGCCATCGTACCAGGATTCCTTTTTCAAAGCGTGGCCGCTGGCCAACCCAATGATGGCAGCTATTCTATTGTCAACAACATGAGCCCCTCCGGCAATACCAATCCCAATTCGCCTATACCAAATGCTACCAACCGGGTACACGCCCGCTGGGATATCATGGGTGATCATACCGGCGCAACTGATCCTTTAGCAGGGAATTTGCCCGTGGCGCCCGGCGCTAATGGCGGTTACTTTGTGGCCGTCAATGCTGCCTATGCCAACAGTAATGCCATCCAGCAAACAGTAGGCGGCTTATGTCCCAATACCTACTACGAATTTTCAGCCTGGTTCAAAAATATCTGTAAATACTGCGCTTGTGATTCTACCGGCGATGGTTCTTACGGCCAATCGGGATCTACCTTTTTCCCCAATCCCAGTTTCAATGGTCCCGACTCTTCCGGTGTAAATCCCAACCTCACTTTTACAGTAGATGGAGTCGATTACTATACCAGTGGAAACCTGAAGTATACCGGCCAATGGGTGAAGAAAGGATTTGTATACCAGACCGGCCCTGGCCAAACTTCTTTTACCATCACCATCCGCAACAATGCAGCCGGTGGTGGCGGTAATGACTGGGCCATCGATGATGTGACCCTGGCTACCTGTACGCCCAACCTCGACCTGCGCCCCTCTCCTTCTTTACAGGTTTGCGTGGGTCATTCCATTGATATGTTTGCCAATATCCGCTGTTATTTTCCCAATTACATCCACTGGCGTTGGGAGAAAAGTACCGATGGCGGTAGCACCTGGAGTAATACAGGCGTGGGAGGTATAGGAACTCCTGTACTGAATGGCGGCGAATATGAATACCAGGCCCCCTATCCTACGTTCCCTGCCACTACTGCAGTAGACAATAGCCAGTACCGTGTGCGGATCGCTTCCACACTCAGTAACCTGGATGATAATAGCTGTTCTTTTGCGGCCACCACCATTATCACATTGACCACACAAAATTGTACCATATTGGTGCAAGCCGATATCCAGGCCTTTTCCGGCAGGGTGGTCAATGAACTGGCGCAGCTACAGTGGACCGCCTTCAATGAAGCGAATGGCACCAGCTATGAAATAGAGAGCAGTACAGACAAGATACACTTTACGAAGATCGGTACCGTTGATGGCAATCTACCGGGCACCAATACTTATCATTTTACCGATCCCCGCGAATTGATCACCACACGGTACTACCGTATCCGTATCACAGATGGAAAGACCAGTAAGTACAGCCGGATCATCCAATTGGCTGGTGGAAACCTGGAATTTGCAGTAAGATCCGTGGTGAACCCATTCAAGGACCAGATCAATATTGAAATGACGACCCCCGACAATACAGCCATCACCATTACATTGCTGGATACTTATGGCAGGGTGATCAAAAAAACGGCTGCTACTGTGTACAAAGGCTTTAATACCCTGTCCATTCCCAACCTGGAAAAAGTATTGCCAGGCGCTTACATTATGCAGATACAAAAGAATGACCAGATCGTCACAACGCGACTGATAAAGAATTAGCCGAAAACAGCTTCGAGCCACGAGCTGCGAGCTTCGAGCCCTGATCCGCGACAAATGCTCGCAGCTCGAAGCTCACAGCTCGAAGCTGGCTGTTCTAAAAACATTTATAAGAAAGTACATGCCTGATCTCCGACCCATACACTGATCCGTCGCCGGTTATATCGAAGCTCTTGACATAACCGTTAATGTCATACACATAATTGGTGAAGTTCGATACAACAGGCGCTCCAATGACCGCCCCTTTGTCATCATAATCTGTCCAGGTTGATTTGGTGGGCACATTCGCCGAGTTCTTGCCAAAATTGATCGCATTCTGAAACAGGAGTATCTCCGGATTGGTATGGAAGGAAAGGAAACCTTTTGCAGCCTTCGTAAGATCATATTGATAATCGATCACCGATTTTTCTCCGCCGATAATGTCGATGGTCACCTTGGTCAGGTTACCCCCTGCCCAGGTATACGTGTACACAAATACCGGTTGCGTAGGAAATACATCCAGCGCCAATGAGGCTTTCGACAGGTAACCATTGGCATCATAAGTATAGGTAATGATCACTGCCAGCGAAGTATCAACCGTTGGATCAGCAAAACCATGGAACTGGTTGATACGACCACCCGGCTCCAGGTCGAAATACTGCTTCGCATCCACATTGATCCGTGAAGCCGTATAGGTGAAATTAAATTCATTCTCCAGCGTCCCGGTCGTTTGGGAAGAACTGTCCAGCAACTGTGTTTTCGTTACCTGGTTCTGTGCATTAAAAAAGCTCGTGATAGCACTGATCCTGGCGCCGTTGCCCAACTCATAACTGGCCAGGTTGCTCAACTTACAGGTAGTTATACCGGGAGCGGCATTCATATTGATCTCCTTCGCCGTACAGCTGCCGGCTGTTACCGATACATTGCCCGAAACCGTATCTGTAGTACCGGCACAAACAGCTTTCCAGGTATAATCGCCGGCCGGCAGGGTATAAAAGGCCGTGCCCGCCGTACCACAGGAGGGAGCGGATGGCTGGAAGGTCGTAATGGTATCTTTTTGTCCGTTGACGATCACCACCATGGGAGTACCGGAACAACCCTGCTGGGCCCAAAGCATCAGCTGCCCGCTGCCCGAAGGGGGTGGGGGCACCGTATTAAATTTCCCGCTGAACTTACCATCTGTAATGGTCTTCACATTCCCGGACGTATCCTTTACCTCACCGGAAAAGGTGCCCGAAACACCCGAGGCGTCAATTTTGGTGATGGTAACAGAGAATTTATTGATGGCCACGGGATCATTGTTGTACAGGAGCGTGCCGTTGGAATAATATTCAAAAACGACCGTGGGTGTGCTATAAGTACCGGCGGTGAGATTGGCGCCAATGATCTCCAGGTAAAAATCATCTTTCTGGTCAGTCGAAACACCTTCCAGCACGAGGGAGGTAACGCCGCCCAGTGAACTGTAATAAGCCGTGTCTATGGGACCTTTGAAAGTGGCGCCTTCTTTAAACTCCCAGGCTTCCGGCCCCAGGGGGCCGCTACCACCATTTTCCAGGCTTTTCTCTTTCTTGCAGGAAGACACCACCACACCGGCCACTACAGCCAGTAACAATCCAATTCGTTGTATTTGATTCATATCCACGGGTTTAATAGTCAATAAAAGACCATTGACACCCGGCCAGAGATATCCTACATACGAACGTCTTCCCCTTGCATTGCCGGAAATAACATGCAGCTATCTGAAATTGCCTGTCTTGAACCTATTTATAATACCTGTACGGTATCATTGACCGGAGAGTTGGTTTCCACAGTGGATCGTGGTTCTTCGTGGGGATGTTTTTTAAAGAAGCGACGCTGAAACAAAAGTATGACAATAACACCTACTGAAATAGATGCATCAGCTATATTAAATATGGGAGAAAAAAACGTAAATCTTTCACCGCCCCAGAAAGGAATCCAGGTAGGCAGTGTTTTGTTTTCAATGATGGGTACATAGAGCATATCCACAACCCTGCCATGTAAAAAACTAGCATAACCTCCGCCAGGAGGGAACATGGTAGCAAGCTTGCTTCCATCTACACTCTCCGAAAAAATCATGCCATAGAACATACTGTCGAGCAGGTTGCCCAGGGCGCCGGCAAAGATCATCGCCACACAGATAATAAACCCACGGTGATATTTTTTGCGTACAATGCTACGGATGTAAAACACGCCAAAAACTACGGCTACCAGCCTGAACAAGGTAAGCGCCAGCTTGCCCCATTCGCCACCAAACTTCCAGCCCCAGGCCATGCCTTCGTTCTCAATGAAGAAAAGGCGGAACCATCTGCCAAGCAGTGGTATTTGCTCACCATAATTCATAGAGGTCTTTACCCAGATCTTCAATATCTGGTCCACAGCTATGATACCTATAATTATTAAAGCGACCGTTCTGCTCTTCACCGTACAAAAATTTTTAGTTTTCAAAGATAATGCATTCGCCCTGGAGTTCCCTAGCCAAAAAAGGACGTTTTTACTCCTCAAAATACACCCTTTTTACCCGCTGTGAGATACCCGTCAGCATTTCATAAGGGATCGTTTGCGCCCAGTGCGCTACCTGGCTTACAGGCAGTTCCCTTCCAAACAACACCACCTCATCACCCTCCTGCACATGCGGAATATCCGTAATATCAATCATTACCATATCCATACATACCGTTCCAATTACCGGCGCCAGCATTCCTTTCACCCACATTTTACCGATCCCATTACTGAGGTTGCGCGGATACCCGTCTGCATAACCGATACGTACCGTCGCTACCGTGGTATTCCGGCTCACTACACCCTTACGGCCATAACTCACCGTTTCCCCCGCTTTCAAATGCTTGATCTGGGCAATGGTGGCAATAAGCGTAGACACTTCTTTCAATTCAAGCTTATGCGTATTCCCGCTGTCAATGCCATACAGCCCAATACCCAGCCGCACCATATCCAACTGAAGGTCCGGATGCCGGGCAATGCCTGCTGTATTGTCAATATGCCGCAGGAACGGATAGGCGATCACCGCCTGCAATTGCTTCACCATCGTATGAAATATAGCCGCCTGCTGCTCCGTAAAGGCATCATGTTGCTTTTCTTCACTGGCCGCCAGGTGACTGAATACACTTTTCACCGTAAACGTATCTCCCTTCAGCGCTTCCAGCAATACCGGCAATTCTGCCGGCGAAAAACCTAACCGGTTCATACCCGTCTCCAACTCAATATGCACCGGAAACTGACGTATACCCTCCCCTTTCAGGAATGCTTCAAACGCCTGCAGGAGACCCGGCGAATACAGATCGGGTTCCAGGTTATATTGCACCAGTACATCAAAGGTCGTTTCATCCGCATTCATCACCATGATGGGCAGGTTGATGCCTCCCCTGCGCAATTCCACCCCTTCATCCGCATAAGCTACCGCCAGGTAATCTACCTTATGAAATTGTAAGGCATTGGCTATTTCATAGCTGCCGCTGCCATAGGAAAAAGCTTTCACCATCGCCATCAGTTTAGTGGCAGGTTTCAGCAATTGCTGGTATTGACGCAGGTTATGCGCCAATGCATTCAGGTCTATTTCCAATACCGTTTGATGCACCTTTTGTTCAAGCAGCCGGTCAATTTGTTCCAGTTCAAATACCCGGGCCCCTTTCAGCAGGATCGTCTCATCGCGAAAAACGAGGTGATGAAAATCATGTTTAAAGGATTCTACCGAGGGATAAAACGCCAGTTCAGGAATAGGCGCCAGCCGGAAAATACCCTGGTGCAGGATCATCTTTTCACCAATGCCGATCAACCGGCTCACCCCGCGCTGCGACAGCGCCTGCGCCACTTCCTTGTACAATTCCTTTTCATTGCGCCCGCTTTGCAGGATGTCCGACAGGATCACCGTCTTTCTCACATGCTGCCGCTGCTGCGACAAAAAGTCCAGCGCAATATTGAAAGAGCTGAGGTCCGCACTATAACTGTCATTGATGATAGAACAATTGTTGACCCCCTTCTTCAATTCCAGCCGCATGGCCACTGGTGCCAGTTGCAGCATTTTTTGCGCAATGATGCGGGGTTTTACTTCCAGCTGCAACAGCACACACCAGCAATGAATGGCATTCTCCACAGAAGCATCATCCGTAAAAGGGATCGTAATACCAATCGTTTGCTCTTTGTACAAGGCCGTGATCAGGGTAGTACCACCTTCCTTATAAATGGTGAGCACCTGCAGCGTAGCTTCCGTAACCGTACTCCAGTTGAATATATCAAAACTGCCTTTGCCGCCTTTGTTGAATTGCTGCCATAGCGTGGCTACCCCCTCATTGATCTCCGGCGCATCCTTACAATAGACCATTGTCTTTACATGCGTAAACAGCCGCAGCTTCTCATTCACCTTCTGCCGCAGGTTTAGAAACCCTTCACTATGCGCCTCTCCGATATTCGTAAAGATGCCAATCGTTGGCTGAATGATCTTTTGCAGCCGTTCCATCTCTCCGCTTTGCGAGATGCCGGCCTCAAAAATACCCAGCTCATGCGTTTCATTCATGGGCCATACACTCAGCGGCACGCCTATTTGTGAGTTGTAGCTGCGTGGGCTGCGGATGATCGTGTATTGATCATCCAGCAGCTGGTTCAGCCATTCTTTCACGATCGTTTTACCATTGCTGCCCGTAATACCGATCACCGGAATAGAAAACTGCTTGCGGTGATGTGCTGCCAGTAATTGCAAAGCCTGCAGCACGTCCTTCACCTGTATGATATTGGCCTCCGGTATATTGGTTACCTCCACCACATCACTCACCACAAAATTCCTCACCCCCTTTTCATACAGCGCCTCCAGAAAACCATGACCATCACGCCGGGGGCCTTTGATGGCAAAGAACAAAGAGGTAGCAGGAAAGATCAACTTCCGGCTATCTGTCAACAGATGTTCAATAAAGACATTCTTCTGCTGCTGTAGCAGTGTGCCTTTAACGATTGGAGCAATATCTTCAATATAATACTTCATGTTAGTGTAGATCCCTGTTATGCCCTGCATCATGATTGTCATTTTTTGCCCGGTTGGCCGCAGCTACCGAGTACACCATCGAAGCTGCGATACTTACCAATATCACCAGCAGCGATACATATACTGGCACCTTGATATGGAAGATCTCAACCAGCATCTTCAGGCCAATAAAAATGAGCACAAAAGCAATACCCTGTTGCAGGTGACTGAACTTATCTACCGCGCCCTTCAGTAAAAAGAAAAGCGAGCGAAGGCCCAGGATAGCAAATATATTACTGGTATAGATCACCAGGATGTGCGTAGATATACCCATTACTGCAGGGATCGAGTCTACCGCAAATACAATATCCGTAGTAGCCAGCATGATCACCACTACAAAAAGCGAAGTATAGACCCGTTTGCCATCCACCTTTACGATATAGCGGCCACCATGATCCTCCATCGTAATGGGTAGGATCTTTCGCAGCCATCTGTACACCGGACTATCTGCCGGATTATAATCTACCTTATTGTCATGCGTAAACATTTTATAACCCGTCCAGATCAGGAAGGCGCCGAAGATGTACAATATCCAATGAAACTGATTTACCAGCCCTACTCCCACTGTAATGAACAGCACCCTGAACACGATGGCCATCAGGATACCAATAAGCAATACCCGGGCATAGTAATCCTCTTTTACATAGAAGAAATTAAATAGCAGAATAAACACGAAGATGTTATCAATACTCAGGCTTTTCTCCATGAGGTAAGCGCTTACATATTCCAGCGCCATATCCTTGCCCAGCTCAAACCAGATAAAAACGCCAAAGCTCAAGCCCAGCGCCACCCAAAACACACTTACCCAGAAAGCCTTCTTAAGCGATACATGCGTAGAACGCTTACTGAAAAGACCCAGGTCTATGACAATAGCCAATACGAGTACGATCCCAAAAACCAGGTAAGTGATCTGATCCCTTGTCATGCTTATCAATTAATGGCAGCAAAGATAGGGGGCTACTGGTATTTCCGCTTTCTTAGTGCCTGGTATACAAACCCAAAGGCTATTACCAGCAAAACCGGTACCGCAATGTTGATCAGCTGCCATTGGGTCTTTTCCGCCTCTACTTTTCCGGGGTCCAGGAGGCGTAGCGTATAATCCTTAGCCCTTGTTTCTAAAATACCGGAGGGATTCACGAGGTATTCAATACAATTGAGGATAAAATCTTTATTGGCGTATTGATAATTGGTAAACTGGTTGTACCCCATGGCCAGCGGCCCCTGGGTTTGCGTCACTATATTCGAAGCAATATCGCCATCCGCTATAACGATCATTTTATTGTCCTGTACAGGCGCTGCCCGGAAAGGCTGCTTGTATAGCCCCGCCAGCGTGTCCATAGAAGCCTGCGACAGCCGGTTGGTAAACAGGGAAGAGAACTTTCCTTCCAGTAGCACAGCCACCGGTATATTGACCTTATTGAACGTTTTTACATCCTCTTCCGTCTTCAGACTGTTGAGCGATACAATGGCAGGCGTACTCAGCGATCGCGAATTGGCCGAACTGGCCAGCAGCACCGTTTTATGCACCCCCGTCGCTTTGACCGTATCGATTGAATTGGGAAACATAGACAACACCAGGTCCATATTCTTTGCAATGGGGTGACCACTGTAAGAGGCCAGCAAAGGGAAATAGGGCCAGGATTGCAGTTCCATCTGCGGTTTATCACCCATATTACCTACTACCAGCGGCAGCCGGTCACACTGCAGGTCCTGTACCAGGTCGGGATTGATGCGTACCCCGTACCGGAACAACAGGTCGTCGAGGTTCAGCCCAAAGTCAAAAGCTACAAAATCACTCTTTTTACGCATCAGGCTGTCCAGGCTGGCATCCAGTTTATCGATCAGCCAGATCACTTTTCCGCCATGCATAATGTATTGGTCTAATTTAAGCTTCTGCGCTTCTGTAAATCGTATCGTGGGCTTCATGATCACCAGCGCATTGAACTCCTGCGGGATCACGTTCACACTGTCAATGGGCACAAACCCAAAACCGTAATTGAGCTTGAGGGTGCGTTCTACAAGGTCATATACATTATAAGTTAAAGGTTCCCCATTACCCAACAGGTAGCCCACGGCAGGCACCGTTTCAGCCGTTATCTTTTGAATGGCATGCGCCAGTTTGAATTCCAGCAATGCTTCTGCATTGTTCAGCGTACTGAACGGATCGCCGTCCGTAGCTTTTGTACTTTGGAGAAAATCAACCGGTATTACCCGGTCGTGATAACTCACCAGTGCACCCGGAAAGAGATAACGCTGTTCTTCCCCCTCTCCCTCTTTGGCTTTTACCCGCACATTGGTCGGTTTCAGGCCCATACGCATCAGCGAATCCATGGAAAAGGCGCTGGTAGAATCGGCCGGATCTACCCCTGGCCGTTGAAACCTGAATTGAACATTCGCTTTTCCCGTTTCCTTAAACTCCTGCAACAATTCCCGGGCGCTGTTGGCCAGCCTTTTGAAACCGGCTGGCATTTCACCATCCAGCAATACCGTAACAGTTACCTGGTCGCCCAGTTCCCGCAACATCTTTTTAGTGGGAGCCGAAAGCGTGTACCGTTTTTCCTGCGTGAGATCAATGCGAAAGTGGGCCTGCGAGGCGAGGTAATTAATACCCACCAGCACGATCAACACCGGGACCCACCAATATTTTGAAGCAAATAGTTTTTTCATTATCGTTTCAATAAATTCCTGCCTGTAAACACCAAAAAGAAGCCAATTATACTTAGAAAATAAATTATATCCCGGCTGTCCACCACCCCACGGCTTACGCTGCGGTAATGGAAGTCGATGCCCGCCATTTCTACATAATAATCAGCCCCGGCCTGAAGCGCGGGAATACGGCTAATGGCATTAAAACCACTATAAAGGATAAAACACATAAAAGCGCTGACGATAAAGGCCACCACCGCATTGTTGGTAAAACTGCTGCAGCAGATGCCAATGGCCACAAATGCCCCTACCAGGAAAATAAGGCCGATATAGGACCCCATTATGGCCCCGGTGTCAATACTACCCGTTTCTGATAATTGGAGGATGGTGAAGATATAAATGAGCGTAGGCAGCAAGGCAATGAGCACTACCAGCAGTGAGCCAAAATATTTGCCCCCTACCACCTGCCAGCGGCTGAGCGGTTTCGTCTGTAAGATCTCAAAAGTGCCCCCTTTAAACTCATCGGCAAAGCTGCGCATGGTAATGGCAGGTATCAGCAACAACAATATCCAGGGCGCTAATTCGAAAAATTTATCAAGTGTAGCATAACCAAAATCAAGGATATTGGTATCTGGAAATACAAAAAGGAACAATCCATTCAAAAGGAGAAATACCACAATGGCAATATACCCTGTCAGGCTGCTGAAGAACTGACGAAACTCTTTTTTACAAACAGGCCACATGCGTACGAAAATAAGGGATTATGGGTATATAAAAGAAATGTCAACGATAGTGAGGAATGAACAAAGGATTTCCCTAAATTCGCTTTCTCCCTTTTCAAAAATCCACTACCTATTGTTTAACTGTCCGTGATTATAAACGGATTAGCCATATAAATATTTTACACAGATAACCATAACCTACTGCAGCAAAGCTCTCCTCACGGAGAGTTTTTGCGTTTAGATCGTTTTCCCACTTAAAATTACAGAGAGCTTATCGAGACCTTTTCGAGACCTTATCGGGACCTTATCGAGACTCCATCGGGACCCAGCTCCGTAGAAGACAGGTAGATTCCCCTACCCAAACAGGTACATCTCCCTACCAAACAGGTACAAAACACTACTCCCGGACGCGCACTTCCTCCTTATTTATTACTGATTTTCAATTTAATGCGCCTTAAAAACACGCCTCCAAAAAGGGTAGTAATTGCACTGGCTTTTTGTGCATCAACGTCCAATATGCTGTAATTATACTGAGGATCAGCTTATTATACTGCTGCATACAACTACCCGTAAATAGTCCGAATTGCACTGGCAAGGCTATATCAGTGCAATTACCAGGCTATTCCAGTGCAAGTATCACTGGGGAAACGGCCTTCCGGTGGCTCTTCCAGTAGACTAAAATAATTATACAGGTGCCTGTTTGGGTCGATTTCCAACCCAAAGCACCGGAACCGGGCTGTTGCTGTTATCAGGAATTAAGTGGGTGCAGCTTGCGGAGGGTTTGCACCGTTTCAGATACTTTTTGGATCGTGTAATCGATCTCTTCTTCTGTGGTAAAGCGCCCCAGGCTGAAGCGCAGGGAGCTGCGGGCCAACTCATCGGCCAGTCCCAGTGCTTTGAGTACAAAGCTGGGCTCCATGGACGCAGAAGTACAGGCAGAGCCCGTAGCCACGGCTATATGCTTGTTGAAGCCGAGCATCAGGGCATTGCCTTCTATATATTGAAAAGCGAGGTTCGTAACATGGGGCAAGCGGTGCTCACGGTCACCATTGACAGATACCCCGCCCAGTTCTAATAATGCCCCTTCCAGTTTGTCGCGCAGTTGGCTCAATCGCTGGCCTTCTGCTGCCAGTTGCAGCCGGCACAGCTCTGCCGCCTTGCCCAATCCGGCAATGCCTGGCACATTGAGCGTGCCGCTGCGCAATCCACGTTCATGACCACCGCCATCTATTTGCGCCGTCAGCCGCACCCGGGGATTCTTGCGGCGTACATACAAAGCACCTACCCCTTTGGGGCCATATAGTTTATGGGCAGAAAAACTCATGATGTCGATTTCATCTGTCATCACCTGCACCGGTATTTTGCCTACCGCCTGCGTAGCATCAGTAAAAAACAATACGTTGTGTTGTTTGGCAATCCGGCCAATAGCCTGCACCGGTTGGATTACCCCCGTTTCATTATTGGCATACATGATGGCGATAAGGATGGTAGCAGGAAGGATAGCCGCTTCCAGTTGTCCAAGGTCGATCAACCCCTTTTCATCCACCGGCAGGTAAGTGACAGCCACCCCTTGCTTTTCCAAATGCTTGCAGGCATCCAGTACCGCCTTGTGTTCCGTAACGCAGGTGATAATATGGTTGCCCTTCCCGGCATACATTTCCACCGCCCCCTTCAGCGCCAGGTTATTGCTTTCTGTAGCCCCCGAGGTAAAGATGATCTCTGTAGCATCGGCCCCTACCAGGGCTGCTACCTGCTGGCGGGCATAATCCACCGCTTCCTCTGCCTGCCAGCCCAGTGCATGCTGTCGGCTGGCCGCATTGCCAAATTGCGTGGTAAAATACGGCAGCATCGTTTCCACTACCTGCGGATCGCAGGGCGTGGTAGCATTATAATCAAGGTATATGGGAAGGTTGGACATATAATTATCTAACACAAATTTACCTGAATTGGTTTTATTACTCCCAACCGGGTTTTATCGCCCTTTTCGACCTTTAGCCGGTATCTTTGACTTACTTCAAATGAACCTATGCTTAAAGTAGAACACATCGGCATTGCCGTGAAAGACCTCACACAGTCCATCCCCCTGTTTGAAAAGCTGCTGAATACCGAATGCTATAAAACCGAAGCCGTCAACAGCGAACAGGTCACCACCGCCTTCTTCCGCCAGGGCGACACCAAGATAGAATTGCTGGAAAGTACCGATTCCCAGGGCGTCATTGCCAGGTTCATAGAAAAGAAAGGCGAAGGCATCCACCACATTGCTTTCGAAGTAGCCGATATTGAAGCCGAAATGAAAAGACTGCAGGCTGAAGGATTTGTATTGCTCAACGAAACGCCCAAAGCCGGCGCCGATAATAAACTCATCTGCTTCCTGCACCCCAAAGGCACGAATAGCGTATTGATTGAATTATGTATGGAGCGCCATGAATCTTGAGTGAACAAAGCAAAGGATTGTCGATTGCCGACTGCCGATTCACCACCGCCATCTTTACTCCGGCGGCCCAAACCGCGGATCTTTAATAAATACAGAATCTGTTAACGTACGCAGGAACAACTGCAGGTAAACCTTATCGTTTGCACTGAGCGGAATACCATTCTTTACCAGCGGATCTACCGTAGCACTTACCTGTACCCCACTGTTGTAATGCTCCAATGCCTGGTTGATCGAAATAAAGCGCCCATCATGACCATAAGGGAAAGTAACCGCCACATTGCGCAGGCTGGGCACTTTGAATTTGAGAGAGTCCGCACGGTTATTCGTGATGCGCATCCGGCCTTTGTCATTGATCGTAGGATCTACAGCCAGGCCCGTATTGCGAAAACTGTTGTCTGTAAACAGCGGCTCTGTATGACAGCTGGTACATTTGGCCTGGAAAAGCGTATACCCCAATTGCTCCTGCGGCGTAAAACTCGCCGTGCCTTTCTTCACCCGGTCATACTTTGAGTCAGCCGACACCAGCGATCCTACAAACTGCGTGAGCGCCAGCAGCATCCGCTGACTATTGATCGTTTCATCACCATAAGCCGCTTTGAATAATTGCTTATAAGTAGCATCCTGGTTCAGTTTGCTGATCACGTTATTGATGTCTTCCGCCATTTCATTGGGTGCCGTAAGCGGCGCCAGGGGCTGCACTTCCAGGTTATTAATACCCCCATCCCAGTGCGTTTGTTTCTGCCACACCACATTGAACAAGGGCGGCGCATTGCGCAACGTAAACTGGTTATCAAACCCATGACTCAGGTTGTGGTCATAAGTAGCAAAAGCTGCAAATTGCTGGTGACAGGAAGCACAGGGAAAATTGCCATCCTTCGAAAGGCGGCCATCATAAAACAGTTTCCTGCCCAGTTCAAATCCTTCCGCTGTTAGTGGATTGGAAGTAAATGCATATTGGGGTGCGGGAAATCCGGCAGGGATCTGAAAGGAAATAGGTGTAGGACCATTGCTGCCACCATTCGACTTCTTACATGCCTGTATCCATACCGTTCCCAGTATCAGAAAAAGGGCAATACGTATAGTCCATCTTATGGTCACAGTTAGTCATTAATGATCTCTACCACCGTAAACATTTTAGAATAGTTCTCCGCTATCTGCTGCGCCAATACGCCCGGCGTCATCACCGCAGCATTGGCGCTTATCTTGATATCATGCGGACTGTTGAACCAGTCGTATGCGTCGGCCGTTACATTGATCTCCGTGGTCTTACCCGATTTCATATCTACATTCTCACCAAACGGGAACAATAAAGTTACCCTTTTTATCACGCTTTCTGCCTGTTTAAAGCCTCCGATATGGTATTCAAACATCTTCGAAGGTGCCGTAGAAACCGGTGATGTGCCTTCCAGTTTGGCCATGATATAACCCGTATTCCAGGTCCAGAACATCCCCTTGGCAGGATCGAGCGCATCCGTTTGGGCACCGCTAACATTCAGGGCGCTGTCAACACCCAGCGTAAAGGCAATGCGGTTGTATTTGTACGGTAATACCGTCAGCTTCAGTTTGATGGAGTTCGAATCGGCAAAGTCAACCAGGAAGTACTTTTCATTCCCTATCGGATAGGTCTTATTAGAATCCGTATTGATGAATTCAATACCATGGATGTAAAACTTAAACGCCTTAACTGTAAAGGCTTCTTTGAAGAAGTTCTTGTAAGTAACCGTGTCAAACTTCATCTCCACCGAATCGAATTGCACCACCGGCTTAAAACGCAGCACTATATTGTGATCCGGCTCATCTACCGGATCGAATTTCAATTCCTTCTGACAGGAAATAACGCCTGCCAAAAGAATAGCAAGGATCATTATTTTAGTAAGCATGGCTGGGAATTGTAGACGCACTTGCATGAACACGGGTTTAGGTTAATGATCAATAGGACGGATCTTTTGCCGGTTTTGTTTATTGCCCGACTGCTTCTTTTTGGACTCCAGCCGCTTTTCCCGGGAAGCTTTGGAAGGCTTGGTAGCTACACGTTTTTTCTCCTTTTTCAGCGCCTGCTCTATCAAAACATGCATCTTTTCTACCACTTCCCCTTTGTTTTCCAGTTGCGACCGGTGCACCTGGCTCTTCACTTGCAAAAATCCTTCCGAATTTACTTTTGACGCCAACTTCCTGTACAAGATTTCCTTTTGCTCTTCATTCAGCGCCAATGAGTTACCAATGTTGAAATAACCTTCCACCATCGATTCTACCTTATTCACGTTTTGCCCCCCTTTACCGCCACTGCGGGCGGTCCTGAAGAGAATTTCCTTTGTTATATCGATCTTATTCATAATACACAGGCATTTGCCGGTTGACCAATCTTCCTATAAATTTACACACTAACCTACAATTATGCGGGCAGTTATACAACGCGTCAGCCAGGCCAGTGTCACTATCCATACTATAATACGCGCGTCCATTGGAAATGGTTTGTTGGTATTGGTAGGAATGGAGGATGCCGATACCTCCGAAGACATAGAATGGCTTAGCAACAAGATCGTCAACCTCCGCATTTTTAATGATGAGCAGGGAGTGATGAACGTATCCGTAAAAGAAAATGGCGGCGATATCATACTCGTAAGCCAGTTTACCCTCCATGCAGCCACCAAAAAAGGCAACCGCCCCTCCTATATCCGCGCCAGCAAACCCGAGGTGGCCATTCCCCTGTATGAAAAAATGGTGGCCCAGCTGGAAAAGGACCTGGGCAAACCCATTGGCACCGGCGAATTTGGAGCCGATATGAAAGTGAGCCTTCTCAATGATGGCCCCGTAACGATCGTCATTGATACCAAAAACAAGGAATAGTAACCCTGCCTGCAAAAAATAGTAAAATCTGTAATATGGAAATAACATTGAACGAGGCCCAGCAACAGGTAGACCAATGGATCAAAACCGTGGGAGTGCGTTATTTTAATGAGCTCACCAACCTGGGTATCCTAGTAGAGGAAGTGGGCGAACTCTCCCGACTACTGGTACGCACTTATGGCGAGCAGTCATTTAAGGAAAGCGATAAGAATAAGAATATTGCCGATGAAATGGCCGATGTATTGTGGGTCCTCATTTGCCTGGCCAATCAAACCGGCGTCAACCTCACCGATGCCCTGCAAAAGAATTTCGAGAAAAAGAATGTCCGCGATGCCGACCGGCATATTAATAATGATAAGCTGAAATAAACATCATCCAAAGCATAACCCTGCCGCAGTAACTCACACCTGAGCACTCCGGCAGGGTCTCTTTTTTGAGACGATATGTACAGAGCTTTTTAGCGCCTGGATATTTCTACCAATTTATAGATCAATCCACCAATACCCACCACCAGCATCACTATACCAAAAGTATAAGAGATACTACCGGAAGGATACTTGCTCATTTTCATGATGCCGCTAAAAATAAAATAAATCGAGATCAGTACCGAGGCTACCCCAATGCCGGAAGAGGATTTGGCCCTGGCCGCTACATTGGTCTGTTTGAAGGCAGCTGTCACATCGTCGGGGTGATGTTGCTGCGAAAGCAGGTTACTCCTGATCTCATCAGCCGTAAAGCCCGCAGCAATTTGCTTGTCAATTTCAAGTCGGATCGTTTCAACGTTTGTCATGGGGTGGATTTAGATGCTATAAATATACTAGCGGGGACCAGTTCCCGCAATAGCTGAATAATTTCAAGTATCCGCCTTTGGAAACCAGCTATTTGCCCGCCAAAGTCATCCACAGGTGCGAAAAAATTGCAAGCTTTATATTTTTTTAAGCCATTGAGACAGATAATATTACCCGGGCTTATCTTTGCCGCCATGGCAACAGATACCAACAAGTTTCAGGCGATCATTTCGCATTGTAAAGAGTACGGCTTTATTTTCCCTTCCAGCGAGATCTATGATGGATTGAGCGCCGTATACGATTATGGCCAGTGGGGCAGTGAGCTGAAGAAAAATATCCGCGACTATTGGTGGAAGAGCATGACACAAATGCATGAGAACATTGTAGGTATTGATGCAGCCATTTTCATGCACCCCACCACCTGGAAAGCCAGCGGCCACGTAGACAATTTCAGCGATCCTATGATCGACAACAAGGATAGCAAGAAACGCTACCGCGTTGACCACCTCATAGAAGGCCATGCCGAAGCCCTGGAAAAAGAAGGAAAGAAAGAAGAAGCCGACGCCCTGATCGCTGCCATGGAAGCCCTCCTGGCCAAAGATGATATGGCCGGACTCAAACTCCTCATAGAAGACAACAAGATAAAATGCTCCATTAGCGGCACTTCCAACTGGACCGAAGTACGCCAGTTCAACCTCATGTTCTCTACCCAGCTGGGCAGCGTGGCAGAAGACGCCAATGAGATCTACCTGCGACCCGAAACCGCCCAGGGAATCTTTGTCAACTTCCTCAATGTGCAGAAAACCGGCCGTATGAAGATACCTTTTGGTATTGCACAGGTAGGTAAGGCTTTCCGTAATGAGATCGTAGCCCGCCAGTTCGTGTTCCGTATGCGCGAGTTTGAACAGATGGAAATGCAGTTCTTTATCCGCCCTGGCACAGAAGACCAATGGTATGCCTACTGGAAGGAAGAGCGCCTGAAATGGCACCTCAGCCTGGGTATATCACCAGAAAAATACCGCTACCACGACCACGTAAAGCTGGCGCATTATGCCAAAGCTGCCTGTGATATTGAATATGAGTTCCCCATTGGTTTTAAAGAAGTAGAAGGTATTCACTCCCGGGGTGATTTTGACCTTAGCCAGCACCAGAAATTCAGCAAAAAGAAGCTGCAATACTTTGATACTGAGATCAACCAGAACTATATTCCTTATGTGATCGAGACTTCTATCGGCCTGGACAGGACCATATTGCTGATCCTGAGCGAAGCATATACCGAGGAAGACCTGAGTACGCCAGAAAAACAGGATAGCCGGGTGGTACTGAAATTCCCGCCCAAACTGGCGCCCATAAAGCTGGCAATACTCCCTCTTACCAAGAAAGACGGATTACCGGAGATCGCCAGGCAGATCATGGATGAGTGTAAATCACAGTTTTACTGCTTTTATGAAGAGAAAGATACCATTGGCAAGCGTTACCGCCGCATGGACGCCCTTGGTACCCCCTTTTGCGTAACAGTAGACCACCAAACGAAGGAAGACAATACCGTCACTATCCGTTACCGCGATACTATGCAGCAGGAACGTATCCCGCTAAATAAAATCATGGAAATAGTTCAAAAACAGATTAATTAATTATACATTTGAGTTGCAACTTGGCTTAAAAGTTAATTCCTGAAAGACCTCCTCCTTTTTAGATCATCAAGTCCTTTTGAAAACCCCAACCCACGTTAGGCACATTTGATTAGTAGACTGATAATAATTTAACTGGCTATCCGTTATAGGATGTCTGCCTTTTTGACATAGGTCAATTGTGCCTGTGTATCAAAAGGTAAGTGCCCCTATAAAGGAATGCTGGCATTTCAAAACCAGAGGTTCTTTACCCTTAAAAGCTATCTATGCTTGCAATCATTATTCCTGTGAACATTTACCTGTTTGGCGGTATCATTCTAGTAGCCTTCCTGACAGGCCTTATCATTAAAAGAGCCCAGATCAAGAAACTGAAAAAGAAAGTGCTGGAGTTAGAAAATGAAATGCTCAGCAACCACGCTGACATCCTTGATCTCCAAAAAGAAAAAGCCATTATTGAACAAAAGCTAAAGGAATTGCACATCCCGGTTATTCCTATGACCACTAAGGATGATGCCGGTAGTTCCAAGCTGCAGGATATTTCCAAGCGGAAAATTGCTCAACAAACCGGAAGCGGAACGCAGCACTAATACCTCTTATATCTTACGGGCTCCCACGAATACCTGTTTCACAATAGGTAATCATGTATATTATCCATGACCGGTACTACCCCCGCAATCATTTACTAGCCATACAACTCCTGGTGTATCGATTTTTTATCATAGCCCAGCCCCTGTATGCGCTGCTTGGCCTCATCGATCATATCTTTCCACCCGCATAAATAGAAATAAGCCGGCTTGGGCACCAGCAAATCCGGGTTCTCCGCAGAAGGAAGTTTGTTTTCAGTGCAGATACTTTCATATACCTTATGTACATACCCTGTACAATGTTCTCCCGGTTCTTCACGCGAGAAAGTAGGAATATACCGGAAACTGGACACCTTCGTTTCCAGGTCCCTCAACTCGGCTCCATACAACGCATCACCAAACTTCCGGCAACCAAAAACCAGGTAGATCGTTTGGTGCGGCACTTGTTGATTCAGGATATGATAGCTCATCGAGCGAAAAGGAGCCACCCCTGTTCCCGTACATATGAAGAAAAGATCCCGGTCTACCGGATCCGGCAATACAAATACACCCTGCGGACCACGCAGCGTCAGTTCAGATCCCTCCTTTATTTCATTGAACAGATAGTGCGTACCGGCACCACCTTCCAGCAACACGATCACCAGTTCAAATACATTCGTTCCATCAGGCCAGGAGGCAATGGAATAACTACGCCACCGCTTATTGGGCTTCTCGTGTATCGGCAGATCCAGTGTTACAAACTGGCCGGGCGTAAAATCAAAAGACTCCAGTTCAGGCACCTGTATCCAGAAACGTTTAGTGCTAGCCGTTTCATCGGTAATGCGTATAACCTTACCAGTACGCCAGGGTTGTAACATTGGATGTGTTTTCTTAAATATACAAAAAACCACTCTTATTATCAGCCCGCGGCCAGACAGGATACAAAGAAAAAGGAGCAGCTGGGAAGCCGCTCCTGCAAGTGCCTTAATGGCAAGCAATCGAGTCGGGTGCTAATGTAGCCCATTTTTCTATGCTTCAGCACCAATCAGATTATTTTTATTTCCACTTTGGTGCATTACTATTTTTCGGTTTCTGGCGACTATACCGTAAGCCCCAACTCCCTTGATTTCAATCAATTGCTATAATGATTTAGCAATATCCCGCTGTCCTAATCGATCGCATCATCCTATGCCCCCGACGCCTCCCACCCCACTTCCTTCCACGCTTCGTACACTCCCTGCTTTTTCGTATCTTTGCGCCCGTTGATATGAATTTGCAGTCGTTGTTGGATACTTACAAGAATAACCCCCGCCTTTTTCAACTGGCGGACAGGCTCTCTTTTGCCAAACCACAACATATTTACTGCAGCCACCTCCGCGGAAGCGCATCAGCTTTTGTTATCAGCACCATTTTCCAGCACCCTTCCTGCAGTCAGCAAAATCATGTAGTGATCTGCGAAGATGCCGAAGCCGCTGCCTATCTCCACAATTCACTGGAGAACCTTACCAGCGCCCTCAATGTCTATTTCTTCCCCTCTTCGTTTAAGAACAGGAAGAACTTCCGGCTGCTCAACTCCTCCCATGTCATGTTGCGCACAGAAGCCCTCACCCGCTTCGCCGCACAGGCCGCAGGAAAAGGCAGCCGTACAGGTTTGCTGGTCACCTACCCCGAAGCATTGTATGAAAAAGTAGTATTGCCCGATTCACTCTCCGGCAATATCATCTACCTCAAATCAGGCGACTCCATCAACGTGGATGGCCTGATGGAACAAATGGTAGGCTACGGTTTCCAACGCACCGATTTTGTGTACGAACCCGGTCAGTTTGCACTGCGGGGCGGCATCCTCGATATCTATTCTTTTGGCAATGAAAAGCCCTACCGCGTAGAGCTCTTCGGTAATGATGTAGACTCTATCCGCATCTTTGATCCGGAAACACAGTTAAGCGAGCGGAAGCTACTTTCCGTAACCATTATTCCCAACGTGGAGACCCAATTCGACAGCGATGAGAAAACATCCCTGTTCGACTTCCTGCCCGATAATACCATCGTATGGATGCAGGATTGGGCACTCACCAAAGAAAAGCTCATTACCCAGGAAGAAGACCTTGGCCTCTTCCTCAACCTCCAGCAGGATGCCGCAGCAGCCGCAGCCGCTGCAAGCGCAGCAGCCACCGCCAAGGGCAGGGACGCCAGGAATAAGTTTCAGGATGACGAAGAAGAAACAAGGTTAGTAAAAGTCAATATTAAGACCGACGACTTTGTGCCAGCCGATATGCTGGAATTACAATTACAAAAGCGTCACCTCATAGAGTTTGGTCACGAGTCTACCTTCCCCTTCTTTAACGGGGACGAGGCTTTCACCATACTTTTCAATACCAAAGATCAGCCGGCCTTCAACCGCCAGTTTGATATGCTGATCAGGGACCTCAAACAATGGGCCGCCAAAGGTTTTGGTCTTTATCTTTTTGCAGAGAACCCACGGCAACTGGAAAGGCTCAACAGTATTTTCGAAGACCTGAAGGCCGAGATCCAGTTCACCCCCGTCCCAACCTCCATTCACCAGGGTTTTATAGAAGAAGACCTTAAAGTAGTTTGCTATACCGATCACCAGATATTTCAGCGGTACCACAAGTACAAGGTAAAGCAGGCCTACAATAAAAATAAAGCCCTCACCTTACGTACCCTCCGGGAATTACAACCAGGAGACTATGTTACCCACATAGACCATGGTGTGGGTACCTACAGCGGGTTACAGAAAATAGATGTGAATGGCAAGCTCCAGGAAGCCGTGCGCATTCTCTATAAGGACAGCGATATCCTGTATGTGAACATCAATTCACTGCACAAAATATCCAAGTACACCGGCAAGGAAGGCACCATACCCAAGGTAAACAAACTGGGCAGCGATGCCTGGAATAAACTAAAGGAAAAGACCAAGGTAAAGGTCAAGGAGATCGCCTTCGACCTCATCAAGTTATACGCGCAGCGCAAAGCGCAGCAGGGCTTTCAGCATACCCCCGACAATTACATGCAAACCGAGCTGGAAGCCTCCTTCATTTACGAGGATACACCCGATCAAAGCAAGGCTTCAGCCGATGTGAAGAAGGATATGGAACAGCCCTCTCCCATGGACAGGCTGGTATGTGGAGATGTAGGCTTTGGCAAAACAGAGATCGCCGTGCGGGCAGCCTTTAAGACTTGCTGCGATGGTAAGCAGGCTGCTGTATTGGTACCTACTACCATTCTGGCTTTCCAGCATTACAAAACATTCAAAGAGCGCTTAAAGGATTTCCCTGTAACCGTTGACTACATCAACCGGTTCAAATCGTCCAAAGAGAAGAAGGAAACACTCAAACGCCTGGAAGAAGGTAAGGTCGACATCATCATTGGTACACATGGCATCCTGGGCAAGGAAGTCAAGTTCAAGGACCTTGGCTTGCTGGTTATTGATGAAGAGCAGAAGTTTGGCGTGGCCCACAAGGAAAAGATCAAGACCCTGCGCACCAATGTAGACTGCCTTACCCTCACTGCCACACCTATTCCGCGCACCTTGCAGTTCAGCTTAATGGGCGCAAGAGACCTGAGCATTATCAATACTCCGCCACCCAACCGCCAGCCCATCCAAACAGAAGTGATGGTATTCAACGAAGATGCTATCCGCGATGCCATCTACTTTGAGACCGAACGTGGCGGCCAGGTATTCTTTATCCATAACCGGGTGCTCGGCCTCAGCGAAATGGCCGGTCTCATCCAGGGATTATGTCCAGATCTCAGCATTGGTACCGCCCATGGACAAATGGAAGGCCACGACCTCGAAGAGCGCATCCTGGATTTCATTGATAAGAAATATGATGTGCTTGTGTGTACCAATATCGTGGAGAGTGGTGTGGACATTGCCAACGTTAATACCATCATCATCAACAATGCCCACCAGTTTGGCCTGAGTGATCTTCACCAGTTGCGTGGCCGTGTGGGCAGAAGCAATAAAAAAGCCTTCTGTTACCTGATGGCCCCGCCCGTCAGTACCCTGCCCGATGATTCGAGGAAACGCTTACAAACCCTGGAGCAACACAGTGAACTGGGCAGCGGTTTCCAGATAGCCATGCGCGACCTGGATATCCGGGGCGCAGGAAACATGCTGGGCGGTGAGCAAAGCGGGTTCATGGCCGAGATTGGCTTTGAGATGTATCAGAAGATCCTGGATGAAGCCATCAAAGAATTGAAGCGTACAGAGTTCAGGGCCCTCTTCAAAGAAGAGATATCCAAGCAGGAAGATTATGTGCAGGATTGTACCATCGATACCGACCTCGAGATCCTGATCCCCGATACTTATGTAGAAAGCATTACAGAAAGACTGTCCTTATACACCCGCCTCGACAATTGCGAAGATGAGGCAGCCCTGCAGGAGTTTGCACAGGAACTGCAGGACCGTTTCGGTCCTATTCCCAAGCAGGTAGAGGACCTGTTTGATACCGTGCGTAGTCGTAAACTGGCCGTAGAACTGGGCTTTGAAAAGATGCTGCTGCGCGATGAAACCCTCAAATGCTTCTTCATCAACAAAGCAGATTCACCCTACTTTGAATCCGATACCTTCCGCGAGATACTTACCTATATACAGAAGTATACCAACAATGCGAAGCTGAAGCAAACCGGCAAGCTATTCCTCCTGATTGCCGATAAAATAAAGGATATGCAAACCTTAACGCAATTCCTGAGCAGGATGCGCAACTTCGTGAAGTCTGAAACCGAAAAACCGGTTAACCAATAATAATCCACTCAGCAACTTTCACGCTTTCGGGCTTACCTCCCGATAACTATCGGGACGAGCTCCCCCTCTTCTATATTCTGTTTCCTGTATTCTGTATACGCTGTTTTCTCTGCCTCCTGATCGTCTTCAACCACGCAAACAGGATCAGGAAAAAGGACAGCAAAGGAATGGCCCATACTACACTGGCCCAACGGAAAGTATTCTGTACCGTTTTCTTTTCTTCCTGCAGGAATGCTTTGCGTGCTGCAATGGCCGGTTGAAGAGAAGGGCTATATTTCAAGGCATAGTCATAAAAAGCAACAGCTGTATCCTTTGTTTCCGTTTTCGCTACCATATCAGCAAAGTCTAACACCAGTTGCCCGATCACACTATCAGGCGCATCAATAAACCCAATCCGCTCGTGCAACTGGTAAGCGATCTGTATTTTCAATGAATCAGCAGGCCGCGTAAATACATAGCTCTTATCATTCAGCCATTGCGGGAAATCCTTTATGCCCAGGTTAATGACCTGATCATATTCCTTACCGGCAAGTTTCTGTTCAAGTATACCTATATGAATCCATTCAGATCCATGATGCGAGCGTGGATTAATAGCTACCGCTTTCTTTAGCAGTTCAAGCGCCTTCTCATTATTCCCGGTTACTTCATAAGCAGTGCCAAGGTTGGCTACAATATTATATTCCTGGGGATACTTCGCGTACAATTGTTCCATTAGCTCAAGCGCCTTTTTCCTGTCACCGATCTTTAACTCAAGCACCGCATAATCGGATAGCCCTTTATAATCCAGCTTATCCAATCCAACCTTCTTCAAAGAATCTTTGCGCATTTCCAATGAAGGATCAAAGAAACCGTGGTGCCAATAACCATAAGACCCTTTGTTCCCATTTAGCAGTTCAGCCAGATTGATTTTATTACCGCTCATGGGCAGTTCGGTAAGGAGATATTCATTAGCACAGGCAAATGAAAAAGCCGGAGACAATAACAATAGGACGAAGAAAAGTCTGTTGATCAGCTGCATAGTGCTGCAAAAATAAGGCCTGGCTTAGAAAAGCCTGGCCGTTTGTTGATCGTACCCTTTAAAAAACGTTAATATTTTAATAAGCGGTTGGTTTGGGTTTCATTACTGCCCTTGATCGCTGTGGCAGTTTTAAAAGAGCCATCCCGAAGAATCGGGACGGCGTTTGTTGATCGTACCCTTTAAAATAAACTCTTATGTAAATAACTTCAAATCAGAGTGGTAACACATATTCATTCTTCACAGCGGCCCTATTCACTAAGACAAGTCAACTCACTAAAACCCTTGGGCCCGCACTAAAAATTGTTGTTAAAGGTTTAAAAGAGCCATCCCGAGGAATCGGGACGGCGTTTGTTGATCGTACCCTTTAAACTCTTTATGGAATATGTTTATTTCGACTTAATGATCCGTTGTATGATCGTCTCTTTGCCATTCGATACCCGCAGCACATAGGCGCCTTCAGTTAAGTCCCGCACAGAGATAGTTTCTGTAAGCTGTGATTGCTGGTTCAGCGAATACTTCACTACCTGGCCGCTGGTATTCATCAATTCAATAGATACAAATTTGTCTTTCCAGGCCAGTGGCAGTGTAACACGCAGGTCAGTCGATACCGGGTTAGGAGATACTTTAATAACCGGTGTTGGTTGTTGCTCAGAAGTATATACCGTATGCGTAGCCGACTTCTGAATCTTTCCATTCATATCTACCATGTTAATGCGGTAGTAGATAAAACCCTTCCGCACATTCCTTACATCATCCGAAAAACTATAGCTCTGACTCACACCTGTCTGCTCATCTTCACCGGTAAACAACAAACCGACTTCTGAAAAATCTGTATTGTTCAGGCTACGCTCAATCACAAAGTGACTGTAGTTAGCGGCAACTGGTGTACTCCAGTTTAATACTATCTTTTTATTGGCGTTCGTCTTTTGGGAGAAGCTGCCCAATGACCAGGTTAACAATAACAGTGGCAATAAAATCCACTTGAAAATATGTTGAATAATAATGGGTAAAGCATTGGCAGTTGGGTACTGGTACGTTTTCATAACTTATATTTTAGGGGACGGAATAACTATGTATTAGTCCACAGGAGTTGGAAACGAACCGGTTGTTTTCGTAGAATTGGAATAAAACTCAGAAATGAAAATGGAATTGGATGGAAGAAACTAGATGCGGTTTGTCTGGGAGATTGGGTACGGTTTGTATCGGAATTGGAGGAGAGAACTTGATCGTTGTCGTGATCGTTATCGTTGATCGTGGGTCAAAGATTGAAACAAAATTTGGTTTATGCAATAGGCAGAACCAACTTTTTTTGACTTATGTCCATCACTTTTCGGTTAGGCATTGATTTACAACAATAAAAAAAAGCCCCTTCGTTAAAATACGAAGGGACTTTTCTATGCTAATAATTAGCTAACTGATTATTTGTACTGAGGCATTAAAGATTTGGCTAATGCAACCATCTTCTTAATACCGTCTTCTGGCAGATTACCTTTCTTGAACTGCACCAATACATCTGGTAATTTGTTGTCCATTTCCATCAGGAAGTGTTCTTCAAATTCTTTTACACGTTTAACGGCTACTTCACGCAGCAATCCTTGTGTACCCAGGTAGATGATAGCAACTTGCTTTTCTACACTGAATGGAGTGTATTGAGGTTGTTTCAGGATCTCCACGTTACGGGCGCCTTTATCCAATACCAGCTTGGTAGCAGCATCCAGGTCACCACCAAATTTGGAGAAGGCTTCCATCTCACGGTACAGCGCCTGGTCAAGTTTCAGCGTACCAGCTACTTTCTTCATGGATTTGATCTGCGCGTTACCACCTACGCGGCTAACGGAGATACCCACGTTGATCGCAGGACGGATACCACTGTTAAACAGGTTACCTTCCAGGAAGATCTGACCGTCGGTGATCGAGATCACGTTGGTAGGGATATAAGCAGATACGTCACCCGCTTGTGTTTCAATGATGGGCAATGCCGTCAGAGAACCACCACCTTTTACCAGGTGCTTGATAGAATCAGGCAGGTCATTCATGTTCTTGGCCACACCATCATCATTGATCACCTTGGCAGCACGCTCCAATAAACGGCTGTGCAGGTAGAATACGTCACCAGGATATGCTTCGCGGCCTGGAGGACGACGCAACAGCAGAGACACTTCACGATAGGCTACCGCCTGCTTGGACAGATCATCATAAATGATCAGTGCAGGACGACCGGTATCACGGAAGAACTCACCAATTGCAGCACCGGCAAACGGAGCATAGAATTGCAAAGGAGCGGGATCAGAAGCAGAAGCTGCTACGATCGTAGTGTAAGCCATCGCGCCATTATCTTCCAGTGTTTTCATCACACCAGCGATAGTAGACGCTTTTTGTCCAATGGCCACATATATACAATATACCGGCTTACCGGCTTCAAAAAACTCTTTCTGATTGATAATGGTATCGATCGCGATAGCTGTTTTACCAGTCTGGCGGTCACCAATGATCAGCTCACGTTGTCCGCGGCCTACAGGGATCATCGCATCAATCGCTTTCAAACCTGTTTGGAGAGGCTCCTTTACCGGCTCACGGAAGATAACACCAGGCGCTTTACGCTCCAGGGGCATCTCATATTTTTCGCCGGCCAACGGACCTTTACCATCGATAGGTGTGCCCAATGTATTAACCACGCGACCCAGCATACCTTCACCTACATTGATAGAGGCGATCTTACCCGTACGGCGAACTTTAGCGCCTTCCTTGATATTACCGCTTTCTCCCATCAATACCACACCCACATTGTCTTCTTCCAGGTTCAGGGCAATTGCTTGTACACCATTCTCAAACTCCACCAATTCTCCGGAGCTTACATTGTTCAACCCGTAAACACGGGCAATACCATCGCCCACCTGCAGTACGGTACCTACCTCTTCGAGATCGGCCTCCGCATTGAAGTTGCTCAGCTGTTGGCGTAATATCGCTGATATTTCATCAGGCTTAATGTCTACCATATCTAACTGTTTATAGTTTGTTGTTTGTTTTTAATACTGTAAGGGGTAAGCAATAGTTGCGAAGCTTAAAACTCACAACCCATTACTCACAACTCACTATCTGATCTTATAAATAAAGTCGTTGTTCAGGAATTGGCTCCTGATCTTATTCAGATCATAAGCAATACTGCCATCCACCAGCGTACCACCTACCTCCAGTACAAAACCGCCGATCAGTTCATCCTTTACCGCTGTTTCCAGTTCAATATTCTTCAAGGCTGTTTGCTCCTGGATCTTCGCAATGATCTGCTGTTTCAGTTCTTCACTAACCGGCACGGCCGTAGTCAGCTTTACAGTATGGATACCTTTATGCTTTTTGTATTGCTCAATAAAAGCCTCAATGATCTCCGGTAATCCTGCTTCACGTCCTTTTTTCACCAACAGCCTGGTAAAAGCCATGGTTACTTCATTCACTTTACCACCAGCAATGGCTTGCAGTATGTTGTCCTTTTTGTCGGATGTTATTACCGGGCTTTTTAAAATGGTCACAAATTCACGGCTGCTCTTGCATACATTCTGCAAAAAAAGCATGTCATTATAGATGGTTTCCAGTTGATTGCGCTCAACAGCCAAATCAATCAAACTCTTCGCGTACCTGCCTGCTAACCGGGGATTAAGCATAATTATGTAAGCTTCGAGCCTCGAGCTTCGAGCTTCGAGCTAAGCCAGAAGGCTCGCAGCTCGCAGCTCACAGCTCATGGCTATTAATTAATTCAATTTTACTTCGTTCGTCAGTTGTTTAATAAAAGACTCCTGCTCTGCTTTTCCTGACAGTTCACGGCGCAATACTTTCTCTGCTACCTCGATCACCAGATGACCCACCTGGTTCTTAACCTCTGTTAAAGCAGCCATTTTCTGGTGCTGAATAGCCGTTTGTGCATCTACAATGATCTTATTGGCTTCTACCTTAGCTTGTTCCTTAGCCTCATTAATGATCCTATCCTTCGTATCACGGGCCTCTTTCAGCAATTGTGCTCTTTCTTCACGGGCTTTAGCCAACAGTGCTTCATTTTCATTCTTCAACTGGGCCATTTCAGCCTTTACTTTTTCGGCTGATGCCAGCGACTCAGCAATGCCGGTTTCCCTTTCCTTCAATGATTTCAGGATGGGCTTCCAGGCAAACTTTTTCAATAACAGGAATACAACAATGAAAGCGATCAATGTCCAGACAA
The DNA here is from genome assembly GCF_003555545.1 of Paraflavitalea soli. Lineage (GTDB taxonomy): Bacteria > Bacteroidota > Bacteroidia > Chitinophagales > Chitinophagaceae > Paraflavitalea > Paraflavitalea soli. Next base: position 6,859,959 of record NZ_CP032157.1, on the reverse strand, counting down.
AAAAACCAAGATGGGGAGTTAACAAACTCATAGAAATAGTATTATAAAGCTTTAATTCTGTGTTTGAAAGTAACTGCACCCTCCGCCCTGTGCTTCAGGTGCAGTACTAAGTTTGTGAGATATGACTATTTCAGTACAGCCAGCAGACCGGCGATTACTGCGAACAGCGCAACACCTTCTACGAAGGCAGCTGTCAGGATCATACCACCACGGATGTCGTTTGCAGCTTCTGGCTGACGGGCAATAGCTTCAGTAGCGCCTTTACCGATTTGGCCGATACCGATACCTGCGCCAATGGCAGCAAGACCAGCACCTACAGCACCACCAAAGTGAGACCAGCTTCCAGTCACTTCCAACATGATGTTCATTAAGTCCATGATTCTGATTTTTATAATTAAAAAGAAATTCTATTACAGTTTAGTGATGAGGATCTTCTTCATAATGATGATCCCCAATGGCCTGGCTGATGAATACGGCAGTCAGGGTCGTAAAGATATAAGCCTGGATAAACGCCACCAGTACCTCGATCAGGTAAATGAATACCGCAAAAGCAATTGATACTGGCGTAAATGCAATACCTGCTGTTTTTGTCATCTCTCCAAAAATGAAGATCAGGCTCACAAAGCTCAGGATAATAATGTGTCCCGCTGTCATATTCGCGAACAAACGGATGATCAGGGCAAAAGGCTTGGTAAACACACCCATCAACTCCACCGGCAGCATTAAGAATTTAACACCTACAGGTACACCAGGATACCAGAAAATATGCCCCCAGTAATGCGCATTGGTGCTGAAAAGGATCACCACAAAGGCGATGATACCCAATACCATGGTAAAGGCAATATTACCCGTTACGTTGGCACTGCCAGGCAGTAAGCCAAACAGGTTATTGACCAGAATAAAGAAAAACAAGGTGAGCAGGTAAGGCAGGTATTTATCGGCTTTAACACCCAGGTTGGGCCTGGCCACATCATCCCGTACAAACAATATTACAGGCTCGATGGCATTCTGCAAGCCTTTGGGAGCAGAGGTCAACCCCTGGCCTTTTTTGTATTTCTTCGCCATTCCCGTAAGGATCAGGAATAATATGGTCAGCGCCAGGAACATCTGTACCACGTTCTTGGTGAGGGAGAAATCAAACACTTTCACGCTTTCATCCACAGAACCGTCTTCTTTTACGGGAATAATATCATGTTCTACCAGCTTATAGCCGTTGTGGATCTCTTCGCCATGGTGAAATTTAGAGCTCATGAAAACACTCAGGCCTCTTTGGGGAGAGTATAAGATCACCGGTAGCGGCAGGGTAGCATGGAAATCATGCCCACCTTCGTGCTTTATAGTAAAAAAATGAAATTCGTGTGCATCTGCAATGTGATCCAGCATTTCCTTACCTGGGTCAAACTTGCCCTCAGCACCTTTTCCTTCGTTGGCCATGGCCGAACTGGAAAAAAGCACTAAAAACAGGCTGAAAACCGCTACTGATAAGGATTTGAAACGTTTGAAAGCCATACTTTCCTGAAATTTGGCGCAAAGATAAGGAGGGGCTGTCAAAAACGATCGCGACAATGAAGTATTTTGAAGAATTGGGGGAAAACAAGATTAGGATGGATTTTGTCGCTGTTTTTCCCGGATCAGCCGGATTTTCTCTAATTGAGCTACGTCCAATTGATCTTTAGGGCGATTAACAGCTTTTTTGTTGTCTATCAAGTCGTTAATATGGAGAAAAGGGACTTCGACACCATCAAGGTCGGCAAAAGAAGCTTTGGAAAGACATTCCCCAAAAGAGGAATTCTCCAGCCCCTTCATATAGGTCATAATATCCAATTCAATACCACCTCCAACGTAAAAATTGGTCCATCCCGGAACAAATTGCATCATTTCCAGCGATGAAAAATCTCCGTATCCCAATTCTTTAAATGCATTACGTAAATTCCTTCGGTTTTCGATGGTATCTTCCAACCACATATCAAGGTCGTCGGTTGCTCTGTCAAATCCATGGAACCTTGTTGCGAAGCCCCCAACCATAATATATTTTACCTGGCAGGCATTCAACACTTTCCAGAATTGAAGCAATTCATCATCCAAGACATCCATTGCAAAAGAGGTATTTAATCTTTGTGGGTAACCTTAGCTTTCTTGAACAAAGCATTCCTGCGAAGCATTTGGGTAAAACTTTTAAGCTTTTCCATATCAGTCATATTCATTACCCTTAATAAACGGGCTTCTTCCTGCTCCTCAGCATTACCATAAGGTGCCGGATCCTCCCGAAGGATATTTTCATTTTCCTTCTTACCGCCCTGATACTCTTTCATACCCCTAAATTACTAAATTATTGGTGGTCTTTCAACAAAGATACCCACTACCGAATTCTACATAACTCCTTGTTTCTCAAACTGCATCTGGTGCAGCTTGTAATAGAAGCCCTGGTTTTTCATCAGTTCATCGTGGTTGCCGATTTCCTTGATCTCGCCTTTGTCCAGTACAATGATCTTGCTGGCCTTGCGGATGGTGGAGAGCCTGTGCGCAATAACAATAGAGGTTCGGCCGGCGATCAGCTTATCAATAGCTTTCTGGATCAGTATCTCACTTTCAGTATCCACAGAAGAAGTGGCTTCATCGAGGATCAGTATCGAAGGATTGTATAAAAGCGCCCGGATAAAAGACAACAATTGCCGTTGCCCCAAAGAAAGACTGCTGCCCCGCTCCATCACATTGTAGTCGTAACCGCCAGGCAGTTGCATGATGAAATCGTGCATATCGATCATCTTGGCCGCAGCTATCACCTGTTCCCGGCTGATAGCCGCATTGCGCAGCGTGATATTATCCAGCACAGAACCCGAAAACAGGAATACATCCTGCAGTACGACCCCGATATTCCTGCGCAATACATCCAGTTTGTATTCCTCAATTTTTACATCGTCGATGCTGAGTGTTCCCTTCTGAATATGGTAAAGCCGGTTGAGCAAACTGATAATAGAGGTTTTGCCACTTCCCGTATGCCCTACGATGGCAATCGTTTCTCCCGGCTGGGCTGTAAACGAAATATCCTTCAGCACATAGCGCTCTTCTACATAAGCAAAAGACACGTGGTCAAATACGATCTTGCCCTTTACCTGTTCAGGTGCATAAGTCCCTTCTGTTTTAATATAATCATCATTATCCAGCACCTTGAACACCCTTTCACTGGCCACCATGCCCATTTGCAACACGTTGAATTTATCCGCAATCACCCGCAACGGGCGGAACAGTAAATTGAGACACAGGTAAAAAGAGATCATTTTACCAATAAGGCTTTGGGCCTCCTGCCCTTCCAGTTTCAAGGCATGCGTGGCAGCCCACCACACCATTAAACCTGTACCTACCGCCAGCACAATTTCCACCAGTGGGAAAAATACAGAGTAGGCAAAGATCGCCTTGACATTTGCATTGCGGTGCTCCCGGTTGATCTTTTTGAACTTATTGAACTGCCTTTCCTCTGATGCAAAGGCCTGTACAATAGACATACCCGTAATATGCTCTTGCACAAAGGCATTTAGACTGGCCACCGCATTCCGTACCCGGATGAATGATTTGTTGACGCTTTCTTTAAAATAATAAGTGGCAATAATCAGGAAGGGGAAGGGCGCCAGGCTGATCAGTGTTAGCCGCCAGTCCACCCAAAACATAAATGCCAGGATAGCAATAATAGAAAGCAGGTCGGCAATAATGGGTATCAGCCCTTCTGAAAAGATGTCATTGATCGCTTCAATATCATTGATCGTACGCGTAGTCAACGTGCCGATAGGTGTGGTATCAAACTGCGCCAGGTTCAACCCCAATACTTTTTTGTACACTTTTACCCGCAGGTCTTTTACCACAGCTTGCCCAAGCCAGGCCGTGAGAAAGGAGAAGTAAAACCGGAACAATACTTCCACCAGCAACAATCCTACCTGGATCAGGGTGATCCAGATAACAATATCTACAATGTCCACCTTGGTAAGTAAGGAAGTAGCCGCTGCCCCTTTTGGCACCCAGTCATTGATAGTGACCTGTATAAGCCAGGGACGTATAGGAGAAAGGATAGCCAGCAGGATAGCCAGCACCAAAGAAACATAGAATTTTTTCTTGTACGGCGCCGCAAACCGGAATACCCGGCGAAGCAAGCTAAAATCAAATATCCTCTTCTGTGAACCTTTTTCTGACATAATGGAAGCGGGCAAAGATAATGACAGTTTCGGGTTTTACGTTTCGGGTTCCCTGTTCTTTAGCCATAAGAAACCGCCGTTCATCTATCTTTCCGGTAATTGTAACAGTAATTTAACTGAAAGGTTGTGCACCTATTCGCCCATCGCCTTGCGATAAGCCTTGATGAAGATGGCGCCCAGGTTTTTATACGGAGGTATATAATCGTCAAACTTTTCTTTGGCAGCACCATTTTTAAAACGCCCACCCAGGTCCTTCCACATATTGATCCAGTCGATATTCTTTCCGGCAACCAGGTTGGCATTGATCGCTTCCAGGATAGGCTCATTCACTGTTTTCGTACCTACCTGCTTGGATGAAATGATATGCGCATCCCGGCAAATTGTCAACACTTCATTGAGGTTATTATACCCACCGCAAGACCCCAACACCACGATCCGGGCCGTGGGCGCCAGTTTCTTAAGCGTATAAGGAAGGTGATAACTATGCCCCCTATGTACCACCACCGTCGGTTGCATATTCCTCTTTTCCAGGTATTCTATCAGCTTCAACTGCGCTTTTTCATCCAGGTCTTCCTCAGGCTTATATAATGGCTTATTGGCATATATATATACCGGCTTCCCTTTGGCAGAACGGATACTTACCCATTCAGGCTTATCCTCCACCTTCCATTCAGCCTTATTGCGGAACATGCCCATAAAGTTGATGAACGAGTTCTGTCCGTCCTTATCCTCATCACCATAAAAAAACACCTGCTGTATCACCCTTCCGCTGTCATCCGTGAGCGACTTATAATCCTGCCCATAGATCGAAGGGATGCCCAGCATGGCCGACAGATCAATTTTCCGGGAAGTATCAGCCGATTCAAACAATATCTTCAGCAGGTTATAGATCACCACTCCCCGCTTATTATTATCCTGTACATTCTTATCGTAGTTCCACCTTACTTCATTGAGGATAAAGCTGGCCAGCTCTTTATTCTTATCCATGATGCTGCTGTAGGAGTCTGCCACATCTACCGCATCTTCCAGGTCATCATCCCGGTCGTTTTTCTTTCTTTCCAGTCCGATCACAAAGGCCTTCATCAGCGTTTCAGCTTCTTCCTTACCCATCGTACCCAGAAAATTATTCAGTGTATTGTAACCAGCCGCCATTTTAATGAACTTCCGGAAGTAATCACCGTTCACACTCATCAGCAAACTGTCGCCACGTGGATTGGGCATCCGTTGGAATATGCGTGGGTATACCCCGCTTACATAGCTGGAAGTATATATTTCGTCCTCACTCAACACCGCAACATAGTATAATTCCTGTGGCGTGAGCTTATCGAGAGACCTGAACCTTACATTAGGGTCATTCACATCATGCAGCGCATTGATCTCCCGCACAAACAACTGCCGTGCTTTACGCGCCATCATTTCCGTCAGCGCCTTTAGCTCCGTAGCCGTATCCCGTACAGGAGGCAACAGGCGTCCGGCATATTCAATACGCGTTTTTACCAAAAGCCTGAAATAGCTAAAGTCATTATCCTTTACACTATCTATTTCCTGGAGCGTGATCCTGCCGCGGATCAGGTTATCAAGAAAGGGGAAATAAAGCTGCCCGTTACGGCTATTGGCCATCCGGGAGATCGTACGCACCAGCGTATCCGAATGGCTGGCAATACGGTTGGCCAGCGTACCCCTTGCCTGGGCATAATCATAAAATTTACGTATATCGCGGTGAGCAGCTATTTTGAGCAAGCTATCAGCAAAAGGTACATTGGGCGTTTTCCGGAGTTCCTGCAATATCTCATCAGGGTGCAAGCCACAATATTTACGAATAAGGTCGATCCTTGAGGGAGCAATACCCGGATTGTCATTCGAAAAGACCGAAATACCATCCACCAGCATTTTTCCTACTCCATAATCACTGACTCTTACGACCGGCTCTATACTTTCCCCCTTCCTGTCCCGTTCAATCCCTTCGGCTAGCCCTCTGATCAGGGCCGGAGCTGAGGCGGCCGGAAAATCTTTTTTCCCCTGTCTGTTGCCATATTGCTGTAGCGTAGACTCCACAATACGGAGATACTTAATCTTAGCCATATTACTGAGCAGCGAATCCCCCTCCAATTGCTCCTGTAATTCATCAACCTGGCGGCCGATGGCATCCGTGATCTGGAGCATTACAGACTCGTCTGAGACCGTTTTGGTAACGCTGGCATATATCCTTATCTGTTGTTTATCAATGTTTTCATGCCATAGCACACGCTGCATAGCTATCTTGAACGGAGGGGCACTCGTTTGGCCCTGGCCGGCGCTGGCTATCAACAGTAAAATAGAACTTGCAAGTATATATGGTTTCATACGTTTATACTCCTGTCTGCATCAATTACTAGTGCAAAAATACTACCAATTGGTTGTATAGAACGGAAAATCAACGCTTGCCGTATAACATCTGTTAACAATTTCATAATTGGAACACCCCTTGTTGCATGCAGCGGAAAATTAACTTTGCGTAAATTTATTGTTAACATGGACTCTAAAGGTAAGAAGATCCTGATCGCTGATGACGAGCCCGATATATTGGAAATCATACAGTACAACCTGCAAAAGGAAGGCTATGATGTGTTGACTGCAAAAGATGGGGATGAAGCGCTTACCAAGGCCCGCTCCAACAATCCCGATCTAATTGTCCTGGACATTATGATGCCCAAGAAAAATGGGGTGGAAGTGTGTGAAATACTGCGTTCCCAACCTTCTTTCAAAGATACCCTCATCCTGTTCCTCACCGCCCTGAGCGATGAAGGCTCCCATGTACGGGGCCTGGAAACAGGGGCAGATGACTATATCAGCAAGCCCGTAAGCCCTAAAATATTGGTTAGCAGGGTAAATGCCCTGTTTCGCCGCACCACAGCCAAAGAACCTGAAGGCGAAAAAGTGATCCGCATTGACAACCTGGAGATCGATCCCGTAAAATTTGAGGCAAAAGTTGACGGCAAGGCCGTTGTACTCGCCAAAAAGGAATTTGAACTCCTGTACCTCCTGGCTTCCAAACCAGGACGGGTATTCCTCCGGAATGAAATTTTAAACCAGGTTTGGGGCAATGATGTGATCGTAGGAGACCGTACCATTGATGTGCATATCCGCAAAGTGCGCCAGAAACTGGGTATTGATTGCATTACCACCGTGAAAGGCGTAGGTTATAAATTTGATATATAAGAGCTGGAAACAGCTCCCGCACGGTGAGTATATAATTCAGCAACATCCGCGCGATTGAGTTATTTTCGTACCACATCAAAACGTTGTCAAGCACAAGGGGCATGTTCTCCACTAAAAATCTTTCCCCGCGGCAGTTAGCCGCTTTTACAGCCGTTATCTTATCGGTCCCTATCGCCATAGGCATTTTCCTGTTTACATTCGATTGGCGGGTAGGCATTGGCTCCCTCGCCCTGGTTTTTGCCGGCAGTTATGGACTGATCATCTTTACGCTGGAAAAATTCATCTACCGGAAGATCAAACTCATTTACAAGCTCATCTACCAAACAAAAGCTACTAAAAAAGAAGAGGTATACTTTAAATACATCCTGCCACAAAAAAGTATTGACGAAGTACGGGAAGACGTGGAAGCCTGGGGCGAACGGCGCAATAAGGAAATAGAAATGCTGCAAAAGAACGAAGCATACCGCAAAGAGTTCCTGCAAAACCTGGCCCATGAGATCAAAACACCCATTTTTGCCATCCAGGGTTATGTTGACACCCTGTTGGGAGGCGCCATGGAAGAAGAAGTGATCCGCAAAAAATTCCTGGAAAATACTGCCAAGAATGTAGACAGGCTGGTAAACCTGGTCAACGACCTGGACGAGATATCCAGGCTGGAAAGTGGCGAACAACTATTATACAAGCAGAATTTTATTATCCAGGACCTCATACGCGAGATATACGACTCCCTCTCCATCAAGATCCAGGAAAAGAATATCAAGACCACCATTAAAAAAGGCTGTGAAGCTCCCATCACCGTATTTGCCGATAAAGAAAAGATCAAGCAGGTATTGATCAACCTGGTAGGGAATGCCACCAAATACGGCAAACCCGGTGGTACCATCGTGGCCAGCGTTTACAAGACCGACGAAAAACACGTATTGGTTGAAATTGGTGACGACGGTATAGGTATTGAAGAAGAACACCTCAACCGCATCTTTGAACGCTTTTATCGTACCGATGCAGCCCGCAGTCGCGATAAAGGTGGTACCGGCCTCGGACTCGCTATTTGCAAACACATTATTGAAGCCCACGGCCAAAGCATCCATGTACGCAGCGCACCCGGTGTAGGTACTACCATTGGCTTCTCGCTCGAAGCCAAAAGAGACAATGCCTAAGCCATACCCGGCAGTTTGATCCCCGCGCTTTTAATACCCTGAATGATCTTCTCTTGCAGCATCAACCGCTCATCCTGGAAACCATGAGGCTTTACCCAGGCATTTACCATGATCTTATACCCGTCTGCATCTAATGCTGAAACCCCCACCCGCGGAACCGGCTGCGTCAATATGTCTTTATCCGCGCGAATAATACCTTCTATGATCGTCTGCACCTTTTCTACTTCAATTCCATAATTCAACTTCAATTCAATATCCATCCGACGCTTACCTTCCCGGCTGGTATTGATAATGATCTCATTCGACAACTTACTGTTGGGCACTATGACAATCTTGTTGTCGAAAGTGGTGATCACCGTATAGAATATCTGTATAGAAGATACCGTTCCCTCCTGTCCTTGTGTTATGATATTATCCCCGATCCGGAAAGGTTTCAATAGCAGGATCAGTATACCGCTGGCAAAATTTTGCATGGTACCCGATAAGGCCAGACCCGCAGCTACAGTAACACCTCCGATAATGGCCGCAAAAAGCGTCATCTGTATACCCAATACCTGCATCAATAGCAGGAAAAGCAGGACATAGAGGATGGTGAAGATCAAACTTTGCAGAAAAGGCGCCAGTGTGGAAGAAACAGCTCGCTTTTGCATACGGGCACGCGTCCATCGTTTTAGCACCCGGATCAACCATAGCCCAATGAACAACAGCAGCAAAGCTACCAGTATCCGTGGCCCTACTGTAAGGATCCAGTCCCATGCCTTGTCATAAAACTTATTCAGGTCCATATACCTGCCCGCCTAAAATTATATGCCACCTCACTCCACCAACCCATTCCGCGGCAGTCCCCCCAGATAGTTCTTTAATCTATAGACAAAAAAGTGACGAACAATTACTCCCTGCCTCACCTGGTTGAAGACAACAGGAGGGCTTATTTCCCTGAAAGCATTCACAATAGCCAAAGGAGGCGGATCGAAATAATTGGAGACTGCAACATAATAGGCATCCTGGCCGGTCACCAAAGCAGGCCGGTACCCATTAAGCCAGGCATAATGGTGAATATTGCCATAGGCCCCCACTGCTATCAGGTTGATCCCAGCATCATGCGCCACATAATAATCCAGGTGAGCAGCCGGAAACCAGTAATCAGTTATGATCACGGCGCCCTCTTTCATAGTACCCGCTGCCATATCCTGCTTGTATAATCCATTAAAATCATGGCCAAACTGTTTCCACCCGCTCATGTCCAATAGAAGATCACCCTTGCCAAGATGTTGTTCATCCTTACTGCCCAATTGTATGGGCAACCAGCGTATCCCCATCATCAATAAGACCAGCAACAACGCTGGCAAGACCATCGCTGCTTTTACAACCGGAGGCACCAGCCTGATTGACTGTTTGACCCGCAGCTGCCGCGCCAGGTAAGCCGCAGCCAATGGGATCAACGTTGTATAAGCAGGTCCCGTCCAATGCGGCAGCGTATCCTTAAACAACGACATGAACCATACTACTGCAATCAATGGCAAACTGATCGTCAGCAACATTCGTTGTTGTCCTACCTCCGGCAGAAGCTTTGACTTTTTCATGCCTATGATTGCCAGCACGATCAATACAACGTTTATTGGATTATTATACAGAAACTCACCAATGAGCTGCCTGAAGAAGGTATCCCATTGCAGGTGACTGAAAAAACCAACCCGGCCACCGTGGTAGTTCAGCGTTACAAAATGATTATCCTGGTTCCACCAGTAGATGGGCATAATAATAAGGACTGTGAGCAATACAGCCAGGTAAAGAAAGGGGTTCCTGAACAACGACCGGTTAAATAACAAAATGTACAACCCAGCACCTCCCCAGATAAACACACCATGCACTTTACTCATGATGCAAAGCCCCGTTACTATTCCCAGCAATATCAATCGCCTGTTCCGGCTCCGCCGGCTGCCGTTACTTTTGAAGATATCCACCAGTAGCAGCAACGCCCACAACCAAAAAACCATTTGCGGTGCATCCGGCAGTATCATCATGCCGGCCAGGATGCCGGCATACACAGAGGCTGTTAATAAACAGGCCGACAGCCACCCTGTTTGTTCATCTTTCACCCGGCAGCCAAGTTGAAATATCTGCCAGGTATTAATAGCAGCACAAACAATAGATCCCAGGCGTACAAAGAATTCATCCTGTGCCGCCAGGTTGCCCGTAAAAAAACGGATAAGCAGCGCCACAATCGGAGGATGATCAAAATAATTCCATTGAAGGTGCAGCGCATAGGTCCAATAATACACCTCATCATTAGACAATTCTGTAGTCGCTGCTACGGCCATGCGCACCAGGGAAGAAATGATGATAAGCCCTATAAGCTGTTTGCGGTAGTTCAAGTAATGTAAAGTTAATTATTGTACCGGCACCGGGGTCATTGCCTGCTCACGGGCAATCCTTCGACCAAACAGTTTCAACTCCGGAATAGATAGGCATACCCAACCGGCAAAGAAGACCCCAACTATAGAACCGGCAAGTACATCTTCCAGAAAATGCTGCCCCAGGTAAATACGGGAATAACCCACGCCCACCGCCAGTATGAGATACAGCAGCGACGCCCATTTATTGCGTGTATGGAGCGCGAGTATAGTAGCAACCGCAAAAGCTGTTACTGTATGCCCAGAAGGAAAGCTCGACCATCCACCACGCGTTACCCCTTCAATGAACTGGTTATATTGCCCGGCATGCAGAAATACCTTAGGGCGGGGCATATGCATAAATTCCTTAATGATCTGTGCGGCCATACCCGAGATCAGAAAAGCCACCAACAGATGAACGCTCAACAAATAATGGCGGCGAATAAATAGCACAATACACAACAGGATGGCCACATATCCCTCTCCCAGCATGGTGTACCAGGTGAAAAATGCTTCCAGTGAAGGCGTGTGTGATCCATTCAGGTTAATGAAACAAACAGCCTTTGAATGAAGACTGCAATACAGAAAGGCAATAAGCAAATAAATAGTAAAGGCAATAATATATTGCCGGCTCCCATGGAGCGCACGAATGAGTGGGTTCATGTTGGTTAAAGGTTATACAAACCTAACCACCGGATATAACCTTATCATTATCCCTGCATTACTGTACTGTGAAGACAATCTGAAGTCAATACCAATATTTACAAAAAAGCCGTGGCTTCTTCTGCCAGACCGAAGGAGAGTGTCATACCTGCGCCACTGAGACCATTCAGCACATATACAGCCGGTTCCGGTGAAAAGAACAGGTCCGTATCCCCATTCGTAAGTTTGGGATAGATACCATTCCAGGTTTCTATGATCCTGCTGTCCTTAAAATGAGCAAAGGTCCTGAGGTAATTTACGATCATCGTATTGATAAAGTCCTTGTCAAAAGGGTCATGCGTAAGACCATATTCATGAGAATCACCTACAGTAAGTTCGCCTCGTCCATTTTGCGACACCATCACATGAATACCCCAATCGAGGTAATCACTCATATCCGCTTCATAGCGCTTTTTGAGCGCCGCTAAAGAAGCAGAAGCCGTAAAACTCTTATAATGGATCAATGACAATCCACCACACAAAGCCGGGCCGATACGCCAATTGTCCGGCTGTGCCGCAAACCGCATCATCTGCAATTTGCATTTGGTAAGCGGATAACCGGCAAACGCTTCGGGATAAAGCGTTTCAAAGTCTGCCCCACTGCAAATAAAGATCACATCCCCCTCATACTCTTCCTCGTTTCCGATGTAGATCGTATTATCAGAAATATAACTCACACATTTGCCCCAGAAGAATGCTACCCCATATTGCTCATGCAGGTATCCTGGTACACCGGCAATAGCTTCCCGGGGATCTACGATCAGTTCATCCGCACTGTAGAGCCCACCCAGCAAATGCTCCTGTACCGCGGCGCCGGACTTGTCGGCCACTTCAGCAGCAGTCAACAAGAAGACCGGTCTTTCCGTACGGAATTGCTCATACAATTCTTGCAGCACCTGCCATTCATCCTGGTGATAAGCCAGGTGCAAACTACCAGGCGCATCATACCAGAATGCGCCGGCATCTCCCATCTCCTTCCATATTTCCCGGCTACGCAAGGCACGATCGTATAATTTATCAGGCTGGCCTATTGGCCATATCATACCAAAATTGCGAATAGAAGCGCCAACAGCTTTGTGTGTACGCTCAAATACTTTCACCGCATATCCCTTAATTGCGAGCGCGCGGGCAGTGGCCAATCCCACAATACCGGCACCGATTACAATAGCTGAAGGTTTTGTCATCAAACGGGTTTTAATGATTCAAATTTCCGGTTGAAATACAACAGGGAAAAAATAGTTCCCCCAATTCCAATGACCGAAAATATCACTACACCGGCAGGATAGAACTGAGACCAGGTTAATTTTATTTGAAATATTTCTTTCGAAAGCATCACCAGCGTACTACCCAGGTAACCATACGCATCAACCAGGTAAATAAGGAATCCCACATTCCCTACGATCTTAAAGGATGCAATCAGTCGCTCAAAGAAGATACAATTGAAAGGAATATAGCCCATATACAAGCCCAGCCCTACCAGTTGCATCCATACTGCGCCATTCATGAGGCCCGCAAGAAACAAAGCAGAAGAGATACCAGCCAGCAGGAATCCAACCAGCACCATGATGTGTACCAGCCGGAAAGCACGTATATTTTTACGGATACCCACCAGCAGGCTGATCATAATCAGTATGACAATAGAAGTAATCGTTTCAGTTTTTGTAAATACCTCAGGCTTTTGACCATACCCCAGTTCACTCCACAGGTTCGACATGAAATTATCCCGCACATCCCGCATTACCGTCAGAAACAGGTAAGTAATGATGATCGCGATCGTGCCGGCCCCAAACAAACGAAGAAATTTCAACCTTTGCTCCTTGGTCATAGGTAGGCGCACCGTCCTTTCTTTAATATCATCCCCGTCAGGCGGGGGTATGCGCTCCAGCAGGTACATGAAAAAGATCAGAGGAAGACTAAAGATAAGCCCCGTCACAAACGCCAGCCATTGTTCCGGCACCTGCCAGCTCTCCTTCAGCCACAAAGCCACCGAGCGCGTAAAGCCCCCGGCGAAAATAAAGCTCACCGCCATCGCCGCTCCTATAAAATCAGTGGTCTTCCTTCCTTCTACATAACTAAATACAATGCCCCACATAAAGCCCAGCATAAATCCATTAACGAACATACAGGGCAATCCCCAGGGCGCTGGCACCAGGCCGAATAACAACAGGCAGAACCAGGCACTCCCTACCAGGATAGCGCTCGTTTTCCAGCGGCCCAGCCTTTTTAATTCAGCAATGAATTTGATCCCATAAAATTTACTGAACATATACCCCAATCCCTGGCTCATGATGAGCAATACCTGGTATTTTACTCCCCAGAAACTAAGTCCTTCAAAGGTAGCCACCGTAAAAGGTTTACGATAAGCGTATACGGAAGCATAGGTAAGAAAAGCTACAGAGGCTGCATACAGCGCTGTTAATACCTGTTTTTTGGAGAGCGTAGAGGGGTTGGCTGTTAAAGTTGACAAACGCTATTGTATTAAAGGTGGAAATTCAGCTAGACTGTCAATAATAATATCCGGGTTATACTGCTCCAGCTCACTGCGCGTATAAGCGCCCGTAGTCACACTCACCACAAGGCCACAAGCTGCATTCCTGCCTTCTTCTACATCTACTTCCGTATCTCCCACTTTGGCCACCTGCGTGGGATCTGTCACTTGCAATTGCTGCATGATCGCGGCAATCATATAGGGATGAGGTCTACCCTCAGGCACTTCATCACTCGTGATCACCATATCGATCACTCCATTCCTATCCCATTGCAATCGTTTCAATATGGTGTTCGTAATGGGCCTCGTAAAACCCGTGTTCAGCGCAATCTTAATATCCCGCTCTTTCAGCCAGGCAAAGGTTGCTTCTGCATAAGGCAGTGGAGCCAGGTCTACATCCTGTTCATAGAAATCGATCATGTTACGCGTAAATGCGTCGTGGATCTTTTCAATGAGCGCTTCTACATCCTCCTTGCGTTCAAGATAAAACTTATCGAGCAAAATACGGATAGCTTCTTTTTTTCGGAATCCCATCACCTTATTGACCTCTTCAAGCGGTACCGTTATCCCAAATCCTCCAGCAGCCTGCATGAAAGCCTCCGCCACACTACCTTTGTCACGCACCGTAGTACCCGCTATATCAAATACGACCAGCTTAATAGACATTATATTATAAACTTTTATTAGTTAAATGACGCACCATCATACCGTGATATTTACTTAGGTCTGGAACCGGCAGCCCTTCTATCTTGGCTTCTTCATCCCAAAGCCGCATGTCAATGATCAGTTGAAACAGGGGGTATTGTTCAAAAGCAAGTGCTTCCTCCTCACTCATTTGTCCTCCCTGGTATTCCAGCGTTTTCTTGCTGGCCGCCGACAATTGCTCATAATAAGCAGGTGATTTCCAGGTGAGGTATCGCTTGGCTTCCACATGCGCTTCTACCAAACGGATGAGCCGCTTTGAAAAACCTTTCTCCTGCAGGAAGGCCCCGCCTACTTCTTCATGATCCTTTATGCCGTACCCATCCATCTCATTGTCTTCCGCTGCCGAAACACAGATATGGCCAATATCATGGAGAAAGGCTGCCAGTATTACCTCTTCTTCATGCCCTCGTTGCTCCGCCAACTGTGCCGCCTGCACCATATGCTCCAGTTGCGTCACCTTTTCACCCGCATATTCCGCACCGCCATGATGCTCGTACAAAGCAATAATTTCCGTAGCAATGGCTTCCGCCTGTATTTTATTCATACTAATTAATTTGAATATACCGTTTGAATTGGGTCCGCCACCGGGTGGTTGGCCGTAAAATGCATGCCCAGCAGCCGCGCAATGGTCGCCGCAATTTGTTTCTGGTACAATTGCCCGGGCACTTTCACTTCTCCTGTCGGTTTGGTGTCAGGCCCCAATACCGCCAGCCAGATCTCATGTGCATCCTCAATTTTACTTCCATGGTGCTTCCAGTTGGACTTCACTTTATCTCCCCGGCCATGATCTACCGTAACCAGCAAGGTAGTCTTGTCTTTATACCCAGGCATCGACTGCACCGTATTCCAGATATCACGGATCATCGCATCCTCCGCATGAGCACTGCCCAGGTATTGATCATACATCCCTGCATGCGCAAAATCATCCGTTTCGTCAAAAGCAATATACAGCACTTTGGGCTTGTATTCCTTTAGATATTCCCTGGCCGCCATATAGGTAATAATATCAGGACGCACGCCGATTGGTTTAGTCGTCAGGAACTGCATATCATTCAGCAGTTGAAGACCCGGCGCCTTAAACTTAAGCGTGTCAATATCAGCATTTACATACACGCCGCTGCGGGGCTCATTCAGGATATAAGGAAACACATCCCAGGTGGAAAATGCGGCTACCTTGCCTACGTATCCTTTTTGCTTGTTGATGAACTCCAATACATTTTCATGCTTATTGAGTATCTTATCATTAGAGTTCACAGCCGTATCCGGATACCCCGTCATGATCTCATTATAACCTGGATACGAGAACCAGTGCGGGTTGGCATTATCTACCTTGTTATCAAATTGACGGTTGCCATACAACTGCCCCTGCTCAGCTACAACAGACCACAGGAAAGGAAACAATTTCTTTCTCCTGTCAGTTACCTCTTCTGCCCAGAACTTTTGTTTGACACCCTCCTTGTCCTGGTTAAAACTGCTGTCCTTCATCAATACCGGGTCTACCCCTTTAAATACCTCCTGCCAACGCATGCCATCCAGCGTTACAATAATAAGGTTCTCCGTTTTACGGTGTTGCGCCATTGCTGTTATAACAACCATACTGGTTGCCAGTGATAAGAAAATATGTTTCATATTTGTAGATGAGTTGGTTGGAAAATAAAAAAGGGCGGACCTTAGAAAAGCTCCGCCGTCAACATTAAGAAACTGCTACGATTGCTTATAAATTTGTAGAATGTACTGCTTATTAAGAATAGAGGTAGTGCATTCACCCCTGGTGGTGATCTGCTGGTTCATTTTTGCAGGATCTAAAACAGGGTTCGAAGCTAACAAAGAACTTTAATGCTGATAACATTCCCATGATTAAGGAATTATTATTTAATCAGCCACATATCGCCGTTAATATCATCCGTAGTGCCGCCAAACTGGGCCTTCACCGCTTTCTCCCAGTTACTGCCATTGGTAGTACGCTCTGATGTAGGATACTGAAAACGTTTGGGTATACGGCTGCTATTGCCAGTACCGGTTCCGGTCAGAAAACCTGGCTCGCCAGTTCTGCGATAGTTATAATAAGCCTCCCATCCGGAATTTTGGAAAAATGCCAGGTACTTTTGCAACAAGATCTGCTGCAGCCCCGTAGCATTGTTGCCACCATATTTTACGCCTGCCTGTTGGTAATAAACATTCTCAAAATCGAAATTAATGGGGTAAGTAACAGCATTGCTGGCGCCATAGGGATATACCTTGCTGAAAGTGCCTGCCGCATCTACAGGAATACCATAAGAGGCAACAGAAGCTTTAATGCCTTTTTTATACCAATCTTCCGCATTACCGGTTGCCCATCCCCTGTTGATGGCTTCCGCTATATTGAAACACATTTCAGCATAGCCTATCTGTACACCAGGTTCAGCATTATAATTGGCATAATAACGGCTACGGCTCCGTACCGAATACTCCCCTTTATCAGCATCAGCCATTTTAGAAGACATGGCAGCCAGGTCTTCTCCCGAGCTGGCGCCTACATAGGCAGTAATATCCGCGGGCGTCTTACCATTGCTTAGCTGTCTGGTGGCAGGCTCAGCAGTAACAAAGGCACGTGGGTCTTTCAAGGTCACCAATGCATTCAAATAAGTGGCCGACATATTATAGCGGGTGGCATCAAACCCCAGGTTATCCGGGTTGCTGGGATACTTATTGAAATTGGAATAGATATATTGTAAATTATCCCCCACATTGCGAAACAAAGGATACTTAGCTCCATCACCGAGAATCGCAGCAAATGTTTGCGCTACCTTCAGATCACCATCTGCTGTCTTTTTACTCAGCGCAATCAGCACCCGCAAGCGGAAAGCATTAATGGCACGCTGCCAGGCCGACCGCGTAGTATAGTAAAAGTCTCCATCAATTTTTCCATCTCCCGATTTAGCGATCAACGCCGCTATTTCCGTATTCGCCTCATCCAGCCATTTAAGGATCTGTACAAATATTTCCTTCTGACTATCATAAACCGGCTCCGACAAAGCAGCCCCTTTCAGCGCATCCTTCATAGGAAGATCACCTACCAGGTTAGTCATACGATAAAAGAAAAAGGCCCTGAAAAACTTACCCAATGATGCATAGGCATTCTGTTCAGGTTCGCCCACCCGCCTGGCTTCTCCTTCCATTTTGACCACATTGCTCAGTGTAGCATAATTCAGCCCGGCCCCTGTCCAGTCATAACGCTGATCACCATAATAATTATAATTACAGTTATCAAACTGACACCACCTGCTAACCAGGCTCCAGGGCTTATCCCCATTGAGATCAGAAAGGATGCCCGTCAACACCAGGTTCGGTGGAACAGTAGTTGGCTTGTTCGGGTTATTAGCGTATTCATCGTATTTCTTCTGGCAGCCACCCGCTGTAAATGCCACCAAAGAACTTATTATAACAATATTCCGGATTTTCATAACTGGTAATTTGCTGGTTGATTATTAAAACACAATATTGATGTTCACACCATAGCGTTTGGCAGTAGGTGTTTGCAGGCTGGAACTTCCCTGGCTCCCCGCATACTGATCAATATCCACATCTTTATACTTTGAAAAATACAGCAGGTTACGACCCACCAATGAAATGCTGGCTTGCTTCATAAAGCTTTTGCCCAATATGTTTTGAGGAACAGTATAAGTAAGCGTTACTTCACGAAGCTTCGCAAACGTTTTGTCGATCAGGTTTGCCTCATTGGTATTGTAGTAAAAGCTGATATAGTCCTGCAGGTAAGTAGGAGTGGTATTCATAGCGTATTGCAGCTTACCATAATTGGTTACATTACCCAGGTTATCATATTCAATAGCCGTACCATTACTGATCACAACTCCTTCACCCACCCAGGATTTAACCCCTTTATAGTCTTGCAGGCGCGCCTCACCCATTTTACCTTGCACCGTATTGATATGACGGCCGCCACGGTAAGTCTGCTGCTGTATATAGTTGACCATCTTACCACCTACACGTCCATCAAACTGGAAACCAAACCTGAAATTCTTAAAGCTCAGCGTATTGATAAAGCTCCAAACCCAGTCGGGGTTCGTATTGCCCTGTACCTGCGATACCGGATTACGGATAGGGCGGCCACCCGCATCATTGATGATCTTACCATCGGGCGTCTTTACAAAGGCAGAACCTATAAATTTGTCCACCCTGTCACCTATTTTGGTATAGATATCCAGCTGCGTCAGATCACCATAGAATTTAGTGTATACTTCTTTATAAGTAGACCAGTTTACCATTGTGGTCCAGCTAAAGCCGCTTGAAGTACTTACCGGCGTAGCATTTAACGAAACTTCCCAGCCGGTTTTCTTCGTAGTGATGCCATTCTGCAAAGCACCCGTATAACCCGTCGTCTGTGATAAAGGAGCCGTAAAGATCCGCGGGCCATCCTTGGTGGTGAAATAAGTGACGTCTACACCAATCTTATTGTTCAGGAAACGGATATCGGCACCCGCCTCATATACCGTACTGGAAAAAGGTTTGATCTCCGGGTTATCGAGCGTGCTGGTATAATAAGCACCCGGCTGATTATTATACACCGGAGGTGTGGTGTAGGCAGCTGAATTCTCATAAGAAGGACCATCATAAGCAGCATAATATTCTGTACCATATCCCAGCGGATAACTGGCCTGTGGGGTAGCGCCAATCGTAGCCTGCGTTAAACCACCTTTCACATTGGCATAAGAACCACGTACTTTCAGGAAAGAAATAGCTTCCGGCAGTACAACATAATCACTCACTACTGAACTTACGGCAGCAGAAGGATAGAAATACACATTTTTGCTGGAAGGCAATGCCGACAATTTATCAAAACGGCCTGCCAAAGAAATATTAGCATATTTATTCAGCGATACGTCCAGGTATCCATATCCGCTCAAGGTCAACATATCCGCTGCAAAGCTGGAAGCCCGCAGGGGATTACGCGTATTGTTGAAGTTATACCAGCCTGGTACGTTAAGGTAATCCGTCGTAACAAAGCTGGAATTGTATTTAAAGCTACGGATATTACCACCCAGCGATCCCTTTACATCAATATTGCCACGGAAACGGTTTGTATACGTACCCAGAAAATCAGTGTTGTTCTCAAACAGCGTACGCTTGTCTTCCCGGTAATCTCCACGTCCTTCCTCACGGCCATAAGGGTGAGCAGAGAATGGCATTTTTTCATTCCTGAACAGATCGTAGGTAGTTACCTGCGTGCGGGCCATCAACTCTATGTTTTTTACAGGCTGATAGCTAAGTTTGGCATAACCATTCACATCTGTCTTATAATGACCGCGCAACCATTCCTTTACCATAAACCAGGGGTTATGGTAACGCTGGTATTCTGCATAAATACTTTGTACACCTTCCTTGCCCGGCTGCCAGTAATTACGCATCTGGTCAACATCCCAGTCGGCACCGGCCCAGATCGTGATATTATAGATCATGCTATTGGGACCATAGTTCACATCTGGAAAATTGGGCGTGTACTGGCGGTTATAATTGAGGTATCCCTCCAGGCGCACCTTATCTGAGAAATTGTACCCGGCAGATATATTGAAATTCGTGATATTGATCTTCATATTAGGCACCATCGCTTTCTGATAAGTATTCGAGATCGAAAAGCGCAGGTCATATTTATCACTACGGGACGAAACAGATATATTATTGGTAGAAAGCAATCCCGTTTGCAGAAAACGTTGCAGGTTATTCTTACCACGTGCTGTCCAGGGTGTACCCTGACGTACGCCCGTTACAGGATCTACAGGACTATCATATTGCGGAATCAGCTGGCCTTCAAATTTAGGTCCCCACACGTCGTAATCCCCATCATTTGAACCACCACCTTTACCATCTTTAAAAGCATATTTTCCATGGTCGCCAGGGCCATATTCATCCTGCACTTTAGGAATAGCATTGTAGCCTTTTTCCATCATCGTAGTCGAATTGAATTCTATGGAAAAGCCCCGCTTATCCCTGGTACCCCTTTTAGTGGTAATCATGATAGCACCATTCAGCCCGCGGGAACCGTACAGGGCAGAAGCTGTGGCCCCTTTCAATACAGTATAAGATTCAATATCATCCGGACTGATATTCCAGGTATCCGAATTAATAGGCACCCCATCTACTACAAACAGGCTGATGCCCCGTCCCCTTAATACCAATTGCGGACCTGCCAGCATCTCTGCAGAGGCGCCTACCGTCAAACCAGCCACTTTACCCACCAATGAATTAATAGGATTGGGTTCGCGCGCCTTTACCAGGTCTTCCCCCTTTACTTCCTGCACAGCATAGCCCAGCTTCTTCTTTTCCTTTTTAATACCCAGGGCAGTAACCACCACCTCATTCAACGCTCTTGCATCCAGTTCCAATGCTACCTGCATGTTATCGCCCGATACCGCCACTTCCTTAGGTAATACACCTACTCCACTAAACACCAATACATCGCCGGCTTTGGCATTAATAGAAAAGCCCCCATCGGCATTTGTAGAAGTGCCCACCGTTGTTCCTTTCACAACAACCGATACACTGGGTACAGGTGCCTGATCTTTGATTGAAGTAACTTTTCCGGAAACCGGCTTTTGTGCGAGAGATAGCAATGGTAAGGCCAGTAATAGACATGCCGTTACCACCCTTGTAAAAAGGTTGCATTTACTCATAAACAGATTGTTTTAAATGGAAAGAGTGATAATAAGATTGAGACCCGAAATTAGCCGGGTTGTGTAAAGAGAAGGTTATGCCGAGTTTAACAAAGCATTAATTGTTTATAAATACTAAACCTGAGTTAAGTATTTATAAATACGCGGTTATACGGGAAAGCGATATGAAAACCAGTATTTTAGAATAGGTAAATCACTAAGATGGTCGCTTCGGTATCGCCAATATTACGAAGCCGGTGCTTTGCACGCCCATCAAAAAACAAGGTATCTCCGGCATTCAGCATGAATTTCTCCTTCTCGATCTGGTATTCAATACTTCCTTTTAGGATGTGCTTGCATTCAAAAGCATCTGTTTGTATCATTTGTTTACGCCCCGCTCCTTTTTTCAATTCCAGCACGGCAATGTCAATCGCCTGCGCCACAACACTTTTGGTAAGGATACGTTTATAGGAGAAACCCTTGACCGGCTCCTTCTCAAAAAGCTTTTCTTCTCCTTTACGCACAATTAATACATGGCCATTCGTAAAATGCTCGTGCATATCCTCAAAAAAGCTCTTCAGGTCTTCCCCCAATGAATGGATCAGGTTAAACAATACCGGCAAAGAAGGCACCGTCCGGTTATTCTCGATCTGCGAGATCAACCCCTTCGTCACACCCGCCCTGTTGGCCAATTCTTCCAACGTGATATTTTTCTGTGTACGCTTCGATTTGATCTTTTCTCCAATGAGTAAAATGAGGTCTTCCTGCATGATGGTAGGGATACGTTAAGATGGAGTACAATATTAATTAAAATATAGACCGGCCCGGATAAAAGCCCTGCGTTTCCAATTAAACAGCAATTAAAATAACATAATCCGTTAATACCCTGTTCATATTTAGAAAACAATTACTTAACCTCCGCTTAAAGATGGGTTAATATGAGCTTTGGAAATTTGCAAAACCCAAACTCCATGGATAAACGTCCTGTAGACGTAGTGGTTATTTCCGATGTTCACCTGGGAACCTACGGGTGTCATGCCCGGGAACTGGTAGCTTACCTCAAAAGTATTGCTCCTAATATTCTTATCCTTAATGGCGACATCATAGACGGTTGGCAGTTCTCCAAACGGTACTTCCCTTCCACCCATATGGCCGTCATCAAAGAGGTATTAAACCTCATGACCAAGGGTACAAGAGTATTCTATATCACAGGCAATCATGATGAGCTGCTCAGGAAGTATGCAGATTTCCAGCTCAGCAATTTCACCCTTACCGATAAACTGGTATTGGAAATTGATAACAAAATGACCTGGATCTTCCATGGTGATGTATTTGACAACACCTCCAAAGGGGGAGCCAAGATCCTGGCCAAGCTGGGCAGCAACGGGTATGGTATGCTGATCCTCTTTAACCGCTTCGTGAATTTTATCCTGAAATCGCTGGGAAGGGAAAAACTATCCATTTCTAAGAAAGTAATGGCCGAAGTAAATAAAATGGCCAAGATCAACACCTTTGAAATGATAGCAGCCGAGCTGGCCATTGAAAAGAAATATGACTACGTGATCTGTGGCCATATTCACCAGCCTCAGAAACGAGTAGTGGAAAATGAACAGGGAAAAGTAACCTATCTCAATTCAGGCGACTGGGTGGAACACCTCACAGCACTGGAATACAGCCACAATGAGTGGAAGATATTTGAATACAATGAAAAGGACTTTCAGCATATCCCTGCTACAGAAATGAGCAGACAGGTAAATGTAGTTACAGACGAAATCAGCTTTTACATCAACTCACTCGCCATTTAATACGTAAGCACACACATGAAAATACTTTATGCTTTACAGGCTACAGGCAACGGACACATCAGCCGGGCAATGGAATTACTCCCCTGGCTGCAGAAGTTTGGAACCGTAGACCTCTTTCTCAGCGGAGCCAACAGTACCTTACCCCTCGATGCTCCCGTCAAATACCGGAGCAACGGACTTAGCCTCTTCTATACCTGTAAGGGATCCCTCGATTATTGGAAACTTACCCGCAGTATCTCCCCACTCCGGATCATGAAAGAAGCCAGGGACCTGCCCGTTGAGAAATACGATCTCGTGTTGAATGACTTTGAAATTATCACCTCCCTGGCCTGTGCCCGTAAAAAAGTGCCTTCTGTAAACTTTGGTCACCAGGCCAGCTTCCTTTCCGACAAAACCCCAAGACCCGAAAAAACCAACAGGTTTGGCGAATGGATACTGCAGAACTATGCAAGAGCAACACAGTATATAGGGCTTCATTTTGAATCATACGACGATTTCATCTTCTCTCCCGTTATCAAAAAAGAGATCCTGGAATCAGAAGCCAGGAATGATGGTCATATTACTGTATACCTGCCATCCTACTGCGACAATGAATTGATGGCCTTATTGGCCCCTTTTAAAGATCACCGCTTCGAAGTCTTCTCCCGTCAAACCAAAGAGAGAAAGACCATCGGCAATATTACCCTTACACCCGTTAATAAGGATGATTTCAATCGTAGTCTCATCAGTTGCCATGGTATTGTTTGCGGCGCAGGATTTGAAACTCCCGCAGAAGCCTTACACCTGAAGAAAAAGATGATCGCCATACCCATCAAGGGCCAATATGAGCAAATGTGCAATGCCGCCGCCTTGAAAAAGATTGGCGTTAAGACATTAGATAAGCTGGATGATGATTTCACAGATACTTTTAATAACTGGGTAAACGATCCTGTAACTCCCACCATCAGTTACCAGTATTCCACTGAGGCTATTATCAACATCCTGATGTTCCGTTGCTCTGATCTCAAATACAAACTCGACATCCCCTATCCCGAACTGATCTTTAACTAAACGCCCATTCCTTCTATATATAAAAAGTCGTCCCCACAGTATTGTTGGGACGACTTTTCCTTTTTGATCTCATGACACCCGTTTTAATGATGGTACTGAGCGGTCGTTGTATCCCTCTTTTCTGTTGTGTCTTTTTTCTTTTTGTCTTTCTTCTTCTTGGTGGTATCCTGAAAATTACCAGAATAACCTTCTTCAGAGAGTGTTACGGCCCGGTTCTCAGTGCCCAAAGCGCTCATGGTCGTAGTAGCCGTAAAGAGCACGGCCACTGCAATAAGTAATGTTTTCATAGATTGACATTTAGGTAATAAATATTTTAGAACATAAATATCAATGACCGTACCAGATAATTTAGAGGCGCTTATAATTGCGTTTGTACATCATAGATGACACATAGGTCGATGCCGCAAAATGAGGAAAATTTACACCAACTTTTTATACAGCTAAAATGATGCCTATCCAAGGACACTCCGGAACCGTTGGTATAAAACAAAAGAGCCGTCACGATAGAAATCGAACGGCGTCAGTCACATGAGAGAATTCCTCTCACTTATAAAAAGTTGTATTGATCAGATTAGACAGTAAAGGTACGTAGCTGGATGATTATGAAATTCATATATGCCCAACTATTTCATTCTCATGATAAATATGCGAGTTAGCAATATGTATCACCGGCATCATTCAGCCCATGAACGGCTGCTCCGCATGATAATTTCACAATACCACAGACACGCTGGTAAAAGTACGAACACACAGCATTACCACACACTACCCACTTCCCTTGGTCAATTTATAATTAAACACTATTTGACTGCCGCTAACAGTCATCAACAGCTTACAATTCAACTACCCGCTTTTACTATCCGCTACAGGTTATGAAGTTGGCCTCCCACCCGGATCATAAAAAAGCCGTCACGATGGAGATCGCACGGCTGCAGTCACATGAGAAAATTCTACGCTTTAAAAACTGTTTTCTTATATCGATCATTAATGATGGCTGTCTGGCGGGTGCAAGTTAGCCAACTGGTGTTATGCCCGTTTTACTGGAAGTTTACCCTACGGTTAACAATTCTCCTGTATTACCTTTTGTAACCTATAATTAATACCCTCATAAACAACCTATTACAGGCTTAGTAGGCACAATTGATATTTTTTTGTAAATTAGGTATACAAGGGCTTGTCGTGAAAACGAGGGTTATCATATTATGGCTACTCCTGGTTACAACCATTCCACCTGTTCTTTCGCAGACGCAGTACCCTTCCTCCATTATTCAATTCGACTTTTGTGGCGCTCCTGTTCAGTTTGCTTTTGATAAAGCAAAACTGCAGTCTTTTCAGCCCCCTTTGACCGAACCGTCTATTCAGGCATTTTATGCCAGTATAAACAATGATTATTATCGTCCCATCGTCAATGCACTAAAGACGTACAAAGAAAAATACAAACCCGATGATTGGCTGTTTTATCAGCTCATACGCAAAACAGCCCAGTACATAAGTCCCAAAGCCGACGATTACCTGCGGTATACCTTATACAAATGGTTTCTGCTCACCCAAACCGGTTACGATGCCTTCCTGGCCGTGTCGGCCGACCGTGTATTGTTTTATGTACGTAGTGATGAGGACGTTTACAATATTCCTACCCGCATCAACAACGGCAAACAGTATGTGTGCCTGAATTATCACGACTACAAAGACATCAATTTTCTCAAGGAAAAATTCACCGCCATCAACGTTCCCGAAGCAGCAGCAGAAAATAGATTCTCCTATAAGATCCGCCGGTTACCCGAGTTCAGCCCCCTGGATTACGAGGAAAAAGACCTGCATTTTACCTATAATGACAACGATTACCATTTTAAGGTAAAACTGAATCCACAGGTAATCACCCTCTTTACCAATTATCCTACCGTCGATTATGAATCCCAGCTCAATATCCCACTCAGTAAAGAAACCTATCAGTCTCTTATCCCCCTGCTCAGGAAGAATGTGAAACGGATGAGTACCAAAAATGGCGTAGACTACCTCATGCGGTTTACACGGTATGCATTTCTGTTTGAAACAGATTCAAAAAACTTTGGCAGTGAAAAGCGCTTATCACCCGAGCAGACCTTATTTTATGAACAAAGCGATTGTGAAGACAGGGTTGCCTTATTCTTTTACCTCGTAAAGGAAATTTATAACCTGCCCATGATCGTACTGTCTTACCCTAAACACGTAACGATCGCAGTACAATTTGATAAGCCCCGGGGAGAGTCTATCCTTTATAATGGTAACAAATACTCCGTGTGCGAGCCCACACCCCAAAAAGAAGACCTGCCCATTGGCCGGTTATTAGCCAGTCTCCGCAAATCACCTTATGAAGTGGTGTATGAGTATACCCCACTGGCCAACAACGACCAGCTCAAGCCTTAAGTAGCCCACAATAAAGTAAAATGGCCGCTCCCCAAAGGAAACGGCCATTTTATGCCTGCTATATTTATATTCCAGGATTAATTATATCTTGTCCAACCCTTGTGCCAGTTAGCGTATTCACCAGAAGGCGCAATAGCTCCGATGAAATCTACCTTCTTGATGAAAGAACGCGCAGTTAAGATAGGATCATCAAAATAAGTGTTGGAAGCCGAAGGAATAACCAACGGAGAAGTTCCAAAAGGAATGAAATCAGGATTAGCATAATCAAATGGACGTGTGTAACGGATCTCATCCATTGTCATAGAACCTTTATTCTTGGTATTGTTGGTAAACCAGGTGGTTACTGTTGCCTCTGTTGTACCAGCTACAGTATTAGGACCTGATACAAAATTGATAGGTTTGCGGCAGCCTGCGATATACACACCACTCAATTGCAGCGTACCAGCTGTAATATTACCGGAAGTAGCAGTACCATCTTTATCGCTGATCTCGATACCGGAAGGCCAGCCTACAATAGCAGTATTAAAGATAGAGATAGAAGAGTTCCTCCTGATCTGTGCAGCAGAACCCAGGAAGTTGCTATTGCCTACATTGCTCAAAGTAGCCAGCGGACCAAAAGCAGAAACGTTGCTGAATACAGCTTTAGTCTGCGGAGTGGCCGTAGTACCCGTACTGTTGTTATCGCTTTCAAAAGCCTCTGATTTAGAAAGATCCGCAATCAATGAATCACGAATGATCAAACCAAATTGTACACTACCACTGAAACCATTGTCTGTATCGAAATCATCATCCTGTGTTTTGTAAGCAATCAGGTATTTGCAATTTACCGTACCACCAAACCACTCATAAGCGTCATCTTTCGCATAAGTTACCTGCACGTGATCGATCACCGTTTTGCGACCTACAGCAGCCATCGTAAGGCTGTTCACCTCTTTATCAGGCTGAAAAGCGTACCCTGCATATTCAATACGTACATAAGTCAGTACACCTGAGCTGTCATCATCATTAGGAGAGGTGCCACCACCTGCCAGGCCATCGCCGTTGGCATTGTTTACACCACCTTCTACTTCCAAAATACCCTGACCACCGCCTGTACCGGCAAAAGCAGTATTGATACTTGCCTTACCGCAAAGTACGATACCACCCCAATCACCTGAAGCAGGAGAAGGTGAAGAAGATGTAAATACGATCGGAGCATCTACAGTACCATTAGCTACCAGTTTCGAACCACGGGAGATAACCAGTACCGCTACATCCGAACCTGAGTAGGAACCTTTGATCGTTGTACCAGCTTCAATTTTCAGCGTGTGGTCACCTACTATATAAACTTTACCCTTTAATATATATGTTTTATCCTTGGTCAAAGTCATATCCTTATCAATACGGCCTTCGAGGGTGACTGTTTCCCCGTTTCCACCGCCCGTACCCCCTCCGTCTCCATCACCATCCATTTCTATCTTACGGCAGCTTAAAGCAAGGAGCACCGTAATAGCGGAGAGAAATAAAATGTTCTTTTTCATGATCTAGTATTTGTATTTTATAAAGTTTTATAAGGAATAATTAAATGTAGCATTGATGTTTGTACCAAATTTGCGCGTAAAGCGGTAAGGATCCGTACTCTTCTGATAGCTGTCTTTGCCATTCGCATTCTGGTAGAAGTATTGCGTACGGTTCAGGATATCTGATATATTTAAGCGGATCTCACCTTTTGTCTTCAGGATCTTCTTGGCAATTTGGAAATCCAGTACCGGCCTGGGCGCTTCATAAATATCTGGAGAACCGGCACCGGCGCTGATATCACCTACCAGGTAAATACGCTCCCCGATCTGGTTAAACAGTACTGTAGCATTCAGACCTTGTTTGGGCAGGTCATACATCAAACCCAGGTTGATCAGGTAAGGCGATTGTCCCTGCATCGGCCTGTCGATCTTAATATTCTGTGCATCAGATTTTACCTTACTGGATATATAAGCAGCATTACCCTGGAAAGTAAAATTCTTCAGTGCAGGCACAAAATCAAGCTTCTTACGGATCTCTACTTCTACACCATAAGAGGTAGCCTGATCCGGGTTCTGGTAGTTGAACGTGCTGGCGCCACCACTACCTTCACTGTAGATCTGCTCAATGGGCTTATCAAAATATTTGTAGAACACACCTAATGTAAACACCTCGCCACCTTTGGGATATAACTCATAACGCAGGTCTACGTTCGTTGCTTTGGTCCTTTTCAGATTAGGATTACCCTGCACAGAAGCATTCAGTTCAAAATCATACAGGTTCAGGAAAGAAAGCTCACGAAGCTCAGGCCTGATCACTGTCTGAGAACCCGACAAGCGGATATTCGTTTTTGGGGTCAGCTTATAAGTAGCGTTAAAACCAGGCAGGAAGTCCCTTACTTCAGTATGTGTATGACGGGGGTCAGATGCTTTAACACTACCCACCAACTGATCATAATTCTCTACCCGCACACCCCATACAAAACGGAATGCATCAGAGAACTGGTTGTCAAATTGAATGAAACCCGCATTCAGGATCGTATTGGCCAGGTAACGGAAAGAGTTTCCTTTGATCGCATCAAAAGCGATCTTGTTGCTGGTAGGAGAACCATCACCAAAGTTGCCTGGTGCAAAAACCTGATCGGCAGGTAACTGACGCAGCGCATCATTATCAACCGGAAGATAATTAGCAAACAATTTGGCATCATACAGGCGGTCTTTCACCTGGAACATATAACCACCTTTTACTGTTTGCTTTTGGCCAAACAGGTTGAAGTTATAAGAAAGGTCGCCACCTGCTGTATAGATATAGTCACTTAAGTTTTGGAAAATGCGGCTGCCGCTTTCCTGTGAAAGACTATTAGCCAATTGTAAGCGGTATACATCCTGAGAACCCTGGTTACGCGCATAAGAGATACGACGTTGATCCGGGCTATAGCCATCGAGGATATTGAATGATCCATACCATTTCAATTTCAAAGCAGGCAGGATACCATGCTCACCCGTGATCTGTGTAGTAACGAAAGTATTTTGCTTGAAAGTCAATTCAGAAGATTTTACTTCATTCTTCCGGTCCAGGTCAACCCCGCCCCTGTCAGTAAAGTAATTGGCCGTATTAACATTCGCGATAGCCTTTACAGATATCTTATTCAAAGGATTGATCACCATGCTCAAACTTCCCAATGCCCCCAGCGTTACATCCTGTGCATAACGATCATCTTCATAATCATAGTTATAACTGATAATATTACCACTAAAGCTGTTGCGGCGGTTCATCATTTTAATAAGGCGGTTGCTCTTATTATAGATCACGCCAAATGTTCCACCAACTGTCTTATTGAAAAGTTTGGTATTGAAACCACCATTTGCCTGGAAAGAAACATTGAGTGGCGCTGAAGCCTTCTCTGCCGTCCAGATATTCGGCATAGACTTTCCTAATTCCGTTTTTTCAGAACGGCTCATGTTATCAAAGTCTGTCTTGGTTTTATAACCGGTAGGCAGTCCTCTGAAACCATTGTCAATACCCAGCCAATCTGTTCCACTTCCCTTCACTTTGTAAAAATCCTTACCAATAGTTTGCGTATTAAACCCTGTACCGATCTGTACATTGAAGAAGTTTTGCGAAGGAATGTCTTTTGTATTTACCTGGATCAAACCACCCGCCCATTCTCCCGGATATTCAGGCAGGAAAGCTTTATTGATAATAATATTATCAATCATGGGAGCAGGTATCAGGTCGAAGGAGAAAGTTTTACGGTCAGGCTCTGTACTCGTGAGCAGGATACCATTCAGCATAGCCTGGTTATACCTGTCGGCCAGTCCCCTGATCACCAGGAATTTTCCATCCTGTAAGCTGGCGCCTGGCGTTCTTTTCAATACATCACCCGTATTTCTGTCCGGAGAACGTTTGATCGTTTCCGCCGACACTACAGAGGCAACCGTACCTGTATTTTTCTGAAAAGCAATAACAGAGTTAACAGTCTCAAGACGTGCAGGTGTACGGCGGCTGGTAACAGTTACAGAACTCAGTTCAGTACCACCTTTTTCCAATACGATAGACACCTCATTTACCTGTCCGGCTGTTGCCTCTACCTCACTTAACACTTTGGCGGCATAACCTACCGCAGTAAATGTTAACTCATATTTTTGGCCAGTAGGAAGTGAAAGGGTGAATCGACCTTCAACGTCGGAAGTAGTGCCCCCGGGTGCGCCGGTGATCTTAATAGATACACCTTGCAGGGGTTCATTTTTACTGTTCAGGACTTTACCGGTTATTTTTCCGGTTTGGGCAAAAGAAACAAAAGCTAGAAAAATAAATGCCACTAACAAGAAGTACTTTTTGCTCACAACAGTCTATTTAATGTGCGGGCAAAAGTATCAGCGGCATATTACCGCCATATTACTGTAATGTTAAGGAATTATTAACTGCGGCTTTTTGCGGCATCAATGTTACGCCAGCATTACGTAAATGTTACCTTAATGTTTTGTAATTGTTACCAATAAGTCGAAAAAGCCGTTAAATCCCTTAAATCAGGTAACATTACCACTATGTCCCGGTCATTACCCGTTAAAACCTGAATTGTAACCGGCAGGTAAAAACATTCGTGCTTTTGTTGGATAAATAGGCAGGCAAGGAAGTAGATTCATTCTTTACAATATCATACCACAACATCAGTTTAAGGTGCTCATCTATATAATAGTTGTAGCCAAAGCTCCAGGTATCATACCGTATATTGGCAGCGGTAATATTATTACCTGCCGCTCCGATTTCCTTTCCTTTTACTTCCGTATTCGGATCATACCAATCATACTTAACACCTAGCTGGTGTTTCTTATTCACAATGTTCTGCAAGAAATAAAAGAAGGCTCCGTTAAACTTCCTTATATAATAAGGTGTAGTAAGGAGCAAGCCAGGCGTTTCTGTATCATTGGCCGTGGCTGTTTGCGTGCCCCACCAATATTCACCACGCAGCTCAGTAGCCCCCCAGGCATGTTTAAGTTTCCACTGCATATCTACGCCCCGGTATTCCCGCGGTGCTTCACTGTACAGGTTGTCTTCTGAAGAATCTACCACAAACTCCTTCTTCCCATTGTTATTACTGGTCGTATATACATATTTGGTGTTCTGGATAAACCCGCCTTGCAGCAACGACACACCCGCAGATACCGATAATCTTTCCGTTACAGGATACGGCTTCAGCGAAAGCCGGCCAATGATGTCCTTATAACTGTCGTATTCACCAGGTCCCGATAATCCCTGACCATTGAAGGCGCCGATATCCAATTTAAAATAGCGCAATGGGTGATTTTTCCGCCTGGGTTCAAAACTCGCCATAACTCCCAGGTCACGTTCCGTTCTCATCAACAGCTGCGACATACGCCCGCGTTCCGGAGATTCGCGATCCGGAGAGCCCAGGTTCACCTCATAACCAAAGGGCCTGGCAAACAAACCAGCAGTGAAAGAAAACAACTGCCATTTATTTTCAAAATAACGGCCCCAGAAATCACGCACAAAAAGCCCCCGCTCCGTACCATCCACCTGGAACACCAGGTGAACCGATGGCTGATCATGATCGTTCAGCCGCACATAGTCAAACCGCAACCGCCCCCGGCGCAAACTAAAACGGTTATTCGATTGCGGAGCAAAATTGCCTCCATTAAAACTTTCCGCCCCCTTTTTGCTGGCCACCTGGAACTGCGGTTGTAAATACCCGCTTATCTGGATCCGGTCAAACTTTTTATAGATGGACAGCAGCCCCCTCCCAACATCCGTTGTAGTGTCCATCATATCCGTTAAAAATTGTGCTTCAACTACTTGTGCTGCAAACAATAGTGATATAAAAACCCCAATCCGGCAAGTACTTAACAATAAGTTCATATATTCATAACATTGAAGCAAAGATAATTTGGTTCAAAAAAGCTATTGTTAAGAAATTATTACCAATTTACCTCCACTTTAACAGTAGGGTATTAGTTCTATTTTTGCCACCAAATAATAATGGGATATGGGTTTAAACTCGATAATGAAGATTTTCATGCCAAAGGACAAGATCTTCTATACACTGTTCGAACAGGTTGCTGTAACAGTGGCACAGATGGGCAGTTTAATGAAAGACGTAGTAACAGAACCGGATTATGATAAAAGGGCGGCCATCATTGCCCAGATCGAGGACATGGAGCACGTGAACGATGATTACACCCACAAGATATTTACTGAGTTGGGCCGTAACTTCATCACCCCCTTCGACCGGGAAGACATTCATTACCTGGCCACCGCTCTCGATGATATTTGCGATTATATCTTCGCTTCTGCCAAAAAGATCAACTTTTATAAGGTAAATCCCAATGATCAGGGCATCCAGAAAATGGCCGACCTGATCGAACAAGCCTCAGAACAGATCAAAAATGCTGTATTTGAGCTGCGCAACATGCGCAACATGCGGGCCATTACAGATGCCCTGGTGAAGGTAAACAGTATTGAAAATCAAGCAGATGACATCTTCGACATGAGCATTGACCGCCTGTTTGAAACCGAGCCCGATGCCAAAGAAGTGATCAAGAAACGGGAAATTTACCAGGTAATGGAGATCGTGACCGACAAATGTGAAGATGCAGGCAATGTGATCGAGTCCATTATTATCAAATACGCCTAACTAATTTGAAAACACCGGCTTTGCATAAAGGCCATTTTCAAACCAGCACCTAATTCAGGTTTTCAAATTAATTCAATATGACTTTCCTGGTTGTTATCATCATACTGGCCCTGGTATTTGATTATATCAATGGATTTCATGATGCCGCCAATTCCATTGCCACTATTGTTTCTACCAAAGTACTTACCCCCTTCCAGGCCGTAATTTGGGCAGCCGTATTCAACTTTGCAGCTTTCTTCATCGCCAAATACTGGATCGGAGAGTTTAAGATAGGCATGTCCTTTGCCAAATCCATTAACGAACACTTCATCACCCTGCCCGTGATCTTTTCGGCCCTGGTTGCCGCCATTGCCTGGAACCTGCTCACCTGGTGGTTTGGTATACCTTCTTCTTCCTCCCATACCCTGCTGGGTGGCTTTATGGGAGCGGCATTGGCCCACGTGGGTGCACTTTCTCAGGATGGTTTTACCGTAATTAATTATAAAGTGGTGTTGCCCATCTTCCTGTTCATATTTGGCGCCCCCCTTATCGGTATGATCGTTGCCCTTATCATCACCCTTATTATTGTCAATCTCTGCCGCAGGGCCAATCCATATAAGGCCGAGAGCTGGTTCCGCCGCCTGCAGCTTGTATCTTCTGCTCTGTTCAGCTTAGGGCATGGTAGCAATGACGCCCAAAAAGTATTGGGCCTGATTGCTGCTGCCATGGTGGCCAACGGCAGCCTCGACAGCGTAAAAAATGTACCCGATTGGGTGCCACTGGCCTGTTTTACCGCCATTGGCCTGGGTACCATGAGCGGTGGCTGGAAGATCGTAAAGACCATGGGCTCCCGCATCACTAAGGTAACCCCCCTGGAAGGCGTGGCTGCTGAAACCGCCGGTGCTGCTACCCTCTTCTTAACAGAACACCTCGGTATACCAGTAAGTACCACCCACACCATTGCCGGCGCCATTATGGGTGTAGGCGCTACCAAACGTTTATCAGCCGTTCGCTGGGGTGTTACCATCAACCTCCTGTGGGCCTGGATACTCACCATTCCCGTGAGCGCCCTCCTGGCAGCCATCGTGTACTACATCGTAAAATTATTTGTGTAGGCTTTTCTGCATGCCTTCGTACCAAACCCCTCATCGGGTCGTTTAAGTGCAGTACCATTGAATTTTTTTGCTATTTTGGCAAAGAATCAATGACTTTTGCGCATTAATAAACACGTCTAATGAAAGGAATTATATTGGCAGGAGGCTCCGGAACGCGTTTGCACCCCATCACCTACGCCATCAGCAAGCAGATCATGCCTATCTACGATAAGCCCATGATCTATTATCCCCTATCTACCCTCATGCTGGCGGGTATCCGGGAAATCCTCATTATTTCCACCCCCTACGATCTGCCACAGTTCAGCAGGTTGCTCGGCGATGGTTCCAAACTCGGCTTAAAATTCTCCTATGCCGAACAGGCAGTACCCAATGGACTGGCCCAGGCCTTTGTCATTGGAGCCGATTTCATCGGACAAGACGATGTGGCCCTCGTTCTGGGTGATAATATATTCTACGGCGCCGGCCTTGGCGAACAACTCGAAAAAAATACCACCCCCAATGGAGGTATAGTCTACGCTTATCATGTAAGCGACCCGGAACGCTATGGTGTGGTAGAATTTGATAAGACAAAGCAGGTGATCTCTATCGAAGAGAAACCCCTTACTCCCAAAAGCAACTATGCCGTACCCGGTTTATACTTCTACGACAATGAGGTAGTGAAGATTGCCCGGGAGCTCCAGCCAAGTCCCAGGGGCGAATACGAGATCACCGATGTCAACAAAGAATACCTGCGCAGAAAAAAATTGAAAGTATCCATCCTCGACCGCGGCACTGCCTGGCTCGATACAGGAACTTTTGATTCCCTCATGCAGGCATCTCAATTTGTACAGGTCATAGAACAACGGCAGGGCATTAAAATAGCCTGCATCGAAGAAATAGCTTTCCGGAAAGGATTTATCTCCCGGGAACAACTCGAAGCAATGGCACAACCCTTGCTCAAAAGCGGCTACGGTCAATACCTGATGAATATATTGAAAGAGAAAAGTGAATAAGGGTATCAGTCAAAGCCTGTCGAAGACATCTGGGAACCTGTCGAAGCAAACGATTGCCGATTCTCGACTGCCGATTCTCGATTGCCGATTGCCGGCTGCTGCTATTTGCCGTATTGCATGATATGTCCTAATTTGCGTTCGAGATTCACTTCCTGAACAATACCGTACCCCTTACAGGAGTTTATTGTAACTATTTTAGAAAAACAATTTTCAACCCTGGTCTTTGATATTTCAAGGCTCTGTCAGATGACGCGGTTCCTGCTTACTGCGGCAGCATTGAACATTGACCACTCACCATTCACCATAAGATGAGCAAAATTCTTGTTACAGGCGGATGTGGCTATATCGGTTCGCATACCATTGTAGACCTGGTAGAAAACGGCTATGAGGTTATTTCAGTAGATAACAACTCCCGTTCCACCTCCCGTATTTTTGAAGGCATTGAAAAGATTACCGGCAAAAAGATCAAAAACTATAAAGTAGACCTTTGTAATTTTGATGACACCTTTGCCATTTTCCAGGAAAACGAAGACATTACCGGCATCATCCATTTTGCCGCCTTCAAAGCCGTAGGCGAATCCGTGGAGCAGCCCCTCATGTACTTTGAGAACAACCTGGTATCACTGATCAACCTGCTCAAATGCGTGCAGGAATTCAATATACCCCATTTTGTATTCTCTTCTTCCTGTACCGTATACGGCAATCCCGATAAGATCCCCGTTACCGAAACTACCCCACCCAAACCAGCTGAATCGCCCTACGGCTATACCAAGCAAATGGGTGAGCAGATCATCAATGAGTTTTCCAAAGCCAATGCCGCCCAGTGCGTGTTGTTGCGCTATTTTAACCCCGTAGGCGCTCACCCCTCTATCATGATCGGTGAACTGCCCATCGGCAAACCCGCCAACCTGGTACCAGCCATTACCCAAACAGCCATCGGCAAATTGCCCCTGATGCAGGTATATGGCGATGATTACGATACCCGCGATGGCTCCTGCGTACGCGACTTCATCCATGTAAGCGATATTGCACATGCCCACACCCTGGCCATACAATTCCTGGAACAGGGCAAAAGCACCAAGCGCTGTGAAGTATTCAACCTCGGTAGTGGCAATGGCTTCACCGTACTCGAAGCCATCAAGACCTTCGAAAAAGTAAGCGGGGTACACCTCAACTATGTGATCGGCCCCCGCCGTCCCGGTGATGTGATCGCCATTTATGCCAATAATGACTTTGCTGTAAAAACCCTGGGCTGGAAGCTAAAATATTCCCTGGAAGATATGTTGCTCACCGCCTGGAAATGGGAGCAGCGTCTCAAAACAGACGAAAAATTCTACCAGAGCAAACCTGCCGACCTGAATTAGACCGAAAGACCGCAAGTCAGTAAGTCCGAAAGTATGAGACACTTTGCACAATAATGTATTTACCGACTTCCGGACTTTCCGACTTTTCGGACTTATATTTGCACCACCAAATTTTGACCATGCTGAAAGAGATACAGCCCACCGGGCAAAAAGATACCAGAAGTGGATTTGGCGATGGCATCGCAGAAGCGGCCCGCAAAAATTCAAATATCGTAGCATTAACAGCCGATCTCGCAGGTTCTTTAAAACTGAACCAGTTTATTAAAGAATTCCCCGAGCGCTTCATCCAGTGCGGCATTGCCGAAGCCAATATGATCGGTATCGCAGCCGGCTTGACTATTGGCGGCAAAATTCCTTTCACCACTACTTTTGCCAACTTCTCTACCGGCCGTGTGTACGACCAGATCCGTCAGTCTGTAGCCTACTCCGGTAAAAATGTAAAAATATGCGCCTCCCATGCCGGTCTTACCCTCGGTGAAGATGGCGCTACTCACCAGATATTGGAAGATATCGGTATGATGAAAATGTTGCCCGGCATGACTGTGATCGTGCCTTGCGACTACAACCAAACCAAAGCAGCCACACTGGCTATTGCTGATTACCAGGGCCCTGTTTACCTCCGTTTTGGTCGCCCCGTATGGCCCATCTTTACCAAAGTAGAAGACTTTGTGATCGGTAAGGCACAGGTATTCTCCGAAGGTACCGATGTGTCTATCTTCGCC
Organism: Paraflavitalea soli; assembly: GCF_003555545.1. Taxonomy (GTDB): domain Bacteria; phylum Bacteroidota; class Bacteroidia; order Chitinophagales; family Chitinophagaceae; genus Paraflavitalea; species Paraflavitalea soli. The sequence goes on along the minus strand of NZ_CP032157.1, from coordinate 6,822,403 downwards.
TGCGGCCACATGGTATGGAAAGCCATCGAAGCCGGCGTCATCCTCCAGGAAAAAGGCATCAGCGTGGAAGTCATCAACATCCACACCATTAAGCCCCTCGATACCGAAGCCATCATCAAGTCCATCAGCAAAACCAAATGTGCCGTTACCGTAGAGGAGCACAACATCCTGGGTGGCCTGGGCGATTCTGTGGCACAGGTAGCTGCCCGCAACCTGCCCATCCCTATTGAGTATGTAGGAACCAATGATACCTTTGGCGAAAGTGGTACACCCACCCAATTGCTGGAGAAATATGGCTTGTCTACCCCACATATCGTGGAAGCAGCCGAAAAAGTAATGAAGCGTAAATAACCCCTCTGGGTTTAAATGATACAGCGGGTTCCGGCTAAAACCGGGACCCGTTTTTTTGTGCCCCCTGCCACCCCTTTAATAGCCATTTCCACCCAGCAATACATTACGAATTACCTGAATATGGGAATAGCTACAGAGAACATACAGAGAGGATCAGCCGTGTATTACCCATAGATTACCAATTGGTTACCCGCCCCGGAGCTGGCATACAGGTATAAGATCCAGGTAGCTACCCGTGCACAAAGCCCAGCTTTCCTTCCAACTCCGCGTTCAGCGCAGGCAGCTTTCTACGCTCTACAAGGAAGCTGGTAAGACGGGCTATTTCCGCGAAGATGTAGTGTTTATCCAAGGCCCCTTTGAGGTAATCACGGCCCGTGCTGCCCCCCGTACCAATACGGGTGCCGATGATACGGTGTACCATATTCATGTGGCGATAGCGCCAGGTACTCAGCTGTTCATCGATCTCGAGCAGATTATTCAATAATTGAAAGGGAAGTTGCAAAATGGGATAGCCACGGTACAGCATAATGAACAAAGCCGACCGGCATGCTTTGGGGCTCAACCTTCTTTCTTCATTGGCAGAAGCATCATCAAATACCCCATCAAAAAAAGCCTGGTTTTCCTGCTCGGCAGAGGCCAGACTCGTTACATATGTATGGCGATAGTTTTGCCAGAAATCTTTCACTTCATCTACAAAGGGCATCCTTTCCAGCCAATCGTTCAACAATTCTATTAAAGACCTTTCCGACTCAACCTGTTTAATAAGGTCTACCTGCTCCTGCCGCAACTGCGAAACATAATATTGCTGTCCAAAGCGATGCTGGTATTTCAACCCCAGCTTAGCTTCCAGGATCTTGAACTGCCAGCTTTGAAAACCCGAGGCAGGCCGCAGCATATCACGGAAGTCGAGGAAGTCCATGGGTGTCATCGTTTCCATAATATCGATCTGGCTTACCAGTACTTTGAGGATCGATACCATGCGCGATAAGCGATGTACCACCGTTTGCAGCTCCGGTGAGTTATCATTCACCGAAGGTTTCTTCATGATACCACTCACCGAATCCACTTCATACAACAGTTGTTTGAACCAAAGCTCATAGGCCTGGTGAATAATGATGAACAACATTTCATCATGCGCCGGTTGCTGTAGTTTATCACTTTCCGGCAACTGCGCATTAAGTATTTTATCCAACTGCAGGTAATCGCTATAATGCACATCCTGTTGACCCATGAGAAATTATTTTAGGCAAACTCATATCCAATATCCTTCCTGTAATACATATCTTCAAAACTGATCTGCTCTAATACCTCCTTCGATTTATTGACCGCATCACTGATCGTATCACCATAAGAAGTAACACACAATACCCGTCCCCCGTTGGTGACCACTTCCTTATCCTGTAGCGTAGTGCCCGCATGAAAAACAAGACTATCCGCCGGCAAAGCCTCGTCCAGTCCACTGATCGCATATCCCTTTTCATAATTACCCGGATATCCCCCACTTACCGCCATTACCGTGCAGGCAACCCGGTTGTCTGTTTCTATTTTAATAGTGTTCAGCGTTTCATTGGCCGTTGCCACCAACAGGTCTACCAGGTCCGTCTTCAGGCGTGGCATCACCACTTCCGTTTCCGGATCACCCATGCGGCAATTGTATTCAATCACCATCGGCTCATCCCCTACTTTGATCAGCCCTACAAATACAAATCCTTTATAATCGATCTTTTCCTCTTCAATACCTTTTATAGTGGGTTCCACAACCTTTTCCACTACCTTCTTCATGAACGCATCATCCGCAAAAGGCACCGGGCTTACTGCGCCCATGCCACCTGTATTGAGGCCCGTATCGCCCACACCAATACGCTTATAATCTTTAGCTTCCGGCAGCAATACATAGTTCTTGCCATCCGTCACTACAAACATGCTCAGCTCGATCCCATCCAGGAACTCTTCCACAACAACCTTTTTACCAGCATCACCAAACTTGCTTTGTTGCAACATCAGCTCAAACTCTGCCATTGCTTCTACATGCGACTGGCAGATCAATACCCCTTTTCCTGCCGCCAGTCCATCTGCCTTCAGCACAATAGGCAAACTATGCCGCTGTAAATAAGGGATTCCTTCTGCATAATTCGTAGCATCAAACTCACGATACCGCGCAGTTGGTATATTATGACGCATCATGAACTTCTTCGCAAAAGCCTTACTCCCTTCCAGTTGTGCCCCATATTGAGAGGGGCCAATAATGGCCACCTGTTGCAAGGCTTTGTCTTTCCTGAACAAGTCCACGATACCCTTTACTAACGGCTCCTCAGGACCGACCAGCACCATACCGATCTCCTTGTCTAATACAAACTTCTTGATCGCGTCAAAATCCGTAACAGACATGTTAATATTGGTGCCGCACAATCCAGTGCCCGCATTGCCCGGAGCAATGTATAACTGCTGACACTTTGGACTTTGTGCAAGTTTCCAGGCCAGTGCATGCTCACGGCCTCCAGAGCCAAGGAGTAGAATATTCATAGTGTTCATGGTACATTTTAACCGCTGCGAATTTCGGGGATTCGCCCGTATTGGCGAATTTTAATTGCTGTTTGCGGCGGCAGTATAGAATTTATCGCTATTTTACGCCGCTAAGGGTCAGGTCACCCCTTACGGATGCCCGCCCCCGCTCAATCTTATCCCTACTATGAATTGCTAAATCAACCCCCAACATATATGGCGCAGCCTGTAAGCGGCAAACATCCTCAAGGACTCTTCGTATTATTCTTCACTGAAATGTGGGAACGTTTCAGTTACTACGGCATGCGGGCCCTCTTGGTATTGTATGTGGTCAATGCCCTGCAAATGAATGATAAATATGCCCAGGATGGCGTATATGGCAGCTACACCGGCCTTATATGGCTCACTCCTATACTCGGTGGCTATATTGCAGATCGTTTTTGGGGCAACCGCCGCTGTATCATCATAGGCGGTTTCCTCATGGCCGCAGGCCAGTTCCTCATGTTCATAAGTGCATCCAATTACGCCAATCCCGATCTGGCCCATGCCATCATGTGGGGCGGCCTCGGCGTATTGATCATTGGAATGGGATTCTTCAAGCCGAATATTTCCACACTCGTAGGACAACTATATCCACAGGGCGACCGCCGGCTCGATTCCGCCTATACCATCTTTTACATGGGCATCAACCTGGGTGCTTTTATCGGCCCACTGATCTGTGGAGGCCTGGGCAACCAGTATGATGAAAGTGGCAAAGCTATTTTGGGCGTCTTCAAATGGGGCTTTATGTCCGCTGGTCTCGCCATGTTAGTGGGAACCCTCGCATTTATCTGGTTAAAGAATAAATACATTGTTGACCCTGCAGGAAAAGGACTGGGTATTACCCCCAATAAACTCATGGTCAGGGAAGGTGAGGATACCCGCAAGCCCGAGAGCACACAATCATCCCTGGCACAGGTAGCCATATGGGCCGGTATAGCAGTAGCCTTATTCCTGGCATTTATGTTCCTGGGCGGACAAGACTGGATCAGCGCCTTTATCTTCAGTGTTGCCGCAGCTGTGTCCGGCCTCATCATTTTCGACCGTTCATTAACCCCTGCCGAAAGAGGAAGAATATTGGTGATCTTCATCTCCGCTTTCTTTGTCATCTTCTTCTGGGCAGCCTTTGAACAGGCAGGTTCCTCCTTAACCTTATTTGCCGAGCGCAATGTGAACCGCGCTTATGTGGTAAACACCCAACTGGGCACAGTCATATTGTTCCTGGTAGCCATATCTGCTGTACTCTACTACTTCCTCCAACGGATCATGTTGATACCAACAGAACTGAAAAGAGTGTTCGGAGGGCTGGCGATTGCCGCCATCCTGCTGGCAATCTATTATTATATCCAGGGCACTCCCTATAACCTCAAAGAAATTCCAGCCAGCTGGTTCAACAGCGTCAATTCAATGTGGCTCATCTTAGCTGCTCCTTTCCTGTCCCAACTATGGCAGTGGCTGGGCAAAAAGAATATCGAACCCTCCTCACCCAAAAAGCAGGCCCTCGGTTTATTGAGCCTTGCCTTGGGCTATTTACTCATTGCCTATGGTGTAAAAGATGTAGCCGGATCAGTAAGCATGCTTTGGCTGCTGGGATTGTACTTTCTGCACACCATTGGTGAATTGTGTTTGTCACCCATTGGCCTGTCCCTGGTAAACAAACTGGCCCCTGCCCGTTTTACTTCCGTGCTCATGGGCGTATGGTTCCTGTCCAATGCAGTGGCCAACAAATTTGGTGGCAAATTAGGCGCCTTACTCCCCAGTAAAGGACCTACCAGCTTTGCAGGTTATACCATTAATAACCTGTACGACTTCTTCATGCTGTTTGTTGTCATGAGCAGCGTGGCGGCTCTGTTACTCTTCCTGCTTTCCTATTGGATGGAGAAACGTATGGGCACCGTAAAATAGCTTTTCAAGAGCTCACGTATCTTCGTGGGCTCTTTTTCTATACTGTCAAAAACTACATGATTTAATTTAAACAGATTGCTATGGCGGAAAAGAAGTTTCAGCCTTTTGTTTCACCCGAAACCAATATGGCTGAGTTCACGTTGAAATCAGTGCTCGTTGGTTCAGCTTTTGGAATCATTTTTGGCGCAGCCACCGTGTACCTGGCATTGAAAGCAGGCCTCACCGTATCGGCCTCCATACCCATCGCGGTAATGGCCATCACCCTCAGCCGCTTGTTCCTGAAGACCACCATCCTCGAAAACAACATCATCCAAACCACTGGTAGCGCCGGTGAAAGTATTGCAGCCGGTGTCGTATTTACATTGCCCGGCTTTCTTTTCCTGAGTGAAAAGAACAGTGCCGACTATTTCAACTACTTCACCATCCTCATCCTCGCCATCCTTGGTGGTATCCTTGGTACCTTAATGATGATTCCTTTACGGAAACCTTTGATCGTAAAGGAACATGATACCCTACCTTATCCCGAAGGCACTGCCTGTGCTTCCGTATTGAAAGCCGGTGAAAAAGGAGGCGACTTTGCCAAAACTGCCTTCTACGGATTAGGCGTTGCGTTTGCTTATGCCTTCCTCCAAAAAATACTACACCTCATTGCAGAGACCCCTACTTATATAACCAAACAGACCCACAAATTTTTCCCCTCCGCCCGCACCAGTGCTGAGATCACACCCGAATATTTAGGCGTGGGATACATCGTAGGACCCAAGATCGGTGGCGTACTGGTAGCCGGTAGCGTACTCTGCTGGTATGTATTCATCCCTTTCCTGGCCACTATCGTACCAGGAGATGTCGTCGCCAACCAATTGATCAAGTTGGGTTACCTTAGCTCCCTCACACAAGTCGGCGGACCCGGAGGCTGGAACCCCGACACCCACTTGTTCAATGACCTGCCTACTGCCCTATACCGTGCCTATGTACGCCAGGTAGGTGCAGGCGCTGTAGCCGCCGGTGGTTTCATTACCCTTATCAAAACCATCCCTACCATCATATCTTCTTTCAAAGGAAGCCTTGGCTCCCTGAAAGGCGGCGCATCAACAGAAGCCGTAAAGCGTACCGACCGCGACCTATCCATGAAAGTAGTAGGTATCGGCAGCTTGCTCATGATTGTCCTAATCTCCATTTTACCTCAATTACCGGGTACAGGTTTTGGCAGCAAATTATTGATCGGTATCCTCGTGGTGATCTTCGGTGCATTCTTTGTCACCGTTTCTTCCCGCATTGTAGGGTTGATCGGTTCATCCAATAATCCCATCAGCGGCATGACCATTGCCACACTCATGGGTACCTGCCTGGTGTTCATTGCAGTGGGCTGGACGGGTAAAGTATATGAGCCCATGGCCCTCGTGGTAGGTGGTCTTATTTGTATTGCCGCCGCCAATGCAGGTGCAACCTCACAGGATCTGAAGACCGGTTACCTCGTAGGCGCTACGCCCAGGTTCCAACAGATCGCTTTGTTTATCGGTGCTATTGTATCTTCTGTGGCCATTGGTCTTACCGTAAAGATCCTCGATACCCCTACACAGGAAATGGTACAACAGGGTATTACCCATGCCATTGGTACAGATAAATACCCCGCCCCGCAGGGTACCCTCATGGCTACCCTGATCAAGGGCATCTTATCCTTCAACCTCGACTGGCAGTTTGTACTCGTGGGTGTTGCCATCGCCATCATGATGGAATTGTGCGGCATCAAAGCCCTGTCATTTGCCATTGGTATTTACCTGCCCCTGGCTACTACCCTGCCCATCTTTATTGGTGGTGCCATCCGCGGTATTGTTGATTATAAACACAAGAAACGTGGAGAAGCCGTTGCAGCTGAAGAAGAAGACCTCCGCAAAGGCAACCTCTTTGCTACCGGCCTGGTGGCAGGTGGTGCATTGGCGGGTGTTATTGTAGCCTTCCTCTCCTCCAGCGACAAGATCAGTGGAGGACTGGCAAAGATCAATATGGAGCATGGATTGACGGAAAGCCTGGGAGTAAATAGTTATTTCCTCCTGGGTGTAGTATTCTTTGCCCTCATGGCCTTTATTCTATACAGGGTGGGTATGCAAAAGAACCCCGAAGAGACCACCATAAAACACTAAGCATAATATCTTAGGTATAATCCTCTCACAAAAAAGCCACGGAACTTTCAAAAGTCCGTGGCTTTTTTTAATAGTTCTTATTACTTTCTTATCACTTTTCCTTTTGTCATTCCGACCCAAGGGAGGAATCCGCTATCGAAGTATAACTTGTCCCGCTCCGCGGGAAGATTGCCGACTGTCGATTGCCGACTGCCGCTACTCCTTCGAAGCAAACGCGCTCGCAGCTCGCAGCTCGTAGCTGTTCTTAATTCATTTTAAAAGGAACGATCATCTCAAATACGGGAATGTTCACATCAAACTGTGATTTGCTGTGCAGGTTTTCCATGAGGTAGGTACCATACATTTTACCCATTTCGCTGCGGAGGTTGCAGCCACTTACATACTGGTACCGTTCGCCCGGCTGGAGAGAGGGCTGAACACCTACCACACCTTCCCCTTCCACTTCGCGGTTGCTGCCATTACTGTCCACGATATACCAATGCCGGCGATGCAGTTTTACAGGGAAATTATTATGATTCTCAATGGTAATACGATAGGCAAACATATACTCTCCGGATACCGGATTGGAGTAATCCGGCTGGTAGAAAGTTTCTACACTGATCTCAATTCCCTCGGAGATTTTAGATACCATACTATCAGTTTGCCCGTTTAAAGGTAAACAAAAATAAAGGCTGGGTGTAATCTTAGGTAAGATTTAATGGTATTTATTGCCGGTAGATGCTAATTTTGCCCCGCTTTTAAGCGTTTTCTTCTGAAATTACCCATTTACATTAAATAATTCACTTATGAAAATAGCAGTCGCGAAAGGTGATGGTATCGGACCCGAGATCATGGAAGCCGTATTGAAGATCTTTGAAGCCAACAAAGTACCCCTGGAGTATGAAGTGGTTGATATGGGTAAATGGGTATTCGATAAAGGTTTTTCCAACGGTATGACTCCCGAAGCCCAGCAAACCATCGAAAGCCTGGGTATGCTCTTCAAAGGTCCCATGGAAACACCCAAAGGAAAAGGCGTTAAAAGTGTAAACGTTACCGCCCGCAAAACCTGGAACACCTTTGCCAATAAAAGGGTATTCCAAACCCTCCACGGTGTAGATACCGTTTTCTCCAAAGCAGGCATTCCCATCGACATTACTGTAGTGCGCGAGAACATTGAAGATACTTATGGTGGCATCGAACACATGCTCACCCATGATGTGGCCCTTAGCCGCCGCTTCATTACCAGGCCCGGTTCCATGCAGGTGATCCGTTACGCTTTTGAAATGGCTAAACAGAAGAAAGCAAAACGTATCAGCTGTGGTCACAAAGCCAACATCATGAAACTGACCGACGGTTTATTCCTCGATTGCTTCTATGAAGTAGCCAAAGAATATCCCGAACTGAAAGCCGATGATATTATTGTGGACGACCTCTGTATGAAGCTCGTTACCCGTCCCGATACGTTCGATGTGGTAGTGCTCACCAACCTGCAGGGCGATATCGTTTCTGATCTTTGTGCAGGACTCGTAGGTGGATTGGGATTTGCTCCTTCCGCCAACGTAGGTGATCACATTTCTATCTTTGAAGCCGTACACGGTACTGCACCGGATATTGCCGGCAAGAACATTGCCAATCCTACCGCATTATTGTTGAGCGGCATATCCATGTTGCAACACCTGGGCCTCACAGAAAATGCAGCCATCATAGAAAACGCTTTATTGTACACCCTCGAAAGCGGCGTACACACCGGCGATTTTGGCGATAAATCAAAAGCATCAGTCAACACCACTGAGTTTGCCAATGCCATCATCGGCAACTTTGGCAAACAGCCGGCGCACAATCCCAAGCCCGTTTTCCCCAACCAGCCTGGCACCCCTACTCCTTTTAAGCTGAAGGAAAATGCCATGATGGAATCCAAAGAAGTAGGTAATGAAAATATTGTGGGTGTGGACATGTTCATTGAAAGCAATGAGCAGCCACTGGCCATTGCTACCAAATGCCAGCGCCATGCAGGTGTTAAATTCAAGCTTGTCAACATCAGCAACCGCGGTACCCAGGTATGGCCTACAGGTTCTGTATACACCAACCTCGTAAACGTGTACAATGTGCGGTTCGAATCACTCGACGGAGAGCCCCTCAATCAGCAGGATATCCTCGGCTTGTATGTGAGCCTCAGTGGCAACTTCAAGATAGCCTCTTCCGAGTTGCTCAACATGTGGGGCGATAAGAAAGCTTATAGCGTGGCAGCAGGACAATAGCATACTGACAAAAGCTACCGATCCTACAGTAAAATATACAATTGAAAAAGTCCGTGACCTCATCGTTGCGGACTTTCTTTATGCCTTCGACACTTGCGCTTTACTCTTTCAAATTATCGTAACTTACAAGCAGGATAATACCGCACCGCGGTAGCAATCCTGCATCTTATATGCTAAATTTGCAATTGTGGAAAAGAAATACACCAACAACGAAGTGACCGTAGTCTGGAAGCCTGAGCAATGTATCCATTCAAAAATATGCTGGCACAACCTCAAAGAGGTATTTGATCCCACCAAACGCCCCTGGGTCAACATACAAGGCGCCTCTACGGAGCGCATCATCGACCAGGTACGCCATTGCCCCAGCGGTGCATTGAGCTATTACATGAACAATGCGGCCGAAACCACCAAAGATCCCGTAGCAGAAGCCGCCCAAATTCTAAAAGTGGAAGTCACCCCCAGGGGGCCGTATATCATTAATACAGAGTGCGTCATTCTCCATGCAGATGGCCGCGAAGAAGTGAAGAAAGGCACCGTTGCCTTGTGTCGCTGCGGCTCCTCCAACAACAAACCTTACTGCGATGGCAGGCACAATGAAATAGACTTTGAGGGGTAAAAGTAGATTCAACGCTAACTTATCAGAAGCTGTACCGCCGCGCTACAGCTTCTTCGCCTTCACATAACCATTCTTCTGCATCCATTGCATCACTTTATCACGCTGATCACCTTGTATGATCACCTCCCAATCCTTTACTGCTCCCCCCGTACCGCAATAATTCTTGATCTTCTTGCCCAACTCTTCCAGGTCTTCATCCGTGCCCACAAATCCCTGCACCAGCGTCACCGCTTTACCGCCCCGGTTTTTAGTATCCAGTCGTACTTTCAGTAATTGCTGCGCAGGCGCCAGGGTAGCCTGTGATGCCTGCTCTTCTTCCTCAAACCGGAAATTGGGGTCCGTACTGTATACAAATCCTTTGGTATCGGGTTTATTCTTTTTACTCATCACGCATCCGTTTTGTGATCGTTAGTAAGATAAAGTTCCTTTTCTATAAACATTGTTAAATGCCGCCTCCACTCTCAAAGGTGCCTTTCGCTCGTAGCTCATAACTCGCAACTTGTATTCCCCTCAAGCCTCAGCGTCGGGCTGTATTCCGCTCGCAGCTCGTAGCTCACGGCTCACAGCTTCCTCTACAACACCACCGCCTTCAAACTCAGGTCCAAACTCTTCGCCTGGTGTATCAGCGCACCCACACTCACATAATCAACCCCCGTCCTGGCATAAGCTTCAATATTATCGAGGTTGATGCCCCCGCTGGCTTCCGTTTCTATTTTACCCTCAATGACCTTCAAAGCTTCCGCCAATTGCTCGGGGCTGAAATTATCCAGCATGATACGGTCTACCTTTCCAAAGGTCATCACCCTTTTTACTTCGTCCAGACTACGCGTTTCCACTTCAATTTTCAACCCAGGATTTACCTGTTGTACATATTGCCAGGCCAGTTCAATCGCTTTCTCCAACCCGCCGCAGTAATCAATATGGTTATCCTTCAGCATGATCATATCATACAATCCCATGCGGTGATTGTGTCCGCCGCCAATGCGCACCGCATCTTTTTCCAGCACCCGGAAATTAGGCGTTGTTTTCCGCGTATCCAATACCTTGGTATGGTACCCTTTGATCTTATCACTATACGTATGTGTAAGCGTGGCAATGCCGCTCATGCGCTGCATGCAATTCAACACCAGCCGCTCGCATTGCAGAATAGTATACACAGAAGCGACCACTTCAAATGCCGTTTCGCCATACTGCATGCCATCCCCATCTTTTTTAAAAGGAGTAAATATCGCCGAAGGCTCTTTATACTGAAAAATGGCCGCAGCCACTTCCATCCCCGCCAGGATACCATCCTGCTTGATCTTCAATACCGCCTTCCCCCGCGCATCTGCCGGTATACAACTCAAAGTAGAATGATCGCCGTCACCAATATCTTCTGCCAGCGCAGACCTGATCAGTATATTCAGTTGTTCGTCAAAAGTTAACATCAAACAAAGATAAAAGAAAAGGTCCACAGCATTCCTGCTATGGACCTTCACCTGTTTCCAGACATACTAAATTTATTCAACCAGTTCGAAGCCCATTTCCTGTACTACCTGTTGCTCTCCCTTCTGCTTCATAAAGAATTTTGTACGATAATTACCATTGCTGGTTTGCAAAGTACCCACGCAAAACAATGATCCGTCCTTATTCTCACCCCGGTGTTTGATCTGGAAGTTCTTCACCTTGTTGCTGGTGAAAAAATCTTTCAGGATCATCTCAGCCTGACTTTTGCTGTAATTATCACTTTTTCCGGGCATGGAAATATCAACCCTGGTGTCAAAATACCTTGACAACTGATTGGCGTTACCGCTGCGCATCGCAGTTACAACATCATCAATGGAGTAATAGTAAGAAGTGAATGAGACCAGGAATAGCGAAAGGACTATTGTCGCCAGCCTCAGTTGCTTTTTCATAAGTGCATCAATTTACTGACCTGAAAATGGCTAAAAACATGCCAAAGTAAGTCTACGTTGAAAAAATACTAATCCCTGTGTATTACTTACCTTTGCGGCCGGATATTCCGACAAATCTAACATAATCATATCGTTATATGGCAAGTACCAAAGCAATTTTAGTAATTATGGATGGCTGGGGCCTCGGTAAAGTAAAGAGTGCCGATGCTATCCAGAATGCCCATGTTCCGTTTGTAAGCTCCCTGTATGCAAAATACCCAAATACCACCCTCGTTACCTGCGGCGAAGACGTAGGTTTACCCGATGGCCAGATGGGCAACAGCGAAGTTGGTCACCTCAACCTGGGCGCCGGCCGTATTGTGTACCAGGAACTCCAACGCATCAATGTGGCCGTACGTGATGGCTCATTTGATAAGAATCCTGAACTGTTAAATTCCATACAATATGCCCTGGACAATAAAAAGCCCCTCCACCTCCTGGGCCTGGTAAGTGATGGCGGCGTCCATTCCCATACCCTTCACCTCAAAGCCATCGTGTCCCTGGCCGCTAAAATGGGACTGAAAGAAGTCTATATCCATGCTTTCACCGATGGACGCGATACCGACCCCAAAAGCGGGCTGGGGTACTTAAAGTCCCTGCAGGAACACCTCAACCAAACCACCGGTAAAATAGCCACCGTAAGCGGCCGCTATTATGCCATGGACCGCGATAAACGCTGGGAGCGCGTTAAACTGGCTTATGATGCCCTGGTAAACGGCGTAGGTGAAAAAGCTACCGATGGCCTTGCCGCCGTTGAACAGGCCTATGCCCACAATATTACCGATGAGTTCATCAAGCCTACCGTCATCCTGGGGGCCGACCAGCAACCCCTGGCCTCCATCAAAGACGGAGATGTAGCCATCTGTTTTAATTTCCGTACCGACCGTTGCCGCGAAATAACACAGGTGCTCACCCAAACCGACATGCCCGACCAGGGAATGAAAAAGCTGTCGCTTCATTATACCACCATGACCGATTATGACAAAACCTTCAAGGACGTACACGTGGTGTTTGAAAATGACAACCTCAACAATACCCTCGGTGAAATGCTGGCCAAAGACGGAAAGACACAGATACGCATCGCCGAAACAGAAAAATACCCCCACGTATCTTTCTTCTTCAGCGGTGGCCGCGAAGTGCCTTTCGAGGGAGAACGTCGCATCATGATCCCTTCTCCCAAAGTAGCCACTTATGACCTCCAGCCCGAAATGAGCGCCATTGAACTCACCGATGCCATTGTTCCCGAAATAGAAAAAGAAAGCGTCGACTTCATTTGCCTTAATTACGCCAATGCCGACATGGTAGGCCATACCGGCGTTTTCGAGGCCGCTATCAAGGCCGTGCAAACCGTAGACAAATGCGTGGAAAGGGTCGTCACCGCCGCCCTGGCCCACGGCTACACCGTGTTCCTGACTGCCGACCATGGCAATGCCGACTTCATGATCAATGGAGATGGCACCCCTAATACCGCTCACACACTCAACCTGGTGCCCCTTTTCATCATCGACAAAGACTGGAAAGGAACCGTAAAGCCCGGCAAACTGGGCGATATAGCACCCACCATCTTAACCAAAATGGGCCTCCCCATTCCGGCAGAAATGACCGGTAACGTATTGATCTAATGAATGATCCGGTGATGCCGGTATAAACTTGCCGGCATCACTTTTTTTTATCCCTGCCCCACTCCCATGTCAACCTTTCACCCTGTTAACTTTTCAACCTACCAACCCGTCAACCCATCCACTTTTCAACTTATCAACCCTTCCCACTTATCATCCGCCTCCCTTTCGAATTACCCGCCCCGTATGCCTTTCATCAAAATTGATCTGCATTATTTTTCCACGGTACGCAGCTTTTACTGCTGGAAATTGTCTAAATTACAGGGCAACCAAACGGTTTATATGACCGAAGACGCCATTTTACAAGGCTGTTTACAAAACAATACAACTGCCCAACGGGAATTGTACCAGCGGTACAGCCCCAAGATGTTGTCTGTTTGTTACAGGTTTGCCCACAATCGGGAAGATGCAGAGGATATGTTGCAGGAAGGTTTTATCAAAGTATTTTCACAAATACACACCTTCCAGAATAAAGGAGCTTTTGAAGGCTGGATACGCCGCATCATCGTTCACACCTGCATCAACCACCTAAAGAAAAACAAGAAGTTTAATGAAAGCGTGGACATTATTCACGCTACCACTATTCAGGTTCGGGAAGAGTCCGTTCCTTCAATAGTTCAGGCTAAACAGGTAGTTGAATGCATACGCCTGTTGCCAATTGGATACAGAACCGTGTTGAACCTGTACGCCGTAGAAGGGTATTCACACAAAGAAATAGCAGAAATGCTCGACATAGAAGAAAGTACCAGCCGCTCACAATACACAAGAGCCAGACAAATGCTGGAAGATATACTGGTTAAAAAGAAGATCATCCAAAAGCCAAAAGAAAAGATCAGCTGGCTTGGTATGGCCGCGGGACAGTGATAATAAAAAAGACCTGATTGTTGCTATGAAACTAATCCTTTGAAAAACACATACCCGTACAAACACCAACGATTATGGAGCGCGGTTATTATAATGATGAATTTGAAGAGCTGATAAAGCAAAAAGCTGATCAATACAAAATGTATCCTTCCGACCAGGTGTGGAAGGGAATAAACCGCTCGTTGCATACCCGCAAAAAATGGTACTGGCTTAGTTTCCTCCTCTTTATTTCCGGTATCAGCTATTATGCCATCGTTCAATTGATCTCTCCATCATCAGGCAATAAGAAAACCAATACCAGCCCTAATCCTTCTACACTGATCGCAGATAACAATAAGAACTCCAACAATACCGGCAAACCCGCCGCAGTGGTTCCTTTCTTTACCCAGGTAACGAAAGGCGCACGGAACAACCAGCCTGCCACACCATCTTCATTTGTAACAAACCCGGATAGCTATACTGCCAGTGAGACAGCGAAAACCATGGTGCCCACCATCGTAACCATACAGAACATTGATGCAGCGGCTGAATCCAACAAAGAAAATAACGATGCCGGAACCGATGCTGAAAACGTAGCCGGTCACCATAGCAAAACAATATCCAACAAAACATTGCTGGCCGACAGGCTCACTGCCATCCCGGCCCAGGATAAAAACAACAAGGCTTCCCTTGAATATGCTCCCTTGCTCATTTTCAGTCAGCAGTTTCCTGTAGCTCCGCCGGAAGCCGAACAAAAACCGGTAACACCCGAAAAAGCCAAACTGGTTGACGCTGGCGCTGCTGAAGACGAAAGCCGGATCAATTGGCTGCAACAGTATGCTGTGTATAACCTGACCGTGCCCAAGCCCAAAAGGTTAAGCTGGCAGCTCGCCTTCGCCCCCACCATGAATTACCGCCAGCTGCGCAGCAGTGATGCGTCCATTCCATCAGACATGAAAAACGTTCCCATCGCCCAGAATGAAGCTGGCGATCCCAATAAATTGGTAAACCATAAACCAGCCCTGGGCTTTGAACTTGGTTCCCACTTCCTGTTTGCAGTCAATAGAAACCTGCAGATCAAGGCTGGCGCCCAGTTCAATTACTCCCGCTATGCTATCCAGGCTTATGGCTCTTACTCGTCCGATGTGGCTACCATCGCACTGAACAGTTCAAACGGCCATGGCAGCGATACGGTGACCAACTATACCCGCATCCGTAACGTCGGCGGCGATGTATCTGAAAACCTGCAAAACCAATACTTCCAGCTTTCCATACCCGTAGGCCTCGAATTCAGGTTACTGGGCGCCGGCAAGATCCAGGTTGGCGTAGCAGGTACCGTACAGCCCACCTACCTCATCAACAGGCAAACCTATCTTATCACCACCGACTATAAGAACTACACCAAAGAACCTTCCCTCGTAAGAAGGTGGAATGTTAATACCGGTGCAGAAATATTCCTCGCCTATAAATCAGGCGACCTGAAATGGCAGGTAGGACCCCAATTCCGCTACCAGCTGTTCTCCAGCTATGTAACCGAATACCCCATCCGCGAGTTCCTGATGGAATATGGTATTAAAATAGCCGTAACCAAAACTATCCGCTAAGCCATATACACAATTATGGATAAAAGCTGCCGTTATAACACAACAGCAGCTTTTATTTTTACATCTATTTTCCAAACATGAAGTTATTCCCGGCCTTACTGGTTATCCTGTTTATCACCGCTTGTAAAGACAATAGCAGCCAATCCGCCGCCAATACCCCCGCGGCCGGCAAAGACTCCACCGTCACCGATTCCACCCTTGCCTACCTGCCCATCATCGAGCTGATACGCCAGGACCTTCGCCATGTGGACTCCTTTGCAGGAGGTATCCTGAAAAAAACGACCATCAACGGGAAGAAAGACTCCCTTTTTATCAAACCCGCCGTCTTTCACCAGTTAGCAGCCGCCTTCCTGATGCCCGAACTGGAAACCACCACCTTCCGCCAGAAATTCACCGAAAGCTCACTGGCTGATGAATCAACCGGGCAGCTGCAGTTTATCTATACCCCCAACGACCCCGCCCTTGCCTTGCGCAACGTAGTAGCTTATATTACCCCTTCAACCTCCTCCTCCGGCGACCAGGTAAGCCGGTTTTACCTGGAAAAAGAATGGGCCGCCGGCGATACCACCATACAGCAAAAACTGACCTGGAAAACCCGCCAGTACTTCTATATCGTTACCATCCGCCAACCCAAAAAGGGGCCAGCCATTACCAGCATCGAAAAACTGATCTGGGACCCCGAACAATTTGGAGAATAATCCCCCCTTCTCCGCGCTTCAATCCATGCAATCCTTGCCCATCTGCGATCGTTTTTCGCTAATTTGCACCCTGCCCTAAGGCGTGGCAGATCAGATATGACGGCACAGGAATTTCAAAATATTGCACATACCATCCCGGTCAACCCCGGCATTTACAAATACTACGATGCACAGAATACCCTCTTATACGTGGGTAAAGCCAAAAGCCTGCGCAAAAGAGTAAGCTCCTACTTTGTAAAGACCTTCACGTCTTACAAAACACATGAGCTGGTCCAGCGCATCCACCACATCGAGTTTACCATTGTAGATTCCGAACAGGATGCCTTTTTGCTCGAAAACTCCCTGATCAAGCAGTTCCAGCCACGGTTCAACATCAACCTCAAAGACGATAAGACCTATCCCTATATCGTCATCAAGAAAGAGCCTTTCCCCCGTATCTTCCTTACCCGCACCGTCATAGCCGACGGCTCGGAATACCTGGGGCCTTTCACCTCCGTAGGCAGGGTGCGGGAATTGATAGCCTTTATCCGCAACAATATTCCCCTGCGCACCTGCAAGCTCAACCTGACCGACAACAATATACAGAAGAAGAAATTTAAGGTTTGCCTGGAATACCACCTCGGCAATTGCAAAGGCCCCTGTGAAGGATTACAAACGGCAGAAGATTATCGTGATGGCCTGCAACAGATCCGGAACATACTCAAAGGAAACCTCAACCCCGTCATACATCACTTTAAGGAGGAAATGAAAGCCGCTGCAGCCAACCTGGCCTTTGAAAAAGCAGAGATCATCCGCAAAAAGCTGGATCACCTCGAACAATACCAGGCCAGGTCCATCATTACCACCAACCGTCTTACCAATGTGGATGTCTTCTCCCTCCTGCGTGATGGAGACCAGGCCTATGTCAATTACCTGATGGTCGAGAACGGCACCATCGTGCAAACCCATACCTCCCAGCTCGAAACACACCTCGATGAGCCGGATGAAGAAGTATTATCCTTTGCCATCGCACAGCTCCGTGGCACCTTTAACAGCCTCTCCCAGGAGATCATTGTGCCGTTTGAATTGGATTATTCCGAACCCAATGTCCTGCTCACCATTCCCAAAGGAGGTGATAAAAGGAAGCTGCTCGAATTGTCCGAGAAGAATGTCAATTACTTCCAGGAAGAACTGAAAAGGAAAAAGATACTCAGGCTGGAAGGCAAGGACGATGCAGAACGCAAGGAAGTACTGTACCAGTTGCAGGAAGATCTGCAGTTGCCCCTGGCGCCCATCCATATTGAATGCTTCGATAACTCCAACTTCCAGGGCAGTTATCCTGTATCAGCCATGGTATGCTTCAAAGACGGCATTCCCAGTAAAAAAGACTACCGCCATTATAATGTAAAGACTGTACAGGGTATCAACGACTTTGCCACTATGAAAGAGGTCGTTTACCGCCGTTACAAAAGACTGCAGGATGAAAATCAGAGCTTCCCCCAGTTGGTGATCATCGATGGTGGTAAAGGCCAGCTAGGCGCTGCCCTGGAAAGTATTGAAGAGCTGGGCTTACAGGGTACCATGACCCTGGTAGGACTGGCCAAAAATGAAGAGGAGATCTTCTTCCCCGGAGACCAGGAATCCGTAAAGCTTCCTTACAACAGTGAAAGCCTGAAACTGATACGCCGTATCCGCGATGAGGTACACCGCTTTGGCATTACCTTCCACCGGCAGAAACGCAGCAAAGGCACTTTTAAAAATGAACTGGAGCAGATCAAAGGGATCGGCAAGAATACCGCCGATCAGTTGCTCAAAGAATTTAAGTCAGTAAAACGTATTAAGGAGCTGTCTGAAGAAGAATTGTCAAAAGCAGTAGGCGCCTCCAAGGCCAAACTCATCCGGGATCACTTTACCGGGACCAGTCAACCCACTGATATTCCTCCGCTGGCACCTGGCACTTAGCTTTTCGCTGTTAGGTATTAGCGAAGCAAAGGCGCTAAAAGTTAATCGCTAACTGCTGATACCTTTTCCAACAGGAAGGCCCGCCCTCAACAGAGCCGGCCGTGCTAACCTATGAAAAACACCTAAGTGAGTGTGCCGATTGATCAGTGATTGTTGTTTTTTCGGTTCTCCAGCTTTTGTTGCCGGCGTTCCAGCAGTTCTTTTTGGAGCACTGTGCCAAAGTCTTTCTCAGCCTTGAAAAAGGCATTTACTTTCTCAGGAGACAATGCTTTTGTAAACTCCCCGTTGTACTTCTTGCGGATAGCCAGCAGCTTCTCCTCTATTTCAATTTCCGTCTCTTTATTCAACCGGCCATCCACACGCACTTTGCGGAGCTCCGCCGCATATTTGTTATAAATAGGCCAGAATTTCTGGGCTTCCTCCGGAGAGAGGTTTAGTTTCTGGGTGATGTAGGCAATCTTCAATGCCTCTACCTTACCCCCTGGTGTTTTCTTATCATCACCGTCATCCTGTGCTGTCACAGCCAATCCTACGGTTAAAAAGAGGGTAAGTATTAACAATAACTTTTTCATGATCGTAAAGAATTAGTTCGTACCGGTATTTTTGGTGAGCATATTTTGCTCAAGATATTTTTGGATCTCATCATCTGATACATTCTGTAGCAGATCGCCCATATCGTTGGCCTCCAGCTCAGGTCGGCTATTGATCGCCAGCAGGTCGGCAGACATGACTACCGGTTCATCTTCCAGGTAATCCTGCAATTCAGTCACGGATAACTTATCTACTTTCGCCACCACTATATCCGGTCCTGAAGCACCAGGTTTGCCGGTGAACCACCAGGCAGCAGTTACTACTGCCCCAATCAATGCTGCAGCCGCTGCATACCGCATCACTTTCCGCCTGAAACCCAAAGCGACCACTTTCGCAGGCTCAGCGTCCTTTTTTACCCTGCTCAATAACTGGCCGGGCAACGCTTCAAAATAGCCAACAGGCGCTTCGTATACCTGTTTATCCTTCAATCCCGCCATTACAGGCGACAGGTTTTCCAGCTCTTCATTCACAAAATCAATGGCTTTGGCGCCCGACACTACATTGTCCGTAAGTTCTGCAAAATAACCGGCTGGCGCTTCAAAAGGCAGTTTCTTATCCAACCTGCTCAGCAGGGGAGAAAGAACCGATAATTCCTCCTGCGCAGTAAGCGCCTCCTCAGCAGCTTTGGCCCGCAGCAGGATCGTATCAGCCAGTTGATCAAAATAACCGGCAGGCACCGAATAGGGATTTACTACTGCCTTTGGTAAGACTGTTGATAGCGGCTCTTCTTCCCTCGCCAGTTGCAATAACTGCAGCGGCAGGTTCTCGAAATAGCCGGCCGGCGCCTGGTAAGGAAGTTGCCGGCTGATGGCCGCCACTTCAGGGCTGATAGCCCGTAACTCGTTTAATATGTTGACACTGTGATCCATGAGCAATATATCAGACCGTTTTTGTTAAGGGAAGTTTAATGGTTCAGTATATAATCCTCAATTTTTTTTACCGCATGGTGGTAAGAGGCTTTCAATGCCCCTTCTGAGGTTTCCAATACCTTGGCCATTTCTTCATAAGGCATCTCGTCATAATACCTTAATCCAAATACAATTCTCTGCTTTTCAGGCAGTTGCTGGATAGCCAACTGCAGCTTCCATTCCAGTTTATTGGCATCAAAATCCTTATCCGCCTTGATCTTGTTTTCGAGGCCGCTTTCTACATCTCCCAGTGGCACAGATGCCCGCTTTTTCTGTTGCTCCAGGAAAGTAAGACATTCATTCGTTGCAATCCGGTAAAGCCAGGTATACAACTGCGAATCTTCCCTGAAATTCTCCAGCGCGTTCCAAACACGGATGAACACATTTTGCAGCACATCATTGGCATCTTCATGTTCGATCACCATACGGCGAACATGCCAGTATAACTTTTCCTGGTACTTCCTGATAATGGATGTATAGGCACTTTCTTTGGTGGCAGGATCACGAAATAGGATCAGCAACTCACTGTCTTGAGTGGTAACCGCCATAGGTTAGCATTTATGGTTGGTTAGTAATATGAATTCGAATAAAATTAACCCATTTGGTTTAAAACGTGCAGATACTTTATGAAAGTATTTGCATATGGATAAACGGAGAACCACCACATTATCGGCACCCCAAAACCGCTCCTGGTCATACTTACAGCGTTTTTATCATTTTCCGGCAAACTGCCCGCCCCCTCCCGGCCTCACTGTTTTCACGGCAAAACTACCGTAGGTTTACTTGCCATTTTCTGCAGTAAACAACATCCCATCATCAGTTGTTATTTACATAGTTCCTTCATTCGGATTTTCTGTTCCTCCGTTTGTAGCACGTAGTTTGCAGTGCATCTGTCATCAACACAAAAAAATGTTCGAAATAAACAAAGCAAAACAATTAACAGTGATATCAAACGTTAGTGCAACAGCAGCAACCGCATTGTCAAAAGAACATCTCGACCGAAGTAGTAGCTAATGTACCGCAGCAGAATTCACACTTGTTGAAAAAATACTGTTCTGGTAAGGGTTTCACTTTGTTAATTCGGATTATTTGCATCAATTTTGCAGGCATTATATTCATATCCAAAAATCTGACCTTTTAAAATGGGCTTATTCAATTTTTTCACCCAGGAGATTGCCATAGACCTGGGTACTGCCAATACCCTCATTATCCATAACGATGAAGTAGTAGTGAATGAACCAAGCATCGTTGCCCTGGATCGAAATAACCCCAAAACCGTACTGGCTGTAGGTAAGCGTGCCTTAATGATGCACGAGAAGACGCATGAAAGTATCCGCACGGTTCGCCCATTGAAGGATGGTGTAATTGCCGATTTTAATGCCGCAGAGCTCATGATACGGGAGATGATCAAAATGATCTATCCCAAAAAACCTTTGTTCCCACCCAGCTGGAGAATGATGATCTGCATCCCTTCCAGCATTACTGAAGTAGAAAAACGTGCTGTTCGTGACAGTGCGGAACAGGCTGGCGCCAAAGAAGTATACCTCTTACACGAGCCGATGGCAGCGGCACTGGGTATCGGCATCGACGTAGAAGAACCCGTTGGTAACATGATCATCGATATCGGCGGTGGTACCACCGGTATTACCGTAATAGCCCTGGCAGGTATCGTTTGTGACCAAAGTATCCGTATCGCCGGTGATGAATTCACCGCCGACATTATGGAAGCTTTGCGCCGCTACCATAGCCTCCTCATCGGAGAACGTACTGCCGAGCAGATCAAGATCAACATCGGAGCTGCGATGAAAGACCTGGACAACCCACCCGATGATATTCCTGTTAACGGACGTGACCTCGTAACCGGTATCCCCAAACAGATCATGGTCAGCTACCAGGAAATTGCCGAAGCACTGGATAAAAGCATCTTTAAGATCGAAGAAGCCATCCTGAAAGCGCTGGAAATGACACCGCCCGAGCTCGCAGCCGACATCTATCGCCGCGGCCTGTATCTTACCGGTGGCGGCGCCTTACTGCGTGGACTGGATAAAAGGCTCAGTCAAAAGATCAAGTTACCCGTACATGTGGCCGATGACCCCCTGAAGAGTGTTGTACGCGGTACAGGATTGGCTTTAAAGAACTATGAGCATTATCCCTTCGTGATGCGCTAACAGGTTGAAAAGTTGACAGGTTTACAGGTATGGCCTGTTCTTTGCCCGTTTCCAGCTTATTAACCTTTCAACTGATCAACTTAAAACTATACCGCAGGTGCGTAATATTTTTCTCTTCATCAGAAGGTACTTTAACTTCCTGTTCTTCATGGTGATGCAACTGGTGGCATTGTATATCCTGTTTCACTACAATCGCTTCCACGAAGCAGCCTTTATGGGTGTAGCCAACGAGGTAACAGGCCGTATCAATGAAAAGTACAACAACATTGAGTACTATTTTAAACTCAAAAAGACCAACGAAGCCCTGGTAAAGGAAAATGAACAACTCCGCAACCAACTGCGTGAGAACTTCGAAGCTCCCGATACTACCCTCCGCACAGTTCAGGACACCATTGCTTATGACACCCTGGGCCATTACCGGAAATACTTCTTCCGGGCAGCCAAAGTGATCAATAACTCCGTCAACTTCCAGAACAACTATTTCACCATCCACCGCGGAGAAAAACAAGGCATCCGGAAAGATATGGGCGTAATCAGCCCCTCAGGAGTCGCCGGCACCGTCATTTTCACCAGCGAAAATATGGCCGTGGTCATGAGTCTCCTGCACAGCCAAAGCCGCCAGAGCGCCAAACTCAAGAAAAGCGGTGAAACAGGCCAGGTCCTTTGGGATGGGAAAAACCCTGCCTACCTCACCATGATCAACCTGCCCAAAAGCATGCAGGTTACCAAAGGTGATACCATCGTCACCAGCCAGTATTCCAGCCGCTTCCCCCAAGGCGTGATGATCGGCACCGTAGCAGAAATAGTGGATGACAAATCAAGCAATTTCTATACACTCAGGTTGAAAACAGCCACCGATTTCTATAACTTAGAGCATACCGTGGTCGTTGAAAACCTGCAAAAAGACGAACAGAAAAAGCTGGAGGAGAAAATAAAAACCAATGAGTGATCTTGTTAAGAATATAATCCGCTTTGTTTTATTCATATTCATACAGGTGTATGTGCTGTTTCAGATACCACCTATACACCGCTTTGTAGTTCCTTACATCTACTTCCTGTACATCCTATGGCTGCCATTCAGGATCTCCCGCGGCACTTTGACCCTGGTAGGATTTCTGTTTGGTCTCAGCCTCGACTTTTTTACCAGTACACCCGGCCTGCATGCCGCAGCCTGTGTATTGATCGCTTACCTGCGCCCCTTTCTCATCAACATCCTCATTCCGCAGGAAGGCGCCGAACAAAACTATAAATCCCCCTCTATCACCAGCATGGGACTAGCTCCCTATGCTACCTATATCCTTATTTTAACGTTGCTGCACAACACCTGGCTTGTAATTTTGGAATGGATCCAGTTTGGCTCCTTTTGGTATTTCCTGGGCAAAGTATTGGCAACAACCGGGGTCAGTTTATTGTTAATACTGGTCACCGAATTGCTCTTTTACCGTAAAGAAAAGTTCAGGACCAATACCGCTTAAAAAGTCCCTGCTATCCTATGGCTCTATTTAACCAATCGCGCAGTAATATTATCCGGCTCATTTTCCTGGGTTTATTCCTCATTATGCTCGTGCAGTTATTAAACCTGCAGATATTCTCCGGAAAATACCAGCAGCTGGCCATGGACAATGCCGTTTTCCCCAAAGTAAGATACCCCGACCGCGGTATCATCTTCGACCGGAAGAACAGGGCCATCCTCAACAATACCATCATGTACGACCTGGTGGTTACACCCAACGAATCGAAGCAAACAGATACCCTCAACCTCTGCGAGATCCTCGGTATCGATACCGCCGAATACAAGAAACGCATGCTGGAGGCCCGCTTTAAGAACGGTCCTTACCGCCCTTCTATCTTCGAAGATCTCCTTACACCCGAGTTGCATGCCCGCCTGGATGAGAACATTTGGAAATTCCCGGGCTTTGCCCTGGTGGAACGCCCTGTACGCGTATATCCCTTCAATGCAGCCGCCCATATCCTGGGTTATATTGGTGAAGCCGACTCTGGCATCATCAAAAGATCACGTGGCTTTTACAGGATGGGCGACTATGTAGGCCGCAGCGGCCTGGAATCCTATTACGAATCCGTGCTCATGGGTCAGCGCGGGGTACAATACATGATCAAGGACAACCGCAACCGCCTCGTAGGCAGTTATGAGAACGGAAAGTTCGATACAGCAGCCATTGCGGGCCGTAACCTGCGCACGTCCATTGATATGGACCTGCAGCAACTGGCCGAAAAACTGATCAATAATAAAGTAGGCGCAGTGGTAGCCCTCGACCCCAAAACAGGCGGTATCCTCGCCATGGCTTCCGGTCCTACTTATGATCCCAACAGCCTTACCGGCCCTAATAAACAAACGAATTACAGTCAACTGATACTCGACGTAGCAGGCCCTTTGCTCAACCGTGCTATCCAGGGCAACTATGAGCCCGGCTCTACTTTCAAACCATTGGGCGCCCTTGTAGCATTGGATGAAGGCGTGATCACACCGTCCTATGGTTACCCCTGCCCCGGCAGGTATTTTGGTTGCGGACACGGTAAGCCTGCCTGCACCCACAAGAATCCGGGCCATGCCGCCAACCTCCGGTTGGCCATCGCCAATTCCTGCAATTCTTATTTCGTACAGGTATACAGGATGGCAGTCGACAATCCCGAATACAAAGGCGTAAAGAAGGGATATGAAAAATGGAGGGATTATTTAAATGCCTTTGGCCTCGGTCAGCGTACCGGCGTAGATCTTACCAGCGAACTACCGGGCCTCATACCAGATACCAGCCGGTACAACGCCGTATACCGCGGTTCCTGGAACTCCTGCACCAACCTTACCCTGGGTATTGGCCAGGATATGATGAATGCTACGCCTTTACAAATGGCCAATGCCATGTGCATCATTGCCAATAAGGGTTCCTATTATACACCGCATTTTGTACGGCAGATAGACGGCCAGACAGCCACCGATACCATACTGAATAAGTTCAAATTGAAACATGAAGTATTGACCAAAATATCCGACGATGCTTATGAAGCTGTACATGCCGGTATGCAACAGGTAATTGACGGTACTTCTTCCAGGGCCAAAATACCCGGCATCAACATTTGTGGTAAAACAGGTACAGCAGAGAAATACCGTATCATTCAGGGCAAACGGATCAAACTGGAAGACAATTCCGTGTTTGTATGTTTTGCCCCCAGAGAAGATCCTAAAATAGCACTGGCGGTAGTAGTAGAGAACAGCGGCTTTGGTAACACCTGGGCTGCTCCTATTGCAGGTTTGATGATGGAGAAATATTTAAAAGATTCACTTCCTGCCGAACGCCTCAAGGAAGTAGACAGGATTGCCCATTCCAGCCTGATGCCTTCCTATATTCCTTACCTCCAGTACATCGAGGATTCTGCCCGGGCAGCTAATTGGTTAGAACGATACAAGGACAGTTCGGCCATTAAGAAGTTCCAGAAAACCCGTACACGGCCTCCTTTCCCCCGGTCAAGGGAAAAAGCCATCAAAACCTCAGTCGGTTTTGTAATACCCGACCCCCGATTATTTATTAAAAACACTACCGTATAAAATTGGTATGAGCCAACGAAATCCTGCTATATCCAAAGGTGTTGACTGGGTCCTGATCTGGCTTTACCTCGCTTTGGTAGCCATCGGCCTCTTAAGTATCTTCTCTGTTACCTGGCGCGAAGGCGATAGCGTGGTGCAAAGCTTTATCGGGTTTAAAACAGACTACAGTAAACAATTTTATTTTTTCATAGGATCCCTTACCCTGGGACTCTTCATACTATTAACAGACAGTAAATTCTTTACGGCCACCGCCAACATCTGGTATGCCGTAGGTATTTTTCTGCTCTTATTGGTATTCCCTTTTCATACCGAAGTAAAAGGTACCAACTCCATCATCCGGCTGGGCGGGTTTAACCTGCAGCCAGCCGAACTGATGAAAGTGTTCGTGAACCTGGCACTGGCCAAGTACCTCTCCCGGGTGGAAACCGACTTCTCTACCCCACGCTCCCACCTCATCGCCTCAGCCATTATCCTGGCGCCAGCGGCTATCACCATCGCCCAAAAAGAAACCGGATTGGCCCTCGTGTTCTTCGCTTTCTTCCTGGTCATGTTCCGGGAAGGTTTTCCTGCTGGCTACCTCATAGCAGGTTTTTCTATTGGTGTGCTGGTAGTAGCTACCCTGCTGGTAGATAAGATCATCCTGGCATTGGTACTTTCCGCCATTGGATTGGTGATGATCTACCTGATGCGCAAACAGATCAAACGCCAAAGAAGACTCCTCCTGTCTGTGATCATGATATGGGGGCTAAGTATAATAACCATTGTATTCGTAGTACCTTTCTTGTTTACCAAAGTATTGGAGAAGCACCAGGTAGAACGTATCTTCTCCCTTATCGGTAAAGAGAATCCCTATGCCAAGCTCAATACCGTGGAAGGCGAAGAACCTGTCAGCACCGCCAAAAAAGATACGGATTATAATGTGCGGCAAAGTAAAATTGCCATTGGCAGCGGTGGCTTCAAAGGGAAAGGTCTTTTGAAAGGAACACAAACCCGCTTTGATTTTGTACCAGAGCAACGTACTGACTTTATCTTCTGTACCATTGGTGAAGGCTTTGGTTTCCTGGGCTGCACCCTGGTACTGGGCATTTATCTGTTTCTCCTGTTACGGATCGTGAATATCGCCGAGCGACAGCGAAGCGTTTTCAGCCGGTGTTACGCTTATGGCGTGGCCTCCGTGTTTTTCTTCCACATAGCCATCAATATTTGTATGACTGTTGGTTTGGCGCCCGTTATTGGTATCCCATTGCCATTTATAAGTTACGGAGGTACCTCCCTGCTTACTTTTTCAACAATGTTGTTTATTCTGATCCGCCTCGATGCCGATAGGCAAATGGTATTGAGATAAAAAGTTCACATGGCCCTCTTCAACCAATCCCGTAGTGGAATTATCAGGCTTATATTCCTGGGTATATTCCTCCTTATCCTCCTGCAGCTGTTGAATCTACAGGTATTCTCCGGCAAATACCAGCAATTGGCCATGGACAATGCCGTTTTCCCCAAAGTAAGATACCCCGACCGCGGTATCATCTTCGACCGTAAGAACAGGGCCATCCTCAACAATACCATCATGTACGACCTGGTGGTTACCCCCAGCGAAGCAAAACAAACCGATATCATCAGTTTTGCCGAAGTGCTGGGTATTGATACAGCCGAATACAAAAAGAGAATGCTGGAAGCCCGTTTTAAAAATGGTCCCTACCGCCCTTCTATTTTTGAAGACCTGCTTACACCCGAATTGCACGCCCGGCTCGAAGAAGATATCTGGAAGTTCCCGGGCTTTGCCCTGGTAGAGCGTCCTGTTCGCGTATATCCTTTCAATACAGCCGCCCATATCCTCGGTTATATTGGAGAAGCAGACTCAGGCATCATCAAACGCTCCCATGGATTTTACAGGATGGGCGACTATACCGGCATTAGCGGACTTGAATCTTACTATGAATCCGTGCTCATGGGCCAGCGCGGCGTACAATACATGATCAAAGACAACAAGAACCGGCTGGTAGGGAATTATGAAGAGGGACGGTTCGATACAGCCGCCATAGCAGGACGCAATGTCCGCACTTATCTCGACGTGGAACTGCAGCAGCTGGCAGAAAAACTGATCAATAATAAATTGGGCGCCATCGTGGCACTGGATCCTAAAACAGGCGGCATCCTGGCCATGGCTTCCGGTCCCACTTATAACCCCAATGACCTGACCGGTCCTGAAAAACAAAAGAATTATGGCCATATGGCCCTCGATGTAGCCCGCCCGCTGTTCAACCGGGGCATCAAAGGCCAATACCCAGCCGGCTCAACCTATAAGCCATTGGGAGCGCTTGTAGCGCTGGAAGAAGGACTCATCACTCCCTCGAGTGGTTACGATTGCCACGGTGCTTATTTCGGTTGTAACAGGCCGGTAAAATGTATGGAGAAATGGGCCGGCCATGCCACCAACCTGCGCCAGGCCATTGCCTGGTCCTGCAACTCCTTCTTTTCCGAGACACTCAAAAAGACCATCGACAACCCGGAGTTTCACAATCCCCGCAAGGGACTCACCAAATGGAAAGAATACATGACCGCCTTTGGCCTGGGCCACCGCATTGGTGTGGACCTGCCCAGTGAAGATGGTGGCAATATACCCGATACCAGTCAGTACGATAAGGAATACCGCGGTTCCTGGAACTCCTGCACCATGACGGGCGGTGGCCTGGGCATCGGCCAGGATAAAATGACAGTCACCCCTCTGCAAATGGCCAATGCCATGTGTATCGTAGCCAATAAAGGATACTACTATGTTCCTCACTTTGTAAAGTCGCTGGATGGTGAATCACAAAAGGATACCGCTTTGTTAAATAAGTATCGTATCAAACATGATGTGCTCACGCATATTGCCGACGACGTCTTTGAAGTAGTGATCAGTGGCATGCAGGATGTAGTGGATCAGGGTACCGCCCGGGTAGCAAAAATTCCAGGTATTAATATCTGCGCCAAGACAGGCACCGCACAAAATAAAATGGTGCTGGATGGAAGGGTCGTTGAATTGAAAGATAATTCCATGTTCGTTTGTTTTGCACCCCGCGAAAACCCCATCATCGCCATAGCAGTTGTGATAGAGAATGGAGGCACGGGCGCCACTTCAGCAGCCCCCATCGCTTCACTGATGGTAGAAAAATACATTACGGATACTTTACGCACGGAACGACTGAAGGAAGTAGACCGCATCACCCATACCAACCTCCTGCCCTTTTACCTGCCCAGGTTGCAGTACAAGGAAGATTCTATACGCGCCCGGAAATGGTTCAAAATGACCAATGACAGCAACTACATCCGCAAATATCTCAATGGCAGGATAAATCCAGCTGGTCGATAAATGATGCGCCAATAAAAAAATACCTGCAAATTTGCAGGATGAAAATCATTCCACTTAGCGAAGGCACTTTCACGATCGATAAAACAAAGCTGTTCGTTCCTTTTGATCTTTCTACAGATGAGCTGCAGCAAAGGCCCACAGGCAGTTTGCTGGTAGAAGTACAGCCCTTTGTGGTCATTACATCAGAAGATGTGCTGCTGCTCGATACAGGACTGGGATTTACTACTCCCGAAGGCAGATTGCAGCTCCATGAGAACCTTATCAACAATGGCATTAACCCTGCCGAGATCACCAAAGTATTAATGTCGCATCTTCATAAGGACCATGCCGGTGGCGTGAGCAATCCCGATCTGGCTTCCGGCCTGCTCAGCTTTCCACAAGCTACCTGGTACGTTCAGCGGAAAGAATTTGATTTCGCCTTCGAGAAAGGCTTTCCTTCCTATATACCCGAAGAACTCGAAGCCTTGCGCAATGCACCACAGGTAGTCTGGCTGGATGGCAATGGTGTTATCGATGGATACATCAAATACGAAATAACAGCCGCTCATAGCCCCTGGCACCAGGTATTCTGGATCGTAGATGGCGGTGAAAAAGTGTTTTTCGGGGGCGATGATGCACCCCAGCTACAGCAAATGCGCAGCCGGTTTGTAGCCAAATATGATTATGATGGAAAGAAGTGCATGGAGCTACGCCAGCAATGGTGGAAACAGGGAGAAGATGAAAAATGGACATTCCTTTTTTACCATGATGTAAAGAATCCTGTATGGCGTTTTTAAGCTGTTAAACCAGCAAATGGAGATAGTGAATTCCGCAATTAGTACTCGTAAAAACCACAATGACATATGATAAATGGATATAATAAAAAAAGGGGCCCGGATAGAAATCCAGCCCCGTTTTTAAAATCCAATATCCTATGAAAAACCATTGTAAAAATAGTGAATCAAACCCACAAAACAATACCTAGTAGTGGGTATTTTTTAAAAAAATATTACCCCCTTTTGACCATGATTGTCCTCATTTTTAAAGGGTTACGTAGTTCCTGTAATAAAAAAGAAAAGGCACCGTAAAACTACGGTGCCTTTTTAAAACATTATAATTAAGCTTAATAAGACCAGAGATCCTGCTCATAATTAAAGATCCTCTCCCTGATGTTTTCGCCTTCTAGCAAAGCCAGGATCGGGTCTTTAATGTATGATTTAATGTACTCGTCATTCGGATTACTGATTGTCGATTTGATAATCCGGCTGGCAAACATACGGCTCTCAAACAATTCCTCCCAGCTCATGCGGGCGCCAAAGTTCTTGCCATTGTACACTTCGTGTTTGGCAAATATGGGCCGCAGATCAGGATAATATACCCAGAAAACAGGCGATACATCACGGAATGATCCGTCATCGTTCATAATTGTTTTCAGCGGTGCTATGCCTAAGATCCGTACGTGCATCCTGGAGGATTCCTTATCGAATACCCAGTCTTCCTTGATCCAGTACCTTTCCACTTTATCGGGATTGAACTCCTCGATGATGGTAGTATCCCGCATGATGCCTTTGGAACCATCCGGATCCTGATTGAGGTCAGGAACAGAAATGATCCTTGGTTTGGCCACCAACTGCTCAGATATCTGAGTGTAGGTCATGGGAGTAGTGAACCGGTCATCTTCGGTAGAGAAGGCAGTGATGCTGTCGTTTTTAATAGCGCCCAGCAAAATATTAATGAACCGTTGGTTACCCTGGTCGCCATCTGCTTTGTAAACAAATGGAAGGTTCATTTTTTCGTGTACGTCAATTTCTCTCCATACACGCTGCAGATATGCCGCATCATCTTCGCGAATGTGCTCATAGGAAAGAGGAATCCGGTCTTTTACCAGGTTTCGCTCTATGGCATTGTCATTGCGCAATGACCGCTTGATCGCAGGGATCTTGATCTCCGCTGCGGGAGGAGCCGGCTTCACAGTATCAACAGGAGGAGGAGCAATAGCTGCAGTGTTGGCAGCATTGTTATTCCTGCTAGCGTTACCCTTGGGCTTGGTAGTAGGAGGCCGCTTTTTTGCTGGTCTGTTAGGCTTTTTGGCTTGCGCATCGGCTTCAACAGTAGCGAATGCCATCACTGTGAGCAACAAACACAATTTGATAATACGGTTCTTCATTATCCCTGTGGTTTAAAATGTTATTATTTAAGCGTGAACTGCAGACCTGGGATTTCCTGTTGTCTTCCGTCAGGACCAACCACGTTGATCTGGTCAAAGAATACACGTGTACCAGGACCGGCACGGGAGATCAGTGCTTCTGCACCACCAGCCCAGCGATTGCCGGTATTTACTTTTTCATCATAGATCTGGATAGGACCGCCTACTGCACCTACACGGTAGCTAACTACTTTGTAAGGAGCTTCGAAGTCAGAATCCAGTTTGGCGATCACAGCACCGATAGCTTTAAGCTCTGCAGAGGAGATATTTCCACCCTTTTTAGCACCTACAAAAGCTGTAGGAGGGGGCAGGAACTTCACCCGCATAGGGAACTTAAAGGGCTTACCATTAGCATTAACGGTTATTTCAGCCATGCCGGGTGCCTTAGGCTTGATGCTGTAGTTATCGCCACCCGACTTAACCACAGGAACACCACCAGAGAAGCTAACAGATACTTTTTCGCTACCTACACTACCACCAGAAATCGTAAGCGGGTTTTCAACTCCCACATACAGTACGTTCATCTTTTGGAGGAACACAGAGGCTCCTGAAGGCATACCTACTGTATATTTTACGTTCTTGGGAACTTTCTCTTTGGTTCCATCAGGCTTAGTGTATTCAATCATTACACTGATCACTTTCTCTCCGGCGCCACTGGCTTGTGTTTTATACACAGCTACACCTTCAGAGTTCAGTGTTTGTTTCTGGCCATTGATCGTAATATCAGGTTGTGCAGCGGCACTAAAGGCGCCCACACCAGCCGTGATCTCAATATTATCGCCAGGCATTACATAGTTGGCGTTAGCTGTGGCGATAGCCTGGAACTTGTCAAATACAACCTTAACGGCACCTATTTGGTTATGCAGGTAATCAATCATTTGGGACTCAGAATTTTTTACATCATTCTGAAACTTACCCAGGATTGTTAATGCTGCCACCGTAGGCGTCATGTGGAAATAGTTGGTTGTCCAGCCTTTCGCATCCTGAGGATATTCTTTTCCGGTCTGGCTCTTGGGTATATACGTGTTAATAGGAATGGACTTTTTGAAAGTCTCCACATCCTTTTTAACCTGTTCGTAAACAAGAGGCTGATCTTTGAACTCTTCAGGATTGAGTACAGCAATCACCTGCGTTTTATAAGCATTTAAGCGGTCATAGAGCTCTTTACCCTTTCCTTCATTGTCCATCAATTTGGTAGGTGCATCGAGGTTATCTTCGCTATAGTGCTCAACACCATCTTTGATCTCTAGCTTGGATTTTTTCTTCATATCCAGCTTTAGATTTTCGATGTAGTTAAACAGATCGGCAGATATTTTCTTTACCTGTTCGGCCTTTGGAGCCCAAATCGCAGCTTTCGCTTTGGTTTGCTCATCAGCGAGCTTGGCTTCAAATGACTTATAGGTAAGATTATTCTTATCGGTAATTACCGCATTAGAAGTGGCAATACTGGTATTAACGACTTTAAAGGCATTGAGGATCTCTGATGATACGTTAAGTGCCAGCAGGGCTGTCAGCACTAAGTACATCATGTTAATCATCTTCTGCCGGGGCTCTTTGGGTAAACCCATAGATTTAGGTTTTTCAGTTTAAACAATTCTTTTTAGGAGCTTCTATGTTTCATGGATACAGGATAATAAAATCCCCTGATTAGCGACCTTGCATAGCGCTGAGCATATTGCCGTACACTGTGTTCAGGCTGCTTAAGTTGCCTGCCAGTTTAGCAATTTGTTCATGTGCTTTCTTAGCATCATCTACGCTGCCTTTCATGGTCTGAGAAGCCTCAGCCAGGTTGCTGTAGAAGGTGTTCATCGCTTTCAGGTGATTGTTGGTATCCTGCAATTCCAGTTCATAAATAGCATTTAATGAACCTAAATTCTTGGTTAATACCTGTACCTGCTCATGGAATTGTTTAGTACTGTCTGCAGCATGGTTAAAATGCGTGATCGTAGCGGTAGCGCCCTGATAAGCATTTTTCATGGTTTCCAGTGCAGCAGAAGCTTCCTTGGTCTTAGCTGAATAATCGCTGGTAGCTTTTACGGCATCAGATACATCGGCGATCTTGTCAACAGAAGTACCTAATTTCTTAAAGCCATCGCTCAATTTGCTCAGGTTAGCCGGAGTAATATCGGCTTCCTGCAGCATTTTATCCATCTTATCCAGCGCTGGGTTTCCTGCAGAAGATGCGCCGCCAGCCAGTTTGGGTAATGCCTCTGCAATTGCATGCATTTCAGAACCGGGAGGTGGTAATATCGCATACACCACGAAGATAACAGCTTCAGTTATGAGGCCGGCTGTCAGGAAGAAGTCAGCAAGCGCCTGGTGCGTAATTTTTTGCCAGGCACCAAAGATTACAATAGCAGCGCCCATACAAACTACTACATTCACCACTCTTTCGGTTGATTTAGAAACTCCAGCCATAATTTTAATTGTTTAAATGGTTAGAAAACGGATTTTATAGGGTTAAATTAGTGAAAACAATACTATATAGTCTTGATCTCAGCGCATAGCGCTGCCATCAATAAACGGGTTAAGCAGCCAGTAAAGTACTCGTAAGCAGATTTTTATTTTCTCTGCATAGGAGGTAAGTCAATTACACAACGGAAACCAATGTAAGACTTAGCAGTGTCCATGTATTCGTAGTTACGGGTGCTGGTTTGCAGGAAATATCCCACATCTTTCCAGCTACCGCCACGAATTACTTTGCGTTTCATACGGGGAGGATCAGCATCATTCGCATTAAAACGAATGTCCGGGTTCATATCGTGTTGGAAGTTGTAAGCACCTTCATAATACATGGAGGAAGTCCACTCGGCTACGTTACCCGCCATGCAATACAACCCGAAGTCGTTGGGCCAGTAGGCATCGGCACGTACGGTATAAAATCCGCCATCTTCAGGGTAATTACCGCGGCCGGGTTTAAAGTTGGCCAGCAGACAACCCTTCTTATTTCTCAGGTAATAGTTACCCCAGGGGAACATTGATTGTGAACGACCACCGCGGGCAGCATATTCCCACTCTGCTTCAGTAGGCAGGCGGAAATCTGACTCGGAAGGCTTCTTTTTACTTTCGTTGAAAGAATTGAGGTATTGCGTTCTCCACTCGCAGAAGGCAGTAGCCTGCTTCCAGCTTACACCTACTACCGGATAATTACCGAAGGCAGGGTGTGAGAAATAACGCTTGGTCATGGGTTCATTGTAAGAATAGCTGAAATCACGTATCCAGATCAGTGTATCAGGATAGATCTTTTCATCTTTCTTGATTATGAATTTGGAGCGGGGAACATTGGCATTCTCCCTTTTAGAGGCTTCTTTCAGATCAAAGATCTCAGAGTGGTAGATCAGCTTCGAAGGATCGATATCTTTCTTACCAAATATCCTGTTCTCAGGAGTCAGGATCATCTGGTCCATCTTTTCGATGGTAGCTTTGTCATTCCACTTGATGGTTTTGGCTTTCTTCCAGTCAATTACAAATACACCATCCACCTCTTTACCATACTGTAATCGCACAGCGGCTGTAGAGTCACGTACCCATTGTACAAACTGGCGGTATTCGTTGTTGGTAATTTCGGTAGCATCCATCCAGAAGCCATTGATGGAAATCTGTTTGTTCCTTGCAGTGTAAGCATAGTTTACGTCTTCATCGCTGGGGCCCATGTGGAAAGTTCCCGGTGGGATGTACACCATGCCCGGAGGCTTGGTCAAATTGTACTTGGCTGACGGAGACACACCATGAAGCTGGCCATCATTCGGCAAACCTTTGGAAGACTTCCCCAGCCCACATCCAGTAGCAATGGAAAACATTGCCGCGATGGCTGTAAAGGCGGATAGGTTTTTCATTTTCATCATATTAAAGGGTATTGGGCAAAAATAATGTTTTACCGACTTCATCACAAGTTTAGAATTTATTTTTTAAAACTGCAATACAGAACTCCAGCATAGGAATAAACGATGCTTGAAACCAGATTATTGTATCCTTAAAAAGATTAAGTTTTACACATTTCCCATCAATTGAACCAATGCATCTACTTCATTTACAGGGAGTTGGCATGCATAGTTGCGGCACAGATAAATCGCTGTACCGGACGAATAAGGCTTTTGGCCCAACATGGGAAAATCCTGGTTGGAGGGTTCAGAGGGAGCGGATTGAAGTACGTGGATAGGTATGAATCGTCGTAAAACATCCTCGCGAAGCATTGCAAAATTCCCGCCAATAATCGCTATCTCCGGGATGGTATAAGTAAGCCCCTGGATCAGGGTGGCCCATACACCAAAAGAACCGGGATACCTGCTAACCGTTTGCTGTAGTAACGCGCATATCTGCACACTTCGCTCACGCCAACCGGGTACATCAAAAATAATACCCAGGCAATAGAGGTTCATGGCCATCACTGCATTGCCCGAAGGCACAGCCCCATCATACACTTCCTTTTTACGTACGATAATATCGGCCTGTCCGGTTGGTGTAAAGTAGAAAAAACCTGTATCAGGCTCACTAAAGTTGTCAAGAACATAGGTTGTAAGCGTTTTAGCCCTGTACAGATACCCCACATCACCCGTCACCTCCTGTAGCTGCAACAATGCCTGGATCAGGTAGGAATAGTCGTCCAGAAAGGCTGGGTACTTAGCTACCCCGTCTTTGTAGGTATGGTGAAAAGCCCCGTCCGGCAGCTGAAAACGCCCCAGTAGAAAATCCATATTCCGGATCGCCACCTGCCTGTAGTGGTCCTCACCCAGCGCTCCCGCAGCTTTGCAATAGGCATGGTTCATCAGTGCATTCCAGCCCAGCAGTTGCTTGTCATCCAACAGTGGCCGGATCCGCCTGTTCCGGTGCTGCATCAATACCCCCCGGCATTTGTCCATCCGCTGCCACAAGTCCTTCAGGGTAAGGTGATGTTGCGCCGCAAACTCCTCCGGAGGCATTTTGATATTCAGGATATTCTTATGCTCCCAGTTTCCCCCCTCCCGCACATCATAAAAAGCGCAAAACAAGGCGGCTTCCTCGCCCAGGATCGCATCAATGGCCTGCTTATCCCACACGTAATACCTGCCCTCCTCCCCTTCACTGTCGGCATCGAGTGCCGAATAAAACCCATATTCAGGCGAAAGCATTTCCCTTTCCGTAAAAGAAAGTGTTTGCCGGATAGCCCTTTCATACAAAGGATTGTGGGTAAGCTGGAAGGCTTCGCTTAAAACGATCACCAGCAAAGCATTGTCATACAACATCTTTTCAAAGTGAGGTACCAGCCAGGCTATATCAGTAGCATAGCGGGCAAAACCACCGCCCAGCTGATCGTAAATACCTCCCAGGATCATTTTATCGAGGCTAAGACAGGCCTGCTTTAAGGCGTCTTCCTTTTTCGTGTAGTAATAATGATGGAGCAGGAACTGGATCGTAAAGGTTTGCGGAAACTTAGGCGCCCTGCCAAAGCCTCCTTCCTCCTGGTCGGCCGTCTTCATGATATTGGTGTACATCAGTGCCGCTTTTTCCCGGGTGAAAGTGGTGTCCGGATCTATATTCAGCGTAGTTATCTTCTCAAGACCAAATTCATTGGAACGCAGGAGGTGCTGGGTGAGGTTTTCAGCCTGGTCCTCGATAGCCTGCCTTTTTTCACGGAAAGCATTGTTTACCCCGGTAAGCACATCCTTCCAGGAAGGGCGGTTGACAACCGGCCGGGGAGGGAAATACGTGCCTCCGTAAAAAGGTTTGCCGGAAGGCGTAAGGAAGGCATTTAAAGGCCAGCCACCGCTGCCTGTCATCGTTTGCACAGCATCCATGTAAATATGATCCAGGTCGGGGCGTTCTTCCCGGTCGATCTTGATATTGATGAAGTGCTCGTTCATGAACGAAGCCGTGGCCTCGTCTTCAAAGCTCTCTTTCTCCATCACATGGCACCAATGACAGGCCGCATAGCCAATACTGACCAGGATGGGCTTATTTTCGGTCCTGGCCCTGTTCAGGGCTTCTTCCCCCCAGGGATACCAATCCACCGGATTATGGGCATGCTGCAATAAATAAGGGCTGCTTTCTTTACTTAACCTGTTGGTGAACTTACTCATGGTACGCGGTTGATCGAAAACCGTCCCCCGCCTCAACGGGGATCACAGCTTTCTATTACTCGCGTAAATTTACTTCTTCTTTAAGATACCGGACAGGTATTGTTCCAGCGCTGCCACCATGGAGGGCGCCTGGGGTTGGGGAGCTTTAATGTCCAATGTAAGGCCGGCATCTTCAATGGCGCGTGAGGTATTGCTGCCAAAAGCGCCAATACGCGTACCATTCTGTTTGAACCGGGGACAGTTATCAAAGAGGCTCTTTACACCGCTGGGGGTGAAAAAGCAGATTATATCGAATTCTGTATTGTCCAGCACTTCTTTTACATCATTACTGATGGTGCGGTACATAAAGGGGGTTGCGTAGCCGCAATTGTTACTCTTGAGCCAGCTCACGATCTCATTATCCTGCTGATTTTCAGAGCATGGGTAGAGGAACTTCTCGTTCTCTTTGTGTTTGTTCACCACATCAAACATGCTTTTGTTGGTACCATCGGCACCATAAAAAACCTTGCGTTTGCGGTAAAGGATGAATTTCTGGAGGTATAAAGCGACCGCTTCGGTGATGCAGAAGTACTTGGTGTCCTGTGATACGCTTACTTTCATTTCTTCACAGATGCGGAAGAAATGGTCAATAGCGTTGCGGCTGGTAAAGATGACAGCAGAGAATTGTGCAATTTCAATCTTTTGCCGGCGGAATTCCTTGGAAGGGATCCCGTCTACACGGATAAAAGGATGAAACTGCAATTCCACACTGTACTTCCTGGCAAGCTCGAAGTACGGTGATTTGTCGGTCTCTGGTCTGGGTTGGGTGATCAATATTTTTTTAATCACACTAATCGAATTAGGATCAGTTGCTACGTTTTTAGCCCCGTTTTTAACCATATTTGTGCCGTATGGATTTGCAAAATTAATAACTTCTTTCCACAAAAATCAATAACACCTTGTAAATCAGCAATAGGGGTGCTATTTCGAAGGCGCAAAGGTATACAAAAAAATGGAACCTACTTACCTTAATTTCATTCCGTATTGGTTTATAAGAGATTATGAACCGGTAGGTCAGGGTAAGCGCCAACAATATGAAAGCCAGCGTAATAATTACCGGTAAAAATGACCCATAGGGAAAGGCCATGAGTATTAAAACCGGCACCAGGAAAATGCCGACCATCTTATTGACCATAAAGATGATGAAGATATAAGTATCGGTTGCATTACTTACATTGAAAATCCAGCCGATGATCTTCAGTATAATGAACTTACCCAGGTAAATAGCCAGCACCAGCAAACAGCCATAGGCCCATATCAACCAGAGGTTTTGCTCCGGCATAATTCCGTAGAACCTGGCCACAAATGCCAGGAACATGCCGCCGGCACTCACAAAAAGAATATTCAGGAATAAAGAAGGCAGCGGCGCCTGCGACAATTGCTCCCTGAGCTGCTGCTGGCGCATGGTAGCGCGGAAAAACAGGGTGGTTATATTATGCAGGTATTTGTAGAAGAATATCCGGACAATGGCATAATAAAAAAGGAGCCCGAATAGAAAATAGAATATACTGTCCGTATTGGTAGGCCCTCCTTCCTTCAGGAAAAGTACACGGGGTTTCCCTTTGAAGTTATAATAAGGGTGATCACGCAAAACAGCCTGGAATCCCGGCAGGGTATTTTCTGCCGACCTGGCCTCGACCTTGATCTCCTGGATTGGGATGGTGACGGCTGCTGCGGTATCCGGCTTGCTGGTAGTATCGCGGCCGGGAGGCAAGACAGGCAGAACAGCTTTTGCCCCTGTATCTACCTTTTTCTTAATGACCACGGCTTTCCTGAGGCTGGTATCTTTCTTTACAGGCGTATCCTGTGGTACAGGAATAGCCGTATCAGGTTGCCGCACGGCAGAATCGCCCTGGGTTTGTGCAAAGGAAAATTGGGACAACAGGATACAACAGAAGACAAGTAGTATAATTTTCTTCACCAGCAATAATTGGGTGTGCAAAAGTATTAAGAATCCTGAACAATGAATGGAGAACGATGAAGTATGTTCATTCATTATCCAAAAGACAAGAACTTTGTGCAGGCAGATCCCGTTTGCCGCACTATTACTGTATAACAGAACAGTTACGGGCTTTAGAAGTAATTTACGTACCCCAGGTGGATCTTGGCCTGACGAAGGTTGAATTTGGTATCATCCCGCTTTCCTGCTGCATAGGAAATATTGAAGATGCCAGCCTTGGTTTCAAAGGCCATGCCCAACCCTACGCCTAAAAATGTGTTGCCCAGGTTGACCGAGGGGATCGTGTTTTTAGCCCAGCCTACGTCAGTAAACGCAAACATAAAAGAGTTCTGCCCTAACAAATACCGGTATTCTATGGTGCCCACCGCGTAACGGGAGGCGAAAATGCTTTCTTCATCAAAACCTCTCAGAAGGCGATAACCACCAATCTGGAACAACTCGTTCCTGTAAATACCGGGGCTTTGGAACCAGCCTCCGTTCACCGCTGTTTTAAGGGTGGAAGCACGGGTAAGCCGGAAATAATGCGCAGCAGCCAGCTTGATCCTGAACTGGTAGGCATTGAGGGTCACCGTATCATACAGCTTGTTAAAGTCAAAGTTGGGATCATTATCGTCCCGGAGCTTCACAATTGCACTGTTCTTATTGATCTTTTTGGTACCTGCAGAAGCATTGATCACTATTTCATTGCCCCGGCGTGGATTGAAGCGATAATCCGTATTGAACCATTCATAATTAATACCAATATTCACCGACCGTACATCGGCTTCTGCAGGCAGTGCGTGTGTATTCTTAACGCGCTGCGTATCCACCGATAGCAGGTTGCTGCTTAAGTTTTGAATATATATACTGCCTGTTTGATTGGAGGAAAGGGCATATTGAAGCCCCAGCTGCAGGTTGATATTAACAAAAGTGGAATCCTTTTTAAAGAGGTCAAAGCCAAAGTTGATGCCAAAGGGTGAATTAAAGAGGTAAGGATAGGCAAAAGCGATATTGAGTCGCGGTGATTTCACCTGCACCTGCTGCCAGTTGAGCCCAATCGTTTCCCCACCACCCAATGCATTCTTCAGGTTGATCGTTGCTTCACCCGTCACCAATAGTTTATTGCTCGCCAACTGATCATTGGCAGGCAGTAAGCCCAGCAGCACGTTGATCTGGCTGCTCTTTTTTGGAGCCAGGTAAAGATTGAGGATGGACCCCGTGCCTAGCAATGTCATATCCCAGGGCTGTTGCTCCTGTACAAAAGGCAGTTCACTCAGCTTTTTGCTCACCGCCTGCAACTTGTCTTTCCTGAAAATACTACCGTTGGGAATACTCAGGTAATGCTGCAGGAAGGCCGGGGAAAGCTTTGCATTACCCTTATTATAAATACTGTCAATCTTATAAAGCGGTCCTTTTTCTACCAGCAGGGTGGCCTGGAATTCATTTTCCTGCAGGGTGATGCTATCCAGTTTGATGCGCGCAAAGGGATAACCATTGTTTTCCAGGTAATCCAGTATTTTTTGTTGCAGGTTCTGCAATTGCTGGAAATCTATTGGTTTTTGAGCGCTGAGTTTTCTGCCACCCCAGTTTACCTGTTCCAGTATTTTCCGGTCCACCGAGTCCGTATTCAGCCGGGTCCATTTCAGCGGATCACCCACATAGAGGTGCATGATGGCCGAGAGACTGTCATAACGAATACTATCCACCGAGGCGGTAGGATAACCTTTTGACTGTAGCAGGGCGGGAAGATGATGGATGTATTCTGCACAGAGTACCTGGTTCCTGAAATCAGTTTGCAGGCGCAGTTGTTGCGTAATAAAGCTGGTGTCCTTATCTACCGGGATGATCTGAAGCCGGTATTGGGCAGCAAGCAGCAGGGGCAGCAGG
The DNA here is from genome assembly GCF_003555545.1 of Paraflavitalea soli. Lineage (GTDB taxonomy): Bacteria > Bacteroidota > Bacteroidia > Chitinophagales > Chitinophagaceae > Paraflavitalea > Paraflavitalea soli. The sequence goes on along the minus strand of NZ_CP032157.1, from coordinate 6,781,286 downwards.
AACAGGATGACGAAAATAGCCCTTCTGCACATGTTCCTATATACTGCTACCTTTGTCATCATCCATTTCAACAATTGAACTGTAATATCCGATAAAAATACGGAACACAATGGCAGGCATTTACATACATATACCTTTTTGCAAACGTGCTTGTCATTACTGTAACTTTCATTTTTCTACCTCGCTACAGCTAAAGAACGATTTTTTAACCGCTTTATTGAAAGAAATTGAATTACAGCAACCTTACCTGGCAGGAGAGTTGGTAGAAACCATCTACTTTGGCGGTGGCACCCCTTCCCTGCTGTCCATGGATGAACTGCAAAGTATATTAACCGCCCTGGCCCGTCATTTCACCATTAGCCAGGATGCGGAAATAACCCTGGAAGCCAACCCGGATGATATTACCGAACCAGTGCTGCTCAACTGGAAACAGGCAGGGGTCAACCGGCTGAGCATCGGTGTACAATCTTTTTTTGAAGAGGACCTGCAATGGATGAACCGGGCTCATACAGCCGGCCAGGCAGTTGACAACCTGCAGCTGGCCCTTCAGCATTTTAACAACCTGACCATTGACCTGATCTACGGAACGCCCACCCTGTCCGATGAACGCTGGCAACAGAATGTCAACCGGGCCATTGACATGGGCATACCCCACCTTTCCTGTTATGCATTAACTGTAGAACCAAAGACAGCCCTGGATACGATGATCCGCAAGCACCAGATCAGTAATGTGCAGCCCGAAGACCAGGCCCGGCAGTTCGTGTTGCTCATGGACTGGACGGAAGCGGCAGGTTATGAACATTATGAGATCTCCAATTTCGCATTACCCGGTCACCGCAGCCGGCACAATAGCTCTTACTGGCAGGGCAAAAAATACCTGGGGCTGGGACCTTCTGCCCATTCCTTCAACGGCCAGGGCCGGCAGTGGAATATTGCCAACAATGCCTTGTATATCCAATCCCTCAAACAGGATACCGTACCTTTTGAAGTAGAAACACTTACCCCCGATCAAAGGCTCAATGAGTACATTATGACCTCCCTGCGCACTATGGAGGGGCTAAGCCTGCATTATGTACAACAACTGAGCGGGGAGAAGATGAGCCAAACTTTACTAAAGAACAGCTACCGGTATATTGAACAACAGTTGCTGCTGGAAAAGAATGGAAAACTGATCCTGACCAAACAGGGGAAATTGTTCGCTGATGGAATAGCGGGAGACTTGTTTGTTTGAGAGACACCTGTACACTGTTGGGCAAAATACAGGTTATGTTATTTTTAAATCAAGCCGGCTGCCGGATCCAGATCATTTTATTTAATAAACTGTGGGAAGAATATAACCATTAAACCTCCTTCCAATGACCTTATCCAAATTCCGGATAGCCGATACCCTGTCTGCTCTCCAGGTATTATGCACAAAACTGCATGCCCATCTTCCTTATATCTATTTGTTGTATGCATTGCCCGCCATCACTTTGGCAACATGGATCACCCCTCCCTTCCACGTCGCCGACGAGCCCCATCATTTTTGCAGGGCCGAACAAATATCAAGAGGTGAAATTGTAGCATTGTTTTATACAGATGGATCAAAGGAGCCGCGCACCATCCCCGATGAAAAGGTACTGATGCGGGATATTGGTGGATTTACCGTCAATGCCAGGTTATTGGATTTTAGTACAATTTACATGAGCATAGGTCCCGGAGAAAAACCCAAGGTGCGAAGAACCCATTTCGAAAACTCAAAGAACATTCACTGGGATCGGGAAATAGGCGTATTAAGATTTGCCAATACGGCCATATATCCGCCTACAGGTTACCTTGTTTCAGCAATCGTCATAATAGCAGGCAAACTAACCAATGCTTCCATTTTGAACACCTTTTACCTTGCGCGATTCGTGAACGGCCTTGTTTGCGCCCTGATCTGCTTTTATGCACTCCGGCTCACAAAAGCAAGCCGCCTGCTGTTATTCACAGTGTTGCTGTTTCCCATGACTACCTCTTTGTTTGCTTCCGTAAGCCAGGATGGCATACTGATCAGCCTTGCCTTTCTTTTTTTCGCCATCATTGGTCATGTAGAAAGCAGCGAAGAAAAGCATTATAACACAAAGCAATTGATCATGATGGTAACTGCTATCGTAGCCATCAGCGCAGCCCGGCCGCCTTACTTTATGTTTTCATTTATCTTTTTCTTTCTGCATATGAATAATACAACCAGGCTAACCTGCTTTCTTGCTTCATTGGCGCCTGTGGTCTTATGGGGATGGTTGAACGAACACAATTATGCCGTGGTGTGGGCGCCTCCCGTATTGAAAATTAATGCTCCGCTCCAGATAAAACATATTCTTGATGACCCTTTGGGGTTTGCCGGCCTGTTCTTTAAATTCGACTCCACACATTTAACGCGAACAACCCATGAGTTCATAGGTGTATTGGGTTGGAAACAGCTGTACCTGCCGGATGCTTTTTACAGAGGAGCTCTTTTCTCCCTTCTTTTTGCTGCAGCCATCAGTACCTATTACAATGTCAGGGAAAGGCTCAGGCTCAGGCTTAGATTGGCCCTTATTGGAGCAGCCATTGCAGGAGGAATTGCTATCATGACTGTTCAATACATAACCTGGACGGCACTGGAAGCGACTTACCTCGGAGGGGAACAGGGCAGGTATTTTATTCCGCTCTTTCCGGCCGTAGCACTCGCCCTTGCCGGTTTTCAAAAAAATATAGCTATTAAAAAGTGGCACACCCCGCTATTTTTGGGAGTGATCATTTTCCCTTTCATTTCCAATGTGGTATTAGTCTGTCAATTGATTGAGGGGTATTACCTGACAGCCTGATCATTTGACCAATGCATTAAAGCAGGGAAATTGTTTGCAGATGGGATCTCCTGGAATTCTATTAATGTGATCGCTTGTGGCCTTTAAGGTATTTAACCAGCTCCACTACGGAGAGCACTCCTATGATCAGGAGGATTGCAATGGGGCCATATGATGTGTAAGATAAAGGCATATCGCTGATGTAAGGTACACTTTTTAGACCAGCACCTGCTCTATTTGTTTAAATCCATCGCCAGGTTTAACATTTTCCCATAATATGCGGTATACAGCCGTGGCAATAGGCATTTCTGCCCCTACCGATTGATTTATGTCATACATGCATTTACAGGCATAATAACCTTCCGCTACCATATTCATTTCCAGCTGCGTAGTACGTACGGAATATCCTTTGCCGATCATATTGCCAAAAGTACGGTTACGGCTAAACAGTGAATAACAGGTTACCAGCAGGTCGCCCAGGTACACAGAAGCTGAATAATTGGACGCTCGCCGGTGGGTAACAGGGTCTTCTTCATGGATACCCACTTCAATGTGCTGAATGCCCACCTTCTTAAGAAAACCAGCCATTTCATCGGCACAATTGGCTATCAGCACGCTCAGGAAATTATCACCATATTCCAACCCGTGCGCAATGCCCGACCCCAATGCATAGATATTCTTCAGGATAGCGGCATATTGCACCCCATACACATCGTTGTTCACGATCGTATTGATGTACTCTGTCTTAAAGTAAGTCGCTATTTCTTCAGTAAATGTTACATCCACCCCCGAAAAAGTCAGGTAGGAGAGTTTTTCTGCCGCCACTTCTTCTGCATGGCAGGGGCCCATGACTGTAAAATAATCCGATTGGGGCAACTCATATTCCGCCGCCAGGTAATCATTCAACAGCAGGTTCTTTTGTGGCAGGATGCCTTTTACCGCAGAAATGATCTTTTTTCCTTTGAAGGCGTCTTTGCCCAGGGGTTGGAGGGTTTCCAGGATATAGGCCGAGGGCACGCCGATCAGGATACAGTCACTGGCAGCTACTACGGCTGCGATATCTGTGCTGAGGGTCAATAAGGAAGTATCAAAATAAACAGAATGCAGGTAATGAGGGTTGTGGTGCCGCTGCTGCAGGTGTTTAACAACCGCCTCTTTGCGGATGTACCAGTGAACCGGGTTCTTGTTGTCTGTAAGGATCTTCACCAAAGCCGTTGCCCAACTTCCGCTGCCAATAATACCTACTCTCATGGATCATTATTTGACCCAAAAGTAAGAAAACAGGGGAAAGTCGCAAGACGGTTGTCAGGCTGAGCCCTGTCACCCCGAGCCTGTCGAAGGGCTGCCGAAGCCGGCTTCGACAAAGTTTATCCCGCTTTGCGGGACTCAGCCTGACAATCTTGTATAAACCGTTATTCGCTGCGCAAAGTTTTTACCGGATTAGAGAGGGCTGCCTTGATGGCCTGGATGCTTACCGTAACCAGCGTGATCACAATAGCTGCCAGCGCCGCTACGGCAAATACCCACCAGGTAATAGTGATCCGGTATTCAAAATCCTGCAGCCATTGGTTCATGATGTACCAGGCAATAGGAGCTGCTATAACAAACGCAATGGCCACCAACTTGAGGAAGTCTTTTGACAATAAAGACACAATACCCGTAACACTGGCGCCCAGCACTTTCCGGATGCTGATCTCTTTATTCCGTTGGCGGGCTGTAAAAGTAGCCAGGCCAAACAATCCCAGGCAGGCTACAAAAATCGTGAGCCCGGCAAAGATGCCCAATATGTACGCGGTGTTCTGTTCTGCCCGGTATACTTTCATGAACTGGTCATCCAGGAAAGTATAATTGAAAGGAGCGCCCGTACCTAGTTGTTCCCACTTGCTTTTAATGCTGGTCACCAGGGAAGCGATGTCTTTGGTCTTTGTTTTAATGATGAGCGTACCATAACCATCGTTCAGCGTCATGACCAGGGGCGAGATCCGCTCATGCAATGATTTGAAATGAAAATCCTTCACCACACCAATTACCCTATAAGAGGTTTTTACACCAGCATTATCAGCGTGGGAGATCACTTTATCCAACGCATGTTGCCCCCATCCCATGGCGGCAACAGTCGTTTCATTCACAATGACAGCGGCAGAATCAGTACCAAAGTCTTTTGAAAAATTTCTTCCCGCCACCAGTTCCATACCCAGCGTTGGAATATAATTATAATCTACCTCATACCGGAGCGTTTTGATCTGCTCTGCAATCTTGTCCTCGTATATGAAGAAGTTGTTGCCATTGGAGGGGCCGGCTGGCAAAAACCAGGAGCCCGTTACGTTGGCAGCGCGGGGGTCCTGCAATATCTGCTGCCGCAGTATTTGCTGGTTGTGTTGTCCCAGCATCCAGGTTTCCGGCAGGATGAGGACCTGCTCTTTATTGTAACCCAGTTTTTTGTTTTGGATAAAAGAAAGCTGGCTGTATACAACCGCCGTACTCACCATCAGGGTAATGGAAATAAAGAACTGGAAAACCACCAGGCCACTGCGCAGGCCAGCGCTTTTTTTGCCGGATGTCAACTGTCCTTTCAATACAGCCACCGGTTTAAACGAAGAGATGAAGAAAGCCGGGTAGCTACCAGCCAATACACTGGTGATAAGGCCCAGCAACAATAAGCCTGGCAAGAGCCACGGGTTGTTTAATAGGTCCAGGCGCAGGTTTTTACCGGCTATATCATTAAATACCGGCAACGCCAGTTTAACAAAAACGATCGATAATACCAGGGCCACAAGCGTGAGCAAAATGGATTCCAGTAAAAACTGTCTTACCAATTGCCCTTTCAACGACCCCATTACTTTTCGTATGCCTACTTCTTTTGCCCGCTTACCGGCACTGGCTGTAGACAGGTTCATAAAATTGATACAGGCAATCAGCAGCATAAACAAAGCAATGGCGCTGAAAATATATACATAGCGGATATCGCCGGGCGCCTCAAAATCATTGGTAAAATCCGAATGCAGGTGTATATCAGGAAGTGGCTGCAGGTACAACCCTACATCATTGCCGCCCTTCCTGAACTCGGCCAGGCTCAGCCCCATGGCCTGCTGTAATTGTGGTCCCATGTATTTTTCTACCGCAGCAGGCAGCTTGGCTTCCAGTTGCTTGTAATTATACCCTTCCGGCAAAACCAGGTAGGTGAAAAAACCAGACCTCATCCAGGAGGTAGACCGGGCAACATCCTGGTTGGCCATTGATACAAACATGTCGAAATGAAAATGTGAATTTTCCGGCACCTTATCAATAAGGCCGGTTATTTTGTAGGCAGCATTCCAATCTTTAAACTCCAGTATTTTTCCAATGGGACTTTCATTGCCAAAATACTTTACGGCCAGCGCCTTGGTGATCACCATCGAATTAGGTGCTGCTAAAGCTGTGTGCACATCCCCTTCCAGGAATGGCAGGGTAAACACCTGGAAAAAATTAGAATCGGCATAAGCGAAAGCACTTTCCTTGAATGTCTTGCCTTTATAGCTGACCAATGGCGATCCGCCAACGTATATACGGGTGGCTTCCTGCACTTCCGGGTAATCATTTTTCAGCGCCTGCGCTACCGGGGGAAAGACATTGGCTTCCTTCATTTTTTCTCCCTTCACATGACCGCGGAATACTACCCGTACCATGCGGTCGGCCTTCTTATTGTAGCGGTCATAACTTAATTCATGCTGCACAAAAAGCATAATGATGACACAGGTGGCAATACCAATGGCCAATCCCAATACGTTGATGGCTGAGAAACCTTTGCTTCTCCAGAGATTACGTATGGCAATCGTAAAATAGCTTTTTATCACAAGTCATTATTTTAAACAGCTTACTGAAAATTGTTATCCCTCCGACCAATCCAAAACCACGTTGCTTAATAACAGGGCCAACAGGATGCCACTTTAATATATAATTGACAATCAATTACACATCGTTATTTACCAACCTGCCTGTGTCCGGTTTTGTTACAGCAACCGTCCATTTTTGAGGGCAGCCCCCTAAAGCACAAGGCTCAGACGCGAACGCCTGAGCCCTGGTTACACCTTTTTGCTGTTATGCTTATTTCTTTACTTCAAATAATTTATCAGCCGGCACCACTTTTACTTTCATGCCGTCTTTGAGGGTTTTGCTAATGACATTGTAAGGCGCGGTAACGATCTCATCGCCTTCTTTCAAACCACCCAGTATTTCAATATAGTTGATATCCTGGATGCCCGTTCTCACCTTTACACGTTTTACCGTTCCGCCCGGCTGCAACACAAAAACGACTTCATCGAGGTCAGTAGACAAGCCGGCTTTGGTTTCTTCCTGGATACCTTCTTCCTGTTTCTTATCCTTATCCTTATCGCTATTCGCTACCTTATCCGTTCCTTTTTCGCGCGTAGTCACCGCATTGATAGCAGAAGCTATTACATTGGCCTTGGTGAGCGTTTGGATGTCTGCACTCGCGTTCATACCGGGCCGGAAAGGAAACTTTTTAGGTTTGGAAGGATCGATCAGGTCTTTGTAGGATTCCCGTAAAATGCGGATATGCACTTTATAATTGGTCACATCGTTGCTGGTGGCAGCAGCAGCGGAGGCTGCTGTGGTATTGCTGCTGGCAATCTTGGTAACAATACCTTTGAATTTGCGGTTATTGTATGCATCGACTTCGATCAATGCCGAATCGCCCAGGTTTACTTTAGGGATATCATTTTCACCCACGTCCACCTGCACTTCCATCGCACTCAGGTCGGCAATACGCATCATTTCAGTACCCGCCATCATGGAGTTACCTACTACGCGCTCGCCTTTCTTTACATTCATGAGCGATACTACCCCATCCATTGTAGCCAGTACAGCCGTACGGCTAAGGTCTTTGTCAGCCTTTTCCAGGTTGGCCCGGGCGCTGGCTATGGAAGCCTGCCCGCTGCGGATATTCTGAAGGGCTGCATTATAATTGGCTTTGGCGGTTTTGAGCGCATTATCAGCCTGATCAAATTCAGCAGCAGAGATCACCTTTTCAGCAGCCAATTGCTTCTGACGGTCATAGGTACGCTGTGCCAGGTCCTGTGCCGATTTAAGGCTTTCCAGCTGGGCCTTGCTGTTTTCGACCGAAGCCTGCTGCTGATCCACCTGGGCAGAAGCCTGGTTGCGCTGGGTAGAATAAATATCCGCGTAGATACGGGCCAGTACAGCGCCTTTCTTTACGCTATCACCCTCAGCATATTTCAATTCCACAATTTCACCGGAGATATCAGGACTGATCTTTACTTCAATTTCTGGAAATACTTTACCACTGGCGTTAACGGTTTCAATAATGGTGCGTTTGGTCACTTTTTCAGTTGACACTTTTAAACCTTCCTCTTTGCCGATGACGCCGCCCGATTTAAGCGCCAGCAACAGTACGACCACTACAACAAGGGCTATAATGATCCACCAGATTTTTTTCTTCTTCATAATTCGATTATTGGTTGTACAGTTAGTTAGTTCGTTAGTTTGATGCCCTGACCTTTATAAAATTCAAGTACTTTCATTTTGAACACATAGTCAAATTCTGCAGAGACCCGGTCCAGTTTGGCACGGGTAAAGTTGTTTTGAGTGATCAGCAGATCATAGGTATTGAGCAGCCCCAGTTCATATCTTTTCACAGCAAACTCATAAGTCTTTTGGGTAATTGCTACCGAGGTTTTGGAAGCATTGAATTTCTGCATGGCGGCAGCCGCACTGTAATAAGCTTTGTAAATATCATTTTTCAGCGTCTGATCGACCAGTTCTTTCGTCACCTGCGCCCCTTTGAGATTAAGTTTGGCACGCTGATAATTGAAGCGCGCCTGCCCACCGCTAAGGATGGGTACTGAAATAGTGAAACCAAGGTTTTGACCAAAGTTATTATTGATCTGCGAACCCCAGCCATCCCATATTTCACCAAAAGATTTTTTATGCGAATTGACACCTGTTTTCGGTATATATACCGGGTACAATACCGTAGGACTTTGTTGCGCATATCCGATCTGCGTTACACCGTCCACATATTCGTTGAAAGCCTTGGTAGGGCTCGTAAAGTTGGTACCCAGGCCACCGAATACTGAAATAGTGGGGTACATGAAAGCCCGGCTCGCTTTCAGATTCGTCATCATCGATTGTATCCTTAGCTCATTGGCCCGTTGCGCCGGCTGGCTCTTCATCGCTATCTGGAAAACGGTTTCCGGCTGCAACTGAAGAATTGGATCTACCGGTATCTGATCCACCGGGGGGCTGGCAATATCAAAAGCGGCGCCCGCATCCAGGTTCAGCGCTACTTTCAAAGTAAGCATGGCCTGGTCTACATTGGATGCAGCAGTAATATAATTGGAACTATCGGTAGCATATTGTCCTTCCAGCGTAAGGGCATCCAGTTCGGGAACGGCGCCGGCCTCCACTTTTTTCCGGGTAAATTGTATCTGGCTCATCGTTTGCCCCATCTGCACTTTGGCAATATCCATTTGCTGGCGGGCCAGCAATACCTGGAGGTAATAAGTGGCCACATTCAGCGCCACATCATTCTTTGATTTTTCCACATCCATATGGGCTGCGTCTTTGGCATAACGGCTGCCCAGAATAGTATTCTTAATGCGGTTCCAGTTAAAAACAGTAATGCCCAGGTTGGCATTGAAGCTCTGGAAAACGGAAGAGACATTGGTATATACGTTGGTAGTACGGTCAATAGAACGGCCCCATTGCATGCCCGAACTGGAGTTAAAATCAACACCCGGGTATTGCCCCCACTGGTTTTGTTTCAGGTCTACCTCAGCCAGTTCTGCCTGTACACTACTCTGTTTGATAGTAATATTATTGGCCCAGGCATATTCTACGCAGCGCTGCAGGTCCCATTTATCCTGCCCAAACACGGTACCAATTAGCCCTATCTGCAATAAAACAGGTAATAGAATTTTTCTTCTCATAGACCAAATCTGATTATAAAATAAAGAAGGTACCGGTTGCCGGCATACTGCTCAGAAAACCTTAACCACACAAAATACTGCATGCCCAGCAAAGGATAAAAAAAATTACGGTTAAAATTACCGCCCAAGATCAGCCAGAAGCCTATGGACAGCCATTTCAAAAGGCCCAGGCAAACATTTAACAGATCTTTGATCAGTACGGACAGGCTTACCTGCTGCACTACCATCATGACAACATTAATGCACCGCCGCAAAGGCCTGCTCCATGTCGGCAATCAGGTAACCGGCCTCTTCCAATCCTACATAGATCCGGATCATACGATGCTCCTTTTCCGCAGCATTAAAAGCTGACGGTTGAAGGGAGGCGCAGCGCGGTATGGCCAGGCTTTCATGACCACCCCAGCTTACCGCCATCATAATATGTCGCAGTGATTCACAGAAGGTTACAATTTCTTCCATTTTTTCTGCTTTCATGACGATGGTCAATAAACCACAGGCGCCCGTCATCTGCTGTCGGGCCAGCTCCAGTTGGGGAAAACTGTCATCCAGGGGGAATATAACTTCTTCTACAGAAGGATGTTGTTTTAGATAGTCGATCACTTTGCGGGTAGTTACGGTAATACGTTCCAGGCGTAAGGGGAGGGTGCGTAAACCCCTGATCAGCAGCCAGGCATTAAAGGGCGACACCCCATTGCCCATGTTCAGCAGCTCATTGTCGAAGATCTTCTTCATCATCTCCCGCGTACCGGTAAGTACGCCGGCTACCACATCACTGTGGCCGCCGATGTATTTGGTGGCCGATTGTAATACCATATCGATACCCATTTCAATGGGCCGCTGGTACAAGGGGGTACAATAGCTATTGTCGCAAATGGTAATGATCCCCTCTGCCCTGGCCAGCTCGGCTATCGCCCGCAGGTCCTGCAGGGCAAAATCCCAACTGTTGGGCGATTCGAGATAGATCACTTTGGTATTGGGAAGAATGGCCCTTTCAAAATTTTCGATCTTTGTGCCGTCTACATAGGTAGTAGCTACACCAAAGCGGGGCAATACATTGTCAAACATCTTTTGCGCCCAGGTATAGGGTTTGCCAACCGATACGATATGATCACCGGATTGGATATTGGCAAATACTGAAGCAAAGATGGCCGAAGCCCCGCTGTTGAATACCAGGCAGTCTTCTGCCCCATCCAGTGCCGCCAGCTTTTTGCGCAGTATCTCCACCGTAGGATTGAGGCCCCGGCTATAGAGATAATTGCTGTACTCATCTTCAAATACCTTGCGCAGGTCTTCCACTTTCTTAAAAGCGAAATTGCTGCTTTGCATAATAGGCGGCGCTATTGCACGGAAGTATTGCTCCCTTTCTTCCCCCAATTCATTGAGGATATATGACAGATCTTGGTCAGGCATCATGTTAATTATCAGTTTTCGTTGGGCTTTTTTTCGGCATTAAAAAATATAATAACATAAACCCGGCCAGCACCGATATTCCGATCAATGCCGTCATGGGTTTATTGATAATGATGCTAATGCATACAAAGATATAGGCAGCAATGAAAACGATCGGTTGCAGGGGATACAGCTTCATGGAATAGATACCCGTTCCATTGAGGTGCTTGGTACGCTTGCGCAGCATAAAAATGGAACCGGCCGAAAGGGCCATTCCAAAACAATCGAGGAAAATGGTAAAGCTCAATATCTCATCAAAGGTCTTGGCAAAGAACAATACGATGATACAGATGATGGTGAATACCGTAAGGGAAGTGACCACCACTTCCTTTTTGGCCGACTTGGCCTTAAAAACAGTAGGCAATACACCATCTTCACTCATGGCAAACATTACCCGGGGGTTGCTCATGAGCTGCACGTTCACATAAGCCAGTACCGACAGGAATAACAGCCCCGAAAATACATTGGCGCCATCCTGGCCAAAGAGCTTAAAAGCTATGACAGAAGCAATCTCATTGGTATTTTTCAGGTTCTCAAATCCTACTATTTTGTAATAACTGTAGTTTACCGCCAGGTATAAAATAATAATAGCTGTAATGCCTATAAAAATACCCCGGGGGATATTACGGGAGGCGTCTTTCACTTCATGACCAAAATTGATGGTTTGCTGATACCCCCCATACGTAAAGGATACCGCTACTAAACTCAATCCAAATGATTTTACATACTGATCCCAGCCAGCTTCAGGGTGCGCCGCCATCGCAGCACTGTTATCGTGGTACAGGGCCGGAAAAAATAAGGCAGCAATGAGCATGAGCACCATACCGATCTTAATAACCATCAGTACATTTTGCGTTTTAGCGCTCATCCTGAGCCCCAGCAGGTTGACCCCATAAAAAATAATGATCCCTACAGAAGCGATCAATACCTTGGTGAGGTCCGATACAGGTCCGGCAAACATGACCTTGCTGATATAGCCAGCTCCTATAAGCGCCACCCCCGACAAGGAACCCGCATTGGATACCAGTATGAGGCAATTAATGGAGAATGCCAGCGAAGGATGGTATGCGTAGGAAAATATGCGGTAATAGCCGCCGGTAGCGGGATGCCTGGAGCCGATCTCGGCATAGGTAAGGGCGCCACAAAGGGCTACCAGCCCTCCTACGATCCAGGCTGCAAAAAAAACACCTGGGGTTAAAGCATCTTTTGCCGAATTGGAAGCAGTTCTGAAAATGCCCATTCCGATCACCAGTCCAATAACAATCATGGTGAGATCGAATAAGCTTAGTTTGGACTTCATTCGTGGAAGATAAAGAAAAGCTGCGAGCTTTGAGCCACGAGCTACGAGCTTTAGCAGTAGCCGGCTTTTCCCTATTTTTACAGCGATGAAACACTCCCTCCTTTTCCTCCTGATCACTGTATTGACCAACCAACTTACTGCCCAGGAAACAACCTCCCCTGACTCAGCCACCGCCCTGCAACCGGTAACCATCAAAGCCTATGAACAAAACCGTCAGCTAAAAGAGGTTTCCGGCGCCATTAACTACATCAGCAAAACACAATTGGAACGTTTTAATAATACAAGTCTGTTGCCTGCCCTCAATAGTACACCCGGCGTACACATGGAAGAACGTTCGCCCGGCAGCTATCGCCTCAATGTGAGAGGCAGCACCCTCCGCTCCCCTTTTGGTGTACGTAATATCAAAGTATACTGGAATGATATTCCCTTTACCGATCCCGGTGGCAACACCTACCTCAATATGCTCAGCTACTACAATGTACATTCATTGGAAGTGATCAAAGGGCCGGCTGGCAGTCTCTACGGCGCCGGTACCGGTGGCGCTTTGCTCATTACCAGTCAACCCGAAGCCTGGTCAGCAGGGGCCGACCTCAGTTACCTCTACGGCAGCTATAACCTTCATAATATTAATGCACAGGTGCGACTGGGCAGCGACGACCGCCGCAATGTATTTTCCTTTACCCACCAATCTTCCAATGGTTACCGGGTACATACCAATATGGATCGTAAAGTGGCTACCTGGGAAACGCAGTTAAAGGTGAGCGATAAACAACAGATACAGGCCAGCGTACTCTACAGCGACTTCTGGTACCAGACGCCTGGCGGACTTACCAAAGCTGAATACACCCTTGATCCCCGCGCAGCACGGCCCAATGCAGAAGCATTGAATGCCACCATCTACACGAAGAACTTCCTGGCAGGCATCACCAATACCTACCGTTTCAACGATCGTTTTTCCAATCATACCACAGTATATGGCGCCTTTTCCCTCATTGATAATCCTACGTTCAGGAACTATGAAAAAAGGACCGAACCACACCTGGGCGGCCGCACGGTATTCAATTGGAATACCGCCATCGAAGCTACAAAGCTCAACATCACCTGGGGTGGAGAAATTCAACGTGGATTCTTCAATACCAAAACCTACCAGAATAAAGCAGGCAGCCCCGATTCATTACAAACCGATGATGACCTGGGCTCCATCACCAGCCTGGTATTTTTACAAGCGGGTCTCCGCTTCCCAGGCGACTGGAACATTGATGCCGGCGCCAGCCTCAACAGGCTGTCCGTGAATATAGGCCGTCTCTACCCGCAAAAGGTAAGGGTGAAGAAGATCTACAACAACGGATTTGCGCCCCGCATTGCCGTATCAAAAAAGATCATTCCGGAGCTATTGCTCTATGCCAGCGTAGCCAGGGGTTTCTCGCCACCTACCACCCAGGAAATACTGCCTTCCACTTCGGTGATCAGTACGGGCCTCAAAGCAGAAGAGGGGGTAAACTATGAAGCAGGTATCAAAAGCAGCTGGCTGAAACAGCGCCTGTATGTAGAGATCAATGCTTTCTATTATCGCCTGCAGAATGCCATTGTACAGCGCCGCGATGCGAGCAATGCCGATTACTTTGTGAATGCCGGGTCTACCAAACAAAAGGGGCTGGAATCGCAGGTTTATTACCAACTGCTGCCCAGCCGCAACCGCTTTATCACCAATGCCCGCCTGTGGATCAGCCATACCTGGAGCCGTTTCCGCTACGATGATTTTAAACAGGGCACTACCGATCTTTCGGGCAAGCAACTGCCCAGCGTAGCCCCACAAATTGTAACTGCCGGACTGGATGTTAGTACCCGCCCGGGCTTGTATGGCAATATTACCTGGTATTACAGCGACCCCATTGCCCTCAATGATGCCAATACAGATATTGCTTCCTCCTACCAGCTAATGGGCGCCCGGATAGGCTGGCGCACCCCCCTCACCAAACGTATTGCCGCCGACCTCTTTGCCGGCGCCGACAATATGTTTGATGTACGCTATAGCCTGGGCAATGATATCAATGCTGCTGCCGGACGGTATTATAATCCTGCCGCAGGCGCCAATTATTTTGGCGGAATTACCTTAAAATTTATTGCTGGGAGTAAATAATCGCTTCCCTCCCAAGGGCAAAACCGGGTCTTAACAGCTTCGTGGGAGCCTGTAAGACCGGAGAAGGTAGCTTCTTTCTCCTCTGTAGGCTCGCGTAACCTAAGGTCATCTTAGGGTCATCCTAGGGTTTTCTTGAGGTTTGCTATGGGTAAATACCCCAGGATAACCCAAGGAATACCCTAAGAAGTATACAAGATACAAGAAGGTAAAGAGAATGAATGAAGGAGGAAGAGGGGGGTAGGGCGGGGGTAGTTTGGCCAGAAAATCACCCAAACCTTTCTTTGTTCTATCCGGCATCAGGCAGCCCTGCTTAGTAAGTTTCCAGTTCCAAACCCAAAGCATTTACTACATTTGCCGCCGTAATTGGTTTCCGGTGCGCCACCAGGCGGCCAGGATTAAAAGGGAAACCGGTGTAAATCCGGTGCTATCCCCGTAGCTGTAAGTTTTGTAAGAAGTTAGTGGCCAATCACCACTCGCTTCTCAACAGGTTCAATCTTCGTACCACTGCCCTATAGGAAGGGCGGGAAGGTGTTGAACAGGAAAAACAAGCCAGAAGACCTGCCAGTTATCAACAACAACATCAACGAGCTTTCGGGTGAAAGGCCGGGGTGAAACAGTCTTACTGCAAGAAGACATTTCATTTCTGTTTGTATTCATTATTTCCGAAGGTTCATAGTTCATCACATCAAAAAAACTATGAGCATGACAAGAAGGTTACTTACATTATCGGCCCTGCTGGCGGCCATGTATGCACAGGCACAGGATTCCACACAATCAAAAGCGATGGATGAAGTGGTGGTTACCGCTACCAAGTATCCCAAAAAGACATCAGAAACCGGTAAGGTGATCACGGTGATCACCCGCGCCCAACTCGATCGCAGCACAGGCAAAGACCTCTCGCAGTTATTGAATGAGCAAACCGGTATATCGGTGAACGGCGCCAACAGCAATCCCGGTAAAGACAAGTCCATTTACCTGCGGGGCGCCAAGGCCGACTATACCCTCATCATGATCGATGGCGTACCCATCTATGATGCTACGGGCTCCAGCAGCAACTTCGACTTCCGCCTACTGCCTGTTGACAATATTGAAAGGATCGAGATATTAAAAGGCAGTCAGTCTACCTTATACGGTTCCGATGCCATCGCCGGCGTCATCAATATTATCACCCGCCAGGGCGGCGGCAATAAGCTCATCTCTCCTTTTTTAACAGCTACCTATGGCAGCTATGAGACCAGGAAGATCAATGCCGGCATCAGCGGCGGTGGCGATCTGGCAAGCTATAATGTTGGCTACACGCATTATAAAACAGATGGCATCAGTGAATCTACCGACAAAGCCAATACAAGCAAATTTGACAAAGACGGGTATGAACAGAACTCTTTTATCGCCAACTTCGGCTTCAAAGTGAAGAATATAGCGAAGATCACACCCTACCTGCGTTACAGCAAGTACAACGGCAGGCTGGACAGCGATGCCTTTGCAGATGACAAGGATTATACCTACAATTTAAAGAACCTGCAAACGGGTATCCGCAATGAATTTACCCTGGGTCAGGTGAAACTGAACCTGCTGTACAATTATACACTTACTGAAAGAAATTACTTCAATGATTCGCTCATGAAGGAATCGCCCTATGATGGTTATAGCACCGGGTATTATAAAGGCAAAGAGCATTTTATTGATGCCTATGTGCATGTGCCCATCCTATCATCCCTTTCCTTTACCGGCGGCGTAGATTACCGCAACGGCGTCACTGATGTTACTACCGCGGGCATCTACAAATTCGACCTGATGCCGGGCGTCATCGCGAAGGGTTCCTATGGCAGCACGATCAATTCCGACTCGGCCAAACAAAACCAGGTAGGCGTTTACGGTGCGTTTGCTTTCACAGACAAGTCTGGCTTTAATATCGAAGCTGGCGGCCGCTTCAACCACCACTCTGTATACGGCAATAACGGCGTATTTAATGTGAACCCTTCGTTCCTGCTCAACCGCCAGTTCAAAATATTTGCCAACGTATCAACTGCCTACAAGGTCCCTACCTTGTACCAACTGTACTCCGAATACCAGAATCCCTTTACTGCCCTCGATCCCGAGAAAGCCATCACCTATGAAGGTGGTGTGCAGTATTTCTCCACCAACAACCTGGTCAATGCAAGGGTAGCGGTGTTTAAACGCGATGTAAAAGACGCCATTGTATTTTATACAGACCCCAACACGTTTGCCAACTATTATATTAACCAGGACAAACAAAAGGATTGGGGTTTTGAGATTGAGCCCACTTTTAATTTCAGGAACAAAGGTCAGCTTATACTTTCTTATGCTTATGTAGACGGCAAGGTGACCACCAAAAACGGCGCAAAGGATACTTCCTATTTCAACCTGCTGCGCAGACCCAAGAGCATATTTGGCGCCACGGTCAATTACCATATCACCAGGGCCCTGTTTGCCAGCGCCGGCGTACAAAGCTTTGGCAAGCGCAGTGACATAGATTTTAGTACCTTTCCAAGCTCTATTACCAACCTGAAGGCCTATACACTGGTTAATTTCTATGCAGAATACCAGCTCATTAAGGCATTAAAGTTGTTCATAGATGTGAAGAACATTACCAATACTTCTTACGTGGAAGTGCTTGGATATAACGCATTAGGCCGTAATTTCAACGCAGGTTTAACCGTACGTTTATAATTATTAAAACAAACAATATGTCTCTGAAGAAATTCAATCCCCGTATGTTGGTACTGCTGGCTATTATGCTGCTGGCAGCTGTGTTGAGAATAGTGCTGACGAAGGAAGCCAAAATGGCGCCCCTGGCCACCTTTACCCCGCTGGGCGCCATGGCCCTGTTTGGAGGTGCTTATTTCAGCAAAAGCTACAAGGCCTACCTGTTTCCTTTGTTGACATTATGGATGAGTGATATCATTCTCAACAGGTTTGTGTATTATGGTGAATGGCGTTTCTTCTATGAAGGTTTTTACTGGACCTATGGCTCATTTGCCCTGATCGCATTTGCCGGTCAGTGGATCATCCGGAAAGTAACGGTTACCAATGTGGTACTGGCTTCTTTTGTAGCCGTACTCATTCACTGGATCGGTACCAGCCCCGGTTGTTTTGTGATCGCAGAATCCATGTATCCCAAAACCTGGAGCGGCTATTTTACCAGCCTGGTAGCAGCCATTCCTTATGAGTGGAATTTCCTGGTGGGCACCCTGGCCTACAGCGGCATATTCTTTGGCGCCTTTGAGTTGCTGCAAAGAAGGTTTACTTCATTACGACTTATCAACGGACACGCTTAAATAAAACAAGTGGCGAGTAGTGAGTGGCAAGCGGGGCTTATATACGGTCCTGCTCGCCACTTGCCATTTACCACTCTTCCCCTTTCCCTTTAGAATTACCATTAATATTCATACTTCAATCATACTTGTATGGTCGCCTGTTCCTTTCTTCCCGCTGCTACGCAAATGATCTATGATATGAACCTGCAACACCTGTTGCACGGCATCACCTTCGAATGCCCGCCCGCAGCCCTGGCCGAAAAAAGCAAGGTAGTACGCTGTGTACTGGAAGGCAAGCATTACAGCAGTATCGAGATCGACCGGATCTTTTCGGCTTCCAAGGCGCAAGGCAAAAGCCTGTACTATGTGGATGAGGAATTACTGCAATCCATCCAGCCCGATGTGATCTTTACCCAGGATGTATGCGAAGTATGCCAGATAGATACGGCCTGCACAGCAACTGCCGTGGCCAAACTGGATAAGCAGCCGCAGTTGGTACCCCTCACCCCCAATACCCTGCAGGACGTGTTTGGCACGGCCATCACTATTGCCAGCGCCATGGGGCAGGAGGAAGCAGCCTATCCTTACCTGGCAGCCCTGCAAAAAAGAATAGATACCATTATCGATACCTTAAGAGCGCACAAAGCACCGCCCAAAAGAGTAATGGTGATGGAGTGGGTAGAGCCCATTTACAATTGCGGCCACTGGATACCTTACCAGATAGCGTATGCCGGCGGCATCGATATGCTGTCCAACCCAGGTGGCGACAGTATTGTAACGCCCTGGGAAAAGATCGTGCGATACAATCCTGAAGTATTGGTGATAGCACCCTGTGGATTTACTATTGAACGTACGGCCGAAGAATTGCACCTGCTCACCAATAAACCTGAATGGGCCCAATTGACAGCGGTACAACAGGAAGCGGTCTATATAGCCGATTATGACCTGTTTACCCAGCCCAGCGCCAGCACGCTTACCGATGGCATTGAAATACTGGCATCGATGTTCCACCCCACCCTCTTTACCGTGCCTGCGCATTTACAACACAAGTGTACTTCGCTTTTTAAAACAAACGCCCATGTGCAAGCATGAACAAAAAAGCTGCCCCCGGTGTCAGCAGGCATTTGAATGTAAAGTAGGTGATGTACTCCAGTGTCAATGCTTTGGGATCAGCTTCAGCGAAGAAGAAAAAGCTTTTATTGAAGGGCGGTACAGCGATTGCCTGTGCAGGAATTGTTTACTGGAGCTGAAACAAAGCCCCGTTTTATTTACAGAGAAATTTTCATTGGATGCCAATAAATGATCAACAGCCCGGTATCATTTTCATTACCGGAGGAGCCCGTAGTGGTAAAAGTCGTTACGCCCAGGACCTGGCCCTGCAATTGAGCTCCTCACCCACCTATGTGGCCACAGCCCGCCAATGGGATGGTGATTTTCAGCAACGCATCAAACGGCACCAGGATGACCGGGATGAACGCTGGACTTCGGTGGAACAGGAAAAATACATCAGCCAGCTCGACCTCAATGACAAAGTAGCTGTAATAGACTGTGTAACGCTATGGCTCACCAACTTCTTTATCGACAACAAATACGATATTGATCTTTGCCTGGCCGAATGCAAGCTGGAGATCCAGCAGTTGTTGGAGCAAACAGGCACCTTTATTATCATCAGCAATGAGATCGGCATGGGTGTACATGCGGAAACGGATATAGGCCGCAAGTTTACGGACCTGCAAGGCTGGGTAAACCAGTATATTGCAGCCGAAGCGCATAAGGTAGTATTTATGGTGAGCGGCATACCGATGGTGATCAAGAACGTGAATAATCAATAATGCAGCACAAAGCATACATGAACTGGAGCGGCGGAAAGGATTCTTCCCTATGCCTGCATAAGATACTACAGGATGAGCGCTATAGCGTTGACAGCCTGCTCACGAGCGTCAATGCCGCGCATGACCGCATCTCCATGCATGGGGTGCGCCGGGAACTGCTCAATGAACAGGCCAGGTCGATCGGACTGCCCCTGCACACCATAGAATTGCCGGAACAACCTGGCATGCAGGAATATGAACAGGCCATGATGCAGCAGGTAACAGCGCTGAAAGCAGCAGGCTACACCAACGCGGTATTTGGCGATATCTTCCTGGAAGACCTGAAAATATACCGGGAACAAAAGCTGGCCACTGCCGACATACGATGTGTGTTTCCTTTATGGAAGATACCTACGCAGCACCTGATGAACGAGTTCCTGGCACTGGGCTTCAAAGCGATCATTGTTTGTGTGAATGAAAAGTTCCTCGACAGGAGTTTTTGCGGCCGGCTGATCAATGACTCGTTTGTACGCGACCTGCCGCCGGGTGTAGATGTTTGTGGAGAGAACGGCGAATATCATTCCTTTGTATTTGACGGGCCTATTTTCAACTACCCCATCCCTTATACAAAAGGAGAGATCGTGTACAGGCATTATGGAGCACCGCAAACAAGCGACAACTCCTGCAACCCTATGGATCAGCCCTCCACCTATGGATTTTATTTTTGTGATCTATTAAAGCCATGATAACAAATACTACTACCGCCTCCCTGCAGGCCGACCTGCAACACAAGATCAACAACAAAACAAAGCCGCCGGGCTCACTGGGCCTGCTGGAAGACATTGCGCTGCAAGTGGGATTGATACAGGAAACCACTTCGCCCATGATCGCCCAGCCCTATATGGTGATCTTTGCCGGCGATCACGGCATTGCCAAAACAGGACTGGTAAACCCCTATCCGCAGGCAGTGACTGCCCAGATGGTGTTGAACTTCCTGAATGGCGGCGCGGCCATCAATGTGTTTTGCCGGCAGCACCATATCACCTTACAGGTGGTAGACGCCGGGGTGAACTTTGACCTGATACCTGCTTCTACACAGCTGCGGGTGAAAGACGGCGATATTTTCATCAATGCAAAGATGGAATATGGTACCGGTAATTACCTGGAAGGGCCGGCGATGAGTGAGGCTGCAGCACTGGCAGCAATAGAGAAAGGGAAAGCCATTGTAAAAACAATTGCCGACAGGGGCACCAATTGCATTGGCTTTGGCGAAATGGGCATCGGCAATACTTCGTCGGCCTCTTTGATCATGAGCGCGGTGACGGGTATTTCCGTGGCAGAATGTGTGGGCCGGGGAACAGGCGCCAACAATGAACAGCTACAAACCAAAATAAATACGCTGGAGCAGGTGTATGTCTTTCATCGGCTACAGCAGCTTAGCGATCAGCCGATCAGGTTACTTGCTACGGTAGGCGGTTTCGAGATCGCCATGATGACAGGAGCTTATTTACAGGCTGCTGCGCAAAAAATGGTGATCGTAGTGGATGGATTTATCGCTACGGCAGCCCTGCTGCTGGCAAAGCAGCTTAATCCGTCCATCCTGTCCTATTGCATCTTTGCGCATACGAGCGGAGAGCATGGTCATGAAAAAATGCTGCAACACCTGCAGGCCAGCACCTTGCTGCACCTGGGTTTGCGATTGGGAGAGGGAACGGGCGCTGCGCTGGCCATTCCTTTGATACAGTCTGCTGTTAATTTCCTGCAGGAAATGGCTTCCTTTGAATCCGCCGGGGTCTCTAATAAAGAATAGTCCGGAAGTCGGAAAGTCCGGAAGTCAGTAAGAAGAAAAACTGGAAGTTTGTTAGTAATACAATTATGAAGAAAGAAATACGCATCTTCTTTACAGCTTTAATGTTCCTTACGCGCCTGCCAGTACCTAAGTTTACCGATCACTCGCAGGAGTACCTGGAGAAATCGGCCCGGTACTTTCCCCTCGTAGGCTGGATCGTAGCGCTCATCAGCGGCCTTAGCTTCCTGGTATTTAATAAATATGTGAGTGAGGATATTGCCATCCTGGCTTCTATCATCGCGGGCATCTTTACCACTGGCGCTTTTCATGAAGATGGCTTTGCTGATGTATGCGATGCGTTTGGCGGTGGCTGGACAAAAGAGAAGATATTAATGATCATGAAGGACAGCCGCTTGGGCACCTATGGTGTGACTGGACTTATCGGCATACTGGCTGCCAAATTCCTGTTGCTGAAAGAACTGCCCAAGTTTACCCCCGACCTTACTGACCCTTCCCTCAATATCTTTCTCAATTACAAGAACTTTCTGCTGGTACTGGTAGCGGCGCATGCCATCAGCCGGTTGATGGGTGTACTGACCATTTGCTTTTTTGATTATGTTACCGACCCCGATACCAGCAAATCGAAACCGGTAACCAGCAGTAAGCCATCCCGGGTGACTGTATTGCTTGCCATTGTATTTGCCCTGCTTCCTTTTGTTTTCTTAAGCTGGCATTTTGCACTGGCCATTATCCCGGTATTGTTCATCGCGTGGCGCCTGGCCCTGTATTTTAAGAAATGGATCGGCGGTTATACGGGCGATTGCCTGGGCGCCATGCAGCAGGTGAGTGAGTTAACATTTTACCTGGGGGTATTGATCGTATGGCGCTATGTTATCTAACAATATGTCAGCCTGAGCCCGTCGAAGGCGGCTTCGATAAACTCAGCCTGACAAAGCATTTACTTAATATTGTCCTATGAGTATTTATGTGATCCGTCATACTACACCGCTCATTGAAAAAGGCACCTGCTATGGGCAGGCTGATATTGACGTAACGGAAGGTTTTGAGGAAGAAGCAGGCATTATACGGCAATACCTGCCGCCAGACCTGCAGGCTATTTACAGCAGTCCGCTGCAACGGTGCAGGAAACTGGCAGATCATCTATTCCCGGCTTCGGCTATCCGGTTTGACCATGACCTGAAGGAGATCAATTGTGGTGAATGGGAATTACAAAGGTGGGATGATATTCCCCGGGCGGTGATCGATCCCTGGATGAATGACTTTGTAAATGTGTGTATTCCCGGTGGTGAAAGCTATGTACATGTATATGAGCGGGTAACCCGTTGTTTTAATGCGGTAGCTGCTACGGATACCGAGGCTGCTATTGTTACCCATGGCGGTGTGATCAGGAGCATCCTGGCCCATATTACCCATACTCCCTTAAAAGATTCCTTTGCTGCTTTTTCCCTGCATTATGGCTGTGTGGTAAAGATCGACCGGCAGGGAGCGGGTTTTCAATACGAGCTGCTGTCCAATATCAGTACGGGTAAGGAACAGCACAAGCCTAGTTATAAATAGTAGTATCTTGTATCCTCATTGTCAGCTAAATCTAATGCCATGGAATTGCGATTGGACGACCTGATAACTGTCACCTTCACTTTATTCGCCATCATCGATATTTTGGGGTCTATCCCCCTGCTGATCACCCTGAAGAAGAAAATGGGTGGCATCGATGAAATAAAAGCGACCCTGGTATCCGGCGGCCTGATGATCCTGTTCCTGTTGACCGGCGAGAAATTCCTGCAGATATTGGGACTCGATGTAGGCTCTTTTGCCGTAGCGGGCTCTATCGTGATCTTTATTTTGGGGCTGGAAATGGTACTGGGCATGGAATTTTTCAAAAGCGATGATAACCACAAGAGTGGCACAGTGGTACCCATTGCTTTCCCGCTGATAGCCGGTTCAGGAACGCTTACCACCATCATTTCCCTCTCCGCCAATTACAGCCAGTGGACGGTATTATTCGGCATTTTGATCAACCTGGTAATTGTTTTCCTCGTTTTGAAATCCCTGAACTATATTGCGAAACTTTTGGGACCGGCAGGATTATTAGCGGTGAGAAAGTTTTTTGGCGTAATTTTGCTCGCCATTGCCGTAAAGCTCTTTGCGAGCAATATAGGCACCTTGATAAAATAGTGCAATTGGCTTCGTAGTACAATGGATAGTATAAGAGTTTCCGAAGCTCCAGATCCAGGTTCGATTCCTGGCGAAGCCACAGAGAACCCTATTCGAGGGTATTAAAAAAGCGCCGGTCAGGCGCTTTTTTCTTTTCAACACGTTTCCAGTCATTGCGCCCCTTCCGGGCGCACCTGAAAAATACGAAGACCGACGCAGGAACGCGTCGGCCTTCGTTTAATCAAGTCAGCCCTGTAATGACCCCCATTAATACTGGGGGTTCTGCTGTGCCAGGATGCCTGGGTTTGCATTGATCTCTGCTTGAGAGATCGGTAACAGGGTCTTAAAAAATGTTCTGTCAATTGTTTTCGGACGGGTAGCTACTGATAAGCCGAGTATCTCATCATTGAATGTGATCGTTTTATTCAATCGTATCATATCAAAAAATCTTTGGCCTTCGCCAAACAGCTCTTTGCTTCTTTCATCGAGGATCATATCAAGCGTTACTGTTGCTGCCGTGGCGGGAACCACGTTGGGAGCACGTTTACGGATCGCGTTTAAGTAAGTAGCCGCTTTCAAAGCATCCGTAGGCAAAGCAGCTTCTGCAGCAATCAGGTAAACTTCAGATAACCTGATCAATTTAAGGTTTACTGCTGTAGCCGTTGCTTTACCATCACCAGCCAACGCAATGCTTCCGCTGTATTTGTACAAGGCTCCTTTTCGCGGATTACCTGAGGTAGAAAACTCGTCGTCATTCATAACACCCCATCTTACATCTGCAACATCTTCTTTTAACCGGGCCAGAAAATAATCACTGGCTATGAACCAGCCTAAAATAGTACTTCCGCCATCACCTTTCTTCCGGAGGTAAGCGCCTATAGAACCTGCGCCCAGATCTCCTTCAAGCGGATAAACACCGATCTCAAATATGGATTCCGAGCCATATTGTGCTTTCCAGGAATCTACCCAGGCAGCATTGCTATACAGCGTATATACATTACTCGTGATAATCTCCTCGGCTGCTTTTAAAGCATTGGGGTAGTCCTTCATATAGAGATAAACCCTTGCCTGCATAGCCAGGTTGCCGTAATAATTCACAAAACCATTGGATTTCGCTTTCCCCAATAACGGAGCGGCCGTTTTAAGGTCGGATAATATTTGATTGTAGTTCTCGTTAACCGTATTCCTGAGCGGCTGTGCTGTTGACTTTAAGGGCGTTGTAACATTTGGAACGCCATAGGCGTTTTTGTCAAGGTCATAAGACTTTCCATAAAGCCGAACCAGGTCAAAATACATGATCGCACGAAGTGTTAATGCCTGTCCTTTATAACTATTGTAGCCGGTGGCTCCCGCTGCTTCCAACTGGCCAATGTTTACAAGCAGGTTATTCACTTGTAACAGGGAAAAATAGATCTGCGACCAGTAGCCCGAATAACTGCCACTGGTAGCGGAGTGATTAAAGGTATACAATGCATCATTGCCTCTTCCCTGTGACGGGATGGTCATATCGCCCCCTTTTGCATCACCATAAAGTATGAAATTCCTTCCGTAGTAATCTGCGCTGCTCATGCTGCGCACTATACCATTGATCATTATCTGGGCATCGGCAGGAGTTTTGATCGATTCATTGGCATTAACCTGGTTGGTAGGCACCACATCGAGCGTTTTCTTACAGGAAAACAAACCAAGCGCAAACAGGCCGGTCATGAATATTCTCAGTGTATTATTCATTTTATAAAGAGTTTAACGAATTAGAAATTAAGGTCGATCCCGAATGTATAGATCTTTCCGATGGGCGTTTCCCATCCACGGGTTCCATACTGATTTACTTCAGGATCGGCATTTTTATACTTTGAGAATGTCAGTAAATTACTTCCGTTAAAGAATATCTTGGCACTGGTCAGGCCAACTTTACCAATCAAATTCCTGGGCAGGTCATAAGACAGGCTGATGTTCTTTAACCGTAAGAAGCTAGCATTGTACATTTGACGGGTGCTGTATTGCATCGGATCGGTCAGGTCAGTACCTCTGAGAAGCGGCATACTGCCGGATGTGTTTTCGGGCGTCCACATATCCTTATACAAAGATCCTATTCTGATCCTTTCCCAGTAATAACCATCATCGGCAACATCCTTGAAGGCGCCGTCGTACAATTTGCCGCCAATCTTATAAATAATGTTCAGCCCCAGTGTAAGACCTTTATAGGAAACATCGGTATTAAGCCCTCCATATACATCCGGCATTGCATCTCCTACAATCTTGTAGTTTGCTTTGTTGAATGTATAAGTAGCTCCCCTGCCATTGTATAAGAAGTCTCCAGCTTTTGAATCGGCCGGATTATTCACATACCAAACGTTGTTGCCATTCTTCGGATCTACACCGCCCCACTCATAGCCATATAAGCTTAGGGTAGAGAAGCCTTCTCTGTATATGAATTGCGCCCTGGCATCTCCACCTGTTGGATCATACCATATTATATCCCTGCCGCCATACAATTTGGTAACTTTTGATTGAATGAAGGAAGCATTCACAGACGCACTCCACCTGAGTGTATTGTTATCAATGATGTCTCCACCAATTTCAACCTCTATACCCTTGTTATTTATTTCACCTACGTTGGCCAGCACACTGGAAAAACCGGTAGTTGTTGAAGTAGGAACATCCTGCAAAAGATTCCTGGAATCGCGGTTAAAATATTCAATAGTACCTGTTAACCGCTGTTTGAAGAGGCCGAATTCCAAACCAATATTGGTGGTATAATTCGTTTCCCACTTAAGATCAGGATTGCCATTGGTAGACAGGTACCCCCCTGCATTGCTATTATACTTAAGGGTATAACTGGTTAATGATCTCCATCCAAAATTCTGTGAAGGCAAGGTACCATTGATGCCATAAGAAGCCCGTAACCTTAAATTACTAATTTCAGGCAACCCCTTCATGAACTCTTCATTGCTGATCTTCCAGGCCCCTGCCACTGACCAGAAATTACCCCAGCGGGTATCAGGCGCCAGTTTTGATGAACCATCCCGGCGGAAAGATCCTGAGAGGAAATATTTCTGTTTGTAATTGTACTCCAGGCGTGATAACAGAGAAACGATCGAGTTGCCATACTCATATCCGCTGGCCACAAAAGCACCAGCCGGAGATAAGGTGGTCAATACACTGGATGGGAGATTTGTTCCCGTTGAGTTTTGGAAGTTTGTTTTATTCTGCTCTACCTCAAAGCCTCCTAAGAATGTAAAATTGTGATCTCCGAAATTCTTCGCGTAATTGACTGTGTTGGAAGATACCAGTTTTGTGACGGTGGTACCTGTTTCAGTGATCGATCCATTGGTAGATACGCCGTTGTAATGAATGGCGCTGTAATACAAATGGTCCTTGATCTCGGAATTATCAAAAGAGAAAACAGACTTAACAGTTAATTCCGGCAGAATGGTAAGCAGGACTGTTTCGTTTACAGAAAATCTTTTGGTGATAGAGCTGTTTTCCCACTGATCATTGTAATAAAGATTGTTCTGCGCCAGACTTCCATACCTTGCGGTATATGGCAGACCTGTTTTGTAATCAGTTGGCCAATAAAAGGGCCATAACAGGTTTCTAACCTGGAAGAAGTAGTTGGCGCCTGTATTCCTGGTATCATTAAAGCCAGACTGTTTGTTCCTGGCAATACCGACATTGGTAGTAAACTCCAGGTGTTTTCCTACTTTCTGAGATATGTTGACACGACCTGAAATACGATCGAATTTATTGACCCGGATCCTGTTCTGGTCTTTTGTATAGTTGAGCGAAGTATAATAGGTTGTATTTTGATCACCGCCACTTACAGAGAGATCGTTGGTCTGGTAAGTACCTGTTCTAAAATAAGCATCATCCCAATCAAAATAGGTACCCTCGCGGTTTACGAGTCCATCCGTCATGCCGCTAATGATCACATTGTCGGACAGGCTTGTACCGGCGGTTGAAAATGTATATCCATGTTTATTGAACTTGGATTTGAGTTGATCGAGCGCATACTTATTGGCCTGGGCTGCAGTTTGACCGGCGGAAGTTTTATTGTCATACAATATTCTATACAACATATTTATTTGTTCCTGCGGACCTCCGGTTTCGTAGTTGTCCGTAGCCCATCCTGGTGTAACCCCAATGGAGGAAGACAAATGCACCACAGGCTTCCCTCTTTTACCACGTTTGGTAGTGATTACCACCACACCATTGGCTGCTCTTGAACCATACAGGGAAGAAGCGGCCGCATCTTTTAAGATGGTGATGGTCTCAATATCGGCCGGATTCAGGGTATTCATGATGTTATTGGAACCGATGTAGGAACCGCTCAGGTTGCCCTGATCGCCCGAAATAACGGGTACGCCATCAATAACATACAATGGTTCATTACTCGCATTCATGGAGCCAATACCCCTGATGCGTATGCTGGGGGTAGCGCCAGCCTCACCACTGGCAGTAGTTATTTGTACACCGGATGCTCTACCCACCAAAGCATTCTGGAAAGAGGTAGAAGGGACATACTTGATATCGTCTTGCTTGATCACCGAAGCAGCGCCGGTATAGGTGCCTTTTTTTGCGGTGCCATAAGCAACCACCATCACTTCATTGAGCGACTGAAAGTCAGCCTCCAACTCAATATTGATTTCGCTGCGTCCATTAATGGCAACCTCTTTGGTGTGGTAACTGGTAACCTGAAATACCAGCGTGGTCGCGTTGGCCGGGAGGGTAATTTCATACCTGCCATCTTTATCTGTAAGGGTGGCAGTCTTACTTCCTTTGACCTGGACCGTTGCGGAGGGTACAGGGTTTTTACTGGTGTAATCGGTAACAACACCTCTTATACTGGTTTGTGCATATGATGCAAGGCACCCTGTGAAGAGCACAAACAACAAGGTTGAAATTCGTTTGTTCATAGCTACTGTTTTGGTTAAAATTTGTATTTACAAAAGAATCTTAAACGATCTGCTCGCGTTGGTTTACCCAGGACGTTACCCAAGTTGAAACAGACTTATACCAGTAATCAATATTTGCCCTGACTTTGCGCATTTATGTCGAAAATTGCTGTTTTGTCTTGGAGGCACACATACAATGACTTAGGACAAAAATCATAAATCAGGTATTCAAAAAAACCGGTATTTTGTAAACTTAATTAAAAAGAAAATACCTAAATATTTAAACTTCCCGCAAAAAACCGCAAAAGCATTCATACACCAATAAGTCTTACACTAACCGGATAGGCCTGTGCTTAAACAATGAACATCTATGAAATAAGGCGAAATGCCTGAGAAAGGCGGATGGTCATTTATGCGCGCTTCCTGCATAATGTGACCATCCGTCCAATTAAAAAAAGTAGTATAGTTAGAGAAGTATGGTCACAACGTGCTGAAAAAGGTATTGATAGTGATTGCCATTTCCGTGTTTCCTGTGGCAATATTGTCGTGATCGCGATTTGGATAAATGAAGAGTTCTACCTGGTGCTGTAATCCAAGGGTCTTCATGGTATTGAATAACAACTCTCCTTGCGCGGCCGGGGTTATGCGATCGTTCTGAGCGCAATGTAATTGTGTTTTAGGCAGCCGGCTACAAAAATAAAGCGGGGATGAGGCGATCATCAGTTGCCGCACCCCGGCTATGGTAGTTGTTCCATTAATTAACCCGCTCATGAACTGCTCCCTATAGGTTGGATCATTATACAGCTGGGCAGTGAGGCCGATAAAATCTGCATTGAATGCCACCGCTGCTACCCGTTTAAACCGTTGGTCACGCTCACCGGCCAATAAGGCCACTATTCCACCCCGGCTACCCCCGCGGATCATCGCCCGGGCAGTATCTGCCTGGCTAAATAGAGCACCCACGGCATTCAGGGTTGCTATTACATCATCCGTAGCACCATCAAAGGCATCGAATCTCGATCCTTCCGACATGGAAGACCTATATTCTTTACCCTTCACACGCAAGCTAACATATTGACCTCTCATGGCAGGAACCACATAAACAAAAGGCAGATCTTCACCTGCCATTTCAACAGCGGAGGAATTTACCGGATCCTCTTTAGTACTATACCCGCCCACATAAAACTGCACAGGCACAGGATGATCCGTAACCGGCACCAGCACTCCGGCGTATTCTTTGGAGCCCAATAACCTGAAAGAGATAATATGTAACGACAACTTCGCAGTGATCACGTGCGTTTCTTCGACTGTTATTTCCTGGGGCACGAGGTTTCTTTTTGCCCACATGTCCGTAACTGCATTGATCTCCGTAGTAGTCGCAGACGCAAACAATGCTGCCTTATCATAACCTGCGAGTATGTCTTTCTTTTTACAAGAGATTAAACTACCTAATAGGAAGAAAAGTGCAATTCCGTGGTTTGCTTTCAAGGTGGTATGTTTCCGGTAAATTTATTTGAATAGGAGATGCTACAGCTTGCGGCTATAGTATTTAACAAAAAATCAACACCTTACAATATGCAGGTAGCGGCAAAAACAATTACTAAACACCCTCTAAACCTTATATATTTTAAAAAACAGTCTCCCCGGGGGTAACAAAATACCAGTTTGGTTGATATCCTGTTGTAACGAACAATATTTAAACTTTTACAACAAATAACAACATGAAAACTTCTTCCCCCACCCTCCTGATGCTTCTGGTAAGTACCATGGCTTCGGCCCAACAACCGGCGCAAAGCTCAATAACTGTCTCCCTTGGCGGCGGAAGAAGTCTCAGTTCCGCGGCACTAAAACAGCAATCGTTGATAGGTGATGGTGTGCAGGCAGGCGCCGATGTATTTGTTCCTCTCTTACGAAAAGGATGGGATGGTTCTGTGAAGGGTAGTGGCAGGTTTACCCTGGGCATCCTGGCCGGAGCTTATTATCAGTCAGCCAAAAATTTACCATCGGATAACTCCGGCCTGCAATCGAAATACCAATTACCTACCGGCAACCTGGAGATCATGCATACAAACGGCTCGTCCAATAGCCAGGCCTATGCCTTTTCTGCCGGCCTGCAGGCTGAAGCTACATTTGGAAGAATAACATTGTCTCCTTCAGTAAGTGGCGGATATTTTACTTCCACCAGGGAGGCCAACACACAAAATACGCAGGTGATGGTGAATGGGACTACCCGGAATGTGGTGCTTTCGGGATCTCCCAAGGTAAAAACGCAGGGACTGATCATTATACCTCAGTTGAGGGTTGGCTACCGTGTAGCCGGAAACTTAAGCATCTACGCAGCCGGTTCAATGAATGCAGGTCCCACAAGCAGCAACACACAATATGAGTTAATCCCTGCCGGTGGCTTCAATGATAAAAATACGTATGAGGCTTCACAATTGGCTTCGGGTAAGTTGGCGCTGGATGGCAGTTCAAAAGAAGCCGCATATAAAACCATTACTATACAGGCAGGTTTTAGCTGGAGCTTTGGAAAAGGCAAAGCCGCAAGCAGGATAGGTAAAGGCGCCAAGGGTGGTGGCGCAGCCTCCGCCTCTTATGCCGCAGGCCGTGCAGTGATGCCCGACACACCCCGCGCCGGCAAACAAACGCAGGGAACCACTTTCGGAGAAAAGGTAAACCAGGGCTTGCATGCCGCCGGATCGGCTGTGGCGCAGGGCGCCTCTCTTGCCATGCGCCCGGGTAGCCCCATCGGCGGAATCGTAGTAAAAGGCGGTAAAAATCCCGGTGGTAACCTGATGACGATCACCACCGACACCAAGGGTCAGTTTGAATTTACGATCAGCGAAGCCGGTAATTATCGTTTTGTACTTACGGTACCGGACAATACTGATCCGCAAGGCAAGAGCATTAGTGAACAAGGCGTTAAGAAATCGGACAATCCTCTATATACAGCAGATGGACAATCGGGTAATAATCCTTTACACAACGCCTTTGTTACCAACCCGGGCAATCCTATTGGTGGCATCATCGTAAAAGGCGGCAAAAATCCTGGTCCCAGCATGATCACTCTTACCACCAACAGCAACAGCGAACTTAATTTGAACGGGCTTACAGCCGGCAGCTATAGGTTTACTGTTACAGCGCCTTAAGGGCTGGCACCAGTTAATAAATTCATGAACTTGAAGGGAAGCAATAACTGCTTCCTTTTTTGTCTATGATGTGATAGCGCCTGCATCTTTCAATAGATACACTTTTACTGTTGGCAATGCCAGTATAAACCAGGGAGTAAAGCGTCCGGGATCTTCCAACACTTCTCTTTCAATGGCCGGCAGGGATCTTTGTCCGGCACCCTGCCGGCACTCGCCGAACCCGACCGCTTTGCGCCAACAATATTTCCCGGGATATAACCGGCCAGCGGATTCACTTCTCCTAATTAAAAGCAGATTAATCCTTTACCGTGAAATTTTAATTACGAACGGGGATGGTATTTATTCATTCCTTAATACATTCGGTGAATAAAGTAAAACCCAATCGTTCGTTATGAGAAGAAACACGACCGTGTTTGCCTTGGCCTTATTGCTGGCGGGCAACGGTGTCTTTGCCCAAACCAAAGATTCCCTGATCGTTAAAAGCATTGTTGAGGAAGCTACCAATAACTCGCAACTGCAAAAGCTGGCGCATGAATTACTGGATGGCATAGGCCCACGCCTGGTAGGTACGCCTCAAATGAAACAGGCCAATGACTGGGCTGTAGCCAAGTACCAAAGCTGGGGCATCACTGCCAAAAACGAGCAGTGGGGTGAATGGCGCGGATGGGAAAGAGGCATTACGCATATTGATATGGTGTACCCCCGCGTAAAAACGCTGGAAGGTATGCAACTGGCGTGGAGCCCCTCTACTGCCGGCAAAACGGTAACGGCTGAGCTGGTGATCATACCCGACCTGGCCGATTCAGTAGCCTTCAAACAATGGCTACCTGCGGTAAAAGGAAAATTTGTAATGATCTCTATGAGCCAGCCGACAGGCAGGCCCGATTATAACTGGGATGAATTTGCCACCAAGGAATCGGCAGAGAAAATGAAGAAAGACCGGGCTGCACAAGTGACTGCCTGGAGCAACCGGATCAGCAAAACAGGCTATACAGGCCGCACTTTGCCACCCGTGCTGGAAAAAGCTGGTGCAGTGGGCGTTGTCATGTCCAACTGGTCAAATGGGTTTGGCGTGAACAAGATCTTCGGCGCTTATACCACCAAGGTGCCTACAATCGATATTGCCCTCGAAGATTACGGCCTGCTGTACAGGCTGGTAGAAGATGGTACCAATCCAAAGATCAGTGTACGGGCCGATTCCAAAGAACTGGGACTGGTGCCTACTTTCAATACCATTGCAGAGATCAAGGGAACAGAGAAGCCCAATGAATATGTGATGTTGTCCGCACACTTTGACTCCTGGGATGGGGGCACGGGCGCCACAGACAATGGTACTGGTACGCTCACCATGATGGAGGCGATGCGTATACTGAAAAAGATCTATCCCAATCCCAAAAGGACGATCCTGGTAGGTCATTGGGGCAGTGAAGAGCAAGGACTCAATGGTTCCAGGGCTTTTGTGGAAGATCATCCGGAGATCGTAAAGAATATCCAGGTGCTTTTT
Organism: Paraflavitalea soli; assembly: GCF_003555545.1. Taxonomy (GTDB): domain Bacteria; phylum Bacteroidota; class Bacteroidia; order Chitinophagales; family Chitinophagaceae; genus Paraflavitalea; species Paraflavitalea soli. The sequence continues at coordinate 6,748,042 of NZ_CP032157.1, read as the reverse complement.
AACCAGGACAACGGAACAGGCAGGGTAGTCAACCTGTCGGGCCAGGGCTTCTTACACGCTTATGATTACCTGGGCCGTTGGTTGTCGAAGGTTCCTGCCGATATCCGCAACCAGGTAGAAACGAGGTTTCCCGGTGCACCAGGAGGTGGCGGATCAGACTTCGCTTCTTTTGTAGCCGTGGGTGCGCCCGCTTTCTCCTTAAGTTCTATCAGCTGGTCATATGGCACCTATACCTGGCATACCAACCGCGATACGTATGACAAGATCGTATTTGATGATGTACGCAGCAATGCTATATTAACGGCTATCCTGGCTTATATGGCCAGTGAAGACCCAGCCACCACATCGCGCGAAAAAAGTGTGTTACCGGTCAACCCCAGAACGGGAGCACCCGGTACCTGGCCCGCTCAAACAAAAGCGACCCGGAAAGGAGGTGTGAATTAGGAAGTGAGTGGTCAGTTGTAAGTGCTTTTACTTCGATAGCAGATTTCTCCCTTCGGTCGAAATGACACGTAAGGTAGATACAATCAGAAAGAGGTGACACCTTTAGGAGATGTCACCTCTTTCTTTATCCCTATTTCTTAATACACTGCATTATAAGTGTAACCTGATCTTTAGTTTGTTGAGCAGGATGGCCACCCCCATGATGAGCAAGGCATAGCAGGCGGACCAGGCTATACCCAGCCATCCCTGGTGGAAGGCATGAGGCATAAAATACCACCCCAGCCATGCCTGAAAGTTGTAGACGATGGCTGGCAGGATATAAATAAGTAATGGATTAGAAGCGGCAGGTTTGAAGAAAGCAGTCCAGCGGCTGTATTTCTTCACGTCTGTGAGCCAGTATAGAAAACTGAACAACATGGAACAAACAGCCACGCAATACAAACACCAGGAGGGTGTGGCATATATTTTTGAGATCCCATGCAGGGGGCGGAGTAACCAACCTGCGATGGCTGCCACCACTATAAATACGATTGCCTGGATAAAACGCTGGGTATTGGTCTCGATCTTATTGCGTTTAAAAAAAACTAACGACAAGACAATTCCACTTAATACAATACTGGTGTGTGAGGCATGACCCGACTGGCCGCCCATCCATTGCAACAGGGCATTGTGTTCCGCGGCAGTTGATCTTCCGGCGATATACCACACAACACATACAAGGATCATGATCAACAGCCCTACGATGCTTCCACGCACCAGCTGGTAAATAATACAACTTAATAAGTAAGCCCAGCCAATGAGGCCCAATATCCCCCACCAATGTGGTGTGAGTCCCCTGGAGCCGTCTTCACCGGCTCTATAGATCAATCCCAGGGTCAGTAATCCGGCAGCCCCTATGGTCTGCAACAGATAACCCCAGACCTTTTGTTCAAAACGGTACACATTCCAGACGAGTATAGCAGCGGCATAGAACAACAAGGACCAAAGATGAATGGACATGCCCATAGCTGCTTCATTATAACCTCCTTCTGCATTGACCATAAAGACGCCCAGTACGAGCAAGCCAATGGTCCTCCAGACAATATGGGCCTGCAGCTTCCAAAAGGAATCGCCTTTGGCCAGGCGATTATTCAAGGCGAAAGGGAGGGACATGCCGACTATGAAAAGAAAGGCGGGAAATACAATGTCTACAAAGGTCATGGCATCGGCATCAGCAGGCATATGCTTCATCCATCCCGGAATACCGGATACGCCTGCCACGTCATTTACAAAGATCATGACGAGTATGGTAATGCCTCTAAATACATCTATGGAGAGAATACGCTGTGTAGTTAACGTATTATACTTCATTGGCAGGGAGTTGGGTTGCTTAAAAATACAATGAAGTACACGATTTTCAACGTAGAGGGGGAAATATTGATCAAAAGGTAAATAAGTCCGTTACAATCAGACTATTGATTGTACCTGTACGAACAGCCGGTATCGGACATGGGTAGTAGTATGACAAGGAAAAAGCTGCTATCATTGTCAGGTGGATTAAAAAACAATTAATCCTTAAAATAGGGCGGCTGTCGAAAAAACGGAACCCACTCAGCGGAAATAATGTAAATTGGCTCAACCAGTTAACCATCATATTAAAACTAATGTTCAAACAACTGCTTTTTATCTGCCTTACCCTCCCGGGCTATGTGGGTATTGCCCAGGATACTGCCTCCACGAATAGTTTTTCGGCAGCCGCCTTGCACAATGCCGTTGCCAGTTACCACCACTACATTGATAAACAGTCGCGCCTCTATAATGGCATTGAATATTTTGGTTACTCTCCTAAAATTGAAAACATTCCTTATTTCCTGGAGAATACCTGGCAACGCGGCAGCATCGTGTATGATGGCATTGCTTACGATACGGTACAAATGATGTATGACATCGTGAAAGACCGGGTTGTGATCCTGCATTTCAATAATTTCTTCCGGCTGGCTTTGTTCAGTGAGAAAGTGAGCAAGTTTACCCTATTGGGACATCATTTTATACGCATTGAACGGGATTCTTTGTCTAACTCTCCATTGGTAACAGGTTTTTATGATCAACTCTATACCGGCACCACGAGTGTACTGGCCAGGCGTAGTAAGTTCATCGAAGAAACGGTAAAAGAAGTATTGGAGAGAAAATTTATAGAGCAATACCAATTCTATCTGTATAAAGGAGGTCAGTACCACACTATACGGACTAAAAAAGGGCTCTTCTCACTTTTGAAAGACCATGCCCGCGAGGTAAAGCAACACCTGAAGAAGAAAAAGCTAAAGTTCAGAAAAGATAAAGAAAACACCATTCTACAAGCCGCCATCTATTACGACTCCTTAAACAACTGATATGAGACGACTGCCTTTCCTTGTGGTTTTTGGCATTACACTTTTGTACTTCTCTGGTAAAGTTGCAGCCCAGCAAGCTGAACTTAAACCAGTGAGCATTATCCTGACAGATACTTCTGTTAACGTGATCGTACAGGAATTGGAACGACAATCAGGTTATCATTTTTATTATGATCCTGTACAATTCGATAGCCTGCGCATGAGTATTGCTATTAATAGCCAGCCACTCAAAAAAGCGCTTGAGCAGATCTTTGAGAATACGCCCTTCAAATTTACTATTCTGCCCGATAAGCAATATGTATTCATTACAAAAGGTCCGGTTATCCAAACTGAATTGCCGGCCGGCTTCTTTGCCAAAACAGTTAAAGATACTGTCCGCCGGGAGCAGGCAGGTGTGCCAGACTATGGTGATAAAAAGAAAGTGCGGGCAGATGCTTCTATTGAAAACAAGCTATTTGAGATAGGAAACAAAAGCAGCAATACAGGCCCTGGCAATGTAACGATTGCCGGATTTGTACGCAATATTAAAAGCGGTGAACCCATCGTAGGAGCCACGGTAGTAGTGCTCAACTCTTCTACTGGGGTGGCCACTGACCAATATGGGTATTTTTCCTTAACCATTCCGAAAGGAAGGTATGTGCTGAATATACAAGGCCTCGGCATGAAAGATACCAAACGCCAAGTGGCATTATATGCAGGTGGTAAACTGGATATTGATATGGAGGAACGTGTGACCTCGCTGAAGGAGGTCATTGTTTCGGCGCAGAAGCTGGCCAATATCCGCAATGTACAGATGGGAACAGAGCGGCTCACGATCCGCGCTATCAAACAGATCCCCACCGCTTTTGGGGAAGCGGACATTTTGAAGGCAGTACTTACGCTTCCTGGTGTAAAATCAGTAGGAGAGGCCAGTACAGGCTTCAATGTACGGGGTGGTGCAGCCGATCAAAACCTGATCCTCTTCAACGATGCCACCATTTATAACCCCTCTCACTTCTTTGGTTTCTTCTCGGCCTTCAATCCCGACATCGTAAAGGATGTTGAACTCTACAAAAGCAGCATTCCTGCCAAGTATGGCGGCCGCTTATCGTCTGTATTGGACATCTCCAGCCGTGAGGGCAATAAGAAGGACTTTACCGGCAGCGCCGGCATCGGGTTAATTACAAGCCGTTTTAATATAGAAGGGCCTATACAAAAAGAGAAGACCTCCTTTATACTGGGCGCCCGTACCACGTATGCCAAATGGATGTTGAACCTATTGCCTGATGAATATGAGAACAGTAAAGCGGCTTTTTACGATATCAACCTGCACATCAGTCACCAGTTCAACCCTAAGAATAACCTGTACATAACAGGCTACACAAGCAGGGACCGCTTCAACCTGAACAATGACACTACCTATGGATACAATAACAATAATGTATCGATCAAGTGGAAGCATATCTTCTCCAACAAGTTCACCGGTGTATTCACAGCAGGCTACGACCGGTATGCCTACCATATATCGAGTGAAAAGAACAAGATCAATGCCTACAAGCTGGGATTTGATATCAACCAGTACAATGTAAAGGCGGACTTCAACTGGTATGCCAGCCCCGAGCACCAGATCGACTTTGGCGTGAGCACGATCCGGTATAAACTCAATCCGGGCAATTTTGAACCGGTAGGTAAGGAATCGCTCATTGTCGCTGACGAGGTGGCTACAGAACAGGCACAGGAAAGCGCCATCTACCTGTCGGAGAAATGGAATATCACACCCGAGCTATCTGTGCAGGCAGGCGCCCGGTATTCATTCTATCAAAACCTGGGGCCGGCCAATATCAATACCTACGCACCGGGTGTTCCTAAAAATGAAGATAATATCACGGGTACCAAGACCTATGGCAAGGGTGATGTAACCCAAACATATAGCGGACCGGAATGGCGCCTTTCAGCGCGATACAGCATAACACCCAGCTTCTCCATAAAAGCGGGTTACAACTCACTGCGGCAGTATATCCATATGCTGTCCAACACAACGGCGATTTCGCCCACTGATATCTGGAAACTGAGCGACAAGAATATCAAACCGCAATATGGTGACCAGGTTTCATTGGGATTCTATAAGAACTTCAGGTCAAATTCTATCGAGACTTCTGTAGAAGTATACTATAAAAACATAAAAGATTACCTGGATTACAAGAGCGGCGCCAACCTGATCATGAATGACCATATTGAAACGGATGTGATTGGCACCAAAGGACGGGCTTATGGGGTGGAGCTGATGATCAAAAAGCAAAACGGCAAACTGAATGGCTGGATAAGCTATACTTATTCCCGCATCGAACTGAAAATGGATGACGCCAATGCCGGAGAACTGATCAACCGGGGTGAGTATTACCCCTCCAATTACGATAAGCCGCATGATGTAACCATGGTGGGTAACTACCGCTTTACGCACCGTTTCAGCGTTTCACTGAATGCCACGTATAGTACGGGCCGGCCTGTAACCTTGCCCATTGGCCGTTATTATTACGGCGGTTCCTGGAGAGCATTGTATTCCGACAGGAATGCTTACCGAATACCTGATTATTTCCGTACCGACTTTGCCATGATCATAGAAGGCAACCACAAGTTAAAGCAGAAGACGCACAATTCGTGGACATTGGGGCTGTACAATATCACGGGCAGGAAAAACCCCTACTCGGTCTATTTCACCTCTGAGAACGGACGTATCAACGGATACAAGCTGTCAATATTCGGCAACATTATTCCTTTTATTAATTATAACATACGTTTCTAAATACCGCTGTATGAAAAAGCTTTTTTATAGTTGTTTGGTATTGCTGGGCATGGGTTGCAAGCAGCGTTTTGAACCTCCTGTAACAGCGCCAGTTAACGGGTACCTGGTAGTAGATGGATTCATCAACAGTGGCAATGGCACTACCACGATACGACTTTCCCGTGCGATTGCGCTGGCAGACAGTGCGCGGATGAAAAATGAAGCGAATGCGGTAGTAAGGGTGGAAGGCGAGGACAATAGTATGTTTCCCTTACCGCAGACGTCTATTGGCATATATAGCACTCCCCAACTGTCGCTCAACAGCAATGTAAAGTACCGTCTTTATATCAAGACCACAGATGGCAAGGAATACACCTCAGCCTATTCCGGCATCATCAGAACACCTCCGATCGACAATATACGCTGGGAACAACCGGATGGCGTTCAGTTTTACATTAATACCCACGATCCTCAAAACAATACGCGCTACTATCGTTGGGAATGGGAGGAAACCTGGGAGTTCCACTCGGCGTTTACCACTACACTGAATTATAAGAGAAACGGCTCCGGCGAGATCATCGGAATAGATTATAGGTATCCCAATATGATGCATGATACGATGAATTATGTCTGCTGGAGAACGGAAGCATCTACCAACCTGTTGATGGGCTCGTCGGCCAAGCTGGTGAGGGACAGCATTGACCTCCCCATCCATTCTATACCCCGGAGGTCTCAAAAGATAAGTCAATTGTACAGTATCAAAGTAAAGCAGTACGCGCTGAGCAAAGCGGGATATGAATTCCTGCAACGCATGAAAAAGAATACGGAACAAACAGGCACTTTATTTGATGCCCAGCCCTCAGAACTGATGGGTAATATCCACGCAAAAAGCGATCCCAATGAGGTGGTGGTTGGGTTTGTGGAAGTTTCCGACATGCAGGAAAAGAGGATCTTCATCCGGCCCAATGAGCTAACTAACTGGGGCTATATCCAACCTTGTATAGAAACTAAAATACCCAACGTTTTAGACAGCATAAAAAGCTATAGCTACCTCACGCCTACGAATGTAGCCGAACTAGCTCCTTCTGGTGGTATTGCATTCTATTTTGCTTCTGATGCTACCTGTGTGATCTGTACCCTCACGGGCGTGCATCAAAAGCCTTCTTTCTGGCCTTAAACAATGAACTTTACCGTATAACTTAAAATAAAATTGATGTACCTGACATCACGCATGATAACGAAACAAGTATTGTCGCTGCTGCTCGCCTGGCTGGTGCTGAGTGATTCCTCTTTAATGGCGCAGGACTTCGGCAATGCTATCTATACCCGGTTCAATGAATACCGGGAAAAAGCCATTCCTGAAAAGGTATATGTACATACAGATAAAGGATTTTACCTGGCCGGGGAGATATTATGGTTCAAGCTATACTATGTAAACGGCACGGATAATAAACCATTCGACCTGAGCAAGATAGCCTATGTGGAATTGCTGGATAAGGACAATAAGCCGGTCATGCAGGGGAAAGTGGCGCTTAAAAGTGGATTTGGGGATGGTTCTTTTTACCTCCCTTCCTCTGTCAATGCAGGCAATTATACATTAAGGGCTTATACCAACTGGATGAAGAACTTTGGGCCTTCCAGTTTCTACGAGCAGCAGGTAACTATTGTCAACTCCTTAAAGCCATTGCCTCCACAGGCTCCTGATACGACCAATAAATACACCGCCAGGTTCTTCCCGGAAGGCGGCAATCTGGTAAGCGGTCTTTTCAGCAAGGTAGCTTTCCAGGTTACGGATCAATATGGCAAGGGATTGTCCTTTACAGGCTCATTGGCTAACCAGCGCAATGAAGTATTGCTGCAGTTTAAGCCCGGCAAATTTGGCATCGGTCAATTTTCATTTACACCCGTTGCAGGCGATAGCTATACGGCAACGATCGTAACAACTGATGGAAAAACAATCACGAAAAGCCTTCCTGCGGCCTACGAACAAGGATATGTGATGCAGTTACAGGAAGATGCCAATGGGCAATTGCAGGTAAGTGTAAGTTCCAATATGCCGGCCAGGACGCAGCAGCCCGAAGAAGTATTCCTTTTTGCACACAGCCACCAGGAAATAAAGGTAGCTACCAGGAAAGCCTTCGTTAACGGAGTGGCCCGGTTTACGATCGATAAAAGCAAACTGGGTGAAGGCATTTCGCAGATCACGGTATTCAATGATCAAAAGCAACCGGTGTGTGAGCGGTTATATTTTAAACCACTGAAGGAAACGCTTTCCATCGGCGCCTCCGGCAACGAAGCGCAATACAATAACCGGAAAAAGGTAGACCTTTCGCTCAATACATCTATCGCTGGCGGAAAAGGAACAGCCGCCAATTTATCCTTATCGGTTTACCGGATAGACTCTTTGTCGTGGCAGGACCAGGGAAATATCCTGAGTTACCTGTGGCTTAGTTCTGACCTGAAAGGAACGATCGAGTCACCGGAGTACTATTTCTCGTCTCAGAGCGCTGAAGTGACTGCGGCTTTGGACAACCTGCTGCTGGTGCATGGCTGGAGGCGCTTCGACTGGCAGGAAGTGTTGAAAAGCAATGCGGCTTCCTTTAAATACATTCCGGAGTTTGACGGACATTTTATTTCCGGCAAGATCTCTACGGGCGATAATGCGGCGCCTGTGTCGTTTTCAAAGACCTACTTGTCAATAGCCGGTACCAAACTACAGTTCTATCCTGTGCTTAGCGGCCGGTATGGCGATGTACGATTCGATGTGCGGAATTATTATGGTCCCGGCGAGATCATCATCCAATCGGAAGAGCAAATAGACAGTAACTTCCATGTAGACATCCAGAATCCCTATTCAGATAAGTACAGCGCTGACGAAGTGGCTCCTTTTTCCTTGTCGCAGCAATACCAACAAACGCTTACAGAGGGTAGTATTAACATGCAGGTGCAAAATGCTTTTTACAGCGACCGCTTAAGTCAATTTGCCATACCCAATATTGATACGATGCCATTCTTTGGCAATGGCTATCCCAAATACCTGATGGATGATTATGTACGGTTCAATACTACAGAGGAGATATTAAGGGAATATGTACCGGATGTAGCGGTGCGGAAAAGCGATGGCCAGTTCCAGCTTTATATCTTTAACTGGGAAACGGAAAGGCATTACAAAAGCAGCCCACTTGTGTTGCTGGATGGCGTGCCGGTAAGTATTCAAAAGATCATGACCTACGATCCTTTAAAACTGCGGCAGCTGCAGGTGGTAACCGACCGCTATGTAACAGGTGAGTTTACCTATGACGGCATCATTAGTTTTACTACTTACCATGGTGACCTGACTGACCTGAAGCTGGATAAACAAGCTGTCATATTGGATTATGATGGTCTGCAACTACAGCGGGAATTCTATTCACCGTCTTATGATACGCCGGAGCAGGCTGCCAGCCACCTGCCCGACTTCCGAAATTTACTGTATTGGTCTCCTACTATTCAAACAGATGCAACAGGCAAGGCTTCTCTTCATTTCTTTACATCGGACCTGAAAGGAAAGTTTGCAGCGGTAGTACAAGGCATTGACAATAATGGGCATGCCGGCAGCTATTCTTTTACTTTTGAAGTAAAATAGGCCTGCCCCTCCTGCTCTTTAAATACATTAAAAAAGGATGTCTCCCTTACCAAGAAACATCCTTTTCTTTTTAAGGTCATTACTTACGCTCAAAAAGATAGGTCATGGCTTTATCGCCTGCTGAGATGGTAGCAGTTAGTTTATTGCCATTGAGTTTGTAATCTATTCTTTTGGGGAAGTCGTGGGCAGGGTTTTCACAGGTAAAGCCATCGGCGGTGATGGTGGTGAGCTTGAAGTAGACGGGTTCTTTATTTTCAGGCACATCTGCTACGTACCAAATATGATCATCTTTGATCACCAGTCTAATTTTCTCAACAAAAGCGGTATCCTTTTCCTTCATGGATATGCCATAACCTTTCATTTCATATTTGCCTGCCATTTCCCATCGTTCATGAGCAGTACGGCCCGGCTTTACATTGGTCCTGTTCCAGGTGCCGGTGAGCCAGCTTAACTTTTCGAAGTTGCTGGTAGTTTCTTTGGAAATATTCTGGGCCTGGATACCGGTAATAATAGCCACCAAAAAAAGGGTAATAAAGGGAAGTTTCATAATCATATGCTGTTTAATGCGAAAATAGACAGGAGAACTGACCTGGTATTGTACAAAGCCGACATGGAGGTAGGATGCAAGTTGACAAGTTGAAAAGGTGACAAGGGCAATAGGAAACTTATCCGCTACTCAGGCTTTCTTTTTCAGGAAGAAGTTGGCCATGTTCTTTTCATCAAATCCGTAGCGGGAGGGGTCTTCACCGGTAAAGGCTTTGAAGTTGCGGATAAAATGCGACTGATCGTAAAAACCGGATTCATAGGCCAATCCTGCCCAGCCCGGATCTTCCTGTTGGATAAGCTCGAAAATGGTACTGAACCGGATGATACGGGTATAGAACTTGGGAGATAAGCCAATGTATCTTTTAAACAAACGTTCCAGCTGCCGTTCACTGAGGCCAATGCCTTGGGCCATATCTGCTACTGCTACCATACCCTTGTGTCTGAAGATGAGATCGATTGCCTGGTCAACAGGAGAAGACTGGTAATGGGCGCCGGCCAACAGATTGCGGAAATGTTCATTCAGCAGGATGATCATTTGGTCGTGATCAGGGGTATTACGCAGGCCGAGTTGCAAGTGTTGGAATTGGGTACTCAGGGCTGCGGCAAGGTCTACTACTTTATCGGTCAGGGAATGCATGTCGAGATCAAAAAGATGGGTAAGGGCAGTAGGTTTTACCTTGATGCCTACAATGCCTGCAGCGCCGGTATTTTCGAGGAAGAAATGGCCACTGATCTGACCGGCGAGCAATTGCATGGATTGTTGCTCCCAGGTATTGGTGAGGCATATACGATAAGGGGCTTTGTAGTGAAAGATGATCTCTGGAAAACCATCGGGAATGATCTTTTGCTGATGGGGTGTAGGATCATCGTTCTCAATGATCCAGTAACATTCAATGATCTTTTCCAGATCGGCAGGGGGAGTGATTCTTTTAAAGATCATGATGGGCGGTATTTAGATCAAATCCAAAGAGGCTGCCTTCGCCGATACGACTCTTTACCCAGATGGTACCCCCCTGGGCTTCTATAAACTCCTTAGAGATAGCCAGGCCAAGACCAGTGCCATTGCGCTCATGGGTACCGGGCACTTTGAAGTAACGGTCAAAAATGCGGGGCAGGTATTTTTCGTCAATACCCTTGCCATAATCGGTAACGGTGAAAAAGACTTTACTATCCTTCGGATAAGCTGCAATATCAATAAAGGAAGTATCTGGTGAATACCGGATGGCATTGGTCAAAAAATTGATCATCACCCAGGAAGTCTTTTCCAGATCGGCCTGTACCTGGGGAAGGTCCAGGGGCAGGTTGGTACGCAGCACGATGTTCTTCTGCTGAGCCTGAAACTGAACTGCCTGAATAGCCTGCTCCACAATTGCTGCCGGACTGGCGGGCTGCAGCTTCAACTGGATATTACCGGTCTCAACCTGCGACATGTTGAGCAGTTCGCTGGTAATGTTGAGCAGCCTGTCGGCATCTTCTGTAATGCTTTTGGTAAGCTCCTGCTGCTCGGTATTGAGTGCTCCCACCCTATTGTCGGTGAGCAGGCGGGCGCTCATTTTAATGGAAGAAATGGGAGTTTTGAGTTCATGTGACACAGTAGCAATGAAATTGGTCTTGGCTTCATTGAGTTCATGAAACAAGGTGATATTGCGCAAAACAATCACCTGACCGGCCACCTCTCCATTGTTCATTACATCCAGTACATCTTTATTGAAGTAGCTTTCTTTGCTGTCGGCATAGATCTTTAACTCTTTTTTGGCAGGGTCCTGCAACAGGAGGGTACGCATGAGGTCATTTTTCAAGGCCAGGTCGGGCGCATATTTCCCGATAATGTCTGCCTCTTTTAACCCCAGTAGTTTTTCTGCTACGGCATTGAGAAAGAGGACATGTCTTTTTTCATCGAGTCCTATAATGCCATCGCGCATCTGGTTAATGATGGTCTCAATGCGCTTTTTCTCAAAAGTGAGTTGCGCGAGGTTACTGTTCTCATATTCATCGAGTTTGCCGGCCATGCTGTTGAATGCGTGGGCCAGCTCACCAAACTCATCTTCCTGCTTTAAATAAATGCGCTTGCCATAATTCTTATTGGCAATTTCCCGGATACCTTCGGCCAGTTTAGCCACAGGTTCGGCAATTACACCGGGGAAATTATAAATGAACGTAAGTACGATCAGGATGAGGCTGGTGAAAATAATGGTGAGCCAAAGCTGGGCGCTGGCAGCGGTGGCGCTGGCGATGGCATTCTTTTTCAGGATAGCCTCCTGGTTAAGGTCGTTGATCATACGGATAGATTCCCGCAATTGTGCATAGTTGGATGAATCAGCGCGATTGATCAACAACTCTTTAAAGTTCTTACGCAAAGTTTCAGTCAATTCCCTTTCACCGGTTTCTGTCACGTTGACTTCCTGGTTCTTTAGGTTGGCATCGAATATAGTAATGGCAGTAGAATCTGTTGGAATATCTTCCAGGGCCTTGAGCATATTATTGGAATATACCAGGGACTCATAATTATTCTTAAGTATGCGGTTGGCATCCCCGCTGAGCCGGTTAATATAGTACAGGCTCAGGATACCGAAGGTCAGGATAACCAGGAAGAGGAAGCCGAGGCCCAATGATAATTTTGTTTTTAAGCGGACACTCATAGCATAAATTATGAAAGGATTACAACGTCGATATCCGCCGCTGACAACTTATTCAATAGCTGGTTGAATACGGCAGTACTCAATATGACATTGAACAGATTGAGATGTGGCTTACCCACGCAGATGGTGGTTATTTTACGTTGCTCGGCCACTTCTATGATCCCTTTGGCAATATTACTGTGTTTAATTTTAATGACTTCACCTCCCAGCTCGGTAGCCAGTTTAAAGTTGTTGATCAGGTGGCGCTGAGCGGCCAGCCCGATCTTGTCACCGTCTTCCCGCGGGGTTTGCACATACAGGAGGAACCATTTGGAATGGTAGTAGCTGGACAGCCTGGCGGTCTTACGTATTACTTTCTTTGCCACCTCATGATTACTGGATATGCAGGCCAGGAATCGCTCCTGACGGGCAGCGGTATTACGTGGAAGTTCGGTCTCTATCTTTCTCTCTACCTGGCTGGCTACTTCCTTCAGTGCCAACTCTCTCAACTGGAGGATCTTCTCAGACTGGAAGAAATTGCGCAGGGCAGTCTCTACCTTATCAGGCGCATAGATCTTTCCCTCCCGCAGCCTGGTCACCAGTTCATCGGCCGTAAGGTCTATGTTCACCACCTCATCGGCCAGCTTCAATACATGATCGGGCACCCGCTCCGATACTTCAATACCGGTGATCTCCTTAACTTCCTCATTGAGACTTTCTATGTGTTGTATATTGATAGCACTTACGACGTTGATGCCCGCATCGAGGATATCCATCACATCCTGCCAGCGCTTTTCATTCTTACTGCCTTCAATATTGGTATGGGCCAGTTCATCCACAATGACAACTTCGGGATGCAGGTTCAGGATGGCTTGCACATCGAGCTCTTCCAGCTCTTTGCCCTTGTAGAATAGCTTGCGGCGGGGAATTACGGGCAAGCCTTCCAACAGGGCGTGGGTCTCTTTGCGGTTGTGTGTTTCAATATAGCCCACTTTAACATCGACACCATTGCGCAGCAAGGTATGGGCTTCCTGCAACATGCGGTAGGTTTTGCCTACACCGGCACTCATACCAATGTAGATCTTGAACTTTCCCCGCCTGGACTGGCGGATCAGCTCTATAAAATGTTCTACGTTTTTATCTCGACCGGGCATGATAGTGACAGGTATTAAGCCAGTTGTAAGTTAACCTTTTTGTGTGCAATGCAATACTGTATTGGGTAATCACATCGACTAAAAATTTATTGCTACAGAGGCGGTAATAAATGCATTGTTCTTTTTAGTATTGCCTTCTTTGGTAAATATTTCGTCTTTGCTGCTAAGGTTCCTGCCTTCAATACGTACGAGTACATTGGAAGCGGGTGCATAATCAACATTGAGGGAGAAACCAGTCGTTTTAAAGCCATTGGGGGTACCGGTGGCAATGATCACCCCGTTCTTGTCTTCATAGTATTCGCCCCGGGCAGCAATGGCCCATTTGTCGTTGATGCTGTATTTAAGGAGCAGCACAGGGGAGTACCAGGTATTCATGTCGCTGCTCCCTTTGCCTTTTTGTTCTGTACCAATGTCAAAGCCGGCTGTAACGCCCAGTTTGCTGTTCAGGTTGAAGATGGCATACAGATTATGGAAATAACGCATGAGGCGGGCGCTATCGGGCTTATCTGTTCCGATAAATGTGCTGTAGTTGAAGGTGGTGGTACTGTTGGGCTTGAACTGCACCTGGGTACCAAAGCTCATGAGGGAGTTGCCATCTACCCTTTTGATGCGCTGCCAGCCGTTGAGGGCCATGCCGCTGATGATCCACTTGTTGTTGTCGCTGGTATAGGTGAGTTTGGCGCCCGCTTCATAGTAGGGGGAATTTTCGGCCAATATGCTCCTGGTCAAGGTCCAGCAATCTTTTGAGACAGCACTTTCAAAACCTATATGGGAGCTAAAAATACCGGCATCCAGCCAGAAGTTTTTCTTCTTCAACAACTTTACACCCGCATTGGCCTCATAAATGTTCTTCAACACACCGGGCTCAGCCGCATAGTTGGCATTCATATAAGTACCGGCGGCGATGGCCAGGTTAGCCCGCACGTTTTCGGTATTATAGGCAGCCTTCAGAAAACCGAGGTTGAGGTTAAACTCATTGTGCCGGTTGTGGCTGTAAATGAATCCTGCTTTATTGTTATCGGCTGGTTTGTTAAGATCATAGGAATAATACAATTCTGCATAGCCACTAAAAGTAAGCGGTGAAGGCCTGGTTTCCTGCGCCATGGCGCCGATACTCATCATCAGGGCTGCACCGATTAAAATCTTCTTCATCTTTTTTGATTCTTTTTATAAGTGTCTGTTTTGTTAAGTATTGTTGAGATAAGGGCTTCGACAAGCTCAGCCTGACAGTTTCCGTCAGGGCAAACAGGTGCTGCATCACCTGCTGGGTGAGGAATCTTTGGAAGAGGGTGAGCCGCCCCGCAAGGGCGACCCACCCTCTTCTATTTTATCATACAATGGATTTATTGCAGCTTGTCCAAAGCCACATTCAGCTTCAGCACATTTACCTTGGCAGGGCCGGCTATGCCGAGTAAAGGGCCCTGGGTTTGTTGATCGACCAGGCCGATGAGTTTGCTCTCTTCCAGCTTGCGGATGGCGGCAATTCTCTTTATCTGAATCTTGGCAGCAGCAGGAGAAAGATCGGGATCGAGGCCGCTACCCGAAGCGGTCACCAATTCAGCAGGGATCTCTTCTTTTTTTACCCCAGGATTGTGTACCAGGAAAGAATCAATCCTTCCCTGTACCACCTTTAAATAATCTGGATTGGAAGGACCTTTATTGGAACCGCCAGAACCGGCAGCATTGTAATCTACGGCAGAAGGGCGTCCCTGAAAGTATTTGTCATCGGTAAACTTCTGTCCCACGAGGGCATAACCCACTACTTTCCCATTTACTGAAATCGTTTCTCCTTTGCCTGCACCGGGCGCCATTGTACCCACGGCGGATAACAAGATTGGATAGACCAGCGCGAGCAGCACTACCATTACGATGGTGAGTTTGATGGAGGGCAGTATGTACTTTTTCATGATTAATTATTTTATTATTGATTATTGCTTTTACCATGGCTTACATGAACAAGCCCAGCAGGAGGTCGATCAACTTGATACCGATGAATGGTATTATGACACCGCCAAGTCCATAGATGAACAGGTTCCTTCTCAGCAGGGCACTGGCGCCAATTGGCTTATAGGTTACCCCACGCAATGCCAGGGGTATCAACACCGGTATAATGATGGCATTGAATATTACAGCAGAGAGGATGGCGCTTTGGGGGCTTTGCAGGTGCATGATGTTGAGTGACTGCAAGGCAGGAATGGATGTTATAAACAAAGCTGGTACGATGGCGAAATACTTGGCCACGTCATTGGCAATGGAGAAGGTAGTAAGTGTTCCCCTTGTCATCAGGAGTTGTTTGCCGATCTCCACGATCTCGATGAGCTTGGTAGGATCATTATCAAGGTCTACCATATTACCGGCTTCTTTGGCTGCCTGGGTACCGCTGTTCATGGCTACGCCTACATCGGCCTGGGCCAAGGCGGGCGCATCATTGGTACCGTCGCCCATCATGGCTACCAGCTTTCCACCTTGCTGTTCTTTCTTGATGTAGTTCATTTTATCTTCCGGCTTTGCCTCGGCAATAAAATCATCTACACCTGCTTTTTCGGCAATGTATTTAGCGGTAAGGGGATTATCGCCCGTAACCATTACGGTTTTGACACCCATCTTACGCAGGCGCTCAAAACGTTCCTGGATACCAGGTTTAATAATATCCTGTAATTCTATTACACCCAATACGGTCTCATTGCGACTTACGACAAGTGGTGTACCGCCATTATTAGCAATCTCCTTTACTTTATCTTCCGTTTCAACAGGATACCCGTTACCAGCTTTCTTAACCAATGTTTTAATGGCATCAGAAGCTCCTTTACGGATCTTAGTGCCATCACCCAGGTCGATACCGCTGCTTCTGGTTTCGGCCGTAAAGGGAATAAACTTCACCCCATTGGCAGATGCAGTATGTTTGATTCCTTTGTTACCAGCAAGCTCTATGATAGACTTGCCTTCGGGTGTCTCATCGGCCAGGGAAGCCAGTATGCAGACTTCTATGAAATCATTTTCACGGGTATTGCCGGAAGGCCAGAAGTGGGTGGCTTTACGATTACCGATGGTGATGGTACCAGTCTTATCAAGCAAAAGGGTATCCAGGTCGCCGGCTGTTTCAACAGCTTTACCACTCTTGGTGATCACGTTTGCGCGCAAGGCCCTGTCCATTCCGGCGATACCGATGGCAGAAAGCAAACCGCCAATGGTGGTAGGAATAAGACATACGAACAAGGAGATGAAAGCCGCGATGGTGATAGAGGTATTGGCGTAGTCGGCAAAAGGCTTTAGTGTTACACATACGATGATGAATATAAGGGTAAAGCTGGCCAGCAAAATGGTAAGGGCTATTTCGTTGGGTGTCTTTTGACGGGAAGCGCCTTCTACGAGGGCAATCATTTTGTCGAGGAAACTTTCACCAGGCTCTGTTGTCACTTTCACCACGATCCTATCAGACAAGACCTTGGTACCGCCGGTAACAGATGATTTATCGCCACCGGATTCCCTGATCACAGGAGCAGATTCGCCGGTGATAGCAGACTCATCTATTGTGGCGAGCCCTTCAACGATCTCCCCATCCATGGGGATAATATCACCTGCTTCGCACACAAATTTGTCACCTTTGCGCAATTGGGAAGAGGGGACAATCCTGATCTCGTTGGTATAGATCTCCCCTACCGCAAATATCTTCTTAGCAGGTGTGTCTTCTCTTGTTTTGCGCAGGCTATCGGCCTGGGCTTTACCGCGGGCTTCGGCAATGGCTTCGGCGAAGTTGCCAAAAAGAACGGTCACAAAAAGAATGGCTGTAATGAGCGCATTGTAGGGCAGGCTACCCTGGGTGGTTTCACCAGCGGCGATCCAGATACAAACACCGAGCATGACGAAGGTTCCCAGTTCTACGGTAAACATGACCGGGTTACGAAACATGCTGCGGGGGTTGAGCTTCAGGAAAGACTGTTTAAGGGCAGCCGCCACCATAGCACGGGGAAATAGCGTATTATTATTACTTTTCATTGTATAATCTTTTAGGCTCACAATTACATGCTGAAAAATTCAGCCAGTGGTCCCAGTGTAAGCGCGGGGAAGAAGGATAAGGCATTAATGATTATAATTACGGCGAATGTCATCATACCAAAAGTCATAGAATCGGTACGGAGGGTGCCGGGTGACTCAGGAATAAATTTCTTATTGGCCAATAATCCAATGATGGCTACGGGTCCGATGATGGGAATAAACCTGGAGAGGATGAGTACAATACCGGTGGACACGTTCCAGAAAATATTGTTATCACCCAGTCCTTCAAATCCACTGCCATTATTGGCATTGGCGGAAGTAAATTCATAGAGCATCTCCGAGAAGCCGTGGTAACCGGGATTGTTGAGCCACCCGCCGGGCTTGACGGCCCAATCCATTTCAGGATGATGGGCTACGAAGTAAGCTGCCAGGGCCACGCCCGCTTTCAACAGGAAGGCGGAAAACAGGGTTACGATGGCGGCGATCTTTACTTCGCGGGCCTCTACCTTGTGACCCATGAACTCGGGCGTACGACCCACCATTAACCCTGCAATGAACACAGCGATTATAACATAGATCAGGTAGTTGAGTATTCCTACACCACAACCACCATAAAAAGCATTGATCATCATGCCGAGCAGCTGCATCATGCCGGATAAAGGCATGGAGCTATCGTGCATCGAGTTCACTGAACCGGTAGATATGATAGTAGTCACAATGCTCCAGTAGCCTGAAGCGGCAGGACCAAACCGCACTTCTTTACCTTCCATGGCCCCGGTAGGCTGTGCCACACCAAGATGCGCCATGACGGGACTTCCGCTCACTTCCCAGTTGATGGTGGGTATGAGCAGGCAAAGTATACCTATGGTCATGACGCCAAATATTACGTAGGCAAACTTTTTACGGTTGATATAAAAACCAAGGGCAAAGATCATGGCGATGGGAATGATCATCTGTGCGATCATCTCCACCATATTGGTGAAATAATTTGGGTTTTCGAGGGGGTGTGCAGAATTGGCGCCAAACCAACCTCCACCATTGGTACCGATGTGCTTAATGGCGATCATGCCGGCCGCCGGTCCACGGGACACCTGTACGGTATCGCCCTGCAAAGTGGTGATGGTATCTTTTCCATCAAAGCTGACCGGCGTACCATTGAAGGTGAGTATGATCCCTACTATAATACAAAGGGGTAGTAATACCCGGGTGATGGATTTGGTAAAGATGCTCCAGAAGTTACCCAGGTTATTGGTGGTCTTTTCTTTCAATCCATTCATCACCGCTACCAGTGCAGCGATACCAGTGGCAGCACTTACAAACATAAGGAAGTTCATGACGAACAACTGGGTGAGGTAGGTGACACCTGATTCGCCTGAATAGTGCTGCAGGTCGCAATTGACCAGGAAGCTGATGGCAGTATTAAACGCCAGGTCGGGTGTTTGCCCGGGATTACCATCAGGATTCAAAGGAAGTTTGTCCTGAAACAGGAGCAGGAAGAAAGCGTACACAAACCACAACATATTAATGGTGAGCATAGCTTTCATGAATTCTTTCCAGTTCATTTTTTTAGTGGGGTCGATACCACTAATGCGGAAGATGAACCGCTCGATGGGATTCATGAAATCGGTGATCGTTCTATCACCCCGTAACATTTTGGCGATATACCGTCCCAGCGGGAATGCCAGCAGCACGGTAAGGAGGAACGTAATGATCACACCGGTTATTTCTGTATTCATTTGTCCAATCAGTTTAGGATTAAAATTTTTCGGGTTTCAAAAGCACGTATACCAGGTATATAAATACAAGGATGGATACGGCTAAGAGTAGATTCATCATAGCTGACTATTTAGGTATTAGTGATTAGGAGTTAGGTGTTAGCCTTTAGCTGTTAGCGGATCTTCGTTATACTTTTTCAAAGAAGTCGACACACTTGAAAAAGAGTGCGAAACTGATGATGCCGGCGATGAATAAAATAATTGTAAGCATGGTTCAGGAATTAAAAATGGATGTAATGAGTAAGGCTACCAGAACAGCTACATAGAGGACGGGCACCACAATGTGGAGTTTGAGCCGGTCGCCGAATGCTTTTTTATGTGTTTTCATATTGTTTTTTCCCTGAAGTGGCAAAGGGTATACCGGAGGCATGAAAACTAGTTATAAGTCGCCCGTTATTGATTGATTTTAAATCGCTTGTACAGCTTTTAAACAAAAGAGATTATGCAGGGGGTCAAAACAAAACCCTTTCAAAATGGAAAGGTTTGTTTTCCAAAATGGTAATGAGTGAAGGGTGACGGCGGTACCAATTATTTTCCTATCTTGACGGCATGATCCCAAAGCGTAGCAAAAAGTTCTATAAGAGTCTTTATTTTCAGGTGATTGTAGCGATTGTAACCGGTATTTTACTGGGACATTTTTATCCTTCCTTCGCAGTTCAGTTAAAGCCGCTGGGGGATGGATTCATCCGGCTGGTAAAAATGCTGATTGGGCCAGTGATCTTCTGTACGATCGTGAGTGGTATGACAGGAATGGACGATATGAAGAAGGCAGGTACGGTAGGGATCAAGGCGCTGCTCTATTTTGAGGTACTTACTACGATTGCCCTGCTCATCGGACTGGCAGCCATTAATATCCTCAGGCCGGGAGAGGGAATGAATATTGATGTATCGAAGCTCGACCCCAATGCACTGAAGGATGTTGCTGTGGGGCAAAAAGCACAGACCACGGTTGAATTCCTGATCAATATCATACCGACCACTATTGTTGAGGCTTTTGCCAAAGGGGACCTTTTACAAATCCTGCTGTTCTCTGTTTTGTTTGGTACAGCAGCCTTAAAGCTGGGGCCAAAGGTGCAACCGGTAATGACCTTTATTAAAGGCTTCTCTGATATTTTATTTGGCATCATCCATATCATTATGAAGGTAGCGCCCCTGGGTGCACTGGGCGCCATGTCCTTTACGATCGGCAAATACGGTGCAGGCAGTCTGCAATCGCTGGCAAAACTGATGGGTACTTTTTACCTGACCTGCATCATTTTTATTGTAGTGATCCTGGGAGCTATATTGTATTCTATGCGGCTTAATATTTTTAAGCTGTTGAATTACCTGAAAGAAGAATTGCTGATCGTACTGGGCACCTCCTCCAGTGAATCGGCACTGCCCAGCCTGATCGAAAAACTCGAAAAAGCAGGCTGCTCCAAATCGGTAGTAGGACTGGTAGTACCTACAGGTTATTCCTTCAACCTGGATGGAACTTCGATCTACCTGACGATGGCAGCGATCTTTATAGCACAGGCTACCAATACACCCATGGACCTATCGCAACAACTTACGCTGCTGGTGGTGTTGATGGTTACCTCCAAAGGCGCGGCAGGTGTAACAGGCAGCGGCTTTATTACGCTGGCCGCCACCTTGCCAGCGGCCGGTAATATTCCGGTAGCGGGACTTGCCCTGATCTTAGGTATTGACCGCTTTATGAGTGAAGCCCGGGCGCTGACGAATATTATTGGTAATGCAGTGGCTACGCTCTTTGTTTCGAAATGGGAGAAGGAACTGGATATGGAAAAGGCGAAAGAAGTGTTGCAGTAAAGGCAACGAGGCATTGAGGCAGAAAGGCAACGAGCGGTGAGTAGTGAGCGTGCTAATTCACGATTCCCGGCCAAGGCCGTATTCTTCGATCTTCCTATAGAGGGTGGTAAGGCCTATATCAAGGAGTCGGGCTGTTTCTGTTTTATTTCCTTTGGTATGGTTCAGCACACGCTGGATATGTAATTTCTCCATGCTGGCCAGGGAAAAGGCGGAGAGGGTGTTATTATGGGCTCCGCTACCAGGAATTGCCTGGTGCTGTAGTTCGACGGGCAGGTTATTGATGGTAAGCGCTGGTCCGTCGGCCAGTATAACAGCCCGTTCGATGATGTTCTTCAACTCGCGGATATTGCCTTTCCAATCATGATGCTGTAACTGTTCCAGGAATTCCGGGCTCATGGCATCGATGCGCTGGTTGGCTTTTTGAGCAAACAACTGCAGGTAATAGGTTGCCAGGACAGGAATATCCTTCTTCCTGTCTCGCAATGCCGGCAAGGATATGACAAATACATTGAGCCGATAAAAGAGGTCTTCCCGGAATTTTCCTTCTGTAACTTCCTGCTGCAAATGGCGGTTGGTGGCGGCAATGATCCTGACATTTACGCGGGTGGGTTTGGTATCGCCTATCTTAATGAATTCGCTGGTTTCAAGCACGCGCAGCAATTTGCTTTGGAGGTCTATGTGCATTTCACCGATCTCATCCAGGAAGAGGGTGCCGTTGTTGGCTTCTTCCATCAATCCTTTTTTGTCTTTGACGGCGCTGGTAAAGGCGCCTGCGCGGTAACCAAACAATTCGCTTTCCAACAGCTCCTTACTAAATGCACTGCAGTTCAAAGCGGTGAAGGTTTTGCCGGCACGTTTACTGCCGGCATGTATGGCTTGTGCAAAAACTTCCTTGCCGGTACCGGTTTCACCCAACAATAGCACGGTGGCTTCAGATGGGGCTACTTTTCTGGCCAGGGCGATGGCTTCTTTGATGAGGGGTGAGGTGCCCAGGATATTGTCGAAATTGTATTTTTTCCCTACCTGTTGTTCCAGCTGTTCAATGCGTTTTTGAAGCTGTACTTTTTCCATGGCCCGCATGAGCAGGGGAATGATCTTGTCATTGTCATCGCCTTTGGTAATATAATCAAAGGCGCCATTCTTCATGGCCTGAATGCCATCGGGGATATTGCCATAGGCGGTCAAGAGAATGATCTCGGTGGCCGGGTGTTTTGATCTTACCTCTTTTACAAAATCAACGCCGCTGCCATCCGGCAACTTTACGTCGCAGAGCACCACATCTATTGATTCCTTATCCAATTGTTTTGAGGCTGCCTTGAGATCAGCGGCTTCATGGATGATAAACCCCTCGAGGGTAATGATGCGCTTCAGGAGACCGCGCAATTTTTCTTCGTCATCAATGAGGAGTATGGTGCCGGGCATGGTTTGATTTGTGGGATCAAAGCTACGCAAAAAGAAGTGAGCCGCCCCGTAGAGCTTGTCCCGCTCCGCGGGAGCGACGCACCTTTGAAAACGACTTAGATCAGGCAAATGGGCTTCGATAGCCCTTCGACAAGTTCAGGATGACAAGGCTCACCCTGACAATCAGGTTATCGTGCGATGATGAATTTTCTCATTTCTTCGGACTTTTCGGTTGTAAACCGGCAATAATACACTCCATTGGGTAATTGCTCTACAGGCAGGCGCACTACATGTGTGCCGCCGGTAAAAGAGCGGCCGGCAATTGCATAAGTGATCAACCTGCCTTCTACATTGTAAATGGATACATTGACCTTAGCGCTGCTTTTCAGGGTAAACGTGATCGATGCTGCCGAGGAAGCCGGATTGGGTGTAATGTTTACGGCAAACTCTGTATTGACAGGTGCAGGCTTGGGTTTGTCGGTAATGGCCAATACTTTAAAACTTTCTGACAGCAGGATGGGCGAACTGGTTACTGGAATATTGGTTGAAGTAACAATGGTGGTAGTGCCAGTCGAACTCCAATCCCAGGCTCTTTTTTCCATATCTGTGGAAACGTTCATCGCAGCAGGAAATGAATAGGTACCAGAGGCACTTTCATCAAGATCACGCGTTGTTTTAGCCCATATCACATAAGTATATCCGCCAATGTTATCGCGAAAGGCGCCTCCTTCCAATGTGGCGGGAATGTTCATAGCGGCCGTTCGAACGGGATCATACTTAGCATTGAAGAGGAGGTTGGACACTGTTTTAAATGCATAACCAGAGCTTTTAAAACGATGATTGTAGCCGGGCCCTCCGCTCACAGGTCCATTGTCGGTAAGGCTTTGGTAGAGACCCATCAATTCGAACCCATCTGTAGCCTGCGCCAGGGGCTTGCTGTCGCCCAATACAAAGAAATAGGTTTGAAGGATATC
The DNA here is from genome assembly GCF_003555545.1 of Paraflavitalea soli. Lineage (GTDB taxonomy): Bacteria > Bacteroidota > Bacteroidia > Chitinophagales > Chitinophagaceae > Paraflavitalea > Paraflavitalea soli. Next base: position 6,724,570 of record NZ_CP032157.1, on the reverse strand, counting down.
ATTTTTCTGGCTAAGCACCAGTGATTTTATCACATAGCTGGCCTGGGCCTGATCGGAACCTATCATGGTGCCAAAAGCTTTGGAGGGGATATTGGTTTCGGTACAGATGTATAATTTCTTAGGTTTTTGTACACCATCATATCCATATATCCTCATGATGCTATCGAAATCATTTTTAAGGCCAATGAACTTTTCAGCGGCCTTGTCGGAATGGCGTTCATACACAAAGCCACCACCGTTCGCATTGCTCCATTGGCCCAATGCATACTGGGGATAGCTATGAAAGCTGAGTACATCAAAATAAGCAGAGCCCGGTTTGGGGTATTCTGGTGTCACACTTCCATCAACGGGATTATCGGTGTATTTACATAAAATATTGGCAAAGGCGATATATCCGAGCCCACCTGGCGCCACATAGGCGGTGGGGTCTACGGTTTTAATGACATCGTAGGCAATGCGCAACCAGCGGATATAATGAAACACGGGAGCCCGGAGATTGGTCAGGGCGCAGGGATAGGGAAGGTTCTCCCACCAGTTACCTGTCTGACCACGTGGCTTCCATGCATTCTGACTTTGGTCAAAATCCGGCTCGTTGACCACTTCCCAGAATTTGGTGTAGGACTTATACCTTGTTACAGTTTCATATATATAGCGTGCACAATAATTGGTATCATTGTAAGGAGTTCCATTGAGCCCGCCATCCCAGATGGGGGTATACATGTTCTTAAACATCCAGGAGTGCTGGTTGCACTCGTTGGTGGCCGAGGGACTGCCATCTCTTTCATACCAGGTGCTGTCAATTTCTTTATCGGCGGGGGAATTAAGGATCACTGTCAATTCCTGCACACCGAGGGTACGGTAATAATTAAATTCAGACAGGCGTACATCATAAGAATAGTAATCCAGGAACCAGGCAGGCAACGGAGGCCTGAAAGTCCGGCTATCTAATCCTTTGATGTTTTTAATTCTATTGCCGGCAGCAATATCAGCAAGGCTTTTGTCATCCCAGGTATAGTACCAACCACCGTTGGTGCCATAAGAGAAAGTGCCATTGTAGGGTGGAACAATATTATCGGCCGTATAATTGACCTGAGCCATTAGGGTTGTGCTGTTACATATCCATGCAACGATACACAGCATGAGGTTTCTCATAAGGACACTTGACTTGATTAATGAATTACCATTGGACTTGCGGAAAGTAGTCTACAATTATTCTGCCAAAATGTACCCAATATATAAAAACAGGCAGAATTGATCATTGATCAAACACACATGGGGCTTATGTTTCATAAAACACTGACCGGATACGGGTATGTCAGAAAGACGGTTATTCACTGTGCTTCAAACCAGTTTGAAACTTACTTATGTTAGTTGTTGCAGTGCAGCACGTATAAATACCCTTTTAGGCAATACAGTAATTATTTTAATTTCCCGCAGGAGAGACGTTTCATTATCGAGGAATTGTAATACATCTGTTATCTTATTATTTTTAAAGAGTTCTTTAAAAATAAAATCACCCGGAAGCTTGTTATTATGGAGAATATTGAGCAATGTAGCGTCGTACCAATGAAATCGCTTTGACAAGAAGGGTGTTTCTACAATGGGCTTAAAATTATGCACCATAGCATCAACCAGTTGTGCCGTTTGTTTCTGAATAAATTGGAAGGTATATCCACTGGAGGCTTTTGTTTGCCCTCCCGCAGTGCCCAGGAAGGTGATGCAACGCTGGTGGGTAGGGAAGCGATAATTGGTCATTGGTATTATGCCTGATTCTTCTTCCAGGATAGCATAATCATCGGTCCCAAGAATAGTGCTGATGTATTTCCTGAGGCCTTCATTGTATTCTTCCTGGCTCCATACCTGATCATTAAATAAAGTATACTCTATTAATGCCCGGTGAGCTGAAAAAGGCATTACGTAAACAAACGCAGTTCCGTGTTGCTGGTCTATCCTGAAATCCATCAGGGTTGCTTCGGCAGCATTGAAGACTGGATCCTTTGTTTCAATGACCCAACCTTTAAAATGCTGCAACAGATAATATTGATTATTTTTTAATACCGGATTCTCCAGCAGGATGCTGCTAAACAGGTGATCGGCGGAATAGGATTGTTGGGCAGTGTGCAGTATAACTCCGTCGCGGTTATTTTCTATATGGTCTATAGTCGCATATTCGATGGTCACATTCGGGTATTCGCTGATAATTTGCAGGCAGTATTGATAAAAGTCAATTGCCCTGATCATCTTATAGGTGTAGGGACTAATATCGTAAGAAGCATTATAAGTGAGGTGATAAAACCGCAATCGTTTCCAGCTTTTGTGCACAATGGGGTCGAAAATACCAGGCTCTTTTTCCCAAAAGCACCAGGTGCGGTCATTAACTGTTTTGGGAGTTTTGTCAATGAGCAATATTTTCTTGTGGGAGAACTGGCCTGTTTGCAGCAGTCTTACCAGGAAACTCAATCCTGCGCATCCGGCACCTGCTATGATATAGTGGAAGCGGTTCACCTTTTATTTTCCAGCAGCTTTTTATCACGGCGCACTTTAGCCCAATATTTTTTATGCACGTACAACATGCCAAATGATTCGCCATCCTGCTTATCGAGGTGCCTGTGGTGCATTTTATGTGCCCAGCGGATGGCGCGGATATAGGTATTGTTGGACCGGCTGAACCATTTGAAGCGCTGGTGGATGATCACATCGTGGATGAGGAAATAAGCAACCCCATAGGCCATTATCCCAAACCCGATAGCCTGCAACCAATATATTTTGTCGAGGGAGCCGAAGAGGATGCACAGGAAACTGGGAATGGCGAAGATGATAAAAAAGGCATCGTTCTTCTCGAAGAAGCCGGGTTGTGGCTGGTGGTGATCCTGGTGCAGGCTCCAGAGAAATCCATGCATCACAAACTTATGGGTAAGCCAGGTAATGGCTTCCATCACGAAAAAAGTGCCCGACAGGATACCGATGTACAATAACCAATGCATTGTTTATTCGTTTGCGGCTTGGGTATTTATCAAGCCATTTTTCTTGCCCAGGCTTCCACGCGTGGAAATACGATGCGAAACCATACAGTAAATTGCTGTGGGTGGGCATTCAGGGAATTCCTTATTTCTTCCAGGCTTAACAGGCAATAATCATTCACTTCCTCCTGGGAAGGAAAGACGGGGGCATCCCAATAGCCGGCAAAAACATGGTCGAACTCATATTCGGTAAGGCCATTATCAAAAGCGTGCCGATAAGTAAAGTTGAATAATTCATTGAGTTCGGTGGTGAAGCCCATTTCTTCCTGTAATCTGCGTGCGGCAGCGTTGGCGGTCAATTCGCCCGGAGACGGGTGTCCACAACAGGCATTTGTCCAGAGGCCTCCGCTGTGGTATTTGGTCAATGCGCGCTGTTGCAGGAGCATTTCTCCTTTGTTATTAAAAATAAATACGCTGAATGCCCGGTGCAAAACGGCTTTCCGGTGGGCTTCTATTTTTTCCATGGTTCCTACCTCTTCATCCTGTTCATTCACTAATATTACCTGGTTCAATGTACTCATGTAGTTTTCTTTTAGTGATCCGACCTTCGGTAACCCTTCGACAAACTCCTTTAGATCAGGGTGAGCCGCCCTTGGAGGGCGACCCACCCTTCAAATGGCTTCGACAGGCTCAGCCTGACATTAGAAATGATTACAAGGCCATCAATTGGCAATGAAGGGGGATCACTTTAGTGCTGATGCTATATTAAATTTAGTTGATTTTTTACACCTGCACGAATCAGGATCAGTGCTTTCCGGTAGTTGGGAATACGGATACGGTGCTCCAATATTTCAGCCGGCTGTACTTTCCTGATCTTCCTGAACAGGGATAAGTAATATTTATAGGCGACATAGACGCCAAAACGTGCCTTCCAGGGCAGTTGGCGTATACCTTCAAAGGCATGCTGAAAATCGTTGGTAATATCCTGCTCAATTTCCTGTTTCATACAGGTGGTAAAGTTACCGAAATCTGCGCCGGGAAAATAACTCCGGTTGAGGGTTGTAAGATCGGCTTTTATATCGCGCAGGAAATTAACCTTTTGAAAGGCGGCTCCCAGTGAGCGGGCATGAGGCTGCAGCTTCTGAAACAATGGCTGATCTCCTTCGCAAAATACGGAGAGACACATGAGGCCTACTACTTCGGCGCTGCCATAGATATATTGTTCATAGCTCATTTTATCGTGGTGCTGCTGTGCCAGATCTGTTTCCATGCTTTGAAAAAAAGCATCTATGAGGGCATGTTGGACATGGAATTGGTTAACGGTAAGCTGAAAGCTGTGCAGGATTGGATTGAGACTAATGCCCCGGCTGATGGCAGTGTAAGTCTCTGTTTTAAATTGGGCCAGCAGGGATGCTTTATCGTGCTGATGGAAAGTATCGACAATTTCGTCGGCAAAACGAACAAAGCCATAGATATTGCAGATTGGATTGCGCAGATCGGCATGGAGCAGCCGGATTGCCGCATAGAATGATGTACTGTATTCCTGGGCGGTGATCTGACTACAGCGCTGGCTAACCTCATGAAATAAACGCATAACCGCAGATTAATAGATTAGATAGATTTCGCTGATTGGGAACATGAAGTATGGAAAATACGGGATTTTTATATTAACAGGTTTCAATCAAACCAAATTCCTTTCATTTGTTACGATTTTATATCAGGTAGCGGAATAATGCTTCAACACTTCATGGGCCACTACTTCGCCACTAATGAGAGAAGGAGGTACGCCAGGACCGGGTACGGTAAGCTGACCAGTGTAGAATAAGTTGGGGACTTTCTTGCTTCTGCATGACGGCTTCAGGATTGCGGTTTGCCGTAAGGTATTGGCCAGTCCATATGCATTTCCCTTGAAGGAATTATAGTCCTGTACGAAGTTGCTGTTGGCAAAAGATTGCCGGAACACAATCGATGCTGCTACGGATTGACCAATATGTTGCTCAAACCGTCGCAGTATCAGGTTAAAATAACGCTCCCGGAGGGCTTCGTCATCACCGGTGAGCCCTGCAGCAACGGGCACCAGGAAGAAGAGGTTTTCTCCACCGGCAGGCGCTACGGTATTGTCGGTAACGGAAGAAGCGCAAACATAGAAGAGGGGATTGGCGGGCCACTCTTTGGTGGTATATATTTCCTGCGCATGCCGGTCGAAAGGAACATCAAAGAACAGCATGTGGTGGCGGATATTTTCCAGTCGCTTGTTGAGGCCCACATAATACAACAAGGAAGAAGGGGCCAGTAACCTTTCCTCCCAATACTTTTCGGAATAAGAGCGGTGGCTTGCGGGTAATAATTGATTTTCTATAAAGTGGTAATCTGCTCCTCCGATCACGACATCTGCTTCCCAGGCATTGTTTTCGGTGATCACTCTTTTGGCGGTGGAGGTTTCCAGTTCAATGCGCACCACGTTTTCATTGAAATGAAACTGTACGCCCAGACTGACGGCCAGTTGGTGCATGGCCTGCACAATGCTGTACATGCCTCCCTGGGGATACCAGGTGCCACCGATGATGTCGGCATAATTCATGAGGCTGTAGAGCGCGGGGGTGTTTTCTGGTAAGGCTCCGAGGAACAGGATGGGAAATTCCAGCATCTGCCGGATATGAGGATGCTTAAAATATTTGTGGATGTGCTTTTTAATGGAGGAGAATATATCGAGCCGGAAAATACCTGTGATGACAGCGGGATCGAGGAATTCAGTGATAGACTGCCCAGGCTTGAAGACCAGCTTTTGCATACCTGTTTTGTATTTAAAAGCGGCTTCCTGCAGGAATGCATCCAGCCTGCCTGCAGCACCTGGCTCCCACTGATCGAGCATTTTCTTGAATTCGTAGAGATCAGCGGGTACATCGGAGAATCCCTGCTCGCGGTATATGCGGTAAGAAGGATCTAGGCGGTGGAGCTGGTAGTATTGCTGCACTTCTTTTCCGAAGCAGGCGAAATAGCGTTCAAAGACATCGGGCATCCAGTACCAGCTGGGGCCTCTATCGAAAGTAAAGCCCTGGGCCTGTAGCTGCCTTGCCCTTCCACCGGGTCCGGATTGCTTTTCTATGACGGTTACCTGCCATCCTGCTTTGGCCATAAAGGAGGCTGCCGACATGCCGGCAAAACCGCTTCCAATAACGATCGCTTTTTTTCCCACGCAGTTAAATTAAGCAAAAAGGGTGGGTCATCCATTTTTTGGATGCCCACCCCTGATCAATTTTGTATGCTGATTAGAACCGGTGCATTTGCGTTTTCAGCAACTTGCGTGCAAAGTGGATCCGGCTCTTGATAGTACCGAGCGGTTCGTCGAGCATTTCAGCAATTTCATGGTACTTAAACCCATCGAAGTATAACAGGAAAGGATTCCTGAATATTTCGGGCAGGTTGTGTATGGCATGCTGAATGTCTTTTAACCGTAAAGTGCTTTCCGCTTCATTGGCTGTTACAGCCTGGTTATGATTGAGCAGGAAATCATTGGGAGTACTATCAAAAATAGTATTCTGCTTGGCCTTTCTGCGGTAGTTATTGATAAAGATATTGCGCATGATGGTATACAACCATGCTTTAATGTTGGTACCAACATTGTATTTATCTTTATTGGCTAAGGCCCTGAATAAAGTTTCCTGGAACAAATCTTTGGCTGCTTCTGTGTCACGTGTAAGCGTAATAGCGAAGGGTTTTAAAAACTCTGCATTGCTCACCAGCATTTGATTAAATTCTATCGTCGACATGGCTTCAATATTTACGTCTTAAAATTAAATCCACCCCAAATTTAAACATTTGTTTAATTCCGAAGGAGATCATTGTTGATTATGATATGTTAAATATTCTAACACGTAGTATTACAAGCAGTTAGGAGAATCTTAATCCTGTCTTTAAATCCCGGTCATGATGCCGAAACGTATTCCAGGACCTCGGTAAGTGATCTTTTCAGGTGTACGCCGGGGGGTATTTTTTTGAACCTGTTTTGTGCCAATTGCCCGGAAATAACGACGGGCATCTGGGGCATTTTATGGTGTACCTGGTTAAAGAACTTCTCGAAATTAAAGTTGCCGGCCATGGCAGTGAGGTGTGTGTAGAGGTAATCAGGTTTTTTAAGATTGGTGATGAACTCAAGGTCACGTAAAGGCACATTTGCTCCTAAATAAATGACCTGTACGCCCCGGTTCTTTAATAAATAATACATGTAGAGTAGTCCCAGTTCATGGTGTTCTCCCTCGGGGAGGAACAGGATCACCGTTTTATCCAATACCATATGTGATATGGTGCTCTCGATGCCTACGATGAGCTTTTGCCTGATCACATTTGATACCAGGTGCTCCTGGGCCGGGTTGATATGATTGGTAAGCCAGAGGATACCGATCTTATCGAGGAAGGGAAAGATGAGGTAGCTGATGGTCCTGTCGATCCCCCGGGCTTTGATATGATCATTGAGGATGTCCTCGAATCTATCAATATTCAGGTCGACCATGCATTGGAGCATGTCGTTGACGAGCCGCTCCTGTTGTGCTTCGACGTGAGAAAGTGAAACCAGCTTTTGCCGCACCTCGTCGGCATCCATCTTATCAATATGGGATATTTTGTATCCATATTTATTAAGAAGGGCAATGTTCAGTATTGCCTTTAGCTCGTCGTTGTTGTAATACCTGATATTGGTTTGGGTGCGCCGGGGTTTGAGGAAGGAATACCGCTGTTCCCAAATCCGGATCGTGTGGGCTTTAATGCCTGATAAATTTTCCAGGTCCTTGATGGTAAACGCATTCATAGTACTACAGGTAAAATGTTTAAGCTTTGAGAGGCTATTCTTAAACTTAATTCAAATATAATAAATATTAAGTCAAAAACTGCTATTAACCAGCCCTTTACAAATAGAGTTAATTATTCTTGCCTGTTTGGGGGATTACAAGGCTATCAGAGCGAATGAACAATTGGTAATCAATACTATGAATGTACGGTAATAATACCCCTGCTGGTTTTAGAGCTTGCCCGAAAATATAAAGCCGCACCATTTTAGGTACAAAAATGCTATTGAAAAGCTCCGAGCAGTGAGCCGCGAGCTGCGAGCGAAAACGCTTTGAGGGGGAGGCGACGGGGCATGAACAAAGCGAGGAGCCACTTTATTTATGGCTCCTCACTTTGAGAGTATGTTGGTAATTAAGCAGACCTTTTGGAAAACAGCTGGAGCATTTCCTGGGACCGCCATTCTGAATCGGCGGTATCCAGCATATCGTGCAACTCTTTGAGTTCACGCTGGCTGAGGAAAAGCTTTAATCCATCGCAGGGGGTAGGGATGATGATGGATTTGATACCGGGATCAGTTGCTCCATAATCCTCAATACGGCAATCTTTGATCCACTGCACAAAATCGCAAAAATCGGGAGTGTACAGGTTGATCAATACATTACCATACCCCACCTGGAAATTGTCGCAATGGAGGCAACGGATCACGTAGCCTACTTTATCGTCATAAAACAAGGTCTGATACTGGCACATATAATATCCGGATTTATTTTTTACAACTATTGTAAGGCGTTCATAAAGGTGGTCCATTCGGGTAATTCAGGGGAGCCAGGCTTACGCTTGCCAAAGAACTGGACGATGAGCTCTCCTGCTGCATTGAATATTTCGAGAGAATGGACAGTTCCGTCGGTGGTGGGCTTTTTAACGACCCAGGTATCGGCGATATGGTCGAGCTTCAAATGCAGGTTGAAGGCGGGGTCCATGACATTGATCCAGCCGGGTATTTCGACGATCTTGTTGACGGGGCCTGTATGGATCTGGATATTACCGTGGTTGGACACGAATACCATGATCTCCATTTGGGTATTGGCCGCGTGCTCCAATAGCAGCTTCACGCTGTCATTACTCACTTTACGGGCAAATTCTCCGGCTACCTGTAAGGCATAATGGCGGGAGATATTGTATTTGCGGAGCAGGGGGAAGAAGTCGTGGGTATCTTTCAATTCGCCCCAGGCTTTGACAAAAGACGGGATATCGGCATTGGCATCGGCATATACGGGAGGTGCAGGTGCCGGCAATATATCTAAGGCGGATGTTTGGAGCCCTTCCTGGAAATCACGTACGAGGTGATCAAAGGCGGTCTCATCGCTGTTGGGCTGCAGGAATATTTTTATGATGGCGGTTCCCTGGTGATCAAATACCTGGATGGACTTTTTAAATCCGGCCTCCTCGTTCTCAAACACGGCAAAGGCAAATGCCCAGCAATGGAACAACATGCGGAGGTCAATATCCTTACCTACCACTACACCTACATGCTTGCTGTTGACGCTTACTTCTTCAAATATTCCTTTGCGTTCATGAACGCAGCTTTCATTGCGGGTAAGCACCATTACGTAGCCGAGCTGGGGCAGGCGCTTCCACAGTTCTGTAAATTCTGTATTGAGGCGAATGACACTGCTGCCTGCAAAAGAGGCCAGTATGCCTGCTTCTGTAGTATCCAGCTGCTTCGCTGCGTCACGGATCCTTACGCGTGGATGCTCTTTGTGGAAGGAGATCCATTTATCTTTTATAGACAGGTTCATTGTAATACTCATGTTTTTATTGGTTTACTGATCTTATTAAAACGGTTTTGCGCTTGTGTGCTGCAGGAACGAGGATGGGGAAATCATACTCCTCGTATTCCAGCACATTCACTTCCATGTCATAGGCTTGGGCAATGAAAGCCGGTTGCAGCACTTCGCGCACGGAGCCCATGGTGACCAGCCTTCCCTGCTTAAGGAGGAGGATGGTATCGGCAAACTGGGCTGCCAGGTTGAGGTCGTGCAGGATGACCGATACGGTATATCCTTTACGGGCCAGTTCTTTCGCTTTGCTCAGGCACAATTGCTGGTAGAGGCAATCCATGCTGGCAGTTGGTTCATCCAGCAGCAGGACCTTCTTATGGCTATGGAGGTTGTGTTCTTTTAGCTGGGCCAATACACGGGCCATCTGCACCCGTTGTTGTTCGCCCCCGGAAAGGGTTTGATAAGAGCGGCCTGCAAAAGGGCTCACCTGCATTTCTTCCATGCACTGGTGAACAATTTCTTTATCAATGGCAGCGGGCTTATTGCTGAAATGGGGATAACGACCCATCATGACGATCTCTTCACAGACAAAGGGCAGGTTGGTGGCATATTGCTGGGACAGGACAGCACGCTTGTGGGCCAATTGCTGAAAGGACAAGCGGTGGAGATCATCCTGACCGAGTAATACCTTGCCTTCTGTGGGCTTTTGTTCACCGGACAATATTTTAAGCAGGGTAGATTTGCCGGCACCGTTTTGTCCCAGTACCACGGTTACTTCACCGGGCCGGAGGACAAAGGACAGCTTGTTCAGAATATTCTTCTGCGCCACTTTGTATGATATGTTTTGTACAGTGATCATGAGGTGGTATGACGCAATTGTTTCTTTTGTTTTAACAGGAGTGCAATGAATACGGGTGTGCCCAAAATGGCGGTGACGATACCGATGGGCAGCTCTGCAGGGGCTATTATCGTTCTGCTCACTACATCGGCGATGGTGAGCAGGGAAGCGCCCAGCAAAGCGCAATTGGGCAATAAGGTACGGTGATCGCTGCCGGCCATACTGCGCAGCATATGGGGTACGATGAGGCCCACAAAACCGATGATACCCGCTACGGCTACGGAAGCGCCTACAGACAGGGTAGCCAATATTATAACGGTATTCTTCAACTTCTTTACGTTAATGCCCAGGTAGGCAGCTTCATTTTCGCCGAGGGCATAAGCATTCAGTGATTTACCTACAACAGGCAAGAGGATCAAGGGGATCAATATAAATGGCAATAGTGAGGCAACGCTTGTCCAGCTGGCGCCGCCGAGGCTTCCCATGGTCCAGAAGGTGGCGGTGCGGAGCTCTTCATCATTGGCTACATAGGTAGTGAGATCGGTCAAAGCGCGGCAGAGGGTGCCGATGGCCAAACCGGCGAGTAATAAAGTAATGATGGATGACCTGCCACCAATCTTCGACAATCGAAATACCAGGAGGGAGGTGAGGCAAGCCCCTGCAAAGGTTGCGACGTTGAGTAAATAATACCGGGGGATAAGGGCATCGATGTGGAGGTAAGGCTGGGATGACAACAATACAATCACTGCTACGGCAGTAAGGGAGGCGCCCCATGAAATACCAATGAGGGCCGGATCGGCCATGGGATTGCGGAACAAGCCCTGCAGGGAAGCGCCGGCAACGGCGAGGCCCGCTCCTATCAATACGGCCATCACTACCCGGGGCAGCCTGATGTGCAGGAGCACATTGGCCATACCTTCATCATACGTAACGGGGAGATGGATGCCCACTTTATGCAACAGGATAGCCACTACCTGGCCCGGAGCAATGGACATGGCGCCGATGCCGGCAGCTGTAATAACAGCTGCCAGAAGTAGTACGATCAACGATAGGGTGAGCCACTTTGGTTTCAACGCTTACTGTTTATTTGTTGGCATTGCTACTACCTGAATAATGCCGCGAGGCTCGCAGGCCTCGCAGCACTTTTCGGGTTCATAGGAGTTTCTTATTCAGTTCTGCAATGGCAGCAGGCAGGCGCAGGCCAAAGCCACTGAGCAACTGTCCATCCATGGAAATGATCTTTTTATTTTTACCGGCGTTGGTAGCACTTATTCCCTGTACGGTCTGCAAACCATCGGCCCCGCCTACGCTTTGTAAACCACTGTCGAATAGCAGGATCACATCGGGATTGGCAGCTACCAGTGATTCGGCAGACAGGGGCTTGAATTGGGTAAAGCCGGTGATGGCGTTTTGCGCTCCGGCCAACTCTATCATACTGTTCAATGCGGTGCCGGTGCCTGATACTGTCATGGAACCGGTACCACGGGCATAGATAAAGAGCACTTTTTTCTTCAGGGGAGTGATCTTTAATGCAGCCAGTTGTTTGTCGAAGGTGGCTCTTAGCTCCTTTGCTTTGTCAGTAGTGCCTGTTGCCTGGGCAATTTCCTGCAACAACTGGCGGGTGCCATCGGCACTGTATGCGGCAGGTAATAGCTGCACTTTTACTTTGACAGCGGTCAGCTGTTCTATTACCTCCTGTTTCATTTCGTTCTGTATACCCAGCACGAGGGTAGGCCGCAAAGCAAGGATGCTTTCAGCAGAGATGGTTCTGTTGTGCCCTACATGGGGTTTCTGTTGCAGGGAGGCGGGGTAGTTGCTGGTAACATCCACGCCCACGATCTGCGGCTCCAATGATAAGGCGCAGAGCATTTCGCTGATGGCCCCGCTGAGGGATACGATGCGCTGCTGGGCGCTAAGAGATGAAAAGAGGAAAAATAAAGCAAGAGGAAGAAGGTATCGTTTCTTGTTTGCCATTGGTTGTTCTTGATGAATGGTGAATCGTTTTCGTTAGCTTCGAACCCGCTACTTCGATAGCAGATTTCTCCCTTCGGTCGAAATGACAAAGAATGTCGAAATGACAAAGAAGAGAGAATGAACACTATGCTTTCTTAACCAGTTTGTATTCAATCTTTGGATAACCCCTTACGCCGCCATCGGAAGCGTGGAAGCTGATGAAGCGCAGTTTGTATACATTACCGGCTGCATCTTTAATTACATAGAAACGGTCTGTCTTCACACCAATGGGAGCCTGGGTATTGCGCCAATTGCCACCAATCACCACTTTGCTGCTGCTGAAAGCAGTGCTGGCAATAGTTGTTTCTGCATAAGCATCAAAACTGCTGGTAGTGGTCAGGACTTCAGCGGCCTGCACACCAGCCAGGTAATTGATGTATACATAATCAGAATAGGTATAAGGAATAGTGGGTGAGGCTTTGTAAGTAGTAAGGGTCCACTGGATATCCCAATTGGCTTTGGCGGGCTCTACTGTTACAGGGCCATTGGCGGCGAGTGATACATATTTGAAATTGTAGGCTGCATCCTTTACTACATCGATGGTCTTTATAATAGTTTCGGAGAGTTTGGCGTACTGTAATTTATAATTGGAGCCATTGCGGGTGATGCGGATCTTATACCAATCGCGGGCGGCGGCCACCATACCATTGGAGGGTTTCAGGATGTAGATCTTGTTGTCGGCATCGGTAGCAGACACGGCAGGTATGACTGTTTTGGTCAGATCGCCTTCCACATCATCTATAATGGCAAAGGTACCAGCACCCTGACCGAGGGCCAGTGCATCGGCAAAGCCGGCAGTATCAGCCAGGTTAACCTGGGCAAAGTCTGTTTTATTGATGGCTTTGGCAGTAGCTGCGGTGGTATTATTGATGATGACCCTAAAGTCGGTACCGCTGTAAAAGCCGAGGTCCCAAGTGGTGCGGTTTACAGAATCCTGTTTATCGGTACTGAGGTCAAGGAATACTGAATTGGCGGCATTGGCGCCCCCAGGCCCACCATTGAGGGTTTCGGTCTTTCCATCAGAAGGCGGTGGTATGGTGATCTTATCATCTTTATCACAGGAAGCAAGGACAAGGATGAAGCCCGCGCACAATAAGCGCTTGGATAGTTTGATTGTGATTGACATTCGTTATAGGTTTTAGTAGTATAAGTGCTATTAATGTTTTGACCATTGAAAGTTGATACCTGCAAAAAAGGAGGTGCCATAGCCGGTAAGTACAGGTCCTCCGGTGCTGTGCGCGCCGCCTGCCGTAGCAGCGCTATTCTGTACACGCTTTACATTGAACAGGTTTTTAGCTCCTGCCTGCACGGACATATATTTCCAGACCTTTTGGGTAATGGTAATATCAGCCCAGTGATAGGAATCCATCTTCGACAGGAGGATATCGCCATTGGCATTGAGTACATAAGAAGGAAGGGCGCCATTGAATTTATAGAACAGGCCCAGCTGTGTACCCCAGCGAGGGAAACGGTATGTGATATTGCTGTTGGCTTCGGGCACCCAGGAAAACGCTGAGTGATCACCGTTGCGCGTTTTATCGTCGGCAAACGCATTGTAATAGCCGATGTAGGAAAAGCCGAGTGTTGCTGCCAGGTTTTTCCATTGGAGGGTATTTTCTAAAGTACCGCCCACTGTCTTGTACCTGGAGTTGTTGAAATAGGTATTCACCTGCCTCGCCGGGTCGAAGGCCATGTCGATGAAGTCGTGGTAATCGTTGTAGAAACCGGTGAGGGCGGAAGTGATGTTTACGCCAGCAGCTTTTGCCTGCTGCCAGGTGAGTGACGTGATGAAGCTGTTGGAGTATTCTGCTTTCAGGTGGGGATTGCCTTCAATGCTGTGGCTGGCATCATGAAAGTTGAAATACAACTCGCGCAGGATGGGCGCGCGGAAACCGCGGGCATAGGACAAGCGCAAGTCGAGGTTTTTATTAAGTATGAATTTTGTATTAAGGGAAGGGATCACGGGTGGCGCATCGTATATAGAATTGTTGCTGAACCGGAGGCCGGGCCTTATTAATATACCAGGTACGGGTTTTAACTCAGCAGAAGCAAAGATGGAAACGTCGGTGAGGGAGGGTGTACCGCTGATACGCTGGCCGCTGGTCTTATCTGTTTTCAACTCCACACCGGGCTGTACGGATACAGATGGCGAAATGCGCCACTGGGCGGTGCTGCGTACAAAGAAGGTATTGAACTTAGAAACGTCCCAAAAACCTTCGCCCTGAGCTACTGTTTTGGTGCCGGCCCGGTAGTCGATGGTATAACTTTCGGTGCTGCGTTTATAATCCTGGTAAGAGACAGCGGTATTGATGTTCAGTTTTTCATTAACCGTCCAGTCGGCCTGGGCCTGGTGGGTGAAGCGATTGGTGATATAATATTTATCAAGACCTGCATAGGTGGTAGTAAACATCACACCCGCCGCAAAGAGCTCTTCATCGAGGTAATCGAGGCGATACCAGAGGTTGAGGTTTTTGAAACGATAACCGATGGTGCCGCCTGTCATCCATTGTTTTTTGGGCTTCCAGGTTTGGGCGGGATAAGCAGCGGTATCATTCCAGCCACCAAAGTTATTGCGGGTAACCCAGGCTGATAATTGCCATCCATTGTGTTGCCAGCTGAGGCTTAGGTTTTCGTTGTGTATGCCTTCTTTGGCAAAAGGGGTGTAGCGATTACCGGTGGTTTCTTCCTGTATGCGGGCATTGACGGTAAAATTATTGCCGCTTTTCGCTTTCCTGGTAATGATGTTGATGACACCGGCCAGGGCATCGGTGCCATAGACAACGCTCATGGGTCCATCTACTATTTCAATGCGTTCGATGGTATTGATGTCGATCTGACCAAGGCTTTGTTTGGTAGCATCCCTGTCTATCAGGGGTACGCCATCGAGCAATACTTTTACGCGCTGACCGCCGAGACCCATGATCTTTGTATCGCTTTCGCCGAGGGTATAATCAGTCTCTATGCGAATACCGAGCTCGTTGTTGAGTACACCTGCAATATCGCTAGCGCCGCGCATAACAATACGTTCGCGATTGATGGTACGCACCCTGTACACGGAATTCTTTACGGACTGTGGCGCATACTGACCGGTGACCACTACATCCTGGAGGGGACGCCAGGGAAGGGAATCAGGGCCGGCTTGTTGGGCCGACGCGTGTATGCATAGCAGTAGCATAACAAACACCATGACAGGGGTGTTGCCGTAATTTCTTACAGTCATAATGAATTATTTATTCCCTTGCGTACCGCAAAGAGACCTGGCTATTAGTAAGGAAGGATACAAATGTAGAACGGAGTAACGAGGGATGTTTACCTAAATGGGAAAATGGAGTTGCGCGAAAAGGAAAACGTGAATCGGCAGTCGGCAGTCGGCAATGCCGCCGCGACCTGGCTTTACTTGATTATTAGCCAATTGCTTTGTGCTTATAAGGACTGTTTAATGCTGGCTGTAACTCCCCGATACAGGTTTCTCCCATTGCCGATTTACGACTGCCGATTGCCGTTAATGCAGCAATAATTCACAAGGTTTGAGGCCGGTGTGTTTTTTGAAGGCGGTAGAAAAATGGGAGATGGAAGAATAACCGAGCATCATAGATACTTCTGTTACGCTGAGCCCTTTTTCATACAGGAGGTAACGGGCATGTTCCATGCGCTGGCTTTGATAAAAGTCAAACACGGTAGTGCCGAACAATTCTTTGAAGCCTTTCTTCAGGTAGCATTCATTGATGGCTACTTTGCGGCTTAGTTCTTTAATGGTGATGGGCTCACCAATATGCTGAAGCAGTATTTCTCTTGCCCTGATGATCTTTTCGCGATCGGCATCATTGGCGAGGAACTTACACTGGAAGGTTTCAATAGCTTTATCGCCTTTGTCTTCTCCCAGCATGCACTCCAGGCTATAC
This sequence comes from Paraflavitalea soli, assembly GCF_003555545.1. Taxonomy (GTDB): domain Bacteria; phylum Bacteroidota; class Bacteroidia; order Chitinophagales; family Chitinophagaceae; genus Paraflavitalea; species Paraflavitalea soli. The sequence goes on along the minus strand of NZ_CP032157.1, from coordinate 6,708,294 downwards.
AACAGGAGCATCTGAACCTGGGCGTTGATGTAGATATTTTCCAGGCTGCCGGTATAGGTGTGGTTGAGCAGGGCTTCCAATACCACGCGGGTACGTCCGCACAAGGGCAATATCTTGGAAAAAGAGGAAGGATGTGTAAACTGGAGGATGTTGTCGGTTACGGTAACCTCATCATCCTGGCGACGTGGCCTGAGGAATTGAGTGAGGTGAACGGGGGCAAACCGGAAACTGAGCACATCCACACTATCTACCCTGTCATTACAATTACGGGAAACGCCGAGTTTGCATTGATCGCATTCGGTATCCTTTTCGTGACAATACACATTACCCGACACGCAGAACCGCAATTCTACATAGTTCTTTGCAGCATCATTCTTCTTGTAATGGTACACCATCATACCTGCATCGTCTACTGCCCACTGGGAATGCTTGCGAAAACGGCTGATATTATACTGTATGGATCCGGGAATTTGTTGTTCCTTCTCATACAATAGATCGAGCTGTCCCTGCATCATGGGTTGCTTATACGCAAAAGATAATATGTCAGGTGCCTGTAACATGATGGTGTGCAAAATTACAGTTACAACGTTAAAGTTCCTAAAAGGTTTGCCGCTGTGAAAGTCATATTTATGTCATAGGACATTGTAAGACAAAGAGTCATGGAGGTGACAGAAATGCAAGCCCCGAGCGACGAGCCGCGAGCTGCGAGCAAATACAGCGTTTGAAAAGGAGTCGAAACACGACGGAACGTGAAAGGTAAGCCATAAAGGTTCCGGCGACGAACAAAAACTCGAGGCTCGAAGCTCATAGCTCGAAGCTTGCTATCTAATCAAAGCTTTGGTTGCTGGAAGCGGCCAGTTTCAGAAGACGATCATACTGTTCGGGAGTAAGATCGTTGTAGAAAAAGTAAACAGGATCGAGGTGGCGGCCATTTTTGTTGACCTCGTAATGGCAATGGGGCCCGGTAGACTTGCCGGTACTGCCTACCCAACCGATAATTTCTCCTCTTTTTACCTTCTGACCGGCTTTTACCTTGATGCGGAACATGTGGCCATAGAGGGTTTCGTAGCCATAACCGTGGTTGATAACTACATGATTACCATAGCCTGTACCGGTATTGGCGGCTACGCGCACAGTGCCATTGGCAGTGGCATAGATGGGAGTGCCCTGCGGGGCGGCAAAGTCGAGACCGTTATGGAGCTTCACGGTTTTGTAGACGGGGTCAATGCGGTAACCAAAACCTGAGGCCACGCGCTTCAGGTCGGCATTGCTGACGGGCTGAATGGCGGGAGTGGAAGCCAGGAGGGTTTCTTTATCCTTGATGAATTCGGCAATTTCATTATATGACCTTTCCTGGGCGTTAATACGGTTGGAAAGGTTGTTGATGGTCTCCACAATGGAGTTTTCCAGCTGGAAATTGGCCATTTTCATGACGAGCTGGGTTTCCTTCTGTGCGGCTATTTCTTTGGCGCGCACGCTATCGGGAATAGGATCGGCTTCAAAAATGGTGCGGTACACCTCATTATCGCGTTTTTCGAGTTCGGTAACCTGCTGCTGGATCTTTTTGGTGCGTTCTTCGAGCACTTCAAACTGCTGCTGCAATTCCTGGTTGTCCTGGATGAGTCTTTTTTCGGTAGCGGAGGGAAAATAGCGGTAAGCAATGGACACGATGATGATGGCGGTAACGATGGCCGCTGAGATAAAACCCAATACCCGCAACAGTTTTACCCGAAGCGGTGTCTCCAGCTTTTCGTAGCGGAGGGTGTTGGTGTTATAAAAATATTTGATCTTTTTCATGGAGCGTGCCCGGGGTGAAAGGGTTGATTTCCATCATTAAAACAGTCTTAATTCAATTACCTTTGCACCACGTTTATCAGAGCTAAGGTTACAAACGTACACGAAAATGTTGATTTTTTGCCGATTACGTACAGTAACGTTTCGTGTTACGGGTTTAGTGTTCAGCGTTCAGCCTGCTCTAAAAAGGGATAAATGGCTATCGGCCTTTAAAGGGAATAGGCACCCATTGATAAGGGCGTTTCACGTTAACAAAGATTGTTCCGAATAATATGACAACGATGACCAGTGCAGAAATCAGGCAGCATTTCCTGGATTTTTTCCGTTCGAAAGGGCATACGATAGTTCCATCGGCCCCGATAGTAGTGAAGAATGACCCTACGCTGCTGTTTACGAATGCGGGTATGAACCAGTTCAAGGATTATTTTCTGGGGAATAAGCAGGCGCCGCACCACCGGGTGGCGGATACGCAAAAGTGTTTGCGGGTAAGCGGCAAGCACAATGACCTGGAAGAAGTAGGGGTGGATACGTATCACCATACGATGTTTGAGATGTTGGGCAACTGGAGCTTTGGCGATCCGGCCAATCCTACAGCGGGTTATTTCAAGAAGGAAGCGATTGCCTGGAGCTGGGAACTGCTGACGGAGGTATTTAAGCTGCCGAAAGACCGGCTGTATGTGACGGTATTTGAGGGGGATGGCAAAGAGCAATTACCCAAAGATGAGGAGGCCTTTAATGAATGGAAGCAATGGATTGCGGAAGACCGGATACTGCTGGGCAATAAGAAAGATAATTTCTGGGAGATGGGAGATACGGGTCCCTGCGGCCCCTGTACGGAGATCCATGTGGATTGCCGGACAGACGAGGAGCGTAAAAAACAGGATGGCAAAGAGCTGGTGAATAATGACCATCCGCAGGTGATCGAGATCTGGAACAATGTGTTTATACAGTTTAACCGCCTGAAAGATGGCAAACTGGATTCATTGCCAGCCAAGCACGTTGATACGGGTATGGGCTTTGAGCGGCTGGTGCGGGTATTACACGGCAAGCAATCGAATTACGATACGGATATCTTCAGTGGTACGATTGCATCCACGGGTAAGATCGTTCACAAAACATACGACGCTACGGACAGCAAGGAAGCGGTTGCCTTCCGGGTTATTGCGGATCACATCCGGGCGATCAGTTTTACGATTGCCGACGGGCAACTTCCTTCCAATACGGGGGCGGGCTATGTTATCCGCCGGATATTGAGAAGGGCGGTACGGTATTATTATAGTTACCTGGATTATAAGCAGCCTTTGTTGTTCCAGCTGGTGCCGGTACTGGCAGAGCAATTCAAAGCGGTATTCCCTGAGTTGCACCAACAGGTGGATTTTGTGAGCAAGGTGGTGAAAGAAGAAGAAGAAGCATTTCTGCGCACGCTGGACAAGGGATTGAAAAAAATAGATGAGCTGGTAGCGGGCGCCAAAAATAAAACGATCAACGGGACAGCAGCTTTTGAGCTGTATGATACTTATGGTTTCCCGGTAGACCTTACCAGGCTGATAGCGGGTGAGCAAAACCTGCAGGTAGACGAAGCTGGGTTTGAAAAGGAAATGCAGCAGCAGAAAGAAAGAAGCCGCGCGGCCACAACACTGGATACGGAAGACTGGGTGAATATCTACGAAAGCAAGGGGCAGAAGTTTGTGGGCTATGAGCTGCTGAAGGTGCAAACGAAGGTGATCAAGTACCGCAAGATCAAAGCCAAGGGCAAAGAATCATTCCAGCTGGTGCTGGACACTACGCCTTTTTATGCAGAGAGCGGCGGACAGGTAGGTGATACGGGAGAGCTTTATTTTGACGGAGAGATCGTAGCGGTAACGGATACGAAAAAGGAGAATGACCTGATCGTTCACTTTACGGATAAGCTGCCGATCAATATTACGGCGCCGGTGGATGCACAAGTGGATACGGAACGCCGCCGCAAGATCATGGTGCATCACTCGGCCACGCACCTGCTGCATGCAGCGCTGCGCAAGGTGCTGGGCACGCATGTGGCGCAAAAAGGATCGCTGGTGAATGATGAATACTTACGTTTTGACGTATCGCACTTTGCCAAGATCAGCGAAGAAGAGTTGGGAAAAGTAGAAGCGCTGGTGAATGAGAAGATACGGGAGAATATCCCGGTGGTGATCAAAGAGATGCCGAAGGAAGAAGCGATGCAATCGGGGGCCATGGCTTTGTTTGGTGAAAAATACAGTGACGTGGTACGTGTGGTAACGATTGATCCGACCTATTCGATCGAATTATGCGGCGGCACGCATGTAGGGGCTACGGGAGAACTGGGCATCCTGAAAATAAAGCTGGAAACAGCAGTTGCAGCGGGTGTACGCCGTATTGAAGCGGTGTGCGGCAGTGCGGCAGAAGTATTTATCAATGAGCAGTTTGGTGTGCTGCGCGGTGTGCGGGAATCGCTGAAAAACCCGAAAGAACTGATTAAGGCGGTAGAGGGTTTGTCTGCGGAGAACAATGAACTGAAGAAGAAGCTGGATCACCTGGAAAACAGGATGCTGGTAGGTATCCGGAATGAACTGCTGACAAAAGATGAGATCATCAATGGGGTGACCTATATCGGGGATATTGTAGAAGTGAGCAATGCAGATGCGTTGAAGAAGCTGTGCTTTGACCTCAAAAATAACCTGCATGATTATGTAGCGGTACTGGGCGCCAATATCGGGGGCAAACCCTTTGTGGCGATCGGTATTTCAGATACGGTAGTTGCCGCCAGGGGACTGGATGCGGGCAAGATCATCAAAGAACAGGTGGCCCCGCTGATCAAAGGCGGCGGGGGTGGTCAAAAGAACCTCGCTACGGCCGGGGGCCAGGAAGCGGGCGGATTGAGGCAAGTGATTGAGAAAGTGAAGTCGCTGCTATAGGAAACAGCTGCGGGCTGTGAATGTCAGCCAACAAGATAATTTGTAATAGGGTGAGCCGCCTTTGCGAAGGCGGCCCACCCTTTTCTTTTAGGCTTCGTTGGGAATAGTCAGCCCTGTTGAGCTGTTTAACGGCCTTTTAGCAGGCGACTCAGGGGATTTTCCTAATACTCTGTTAAAGCGCCTCTCCCATTTCCGAAATTTTTCGTATTTCAATTATTTCCCTATATTTGATGTACGAAGGTCAACGTAGTTAACATACTTAAACATTTAAATCATGCGCAGATATTTCTTACCCCTCACCGGATTGGCAGCGATGGTACTGCTGCTTAACCAGCCGGTAGCCGCTCAGGATGAAAAGAGCAGCGATAAGACTAAAGAAAAGATCAAACAATATGATGAGATCATCATCCGCAAAAAGAGTGATAAGGATGGCAAGGTGACTGTGGAGATCAAAGATGGCGAGGTAACGGTAAACGGTAAACCGCTGGATGATTATGAAGATGAGAATCTGTCGGTGCGCAAGCGCAAGTCCGGCGCTATAGTGGGAAACATCTCTCCCTTCCGCAGTAATGGCGGCAACTGGAGCTTCAATAGCGATAACATGAATTTTGACTCCTTTATAAAAGAAGGCAAGACTGCTTTCCTGGGTGTTGCTACGGATGATGGCAAGGAAGGAGCCCGGATCGACGAGGTGACAAAAGGAAGCCCTGCCGAGAAAGCCGGCCTGAAAAAAGGGGATGTGATCACGAAGATCGGCGATCAGGGTGTATTCAGCCAGGACGATGTTGCCAAAGAAGTAAAAAAACACAAGCCGGAAGAGAAGTTGACGATTACCTACAAACGTGATGGGAAAGAGCAGAAAACCACGGCTACGCTGGGCAAAAGATCAGAGGCCGCGGCGCTGGCATTTGGCAATGCAGATGGATTTGCAGCGCCGCATATACAACCGATGCCCAATTTTAACTTCAACTGGGATGACAATGGCAGCGGCCCGCGTGTACTATATGGTGGCCGCCCGCGGCTGGGTATCAAGGCGCAGGACACGGAAGATGGCAAAGGCGTGAAAGTACTGGATGTGGATGATGAGTCTGTTGCCGGAAAAGCGGGTATCAAGGAAGATGATATTATTACAGAATTTAATGGCAAGGCTGTGAACAGCGCTGATGAACTGGCAGCAGCTGCCCGTGATGCAAAGGAAAAGCCTTCTGTAACGGTAAAACTGACGCGGGATGGAAAAGCCCAAACGGTGGAACTGAAAACGCCGAAGAAGCTGAAGACGGCCAACCTGTAAACATTCTGTCAACAACACTATATCAGGGCCTTCCGGGAAACCGGGGGGCTTTTTTATTTCGAATTTAGCATGTAGGATTTAGCATTTGCTCCGCGGGTTGGACGGGCTGCGTATTATCTTGAATTGCTGTGTTCCAGGTGCTTTCCTGTAGTTGGTATAGGGTACGGGGAAGGGCGGAATTAACGGATTATGAAGGGATGGGAAATTAGCCTTTTATGAGGTATTTTTGTGGGCTTAGCAGACCTAAAACAGACTATGGCTGATCTGATAGATACCACATATGAAATAGTAGTAGGACTGGAGGTACATGCCCAGCTGCTCACGGAAAGTAAGTTGTTTTGCGGTGATAGCGCTGCCTTTGGCGGGGAGCCCAACACGCATATCAGTCCTATTACGCTTGGCCATCCCGGCACTTTGCCCCGGCTGAACAAAAAGGCGGTGGAATATGCCATCCGGATGGGACTTGCCTGCCATAGTGAGATCAGCCGCAATAATTACTTTGCCCGCAAGAACTATTTTTACCCGGATCTCCCGAAAGGATACCAGTTAACGCAGCATACCACGCCGGTATGTATTGGCGGCTATGTGAATATCCGTACAACAGGGGGAGAAAAGAGCATTCGCCTGAACCGCATCCATATGGAAGAAGATGCGGGTAAGAGCATTCATGACGCTGATCCAAACAGTACCTGTGTGGATTATAACCGGGCAGGTGTGCCGCTTGTAGAAATTGTAACAGAGCCAGATATACGTAGCGGAGATGAGGCTTATGCCTACCTCACTGAACTGAGGAAGCTGCTGCGCTACCTGGCAATCTGTGATGGCAATATGGAAGAAGGAAGTATGCGCTGTGATGCGAATATATCGGTACGGAAGAAAGGGGATGCTAAGCTGGGCACCAAGGTGGAGGTGAAGAACCTGAACTCTATCCGCAATGTGAAGAAAGCGATCGAGATCGAAGCGCAAAGATTGATCGGCCTGCTGGAAAATGGGGAGCCCATTATTCAGCAAACGCGGAGCTTTGATGCAGGCAATGGTACCACATTTGCGCTCCGCACCAAGGAAGACGCCAACGATTACCGCTATTTTGCCGATCCGGACCTTACGCCTTTTAAAGTTACGGATGGGATGCTGACGGCTATCCGCCAGGATATACCGGCCCTGCCGGAAGAAAGAATTGCCCGGTATACACGCGAGCTGCAATTACCGGATTATGATGCGCGGGTAATTTGTGATGAGAAGGAAACAGCGGATTATTTTGAATCAGTGATTGAGCATACCAGCAATTATAAAGCGGTGGCCAACTGGATGCTGGGGCCTATCAAATCCTGGCTGAATGATAACAATGAATCGATCAGCAGCTTTCCAATAGGGGCCCCTACCCTGGCGGCGCTGATAGGGCTGGTGGATGGCAACCAACTCAACTTCTCTACTGCTTCTACCAGGGTATTGCCGGCTTTGCTGAAAGCACCTGACAAGGCGCCGCTGGAGGTTGCCAAAGAGCTGAACCTGCTACAGGATTCGGATGAAGGCAATGTAGCAGCGTGGATAGAAGAGGTGATGAAGAAGATGCCAGACAAAGTAGCGGAATACCAGAAAGGCAAAAAAGGATTGATGGGACTTTTTGTGGGAGAGGTGAAAAAGATCTCCAAAGGAAAGGCTGATCCCAAACTGACGAACGATATTCTATTAAAAAAACTACAATCGTAATTAATTATGAAATATGCTTTGCGCTGGATGGTATTGGCAGTAGTGGTGATCATGACGGCCTGTTCTCCAAACGACAAGAATGTGCTGGAAATAAAAGGCACGCTGGAGCATGTGGAACAAATAGCTGCCAACTACGCCGGTGTGGTGAATAATGGTACGGTTAAACTGGCACTGTATGAGATCCCTTTCGGCGGTGATGCTTCGCCGGTGCTGTTGGACACGATCACGATACCGGTTACGCAGAAATCATTCCGTCTGAAAGGCGCGGCGCTGATCCCCGGCGGATTGTACAATATAGCGATCGGCGAGGGACCGGTATTGCCGCTGATCAATGACAGCAAAACGATCACGGTAGACCTGGACTTTGCGAATAAGGCTAAGTTTTATACGGTAAAAAACTCGCCTGCGAGTGAGCAACTGAAAGATTTCATCTTCACTTATAGTGATCAACGTAGTACGGTAGAGAAGCAGATGCAGGCGCTGGACAGCCTGAAGCAGGTTCAGGCGGGTGATAGTGCGATACTGGCTGCCACGAATAAAAAGAACCAGGCGCTGAATGAGCTGAATAGCTACCTGAAAAACTTCTTGGGCAATGCCAGCCAATCTACGGTAGCCTCCTTTGCGCTTGGCCGTGCGGCACAAACCTTGCCGATCACCGATTTTGAAGCATCGCTGAACCAGCTCACACAGAAATTTCCCCAGGACAGTAACCTGACTGACCTGAAGAAGAAATATGAATCGTTCAGGACACAGCAGGAAGCACGTTCTTCCGGCAATTCCTGGGTGGGCAAGAAAGCTCCGGACCTGGTATTGCCGGATACGAAGGGCAAAAGCATTGCTTTGTCTTCCTTTAAAGGGAAATATGTGCTGGTGGATTTTTGGGCCAGCTGGTGCGGCCCCTGTCGTGATGAAAATCCCAATGTGGTGTATGCTTACCAGCAGTTCAAGAATAAGAATTTCACGATACTGGGTGTGTCGCTCGATAAGAGCAAGGACAAATGGCTGGAAGCGATCCAGCAAGATCAGCTGGACTGGACGCATGTAAGTGACCTGGCCTACTGGCAGAGTAAGGCGGTGGGTACTTTTGGGTTTGATGGCATTCCTTTTAATGTGCTGGTAGACCCGGAAGGAACGGTGATTGCGCAGGGATTAAGGGGTGAGGCGCTGGAGGCTAAATTGAAGGAAGTGCTGCAATAATCGCGGATTATGTAGATTGGGATGGATTGCGCGGATCTAAGGAAGATCGGGCCACTGAAAGTTGACAAGATAACAAGGTTTACATCTTAATAGGAACGGCTCACCGGAAGGTGGGTCGTTTTTTCTGTCTGAACCGGGATTGGGAGGATTTAATGGATAAAAGGAAGAGGGGTGAAAGGTTGGCTTGTTGAGTTGAAAGCTTGGGTTTATCATAATAAACAGCCAATCAATCAGTTGTACCTGTTAGTGGTGCATGGAGGGGGATGGAAGTAGGCACTATAATTGGCAGGGACGACCAGGCGAGGGATGCCTGGAGAGTAAGGATCCCTACAAACAGGTATAGGATTGCCTAAGGATGGGTAGGGTAGAAAGTCTCTATAAGGTCTCTATAAACTCTCTGAAAAGTCTCTAAAAGGTCTCTGTAAACATCCAAACATGGGCTCTTCTTCGTATATTCAAATAAGGTGGTGCCGGCTCCACTGAAACCTATTTATTTACTCCAATACTTAAGGTATGGCAAGGAATATCTCTACGGTTTTTAAGTTCAAGGGAACTTTGGGTAATGTTACCTATGTGGACAGTGCGACCTATGGGCCGCACACGCGGATGGAGCGAGGTACTTATACGCCTATTTCGCTTAACAAGACGATGAAGCAATGCAAGGACAGGCTTATGAATTGCAACAAGCAAGCCAAAGCGATCTTTGATGCATTGAAAGATGAGCCGCGTGATGGGAGTCTGTGGTGGCGGTTGTTGTCAATTTTCTTTAAGCGCGCCAAGGAAGGTTTGAAGCCACATGTGGGTATGCTGGCAGGACTGGAATGCGACGCTAAAAATCCGCTGGGTGAGAAACTAGGGGTTCCGTATAAGATAGCTGTGGAGCGCGGAGGCAAAACAATGAATATCACAATTAGCTTTGATCGTGCCCCCAGGAAAAATGATGTCAAGCAAATGACGCACTACCAGTTGCAGTTAGTGGTGCTGTATCCTTCTTTTTCGAAGAACCATGTGCGGAAAGAAATTGCAGCCGGCCCTATGACGCTTTTTTCAGCGGAGCCTGGTGAGGTGATGATGGAAGTGGCTGCGCCTTCGGCTGCAGCTCCGTATGTGTTGCTACTGGGTGTCAGAGGGTATAGCTATGTAGCACAAAAATATTATGAGGTGGCGAGTTATAGGGGGATGGCGGTGGTGGGGTGAGGGAAGGGGGAAAACACGAATGGTCTTAATACGGTAGTGTTCCATAAACTGTGTCAGCAGTTTTAATTTCTATACTCATCGGCATGTGATGTTCTTTTCTGATGGAGCTGATGGGTGATGCAAGAGATGCAAAAGACATCATATGACGATGAGGCTTCATTACTCAGAGGTTCAGTTTTAGCCTGTCTCCAAAGATAATCGATAATTGCGCCAAAGTCTGGTTCCAGTTGTGTACCGGTTTATTCCATTTGGCGCTGATATTCTCCTGAACCAGAAATAGTAGCTTCATGAGAGCGTCCTCGCTTTGGAATGCTCCTTTGGTCTTGGTGACCGTTCGGAGCTGTCGGTGGAATCCCTCGATGATATTGGTGGTGTACATGATGCGGCGTATATCCTTGTTGTACTGGAAGTAACCGCTTAATCGGTCCCAATTTTTCCGCCAGGACTCTATAACCTTGGGATAACGTTGCCCCCAGTTAGCTGCAACCTGGTCAAGATTACGTTCAGCCTGCTCTTTGGTGTTAGCCTTGTAAACGCCCTGCAGGTCCTTCATGAACGGCTTTACATCTTTGTAGGATAGATACTTGTGGGAGTTCCTGATCTGGTGAACTACGCAGAGCTGAACTTCTGTTTGGGGGAAGATGCTTTCGATGGCATCCGCAAACCCTTGCAGGTTGTCGATGGAAGCGATGAAGATATCCTCGATGCCCCGGTTCTGCAGATCTGTAAGCACCTGGAGCCAGAATTTCGAGCCTTCATGTTCTCCTATGTACATGCCCAGCAACTCTTTGTAACCCTCCTGGTTAAGCCCGATAATGCAGTATACGGCACGGTTAACAACCCGTCCCTCATGGCGGACCTTGTAATGGATGGCATCCAGCCAGACGAAGGGATAAACCCGTTCTAAAGGCCGGCTACGCCACTCCTGAATTAGCGGTAGGATTTTGTCTGTTACACGGCTAATGGTCGCCGGCGATATATCCAGCCCATACATGTCACTGAGGTGGTCGCGGATATCGCTGTAGCTGGCGCCACGGGCATACAAAGCGATTATTTGTCGGCCTAAATCAACACCTAAGGTCTTCTGTCGCTTGGGAACGATCTCCGGCTCAAAGGTGCTGTTACGGTCTCTGGGAGTAGTCAGCTCAACGTCACCAACCGGTGTTTTGACCTTCTTCTTACCCTTGCCGTTCTTGCGGTTAGCGTCTTCATCCTGGTCGATGTGGGCTTCCAGCTCGCCCTCAAGAGCTTCTTCCAGAAACTCCTTCAATAATGGGGTAAAGACACCGTCTTTACCAAGCAAAGTCTCTCCGCTTTTTAAGCGGGCAGCGGCCTGCTTTTTGAAGGCTTCGAAATCAAAATTTTGCTTGTCCATAATGTCAGTTTAAAGTTACTTAACTTTCTACTGACACACTTTTTGAAACACTCTCCTTAATACCCGCCATAGGATTAGTTGTTATTAGTTATTTTACATATTTACGTATTTTAAATAAAAAATCATCATGAGAAAGAAATTGATCATTTTTTCTCATTCGCATACTTAAGATATATTTCCCCGTGAAGCCATCATAAGGTATTTGTCCTATGAATTGTCCCTCGCTAATATATTCTCCTTCCGCTATGTTTATTTTAGTAAGCCCATAATAGAATACAACTGTTTTTTTTTGAACTATTGCAACATCAAATAAGCTATCTGTGTTTGTAATAACCAATACTTTCCCTCTCATAACATTAAAAACAGAATCTGATGAAGAATAGAAGACTATGCTCTTTTGTTCTATACTCTTATCAAGTCTAATAATAAATCCATGTGTTATAGGCCGGTCTTTAAACCACAAAGAATCTTGACGACTTTGTCCATAAAATTTATTTACCAGAAACAAAGAAAGAAAAATCAGAAATATGCTCCTAAAATCCAAGTTAGTTATCACTTGTTTTTCTTTTTTGAATGTTATTAATTTTTATATACTCTTCAATTAATTTATTTCCAACTTCAAAACCTTCTGCTTCATGCTTTTGCTTTTTATATTCTTTTTTTGAACCTTTACTTTGTTCAACGTATTTCCCATTCTTTCCCTTCACTTTTTCTTTTAAATCTAATGAATTTTGTAAAGTATGCTTTGCTTCGTGTCCCACTACAAATAAATTTGCCATATCCTTGGCCTGTTCGGGTGTAATATCATACTGAGAAATAAATTCAGAGCCTTGCTTTCTTATTCCATCTGTACTGATTGCAACAGCTGTATTATCCCAAGTATCTGTCATATCATATTCTCCTGTTTTTTCATTAAAAGTATAATCAATATCAACTTCAGTTTTACCCTCTCCGGTTTTCGTTAATTGGTTATATATACATGTCCTGGCATAGTTGTACCACGGGTGTCATCCGCGAGCATTGCTTTGCCAAAATCATCTAATCGTGTATGCCTATAAAATGTGATTAGCCTCTTTGAATCTTCCATACTTTTCCAAATCTGTTTACCAAGCTCTGTTTTTGTCATAGATGCTTTATATTCTTTAACATGAGGATCATTGGGATTACCTATTTCTCTTCCATCAAAATCGATTAGTTTAATAGGATTATTTGCAACGTAATTGTATGGAGAGAGATAGTTATATTTTTCGCTTAAAGGATCAATCACATGCCATCTCCCAAGCTGCGCATCATACATCCTGACGCCATAATCATACCATTCCAGGCCACTGCCATCACTAAACTCTTTCTCCTGCTTTTCTTTACCGTTGTACTCGTATTTATTATCGAGCTTGCCAACGGCCTTGGAACTTATCCCCGCCATGGTGAGGCCAAACGGATAATAATGGGTTTCTTCGGTGATGGGGCTGGTTATATGTTGTATGCTCAGGTTATCAAAGAACACATCCCAGTTTTGGGTTTCATTACTGACATAAATATACAAAAATCCGTTTTTGGTCATTGGGATACCAGCGTAGCCGATAGGCAATACCAGGTCGGCGTTACTGACGGGCACAGCTCCACTGCTGGCTGCTACATACCTGTTCATCCAGCAGTATCCAGTTGAGGTAGGCCTTAGGTTTGGTAGCCTGGCTGGGATTGTTGGCAGAACGGAAGCTGCCCAATGCACCCAGTAATGGACTGGTGGTACCGTTGCTCAAGGCTGACAGCATGCCCTTGCCTTCTCCGGCTACACCAACGATGCCGGAAGCCAGAGAGGTAAGGATATCAGTAAGGAGGCTTTTTTTGACTAAGATCGGCAGGTAAATCCGAGAAGTTACATAAAACAGGCGGTTTTGATTGGATATGATTAGCAATTAGATCAATTCTTATAAAGTTATCTACGAGGTCTAATAGGTAACACATGGCATTACTTAAAAACAGATTGAGGAATAATTCAGGCTTTAGTCGGCAATATAAGAAAGCGTAAAGGGCCGTCTCCTGGAGACAGCCCTTTACGCTTTCTTATATCCTATGCTAATAAATTAGTATCCTTTATTCTGAGATACATTTCTATTGGCAAATATTTCCTGTTGGGGAATAGGCAACAGGTATTTAGAATTGGTAGGATCCAATTTCTGAATAGCCGTATTATTTTGAACATCTGTTAACGCACGCTCGATAGGCAGGTTCTTTCTCTTCAAGTCAAAATAGCGGTGACCTTCAAAGCACAGTTCCTTGTACCTTTCGTTCATGATGGCGTTGAGGAGGCTTGCTTTATCTGCAAAAGTTTCATTCACATATCCTGTGATACGTTCTTTACGCAGATCGTTCAATGGCGCTGCGCCATTTATGTAGTCTTCCTTCTCAGCATACGCTTCAGCCTTTATCAGGTACATCTCAGCTGTACGCATCATTTTGATATCATACAAGAAACTTTCTGTGTTGGAGCCAGTCAAGGCGCCATATTTAGCGATCAGATTCCGGGGTGCAGTTTTGAAATAAGCAGCAAACCGGATATCGTTTGCCTGATCATAAGAATCCAACAATTTTTGTGCAGGAGAGAACTGTACCGCAGTATTGGCATCCTGGAACATTGAACCGACAGCTGACCCACTATTGGCAGCTGCCACATTAAGCTTCCAAAGAACTTCGGTTCCTGTGGGAGTAGTCCTGGTTGTCCACAGACCTGTAAAAGAAGCACGAGGCGTTAATCCTTGCTTGGCAATGACCTCGTTTGCAAATGTAATGGCATTATCCCACCTGTTGGTATAAATGGCCACTCTTGCTTGCATACCAATCACAGCAGTGCGTGTAATTCTTCCGATATCGGTGAAGTCGGCAGGAATGAGGTTGCGTGCTTCGGCCAAGTCAGCATCGATCTGCGCCAGCACCTCGCTACTTTTAGCCCTTGCAGGCCTCCAGTTGGCAGGATCTTTTGCATAAGTCGTCATCAGAATAACACCGGGAGAATCTGGCGTATACTTAACAGCATACCAACGCAGCAGTTCAAAATGAGCAAAACCACGCAGGGCCAACATTTCACCTTTCAGCTTCACTTTTTGGGCTGCTTCTGCAGCATTCGCCGTTTTAATTGTATCATAGAATGCCAGGGCACGGTTTACCCTATCAATCACGGCATACATATTGGTCCATGCACAGCCATTTTCAGCATCTCTGAAATCCTGTGCATCGGAAGTGTGCTCCCAACGATAAAGGATGGCGCCTACTGCACGATATTCAGCACCTACACCCTGGCGGGCTTCGTCAGAAATAACGGCTGACAAATAAACTGGTCTGCGACCAAGCCAGGTACCGTAAGTACCAACAGTTGCCAATTCGAGATCTCCCACTGTTTCAAAGGTCTTTTCAATGGGGAAAGTGTCGATAGGATCCAGATCAACATCCTTGCTACATCCAACCATGGTAGCAGCAAGAATAGAAACAAGCGCTATATTTTTAAGAAGTTTCATACTTAACAAAATTTGAAATTAGAAATTAACATCCACACCAAATGTGTAGCTGCGGGGATTGGGGAACTCGTAAGTAGCAATATTGTTGCTTTCTTCGGGATCGAATCCTTGCCATTTGGTCCAGGTCAGCAGGTTTTGCGCTTGAGCATATATCCTGAAGCCGCGGATAGCTTTGCTGGGGTTTTTGAAGTTGAATGTATAACCAGCCTGCATATTACGCAGTCTTATGAAAGAGGCGTCGTTGATATCCTTAGAAGAGAACTGACGGGTAGAACCAGCTCCAACACGTTGGAAATTGGTCACCTGACCAGGTTTCGTCCAGGCATTCAACATGTCTGCGGTCATGTTATAAGACACACCATTGTTGCCCAGCTCGTAAAAGAAACGCTCGTTGTTGTAACGTTTCACACCTTCTGCAAAAGAGAAGAGGACAGAGAAGTCGAAGTTCTTATAACGCGCATCGAGGTTAGCGCCACCTGTATACTTAGGTATATAGGTTCCGAATGCAGCACGGTTGTTGCTAGCGCTGTAAACGCTGGTAGGATTACCGTTGATATCCTGATAAATGGCATCACCAGTTTGGGGATCAACACCGATCCAGCCCACTGTGTAGTGAGTACCGATAGGCAGACCAACACGGTAGATACCTGTACCGGCAGTAAATTCAGACAAAGAACCCAGGCTGGTGATCTCGTTCTTCAGGTAAGCAACGTTGCCCCCAATGGTAACAGTCCAATCTTTATTACTTATCACATCAACTGCCACCAAGGCTTCTACACCGGTATTTTTTACTTCAGCCGCATTGGTTGACAAAGTGAGGAAGCCTGTTGAACGTGAGATTGGCTGTGAAGCAAAGAGGTTCTTAGACTTTTTATTGTACCACTCTACAGTAGCTCTCAACCTATTGTTCCAGGCAGATAAGTCAACACCAATATTGGCGATGGCCTGAGATTCCAGTTTATAAGAGGGGTTACCTGGAGAAGAAGGTACGATACCAGTTACACCAGCATAGCCCCCTGAGCCGTATGATGTAATGTATCCGTAGTCAGAGCTAAAGCCGTTGGCATTGCCTGAAGAACCATAGCTGGCACGCAGGCGAAGGTCATTCAGGAAATTTTGGGACGCCATGAAGTCTTCTGCCATAATATTCCAGCTGGCGCCTACGCTCCAGAAGATATTATTTCTGTTACCTTCTGGTACCTGAGAAGGTGCATCACGACGAAGGCTGGCAGACAAGGTGTATTTCTTGTCATATGAGTAATCAGCCACTCCAACCAGGGAGTAAAGTGCATTACGCGTTTTGCTACCACCGATCGTAGGGATCATGTTGTTGGTAGTAGATCCGGCAGTAATGGCGGCCGGCGTAATGCCCAGTTTGGTATTGAGACCGTACCCGGTAGCATTGAAAGCTCTGTATCTGTTGCTGATAAACTCCAACAAGGCCTGTGCGTTCACCGTGTGTACGCTGTTGAAGGTACGGTTGAAAGTAAGACCGCTTGAAGTCATCAACTGCAGGTTCTCGTTATTACCTTCGTTATAAGATCCTCTGTTACCTGTGGAGATACTGGTACCAGCAAAAGATCTGGGGTCAATGTAACGGCTGGTGTTGTTGTTGCGGTAGTCAACACCTGCTGTTGTTCTTAAACCAATGCCACCCCATACTGCATAAGTAGCAGTAATACCCAGGGTTCCTTTAAACTGGTTGATAAGGCTGGTAGTGGTAAATAAGCGATCGTATGCATTTGCTCCGATATTACTGCCTTTTACATCAGGAAGACCTGCGTTATTAAATAACCTTACATAAGGAAGCGACAAGTAAGCAGCAGCGATAGGGTTAGCCAATGCTACACCTGCTTCAGATTCGATACCGCTTTGCTTGGACCAACCAGCTGAAGAGCGGATTGCAACTGTAAGTCTATCTGTTTTGAAGTCGAGGTTACCACGGAAAGTATAGCGATCGAGATTTGAACGAAGTACGATACCTTCTTGGTTATAAGCACTTAAAGAGGTATAATAGTTCATACCCTGGTTGCCACCGGAAGCATTCAACTCGTAAGAATGGAATTTGCCATCACGGAAGAAATGATCTGCCCAATCGGTATTGATACCCTTGATACTATCCAACAAATGAGCTTCCAGCTGCTGCTGAGCAGGCGTTAAAGTTCCATAGCGGGGATTGTTCTTGGAGTAATCCCAACCCGGATAACCGGTTAAACCTGCACCATTAACAGGAAGGATATTTCCTGGTCCCAGGATGGTTTCTTCAAACTGGAGCCTTTGGTCGGTATTCATCATATCATACTTAATAGTAGGCTGGGTGTTCACACCGTGCTGTGTGCGGAATTGCAACTGGGCTTTTCCGGATTTACCTTTTTTGCTGGTAATAACGATGACACCATTTGCACCGCGGGAACCATATAAGGAAGCTCCGGCTGCATCTTTCAATACGTCGACAGTTTCAAAATCATTGGGGTTCATAGTACGGAAAACACCGGCTTCGATGGGCATACCATCGAGGATGTATAAGGGATCGGTACCATTACCTAAAGTACCTACGCCACGGATGTTTACGCGTGCATAGCTACCTGGCTGACCTGAACCAGAGGCAATGTATAAACCGGGAGCACGTCCTTGCAGGATCTGCTCGAAAGATGCCATAGGCACCTGCTCGATCTTTTTGGAGCTTACGCGTGAAACGGCACCGGTAAATTCAGCTTTTCTTCTTGAGCCGTAACCAGTAACCACCACTTCTTCGAGGCGTTGGTTATCAACTTTCATTGATACTATGACCTCATTCTTACCTACTACACTTAGCTCCTGGCCTTCATATCCAACTGCAGAAAGGGAAATTACTTTAACGGAACCAGGCACAGAGAGTTTGAAAGTTCCATCAGAAGCTGTTGTAGTACCGGCAGCTCCTTTGGCAATAATAGTAACACCGGATAAAGGAAGTCCGGCAGGATCTGTTACTTTCCCGGTGATAGTCCGGGTTTGTGCAAGCAATTGCCCTATGTTCAGAGCAACACATAGCAACACTAAAATTGCTTTTCTCATGAGTGTTTTTTAATGTTTAGAATATCTGTAGAAAAAAGTCGCTGTATTATAGCATAGCAATTGATCCTTGATCAATACAAGCCATAGTTACTTATATCAGGATAAAGGAGGCTACCCTAAATAAATTACTTAAAATAATATTTTTACATGTTTGATTGGGGAAATACTACCGGAAGTGGGTAGCCTGAAATGTTGATGCAGCACAGTATGGGCAACCATGCGTTGAAGGTGAATTAGTACTTTTCTCATGACGTTTAGTTTAGGAGGCTAAAATGATAATAACTAAATATTAGTCATTTTAGGACCGCAAAAGTAATGCACAAGCTGCTTATTAGATATTTTTTTTGCTTTTTGCGCATTAAAATCACCATCTAGATAACTTGTTAAGTTTTCATGACAACAGTGGATGGTATAATAATAATTAAACTTATAATGCCTGGCACTGACTTCTACCTTAAAATTTAACACAAAAAAACCGTCTCAAGTACTTTGAGACGGCTTCTTTTATCTACTGCAATAATAAGAAGGAAATTATCTATTCCATTATTTGGTCAGTATAGTATAATATTTTCCAAAACTACCCGCAGCAACAGTTACTTCATAATCAATCCTAAAGGAATTATCACAACTGGAGAACGTGCCTTTTCCATTAGGTCTTATAGTAGACTGGCCATAAGTAGCATCAACAAACCAAGACTGGGCAGGAACTTCAGTGGTAAAGCTTGCCGGGTTGTCCCAATTAAGGTTGACATTGAAAGGCGTATCGTCATGCCACAAACCTTCTATGGTAATTTTTCCAGTATTGCCAGTAGTAGTACCAGGAGTCAATGCTACAGTATAGGGGCTTCCGTCGGGTGCATTATTGTAATAGTCCTGAGCATTATATACACCTGTAAAATCATTCACATTTACAGGGCAGTATTTTTGTAAAAAAACCTTGAACTCATTGAAGCCCGGCATAGCAATTACATCACCTCCTGTTATTTTGAAAACAAGGGTATCCCTCCTTCCAGTAGGGTAACCGTTGAACTTTCCTTTCAAGTAAATAGTGTCCACAGCTTTGCCGGCAGGAATGGTTACTGTTTTTTTGTCAAGCGTGTACTGCTGTCCTTCAGCAGCACCGGAAGGGGAAGAGATAGTAAACTGAACGGTCCTGTCCTGATCTGCTGTGGTGGTCAGACCTACCGGTATTTTATAAACAGTATTGGCATCCTGGGTAACAAAATAGGATCCTGAGGTTTGATAGTTGAAATGTGCCTCCTGTGGAGGAACGGTGGTTTTTTCTTTTTTACAACCCGCTGCCAGGTATCCCAGGCCTGCTATGAGTAGTAAACAGCTTATTTTTTGTATCATAAAACAAAATTGACTGTGTGTATGAATTGGATGTATTATTACTGCCTGTACGTTGGGTTCTGGATCATATTTTCATTAGCAAGAATTTCGGTACCAGGAATCGGGTAATAATATTCTTTATCTGTTGGACTGAGCGTTGTTTTAGCAGATGCGTTTATTGCATCCTGGGGAAGCCTTGTTACAGGCAATAATTTCCGACGCAGGTCATTCATTCGCTGGCCTTCGAAAGCCAGCTCTTTAAATCTTTCCAATATGACAGCATTAATGAGGCTTTCCTTAGAGGCGAAAACTTCATCCACATACCCGGCGATCCTTTGTTTACGTAAAGCGTTCAGATCGGCAGCACCCAGTGCCACCTGATTGTTTTCGGCGTATGCTTCGGCCCTGATCAGGTACATTTCGGCTGTGCGGAATACTTTCACGTCGGCACGACCTGGCTCGGAAGGGGTTCCGCCGATGTATTTGGCTACAGAGTAACGGCTGCCTCCTCTGTCAAGTACCGTGCTGGCTAACCGAATATCGTTCGCAGCAAAAGTATTCAATAGCTTGAACGAAACTCCATACATAATTTTTGAAGAAGTACGGTCATAATACGAATCACCTAACCGGCCCTGGCCAGAAGTTCTTTTATGTTTCCAGATAACTTCCGCTTCAGTTTGGTCTGTCCAGATACCAGGATACTGGGCTGATGTTGCCAATGGAACAGCATTAATGGCTGCAGTTGCTGCGGTAATAGCTGTGCCCCAGTCTTTCTGATAGAGCGCTACCCTGGCCTGCAAGGCGCTAATGGCTTTTGCTGTAAAGCGTGTATTATCAGTAAAGGAGGCGGGCATCAGGCCTGCTGCTGTAGTCAGGTCTTGATTAACCTTTGCAAATACTTCTCCTACAGTAAGGCGTGCCGGCTTTTGAATTTTGGACTCGGTAACATACGGTACACCGAGAGAGCCTGACTGGAGGTTTTCGGCATAATTAATGAGCACCTGGAATTCACAAAACGCTCTTATAGCCAAGGCTTCAGCCTTAATCCTATCCCTGGTGGCAGCATCTGCAGCAGAGAGACCAGTGAGCTTATCAGCAGCGGCAATTACACGATTGGCTCGGTCAACGCCAAAAGCATAGCGGCCCCAGGCTGCAGTAACTTCACCAACACCTGGATCGGTTTGCCAACGATGGGCAATTACACCCCTGCCGGTATTGTTTTCAGTGGGCAGGTTGGCCTCATCTGAATACAGACTGGTGGCATAAATTTCTGCATCATAAGATCCATTTATGTTGATGTAAACCCCTACCATCCCTTTTTCAAGAAATGGAACGGTAGTCATGGCAGTTTCTTCTACTATACTATCCGAGGGTAATATTTCCAGTTGTTTTTTGCAGGAAACGCCTATCAAGGCCAAACCTGCTATCCATGCAATTCTTTTCATCTTCATATACTGAATTTTTCTTAGAAGGTTAAGTTGATACCAAATGTAAATGTGCGGGCATTGGGGTACTCGAACGTGCTGATATTGTTGTTGTCTTCGGGATCAAATCCCCTCCAGGTGGTCCAGGTATACAGGTTTTGAGCCTGCGCGAAGACGGTAGCAGCAGAGAATATGGCGATTTGCTGCAAATACTTGCGCGGAATATTGTATCCTACATTCAGGTTTCTAAAACGTACATAAGAGGCATCCTGTATATCTTTAGAAGAAAAGCTTCTGGCGCTACCAAATCTTTGCACTTTAGCCACATCGCCTGGTTTTCTCCAACGTTTGAACCATTCAGTAGACTGGTTGCTGGTAGCAAAAGAGTAATTTTCATTAAAGAAATCCTCGTTATTATATCGTTTGTTGCCGGCAGCAAAGGAGAAGAAAGCCTCTATATAAATTCCTTTATAGTTAAGGCTACCATTAAAACCACCATTTACCTTGGGTAACCAGCTGCCAAAATCAGCTACGCTTTGGGTGGAGCTATTGTATTGTGTGGTCAGTGTACCGTCTTTATTATAATAGAGCGGATTACCCGTAGCGGCATCTACACCACCCCATTTAGGTATAAAATGGGTACCATAAGGCAGGCCCACACGAATGATAGAGGTTCCGAGGGGGAACTCATTCACCTGGCCCAGGCTGGTGATCTCGTTTTTATTGAAACCTACATTTCCACCAATGGTTACACGGAAATCATTCTTAGCAATCACATCACCTGACAGTGCTACTTCCACACCGCGATTGCGCATTTCACCGGCATTCACATTTTGTGAGGTGGCCCCGGACCAGGCAGAAAGCTGCTGGGAGATGAACAGGTTGCGGGTCGCTTTATTGTACCATTCTATGGTACCACGGATGCGGGAATTCAACACACTAAAATCCAGACCGAAGTTAGTAGTATTGTTATATTCCCAATCATAATCATCATTACCCAATTGTGATACCACATAACCTGGCTGACCATTGTAGGGGGTAGTAGAATTACCATACAATGACAAATATCCAAATGGGGAATTAAACGGACTGGCAGAAGAACCATAGCTGGCGCGGAGTTGCAAATCGGAAACGAAATCAACTGTAGACATGAAGTTTTCCTTCATGATATTCCAGGAGCCACCAACACCAAAATAAGAGATTGAACGATTTTTTTCAGGCACAGCTGAAGAAGCATCTAAACGGTAACTACCATTGAAGCTGTATTTTCCGTCGTATGTATAACGAAGGATGCCAATCAGGGACTGAATGACACCTGAACCGGGAATACCATCGCGGCCGCCAGCTACAGTTGGAATGAAGCCTGCGGTTGAACCCTGGGTAACAGCTGCCGGCGTATTAAGCAAAATAGGGTTAATGCCATAACCTACATAAGAGAATGCGCGGCTGGTAGCTTTCATATTTTCTACCAGGGCAGAAGCATCTACCTGGTGCTTGCCGGCAAAGGTTTTATTATAGTTCAAACCCGCATTGCCAAACAGTTGCATAAAACGATTGGTTCCTTCTGAGAAAGAACCCTGAGCGCCAATGGCAACCTGCGTTCCGGTATAAGTTCTGGGATCTATGAAGCGCTCTGTCATCAATTCACGAAAATCCACACCAAGAGTACTTATAATTGATAAGCCATCGAATAATTTGTACCTGATATTGGCCCCCAGTATTGCTTTTATTTCATTGCGTTTGCTGGTGGTTGCGTTCTGGCGTTCCAGGGCTGCAGAACCTTCGCGCTGATCATACACCAGTGCTCTGCCTGCTGTGGCAGGCAATAATGGGTCTGCACCCGGTCCAGAGGTATTGCCACCATGCAGCAATACGCCATTTCTATAGGGCAACTCATAAGGCAATGCGTAATACACTGCCGAGAATGGGTTTACAATGGAGGTTCCATTTTCACCTTCAATGAAGCTGCTGGATGCATAGTTCAGTGTAGTACTTAGCCCAATAGTTAATCTATCGGTCTTAAAATCTACGTTTGTTCTGAAGGAGATCCGCTCCAGTTGTGAACGATTGGCTATACCTTCCTGCTTGAAATAGTTGAGTGAAGAATAAAAGCCGGTACGCTCTCCGCCACCTGATGCATTCACTTCATACTCTTGCGTTTTACCACGGCGGAAAAAGATATCACCCCAGTCGGTAGTATTATTACGAAGGCTGTCCAAAATTTGATCGTACCTGGCAAGCCTGGTTTCCGGTAATCCCGCATTGTCGGGATTCTTTCTGGATAAATACCATCCCGGGCCAATATCAAATCCATTTTCCAACCCTACTTCTTCTTCAAATTGCAGGTGTTCGGAAGAGGTCATCATATCAAACTTGGGCCTGGTGCGGTCAGAAAAACCGTATTGTGATTTTACGCCGAAGGTAACCTTCCCACTCTTCCCTCTTTTGGTGGTGATCACGATCACCCCATTGGAACCCCGGGAACCATAGAGTGCTGTAGCAACGGCATCTTTCAACACATCCACGGAAGCAATATCGCCTGGGCTTAAAGCAGCAAAAGCAGCAGCCTGCACGGGAATACCGTCCATTACGTACAATGGGGTACTGGTGCCGTTAATGGTTCCCACACCACGAATAATCACATTGGCGGCACTACCTGGCTGGCCGGAACCGGCTGTAGCATATAACCCCGGAGCACGGCCCTGTAAGATCTGGTCAAGGCTACCCATTGGCACCTGGTTGATAGCTTTAGCTTCTACCTTGGATGCTGCCCCAGCGTATTGGGAACGCTTTTGGTTTCCATAACCAGTTACAATAACCTCTTCAAGGCCCTTATCTTCCTGGGCAAGTGAAACGGTAAATACATTCTTGTTACCAATAGTAAGATCCTGGCTGGCGTAGCCTACTGCTGAAATAATGATCGCTTTAGCAGAAGCTGGAACCCTTAAAGAGAAAGAGCCATCGGCAGCAGTTGTAGTACCTAATGCCGAGCCTTTGATCGTAACTGATGCGCCAACAACGGGGAGACCGGCTGGATCAGATATTTTACCAGAAATCGTCCTTTCCTGTGCCTGCACCACAAACTGACTCAATATCAGCAGGGTACTCAGCAACGTGCATAAAATTTTCCTCATGAACGTCGATTTTGAATTTGTATAATTAAAAGAGATTATAATGATTGCTTAAAAAGGGACAATTATGGAGTATTGAATGCTGCTTTATACCTGATCAATCCTATTATCCACAGTATCAACGGTTCATTTAGGTATATCAACGGAACAACTCTTAGGCATGAATACACCATGGACCCGCAGTTTCTAACTATCGATACGGGATGAAGAACAAAAAAATGATAAGGGAAAACATCTGGTGAGTAAATTGGCAGATGGGAGGAAGGGTAAATTTTCTTTCATAATGTATTGGTTTAGGCCTCAAAAACTGCTTGTTTGCCAGCAGTTACTGCCCATAAAGATATTATGAGCTTTACTAAAAATGATATTTTCCACATTAAAAATAGGTAACAATACCATAATACCCATTTCTGGTGATATTCAATATCAATACAAACTAGTATTTTTTGTTACAATCAACCGACTCAAGATAAGTATGATGGCGTAGTTACTTCTTCCGTTCCTTTTTTACAAAACTCATGAGCAGGGTAGGCAGGAAAACAAGATTGGTTAAGGTAGCCAATACCAGGGTGAGGGAGGTAAGCCATCCCAGGGCCTGGGTGCCTCCAAATCCACTGAAACAAAAAATAACAAACCCAGCTATCAATACGAGGGAGGTATAAATAATGCTGATGCCTGTTTTGTGTATGGTATCAACCACTGTATCGTGTGGTGATTTATCGTTGTTTTGTAATTCCTGCTTATAGTTGACCAGGAACCGAATGGTAATATCAACAGCTATACCGAGGGCCACGGAGAAGACCAATACGGTAGAAGGTTTAATGGCCACGCCGGTCCAACCCATTACGCCAGCTGTAATAATAAGAGGAATGATATTGGGCACAAGGGAACACAAGAGAATTTTAAAAGACTTGAACAAGTACAACATACAAAGGGCGATGAGCAGGAAGGCCCATGCTATACTTTCCTTGAGACCGTTGATGATAAAAGCGCTTCCTTCGAGGAAGGTAACGGTGGTGCCGGTAAATTCAATTTTATACCTGGCGGTATCGAATAGCTGATCACTTTTGTTTTCTATAGACTGGATGAGTTCGGGCAGTTTTTTACTGCCTACATCGGCCATGTTGACGCTGATGCGGGCACGCTGGCGGGTACTGTCCATAAAGGACCGAACCACGCGGTTGAAATTATTCTGCTTACTGCTGCTGTCTTCAGCCTTACTGCTCAGATATTGAGCCAGGAAACCAATGTCGAAGCTGGTAGGCAGTCCATATTGCAGGCTATCGCCTTCATAATAAGCCTGGCGGGCAAACTTCAACCCTTCCACGATGGAAAGGGGTCTGTTCATTTCGGGCTGTGCAGCGATGAAACCAGAGAGGGAGTCTATTTTAGAAAAGGTTTGGAGCATATTGGCCCGCAATCCATTCTTCCTTTTGGTATCGACCACGATTTCGAGGGGCATGATGCCTTTAAAATGCTTCTCAAAAAACTTAAGGTCGGTGTAGATCTTATCAGTTTTTGGCAGGTCATCTACCATAAATCCTTCTGAACGGAGGCGGAAGATGCCCGCTACGGCTACAATCAATATGACGCCGGTGAGCACATAGATCATTTTGCGGTGGCTGACGGACCATACTTCCAGTTTGTCGAGTATGGATAGCATCCACTTATTATCGAGGTAACGGGTATGGCGGGATTTGGGCGCTGGCAGAAAGCTCAGTGCCACGGGAATGAGGATCACTGAAATGAAGAAGAGGGCCATGATGTTGATACCTGCCACAAACCCAAATTCTTTCAGCACAGCACTTTTGGTCAGGGCAAAAACCCCGAAGCCTATTGCGGCTGCGATATTGCAAAAGAGGGTAACCACGCCCATGCGGCTGATCATTTCAGTAAGGGCTGTACGTTTTCTTAGCGCAGGATCGGAGATGGCGGCCGTATCATTCCAGGCGGTATGGAACTTATTGAGGAAATAAATACAGTTGGGGATGCCAATCACTACTACCAATGGTGGTATGAGGGCATTCAAAATAGTGATCTTGTACCCCATTAAGACCATGGTGCCCAGGCTCCATAATACGCCGATGATGACCACAGCAAGTGATAGTCCCATGGCGCTGAAGCTGCGGAAAGAAATGAGCAGGAGTATGGCCGACAGCAGGATAGACCCGAGGAGAAACCACTGCATTTCGCTGGCCACCTTGGTGGCTATATTGGTACGAATGAGGGGCAAGCCGCTGTAGTGCATATCCAGGGTATGCTTTTTACCAAAAGCATCGCCGATTGCTACAATTTTTGCAACAACATCATTCCTCTTTTTTGAATTGAGCACATCCTTATTGATACGGATGGCCATCAAAAAAGTATTGGTGGAGGGGTTATACAGCAAACCCTGGTAAAAGGGCAGGCTGCGAAACACGGCAGCACAACTATCAATGGTGGCCTGGGATAATTGACCGGGAGGGAATACGGGAGATGCGTTGAGCTTTTCTGCGGCAGCATCCCGGAGGAGATTGGTGGCGGCGGGCACGCTCAATACATCTTCTACAGCCTCTACTTTTTTCATATCGGCGGCCAGGCCGGTATAATCATTAAATATCTTTTCTGTAAACAACTGGTCAGTTTGCACGCCAATAACGAGCAGGTTGCCATCTTCTCCAAATTGCTGACGAAATGCCTGGTAGGCCAGGTACTTAGGATTATCGGTAGGGATAGCCCTGGTAAATTCATAACTCAATTGCACTTTACTGGCATGCCAGCCCAGGAAACCTGTAACAGCCAGCAATAAACAGAGTAACAACCAGCGGAATTGCAGAATAAAGCGTGCAAGGGTTCCCCACATGAGTAATCAACAATTTAATGAAGAATAATAACGAGCAAAACCGCCTGCAAGTATGCTTCGGAACGGTGCAGGCTTCGTTGGGCGAGGCAAAGAAACTTAATTTGATGGGATTAATGAAGTTTTCCGGGGGTTAATTCGTTGCCCTCATTCAATTAACTTTGGATTAAAATGCCATTACGCCTTCTTTTTCTGTATTGCCTGGCACTTGTGATGCCGGCCCTTGTACGATCGCAGGTACAGGCGCCGCCAATAGGCAATTGGCGTGATCACCTGCCCTATCACCAGACTGTGCAAGTAGCAGGCACCGCTGAGAAAATATGGTGTGCCACGCCCTGGAGTATTTTTTCAATAGATATAGCGGATAATAATATTGACCGGTACAGCAAGGTAAATGGACTTAGTGAAGCAGGTATCAGCGCCATGGGCCTTCAGGAGACCGGCGACAAGCTGGTTATTGGATACAACAACAGCCGGGTAGATGTTTTAGCAGATAAAGTCGTTCATACTATTGATGAGATTAAAAACTCGCCGGTTACGGGAGATAAGACGATCCATCATATTTTCCTGGCTGGCCAACAGGCTTATCTAAGCACGGGCATTGGCATTGTTGTCATTAACCTGGAGAAATATGAAGTAAAAGACACGTATGTGATCGGCAGCACGGGCAGTAAGATAGGGGTACATGCTTTGACCTCCGACGGAGCATTTTTCTATGCCGCCACTGCAGAAGGACTAAAAAAGGCACCTGTCAATGGCAATAACCTGGCTGATTTCAGAAGTTGGCAAAACCTGTCGGGCACCAACGGATTAACAACAGGCCCGGTAACAGCAGTGACTGTTTTCCAAAACAACCTGGTGGTGTTGAAAAACGACTCTTTGTTTACTTCCCTTAACGGTCAATGGAACTTTCTGTATGCCAACGAATGGACGATCAGGAACATTACCATATCCGATAATAAGTTGCTGGTGAGTGAACAACTGAATACAACCGGCAGGGTAATAGCGCTATCCCCACAGGGCGCAGTCAACGAGATCATACAACATCCTGTATTCACCAAAGAAGTCCGGCAGGCTATTTACACGGCAGGGCATTATTGGATTGCCGACTCTTTATCGGGCTTATCACAATATGCTGCCGGCAGGTTTGAATCCTTTATTCCCAATTCGCCCTATTCCATTGCCACAGGGCTGCTGCAGGTTTTCAATAATACGCTTTGGGCCGGAGCAGGGGCTGTAACACCCAATTGGGAACCCGTGCAAAACAAAGATGGGCTTTATGCTTTTACGCTGGACAACTGGACGAATCTTAACAAGACTACCCTGGCATTAATGGATAGTTTTCCGGATATTGTATCGATCGCTGCGGACCCTGCTGAGGAAGGTGTATGGGCGGGATCATTTGGTGGTGGCCTGTTGCATATCAAACCTGACCGTAGTGTTCAAACGTACAAACAAAATTCGCCGCTCCAGCCTGCTTATTTTGCACCGGGCAGCTACCGGGTAAGCGGACTGGCTTTTGATGGCGAGAGCAATTTGTGGATTGCGAATTATGGCGCTAATCAAAGTATTGCGGTGAGAAAGAAAGACGGCAGCTGGCGTTCTTTCTTCATCCCCTACTCTATTCCTGAAAATGCTGTGGGTCAAATAGTGGTGGATGATGTGAACCAAAAATGGATAGTAGCGCCAAATGGCAATGGTCTCTTTTGTTTTAACCATGGGCAAACGATTGACAACCCGGGCGATGACCTATGGAAATGGTACCGGGCCGGCAAGGGGAATGGGAACCTGCCGGACAACCAGGTGCTGAGTATTGCCCGTGATAAAAATGGTTTTATCTGGGTGGGCACCCGCCGTGGGATCGGGATCATTCAATGTCCACAAGAGGTATTTACGACTACGGGGTGCGAAGCGGTGTTGCCGGTGGTACAGCAGGATAATTTTGCCGGCTACCTGTTCAGCGGCGAGCAGGTGCAATGCATTGCAGTGGATGGGGCCGACCGGAAATGGATCGGTACGCAAAATGGCGCCTGGCTGATCAGTGCCGATGGCGCCAAAACGATTACCCGGTTTACCGCAAGCAACAGTCCGTTATTGAGTGACGATGTGCGGCAGATCGCTATTGATGGGAATAGTGGAGAAGTGTTCTTTGCTACGGATAAGGGCATTTGTTCGTTCAGGGGAACAGCTACAGAAGGAAATACTTCCAATACAAATGTGCTGGCATTTCCCAATCCGGTGCCGCCAGGGTATACGGGCACCATCGCTATCCGGGGAGTGGCCAACAATGCGATCGTCAAAATAGCTGAACTGGATGGCCGGCTGGTATTTCAAACAAGGGCATTGGGCGGACAAGCGATCTGGAATGGGAAGGATTATAAAGGGAGGACGATTTCAACAGGAGTATACCTGGTATTGGTAAGTGATGACAATAAACAAGAGAAAACGGTGACGAAAATAGTATTTATAAAAAAATGATCCATTCAACCAAAGGTATTGTATTAAGAACAGTAAAGTATGGTGAAACGAGCATCATCGTGACCATCTATACGGAACTGTTTGGCGCACAATCATACCTGGTGAATGGGGTCAGAACTTCTTCCAAAAAAGGGCCGGGCAAGGCCAATATGTTCCAGCCGGCAGCCATACTGGACCTGGTGGTATACCACAATGACCTGAAGAACCTGCAACGCATCAAGGAGTTCAAATGGGGGCATATTTACCAGCACCTGTTCTTCAATGTGGTCAAGAATTCAGTAGCCCTGTTCATGGTAGAGTTATTGCAAAAGACGTTGAAGCAACCTGAGGCCAATCCCGACCTGTTTCATTTTATTGAAGACGCCTTCATACACCTGGATGAAGCTGACGATCAGGTTACGGCCAACTTTTCGCTGTTCTTTGCGTTGCACCTGACGAGCTTTTATGGCTTCCGTTTTAGTGACGATTATTCGGAGGAACATCCTTACCTCGACCTGCAGGAAGGGGAGTTTGTACATGAACATCCGATACACCCCTATTTTCTGCAAGGGCATTACAGTTTTATCACATCACAATTATTGAAAGTAATGCAACCGCATGAGCTGAAAGAGATACAGCTGAACAAGGAAATGAGGCGGGTGTTGCTACAAGCCTACCAGACCTTTTATGCCTTGCATGTGCCTGATTTTGGGGCACTGAAGACTTTGCCGGTACTGCAGGAGGTGCTGGGCTAGTGGGTTCGGCCGGGAGTTGAGAGTTGAGAGTCGGTGGCTGATCGTGGCTATAGCAATCGCTGCACTTTACTTAGATCATTCTCCAATATTAAAACGCCGGGTGTTTTCCCTTTCTCAAAGCTGCCAAAGCGATGCTGGACACGCAATGCTTTTGCACCATTGATGGTTGCCCATTGTAACAGTTCTTCCACGGGTATTTCCGGATGGTGAAGCCGGAGTGTATTTAGTTCTGCCAAAATGCTCAGCTGGTGATTGGATGCCAGGCTATCGGTCCCGATCACCAGGGGCACCGCATAACGACGCAGAAGGTCTATATCGGGCAGTCCATTTCCAATATACAGGTTGGCATTGGGACAAAGGCAGAAATGGCACTCGGGCAGTTGGGGTTGCTGATCACGGATAAATTGCAGATCGGCTTCGCTGGTTGTCACATTGTGCACCAACAGGAGGGACTGGGTTGTATGGAACCTGGGCAAACAGGTTTGTAGGCTGCTTTTACCGGCTGGTTTATAAAATGAAATATCGAGCCCGAGGGCCTGGTATAATCGATGGAAACCACCGGTACCGGCGCTGAAAAATGCGTCCTCGTCCTCACTTTCCTGGTTGTGCAGGGTAAGCAGTTCATTGCCCTCCAACGTGGTAATGAGCTCAAACAGAGCTGGTGAAACTGAATAGGGCGCATGAGGAACCAGGGAGGTATTTTTTTCGCGGGCGACTCCGGCTTCCCGGAAGCGTTGCCCAACATCCCTGGCAGCCTCAAACCGGGCCCGGGCGGTAGCTGCCAGGAACCCGGTGGCCTCAATAAAATTGTGGTAATAAAGACGTTGCTTTATTTTTTGTGGGATCGTATGAACAGTATTGCAGATATCTCCTACAGCTACAATACCATTTTGAAACATAGCGGTTTCTGCATCGGCGATGGCCTGGAAAATGGTATCCTCCTCAACAAACCGGCGTCCCATTACCCCCAGCAGGAAGTCGATCATGCCGGTATGGGGTTCGATGGCGCCTTTCATATGACTGAGTTCCAGGTGACAATGGGCATTGACAAACCCAGGGGCCAGGATGCCGGGGAAGGTTTGTATGTCGCTCCCTGCTTCTGCAGCCTGCAGGACGGCCTCTACCATACCTTTTTCATCAGTAACCAGCACGTGGTTCTTCAGCAGGCGGTGACCGGTAAATAAATGTTCGGCGGTGAATTTTCTGTACCCCATGTAAACTTTGAAACGATTAACTTTGCAAGCCTTAATAACCAGGGATTAACGTTCTGAAAGGGGTAAGTGTTGGCATCAACCCCGCCACCTCTCAGGATTTCGTAAAAATACAGCAAACATGTTAGACAAACTGGACGCGATCAGGGCCCGATTTGAGGATCTTGGAGTTGCATTAACCAATCCTGCTATAGTAAGCGATAACAAGAAGTTTACGGAATTGAGCAAGGAGTATCGCAATCTGGAGAAGATAGTAACAGCCCAATCGCAATATAAAGAGGTATTGAATGACCTGGAGAGCTACCGGGCGGCCATGAAAGGGGATGACGAGGAATTGCGCGAACTGGCCAAGGAAGAATTGCCCTTACTGGAAGAAAAGAAAACGAAGCTGGAAGCTGAAATACGTCAATTGCTGATACCAAAAGATCCGCAGGACCAGAAGAACGTGATCATAGAGATCAGGGGCGGTACCGGTGGTGATGAAGCCAGTTTATTTGCCGGCAACCTGCTGCGCATGTACCTGCGTTATTGCGAACGCAGGGGCTGGAAAACGGCCATCCTGAGTGAAACAGAAGGAACAGTTGGGGGTTATAAAGAGGTGCAGCTGGAAGTAACGGGAGATGATGTGTATGGCACGCTCAAATTTGAAAGTGGTGTTCACCGGGTACAGCGGGTACCGGATACGGAAGCTTCAGGGCGTGTACATACTTCAGCTGCTACGGTAGCTGTGATGCCGGAAGCGGAAGAAGTAGACTTTGAACTGAACCCGGCAGATGTAAAAATGGAAACAGCCCGAAGCGGGGGCGCCGGTGGCCAGAACGTAAACAAGGTAGAAACCAAGGTAATGCTTACGCATATCCCGACGGGCACGGTAGTCGTGTGCCAGACAGAACGGTCGCAGCTCGGCAACCGTGAAAAGGCCATGCAAATGATGCGTACCAGGCTGTACGAGGAGCAGGTACGTAAGCAGGAAGATGAAATTGCCCGGCACCGTAAAAGCCTGGTAAGTACGGGCGACCGCAGTGCCAAGATCCGTACCTACAATTACCCCCAGGGCCGGGTTACCGATCACCGGATTGGGTTGACGGTCTATAACCTGGACGATGTTATGAACGGAAATATCAATGAATTTTTAGAAGCCTTACAGTTTGCTGAAAATGCCGAAAAAATGGCTAAGCAAGACTAATAAAGCCGGACAACACCGCCGCATTACTGACGCTGCACGATCTTACCGCATTATTAAATCCCGCTCACAATACTTCGCCAGGACTATTGTGAACGGGATTTGAAGTATTTTTATAGTACCTACGCCGCAACAGCTGTTCCCCATGCACAGAAGCTGTGGATGTGATTGATATAAACCAACTTCATCATTTTTAAACACATCGTTTATGTTAGACAATCTTATCAACCTCGTACGTGAGCAGGCAGGTGATGCCATCATCAACAATCCCACGGTGCCTAATGAACGTAATGAAGAAGTCATATCAGCTACGGGTCAATCTATTGCAGGTGGCTTACAGGATGTAATTTCTTCGGGTGGCCTTAAGGATGTATTGAAGTTATTTGGTGGACAGGAAGCTCCTTCGGGTAATAACCCGGTAGTACAAAACCTTTCGGGCAATGTGATCCAGCAGCTGATGAATAAGTTTGGCTTTGATCAACAGGCTGCTAATGGCATTGCCGGCAACCTGGTGCCCAATGTATTGCAGAAACTGGTAAGCAAAACGAATGATCCCGGGGACAACAGCTTTGATATACAAGGCATATTCAACCAGCTTTCCGGAGGAAGGTCGGAAGGTGTCAATATCCAGGGATTGCTGGGTAAGGTAACGCAGGGAGGTTTGGATAAGGATGGTGATGGCGATACAGACCTGCAGGATGTGATGGCCATGTTCTCAGGTGGGCAAGGTGGTGGTAACCTGCTCGACTCAGTAAAAGGCTTTTTCAGCCGTTAGTAGGCGCAAACCGAACAAGTTTAATATTCTTTTAATAGATGGAGGGCATTAAAACCCATCGAAATAGCCTATTAAATGTCGATTTAGCTGCTAAAGAATGTTAACATTTTGAAAAAATCCATAAAGTAAATGGAAAATATATGCAGGGGTCGTTCCTTTGTGTTGTCAAGCAAATGAGTTCTTTCTTTCGATCTTTTTTCAGCAAATCCCGGTACCGGTTTTAAACCTTCTTTAACGGCGGGGATCATACTAATGGCACTGGATTTGCGTTACTATATTTTGAAGTTCTTTTTTAAAGACTTACATAAAGCAGTCAATTTTCTCATAAGCAGTTAGTTTTGGTTACGGCCCTTGTTTCTACAAGGGCCATTTTTTTGCAATAAACTGTATATCAGCCTTTAACCGTTTGCCTGGGAGATAGAAACAGGACTAAAAACATGGCGGCTATAGCGCCGGAGGCATCTGCCACAATATCGTATTTGTCAAAACTGCGTTGGGGAATGAAGTAAAACTGTACATATTCAAGGACAATTCCCAGGGCAGTACTCAGAATAGCCAATAAAATAATCAGTTTCTGCCAGCCCTGAAGCTTTTCGGGTCTGAAGACATAATGCGCCCCCCACAAGAGCACGATCCCTCCAAAGAGTATTACATGCACAATCTTATCAAAGTTGGGAATGTTGAACACAATGCCATCTCCGGGAATGGAAGAGCCTGGAAGGCACAACAAAACAATGGTAATAATGGTCCAAATAATGGGGAGTAATTTCTTAGCGCAGAGTTTTTGTAAAAGTGATCGCATACTGGCGGAAAGATAATTCAAAAAGAGGGGCTTTAAAAGAGAAAGGTCTTGCGTATTCTGCCGGGGGCAGACTACTGCAAGACCAGTGAGCAGGGATTAATCTGCTAAAATGATTTATAGCGGGGCTTTCGTTCGCCCGGATGACTGCATTTTTTCCAGTGTAGGAGATGGATTGCCACCTTTCTTTTCTATAGTAATGGCAAAGGCATCTGCTTTCTTGGTATTGTCCATTTTAAGGACAACATTGTTTTGCAGGGAATCAAATACACCAAGGCTCTTAGGCTTGCCTTCTATCAGCGCCCACAACTGGTATTGCTGATCATTGGGCAGTTTGGGCATGTTCTTGACCATCAGGAATACGGAGGCAGATGCGGTATCCCAAAATACGTTGGCTGAAGATTGGGGTGCGGCGGTAGAGCCTACCATGTTCACTACAGTGATGTTTGGATCCTTGATCAGTTTTTGTTCATCGACGATCTTGTTAAGGGTGTTCTCGGCCGAATCGAGCCGGGTTTGAAGATCGAGGTTGGAAGTTTTCAGTTCATTGGCCTGATTGTAGAAACGATAGGCAAACCAGGCACAGGCAAGCAGTAAAACCACAGAGGCAGCGGCCATAAAACGTAATCCGCCGTTCTTTCGAACAGGTGCATTTGAGTGTTGTTCCATTGTGATGACTTTAGATTGATTTATAGAAGGGTTCTGAATAGCTTCTAAAAATCCGTCCTTAACCTGTCGCGGTGGTACAACCGCATTTTGCAAAGCGAATTTTTCGAGGGCTTCCTCGAATGCTTTGCGTTCGGCAACAAGCTCGGGGTATTGGGCGCTGAGCATTTCAAACTCAGCACGCTCGGCTGCATCTGCCTGGTCCAATACATAGCTTTGTACTATGCCACTTGATATGTAATCTTTTATATTCACTTTAAAAATCCCCTTAATTGAATCAATGCACTTCTGATGCGTGTTTTCACAGTGCCCAGCGGAAGTTTTTCCATTTCCGCGATTTCCTCATGTGTATAGCCTTTAAAATAGGCCAGGTCGATTAACAAACGTTGTTCATCTCTCAATTGGGCCAATACTTTCCTGAACCCTATATTGTCTACATTCACTTGTGTAACAAGCGCTACCAGGGGTTCTTCACCCTGGTTATCCATAGATTGGTTTTTCCGGTCGTTTTGGTAGGTTTTGGAACGTAGCGTATCAATAGAAGCATTGCGGGCAATGTTGAGCATCCACGTAAATAAGCGCCCTTTCGTGGAGTCGTAGCTGTCTATTTTTCGCCAGATATTGACAAAAACATCCTGTAATACGTCGTTGGCAAGCTCCGTATCGTTCAATATCTGCAATATGATACTGTATAAAGCGCCAGAATAATGATCGTAGAGATAACCAAAAGCCTTATTATCCCTGTTTTTAAGCAGGGAGACCAGTTCCTGTTCCGTATATGTAGGAATGGCGCTCAAAAATGTGTTTTACCCAAAGCGATGCTCAATATAACTAAAAAAGAGTGGAATGACCCACTCTTTTATAAACGTAATTTGAATATCGTTGGATTTCTAGGCCCCTACTAATTTTCCATAAGCAGCCGCATCCAGCAATCCGTCTACATCTGCCGGGTTGCTAACGGTCACTTTTACCATCCATCCTTCACCATAAGGGTCGGAATTAACCAGTTCGGGGGCACCATCGAGTGCGGGATTGATAGCGGTAATGGTACCAGCTACAGGCAAAAACAGGTCGGAAACGGTCTTAACCGCTTCTACGGTCCCAAACACCTCTTCTGCTGCCAGTGTTTTGCCCACAGTGCTAATGTCCACATATACAATATCGCCCAATTCTCCTTGTGCAAAATCGGTAATGCCTATTGTTGCTGTATTGCCTTCCAATAACACCCATTCGTGGTCCTTGGTATAGCGAAGATTTGCGGGAATGTTCATGCTGTTGAATTTTGTGCTGCAATATTACAGTAAAAGTCGGAAAGACGGATAAGACGGAAAGTCCGAAAGTAAAAACTTCTCTTTGGCCGGTTCCGCAGTGCATTTTCTCTCAGTCTTACCGACTTTCGGACTTACGGACTTCCGGACTTCCTTTATTTTCTCCTTACCAGCCGTGCTTTGATGATCCGGACATCCTGCAGGGGTCGGTCGCCTCCGTCACGCCCACTGGTGGGTACCGAGGCAATGCTGTCAATTACCGGCAGCCCTTTGATCACTTCCCCAAAAATGGTGTAATTCTGGTCGAGATGCGGGGCGCCGCCCAGGGTTTTATAAACCTCCCGGTGAGCGGGCGGCAATTTGCGTCCTTTGAGTCTGAACTTCTCCACAGAATCCAGCCCTACATCGGTAAATACCTTTCCCTGTACAATATAAAACTGGGCGCCGCTACTGGCCCGCTGGGGGTTGATATCGTCCCCGGTGCGGGCGGCGGCCACCATCCCTTTCTTGTGGAACATGCTGGTCCGGAACTCAGCCGGTATGGTGTATTCCGGTCCGCCATCGCCCAGGGATTCTCCCGGCTTTGACCGCTTGCTGTTGGGATCGCCGGCCTGTACCATAAATTTCCTGATCACCCGGTGAAAAAGGATGCTGTCATAAAAGCCCTGTCTTACCAGTTTGAGGAAATTGTCGCGGTGAAGCGGGGTACTGTCCGACAAGCGAATGACCATCGTACCTTTATCAGTCACCATTTCCACATCCTTGCGCCTATCGTTCTTACGTAGCCCATTTCCCAGCCAGGGATTACAGGAGGCAGTGATCATCGTTAACCCTGCCAGGATAAATATTTTGTGCATGAATAGCCGTTAGCGGTTAGGTATTAGCGGTTTGCTTGCAGCAAATTAATGGCATTGACTATTGAAACCCGTGCTGTTGAAAGTATAATAAAATATGGTCTTTCAGAAAATTTTCCTGTTCGATCATATTGTATTCGGGCAGGCTTTTCAATTGTTTGAAATGCGGCCACCCATCTTCGTCCACCGATTCGATCTCATAATAGCCGCTTTGCGACAGCAGGGAACATACGGCAACATGTATAAGGTCCTGCTTCTGTTCCTTGGTAAATTTGGGACGTATATCCCCAAACTCCTGGATACCGATCAGGAATAAAATAGTTTCCAGATCCGGCTTTTTTCCAAACCGCTCTACCAGGCTGGCTTCCAGGTTCCACCAGCGACTCTGCAGATCATCCTGTATTTGCATGCCGCAAAGATAGGGAATAAGAAAAGTTTCGGGCTATGAGTTGCGAGCATCAAGCGATCGCCCCTACTGTATTGGCTCGCAGCTTCTGTCCAATACTTATTTTTGTACAAAGCCTTGACGATGATAATAGCAACAAAGGACGATTATACGATATCCACTGACAAAGACACATTAAACATTCCCTATATTCATCAGTTTCTCACTACCTCCTACTGGGCAGAAGGTATTCCCCTGCATACAGTAAAACGATCCATTCAGGGCTCGCTGTGCTTTGGGGTTTACAAAGGACAGCAACAGATCGGTTTTGCCCGGGTGATCTCCGACCTGGCCACCTATGCCTACCTGGCCGACGTATTTATTGATGCGGCGTACCGCGGTAAAGGATTGAGCAAATGGCTGGTGAAGGCGATACTGGACTACCCCGACCTGCAGGGCCTGCGGCGTTTTGAGCTTGGCACCCGCGATGCGCATGGCCTGTACGCCCAATTTGGGTTTACACCCCTTCCCAACCCTGATATCTTTATGCAGATCCGCAATCCGGATGTCTATAAAAAAGCTTCCGCAGATAAGCAGTAATACCCGGTCAACTTATAATCGGTAAAATATCGACCCAATCCCCAAAATCCATCAATCCCCAATTATCTTTGCCCAAATTTGAATTGCGATGTTACAGGTATCATTTATTCGCCAGCATACAGAACTGGTAAAGGAACGACTGACGATCAAGAATTTTAAAGACCTTCAACTGGTGGATGAAATTATTTCGCTGGATGATGAACGTAAAAAACTGCAGCTTGAATCGGAAAACGCGCAATCGAAATTAAACAGTTCGGCCAAAGAGATCGGCCAACTCATGGCCAAAGGACAAAAAGCTGAAGCTGATGCCAAAAAGCAGGAAGTAGCTACCTTAAAATCTGCACAGCAGCCTATTGCGGACAGGCTGGCAGTGGTAGAAAAACAATTGCAGGATACGATTGTGAGACTTCCCAACCTGCCATCGGCCAAAGTGCCTCCGGGCAAAACGCCGGAAGAGAATGTGCTTGTACGCGAAGGAGGCCATAAACCCACTTTGCACAATGGCGCCGTGCCGCATTGGGACCTGGCCAAAAAATACAATATCATTGATTTTGAACTGGGCAATAAAATTACAGGCAGTGGTTTCCCGGTCTATATCGGCAAGGGGGCTAAACTGCAACGGGCGCTGATCCAGTATTTCCTGGATTATAATACCGCCGCCGGCTACACAGAATATATGCCTCCGCATATGGTCAACGAAGCTTCTGCCTTCGGTACCGGCCAGTTGCCCGACAAAGAAGGGCAAATGTATTTTGTAACGGAGGATAATTTTTACCTGATCCCAACGGCTGAGGTGCCGGTGACAAATATCTACCGCGACGAGTTACTGAAAGAGGCCGACCTCCCGGTAAAGATGACCGCCTATACGCCCTGCTTCCGTCGTGAAGCCGGCAGTTATGGCAAGGATGTACGTGGCCTGAATCGCCTGCACCAGTTTGACAAGGTAGAGGTGGTACAACTGGTACATCCCGATAAAAGCTATGAGGTACTGGAAGAAATGGTAAGCCATATAGAAAAACTACTGCAATCGCTCAAGCTGCCTTACCGCATATTGAACCTGTGTGGAGGCGATATGGGTTTTACTTCGGCCCAAACCTACGACTTTGAAGTATTCAGCGCTGCACAGGAAAAATGGCTGGAGGTGAGTTCTGTTTCAAACTTCGAAGCCTATCAAACCAATCGCCTGAAAGTGCGCTTTAAAGACAGCAATGGTAAAAACCAGTTGGTTCACTCGCTCAATGGAAGTTCACTGGCCCTTCCCCGTATACTGGCCTGCCTGTTGGAAAACAACCAGGCAGAAACCGGCATAGAATTACCACCTGTGCTACATAGTTATATGGGCTATGGGTCTATCAGTTAATGCTGTTAACATTCTGATTTACTTAACATAAATCTGTGTGAAAGGAAGTAAGGACTATTCTTTACTTCCTTTTTGCTTTTCATATTTGTGAAACACTAAAACACTTTTATGAAAAGACAAACTTTACTTTTACTTGCCATTATTATTTCTTCTACAGCAACACTTACCGCCCAGGTACAAAAAGGCGATGTATTGTTAGGCGCTACGATGGGGGTATACTACGGTAATAGTAGCGGTAATAACAGTGGTTCCAGCTCAAACTCCAATCTTTCACCCCGCATAGGATTTGGCCTGGGGCATAACTCAGTTGTGGGTTTTCGCACAAATTTTGGATACCAGACCAGCAAATCTGAAACTTCTTCCAACAGGCTATCTGCCACCAGCATAGGCGGCGGATTATACTGGCGGCATTATATGCCTATAAAAAAACAGATCGGCTGGTATATTGAAGCCAACGGTGGCATTTCCTTCCGGAAGGAGGTGAACAAAAATGATGTTGGTGATAAAAATAAGGCGACTGCTACCGAATATAGTGTAGGTGCAATACCAGGTATTTATTACCAGCCTTTGCCCAAATTGCTGCTTACTGTAAATTTTGGTGGTGCAGGCTATTCATACACCAAAAACAAATACGAGGGCAACCCTACTAGCAGGTATTCAAACGTGTACTTTAACCTGATGAGCTCTTTTACGTTTGGCGTTGATTTTATCCTAGGCAAAAGAAATAGCGGCTAAATCTACAAAGGGCTTAAACTTTCTATAAAAATCAGTGTCTGATTCACGATATGCCTTTCTACTTATGTGCTTACCTCTGTTATCGCTTTACCGTACCAGCATAAATGCACCTTTTTGTTCGTGCAGCTGTCCGGCAAAGTCCTTACCACTTACCATCCAAACATAAGTACCTGTGGGTTGGGGCTGGCCCTTAATGGTGCCATCCCACCCATCTTTGGGATTGGTGGAGTTGTATACCACTTGTCCGTAGCGGTTAAAAATGCGGAAATAATATATATTGGTGATGCCTACGGCGGTCATCCGGAAGCGATCGTTCCGGTTATCGCCGTTGGGTGAAAAAACATTGGGCACATAGATGGCAGGCCCTTTGAATACCTTGATCCTGATCGTATCGGTGGTGGCGCACCCCATGGGGGTATAAGCGGTGAGGACGTAAGAAGTGCTTTTTTTGATCAGCGCGACCGGATTGGCGATGGCAGGATCACTTAATCCTTCGGGTGGTGACCAGCTGTACAGTACCCCACCCGAACCATTCAACGGCAGGGGATGATTGTCTGTAACCACGGTATCATTACCTGCAAAGGCATGAGTCTCATAGATCCTGATCGGCTTTTCGACCGTATCAGAATGACAGCCATTATCCGCCACAGCATAGAGTTTTACTGTATACTGACCCCCATTATTGTAGGTATGGTGAATACTGGCCGTGCTGTCGAGCGTTCCATCACCCGGTCTCCAATACCATTGTTGTATGGGAATAGCCTGGGTAAGATTGACGGCGGCAAGTAGAGCAGGTACCCGAAAACAGGTATCGGAGAAGCTCATGTCTACTGCGGGAGAGGGATACATGGAAAGCGGCCTTGTAATCGGGTCAGAGAGGCAGCCTTCCTTTGTTTTTACCTGCAAGGAAACCGAGTGCGGGCCATAGGTAAAAGGCTGCTGATAGCCAGGAGTGGCTTGAACAAGGGGTGGGCCATTGTCTACTTTCCATTCCCAGCTATTGATAGTCCCGTATTGTACTTTGGAAGAATCGGTGAATGGCACGATCTCTTCATCACAATAAGGTGGCGGCGGAGGTCCAAAATTGGCGACCGGTTTTGAGCCTACTGTAATTGTTGTTTTAAAAGTATCGGACAAACAACCATCATTCCCAAATATGTTCAGTTTCACCTGGTAAATACCAGGTGCAGCATACACATGCGGATCAGGTGTTTGTACTGAATCCCGGGTGCCATCGCCAAAATCCCAATACCACTTTAAAATAGTACCGAATGAAAGGGAATTATCATGGAACTGCAGGGACGTAGGAAAGCAAGTGAGTTGATTGGGCGGGAGTGAAAAACCAGGATTGAGGGAAGTACAAAAACGCTGGCGATTATAGGATCCGCCGGTACCAGCTGTAAATCCCCAATAAACAACAGGGTTATTATTAAATACCTGCGCTACCAGGTCAATGGTAGCCTGCACACGATCTATCCCGTCAATCTGTGCCGATATGGATTTGGTTACCGCATTCCAGATAATGCGAAGCGTATGCCATTGACCGTCTTCAATATTGTTGTTCCCTGAAAGGGCGCTTACCGGTCCGGCCAGGTTATTGGCAGAGGTATGGTTTACATCACCATCGCGGTTAATGGAAATATGATCAAAGGCAGGATCGTTCTGATTGGCGTTTTGCCAGGTATCAATAGGTATACCGATAGAAGGCGTTACACCACTAAATCCCATGCCTTCTCCTGTAGTGCCAATGCTGAGGCTAATATTTTGCAATACGAATACCATCCCATCGGCCCCATCCGCATCGCGGGTACCAAGGTTGATGTTGAATTTGTAATCGAAAGACTGTGTAAGATCGATCTTAATTTTATTCCAGACAGAGCCTGATTGCGTGCCCTGTTCATTGGTGAGCGTGTAACAGTTACAATTCTCCCGGAAAGCCGAACCATTGGGGAAATAATTGTCATTGGACTGCGCAGTTACTGCGCTACTGAACAGTAGCAATAGCAGCATATATAGCAGGCAATACCTCATGTGCGCAGCAACTTCCCAGTTAGATTAGTGTTAAATTATATTTATGCCCTTCTACAAAGAAAACACGGCCGGATCAGTAACGATCAGACCGTGTTTTTAATCAACAGCCGTTCTTTCAAACGGCTTTATGACGATAATACAGTAAAAGCTTTTATGCTATCGGTGGATACATCCGGCTCGGGGCTGAATAGCATCCGTAATAGTTATTCCCAGCCTTTTTTTGCCACACCAGCTGCAATAGCTGCCAGGGCTTTCTCTTCACCCAACAGGGTAGTGAGTTTATTACCCTTACCATCATTTCCTTGTGCCATATAAGCTCCCTTGGCGGTTTTAGTAATCACTGCATCCTGAATAGGTACTCCTTTCTCCTTTGTCTTTACATTGTATGCAGTCAATTGTACATCTGCCATAATAAATACTTTTAAGGTTAGTAAAATAAAGCTTATCCTTCAAAAATGTGACCGGATTGGCTTTAAATGATGAATAAATATACAGCTTTTTGTAATACAGCCCCGTTGGTATTGATTTTCAACCGGTTGTTCTTTACAAAAACTTACTTGCGGCTTCCCGGTGAAACACTTATTTTGACGCATCAATAACCCACACAATATGAAAAATCCCATCCTGTTCCTGCTGGCTATCACAGCCGCGCCCCTGTTGCAGGGGTATGCCCGTCCTTTTGCAGGAGATAGCCCGCCGGCCAACTCTTTCAGGGCCAACCCGGTCTTCACCACATTTAGTGACTCAACCAGTGATCGCTTTTTCGACAAGCTGATGAAACCCTACAAGGGCAAGGTAGTATATATTGATTTCTGGGCGCCCTGGTGCGGGCCTTGTATAGGTGAAATGCCTCATTCCAAAGCGCTGCAAAAAGAGCTCGCCGGCAAGGAGGTAGTATTCCTTTATATAGGCATCGGCTGCAGTAAGCAGTCATGGCAATCTACCATCAGGGAAGTGGGTATCGAAGGAGAACATTATTATGCCAACGAGAATGATGGCCAACTACTGGGTCAAAAATTCAATATCACGGGTATACCGCGTTATATACTGGTAGGCAAAGATGGGAAAGTGGCTGATATGGAAGCGCTCCGTCCCAGTCACAGGGCAAAGTTGGTAAAGAAGATCAATGGCATGCTTAAATAAGGCAATGTGTTAATTTGAAATATATAAATGTGAAAATGCCGCTATTCATAATTCCTGATGAATAGCGGCATTTCAAAATTCCCATATTATCAAATTATCTTTTCAATGCACTGGCCTCTACCCTGGAAGGAGTATCCTTTCCGGCCACAATGGAAGTGGAACTGAGGGCAATGGCTTTAATAATCTCTGTCATGTTCTTCAGGTCCAGCGTTTCAATTTCATCTTCCTGGGTATGGTAAGTTTTCTCACTATCCATTTTGGATGTTGAAATAGTATGCGCCGGCACGCCCAGCCTGGCCAGGGTAGCATTATCCGACCGGTAGAATAATTGTTGATCTGGGTAAGGATCAGGATAGAACTTGAAATTGGAGCCTTCGAGGTTCTTCTCCAATATCTTTCCCATATCGGTTTTTTCATAACCGGTAATGTAAGCTGAATTATTACCCCACTTGCTGTCAGTACCGATCATTTCAATATTGAACATGGCCATTACTTTATCCGGCTCAAACTGGCGGGAAAAATGTTGTGACCCAAAACCACCGGATTCTTCTGCTGTAAAGGCAGCAAACACGATGGTACGTTCATTGTTCTTTTGCTTAGCAAAATAATGCGCCAGCATAATAACCGCTGTGGTACCGGCAGCATCATCATTGGCGCCGTTGTAAATGGAATCACCTGCCGCATTGGGCCTGCCAATACCCAGGTGATCATAGTGACCGGAGAAGATCACATATTCTTCTTTCTTCTTGCCCTTACCAGGCAATATGCCCACTACATTATTCAATGGCATGGCTGTTACTTCCTGGTTGTACTCAATGCTGTATGTAGCAGGATCTTCGGTAGTAAGCAAACCTACGATACTGGAAGCAGGGGCAAACAAAGTAGAACGCCGTCTGAGGTTATTGAACAGGTTCCTGGCACTTGTATCAACTACCAGCAGGTAATTACCCGGGGTGCTGGAAAGCCGCATATATACCGGGTAAAGGCTGTCCTTGGATACTTGTACCTTTTGGTATTGGGCCGATTCCGTTATAGTCAGTACAGGCTTGTCGCTTAAGGCGAGAATATCCCGTTCTTCCACCGCCTTGCCATTCAATGTACCTTTTGCGGAAACAAACTTGATCCGCAGCATATTAAAAGACTGTAGGTAGGAATTCTTATCAACCGGCTTCAGTCCGGCTTTCTTAAACTCATCGGCAATAAAAGCAGCCGCTTTATCGATACCTGGGGTAAATGGTTTACGCCCCTGCATATCATCAGCCGAAAGCACACGTTCCACACGTTCTACTTCCGTAACATTAATAATCTTGTCGATGGATTGGGAAAAGCCGGTTGTACCGATTGTAAATACGGTAATAAAAATGGTAA
Source organism: Paraflavitalea soli (assembly GCF_003555545.1). Classification (GTDB taxonomy): domain Bacteria; phylum Bacteroidota; class Bacteroidia; order Chitinophagales; family Chitinophagaceae; genus Paraflavitalea; species Paraflavitalea soli. Next base: position 6,663,930 of record NZ_CP032157.1, on the reverse strand, counting down.
GTTTCTTCATCATGTAGTGGTGTAATAGGTTTAAGGTTGCGCGGAGCAATGCTAAATGTTATATCCCTAATCGGGAATCGCTAAAGGCTCATCATTTCTTTGAACTTCACCGTTTGACGACGGCTCACTTCAATTTTCTCGCCTCCCTTCAATTCCAGCAGCAAACCGCCATTGAAATAAGGTTCAATTTTATCAATCAACCGGAGATTGACAATATGCTTGCGGTTGGCCCGGAAAAAAGTTTTCTCATCCAGCCTTTCTTCCAGGGCATTGAGCGATTTTAAGATGAGGGGCTTATTGGGCCCGAAATATACCTTAGCGTAATTGCCCACACTTTCAAACAAACGGATATCCGACAGTTTCACAAACCAGCAACGCTCACCATCCTTTACAAACACCTGGTCATTTTCACTGAGTATGGAACGATTCACGTTGAGCGGCAAAGGATTCGTCTCTCCCCGCTCATCCTGCATATGCAGTTTTTGGATGGCATCTGCCAGCCTCTTGGGCTCTACCGGCTTCAGCAGGTAGTCGAGTGCATTGACCTCAAAAGCTTTGAGGGCATATTCATCATACGCCGTAGTGAAGATCACATTGGGAGTCCTGTCCAGTTCGGACAGCATATCAAAACCTGTTTTACCAGGCATTTGAATATCAAGGAATACGAGGTCGGGATTGATATGTTCTATCTTTTCAATACCTTCTCCTGCATTGGCTGCTTCTGCCACCACTTCAATTTCAGGAAATTCCATCAACAGCTTCTTCAGTTCATTCCTGGCAAGCCTTTCATCATCAATAATAATCGCTTTGATCATACGTCCATTATTTTATTTCAACAGGAATTAAGATCCTTGCTTCTACCAATCCCGCATCTACCTGTTTGATTTCAAAGTTAGCTTTTTCACCAAATAATAACTGCAGCCTGTTTTTAGTACTGGAGAGCCCAAATCCATCGCCATTCAAATGCCCCCCATTCAGAGAGCCTGAATTCAATACAATAAGCTCATGGAAGTCATTCCTGAAATCGGAAACTACTTTTACAATACCGCCGCTGATCTGCTTGCCGATGCCATGTTTGATGGCATTTTCTACCAGGGTTTGTAACATCATGGGAGGCACAGGCTGGTCGAGCGTATCTTCATCTATCTGGTACTCAATACGAAGGCGGTCTTCAAAACGTATGTATTCCAGCGCGAGGTAATCTTTTACAATGTTAAGCTCTTTCTCAAATGGAACCGTTTCCAGTTTCTCGGCCTGCATGCTGCTGCGCAGGATATTACTTAATTCGGTAATGGCATTCCTGGCGCGATTGGGATTTTCATCGATCAGTGCCCGTATGCTATTGAGCGCGTTAAAAATAAAATGCGGATTGATATGGGACTTGATGGTCTTTAGTTCCAGCTCTTTTACCAGCGATTCGAGCTTTAAGGTATCTACCTGCTGACGACGGCTTTTTTCAATGTAATGGTAGAAATAATACAGCAGGATCCAGGGGATCATGAAAATACCAATGTTCAGCACGTTGGCAAACAGGCGGGTGGAGAAATCGAGCTTATTCTTGTTCTCGAATTTGAATGCTTCATAAGCTCCCAATACCAGCAAGCCATAAAGAATACTGGTAATGATCACAGCGGCGGCCAACCGGGTTACCATCTTTTCAATGGGCAGTAGCAACCAATTGGTACGTTTAAGAAACTCCCGCAAAATATGGGTGCTTACAATACCCGATACAATGTAGATGAGTATCCGGTAGAGATATGCGTTGGATATTTCCTCTTTGAATGTAAAAGCATAGAACAACATGGAAAGCCCTACCAGGCCCCAGCCACCTATCTGGCAAAGCCAGTAATATGAATTTCTTTTCGCCATCTCAGAATTTGGGTCTAAGCAAAACTATACATTTGGGTAGCCCTCCTACCGTATTTTGGATATATGGCTTAAAAGCCGGGCTATCGGCATGCGAATACCACCCTTTTTGCGGCTCAATGTACATCATTCTATTAAAAATCAATCGAATATATCAAATTGCAGCCTATATTCCAATCCTGTATAAAATAGCCGGCGCCATCGAAATGGGCTATCCGGCCAGGGAAAGCCGGATTCCCTGAATTTCAAGCGATAAAGTAGTATTTTTGGGGCATAAATTTTCTCCCGATGGAAATTGCTCCCGGCCCCTTACTCAAAATGATCGAATCACCGGCAGATGTAAAGCAGCTCAGCAGAGAACAGCTGCATCAACTGTGTGATGAATTACGTCAGTATATCATTGACGTAGTAAGCGTTCACGGTGGCCACTTTGGCGCCAGTTTAGGCGTAGTAGAACTTTCTGTAGCCCTGCATTATATCTACAATACCCCTTATGATCAGCTCGTATGGGATGTAGGCCACCAGGCTTATGGCCATAAAATATTGACCGGCCGCAAAGACAATTTCAGTTCCAACAGGAAATACAACGGCCTGAGCGGTTTTCCCAAACGCAGTGAAAGTGAATACGACACTTTTGGCGTAGGGCATTCTTCTACTTCTATTTCTGCGGCACTGGGTATGGCCATAGCTGCCAGGCACAAGGGCGAGAACCGTAAGTCGGTAGCCGTTATTGGCGACGGTTCCATGACAGCCGGTATGGCCTTTGAAGCGATGAACCATGCCGGGGTAACCGATGCCGATATGCTCATTATCCTGAATGATAACAACATGAGCATCGACCCCAATGTGGGCGCTCTCCGGGAATACCTCACGGACATCTCCACCTCACATACTTACAACCGCCTGAAAGATGATATCTGGAAGGCGCTGGGCAAATTACCGGTAGGTAAGAAATTCACCCGTGATATGGCCAGTAAGCTGGAGCACAGTGTGAAAGGATTTGTCAACAAAAGCAGCAACCTGTTTGAGGCATTGAAGCTGCGTTATTTTGGTCCTATTGACGGACACAATATCACCAAGCTGGTAGATACCCTGCAAGACCTGAAGAAGATTCCCGGCCCCAAAATATTACATATCATAACCGTGAAGGGCAAGGGTTATTCACTGGCCGAAAAAGACCAAACCAAATGGCATGCGCCCGGCCTGTTTGACAAGATCACCGGCGAGATCTATAAAAAGACCTTTGAAACCAAACAGCCCCCCAAATACCAGGATGTATTTGGACATACTATTATAGAACTGGCAGAAAAGAACAAAAACATATTCGGTATTACACCAGCCATGCCTTCCGGCTCTTCCCTCAAATTCATGATGGAGCAGATGCCGGATCGCGCAATTGATGTAGGCATTTGCGAACAACACGCTGTAACACTGAGTGCCGGTATGGCAACACAGGGATTGAAGGTATTTTGCAATATCTACTCCTCCTTTATGCAACGAGCGTATGACCAGGTGGTACATGATGTAGCCATACAAAAGCTGCCGGTGATCTTCTGCCTGGACCGTGCAGGACTGGTAGGAGAAGACGGGCCCACTCACCATGGGGCCTATGATATTCCTTATTTCCGTTGCATTCCTCATATGGTGATCAGCGCACCGATGAATGAAAGCGAATTGCGTAACCTGATGTATACTGCTCAGTTGGAGACCAACAATCATCCTTTTGTGATCCGCTATCCACGTGGAGAAGGTGTAATGCCCGATTGGAAAACACCCTTTGAAGAGATCACCATCGGTAAGGGCAGAAAGCTGAAAGACGGGGACGATATCGCCATTCTTACCCTTGGCCATCCTGGTAATTTTGCGACCACCGCCATCCGTGAGCTGAAGACAGAGGGCCTGAACCCGGCGCATTATGATATGCGCTTTGCCAAACCGCTGGACGAAGCCCTTTTACACGAAGTATTCAAAAAATATGCTAAAGTGCTCACCGTTGAAGATGGCACTATCGTGGGAGGCATGGGCAGTGCAGTATTGGAATTCATGGCTCAACACAACTACCATGCTACTGTGAAAATGCTGGGTATCCCCGATCGTTTGGTAGAGCATGGCTCCCTCAAAGAATTGCACCGTGAGTGTGGCTATGATGCAGCCGGCATTGCACAAACAGTGCGGGAAATGATGAAAGATAAGGTGACGGTAGGTACGTTATTGCAATGATAACTACAAGCGTAGACTAATTATATTACCGGCCCCGGTTCAGTACCATGAATCGGGGCCGGTTCCTTTTCAGGAATCTTTAACAGCAATTTCTAACCAGTCTTTTATGGAGAGGCGTTAGTATGGCATCTGATCCTTTGCCATAACCCCATTTATCATGAAACGTTTCCTGCTGGTGGCCCTGGCCACGATCCTTTTGTTTGTACTGGCCAGTGCTGCCTGGTATTATTCCAAAATGAAACCTGTTTATAAAACAGTCAACCGCGATGTGGCCGCTACGCTGCACAAGAAGCTGCTGCTCAAATTGTCTTCCCGGGCAGCCCAGGCCAGAGCGTATGCTATCAGGAATAAATGCAATGCCGATGTATGTTTCCTCATCGACATGAGCATTGAGTCGGGGAAAAACAGGCTATTCGTATATGATCTGAAAAAGGATGCTATCACAAGTGGAGGATTGGTAACCCACGGACGGTGCAATGAGGAATGGCTCAATGGCCGCCGCTATGGCAATGAAGTGGGTTGCGGCTGTACATCGCTGGGCAGGTACAAAGTGGGCGCTTCTTACAAGGGCCGGTTTGGACTGGCTTATAAGTTACACGGTCAGGACTCCACCAACAGCAATGCCTTCAAAAGGTTTGTGGTATTGCATTCCCACGAATGTGTACCGGCAGCAGAGGTGGATCCTTACCCTATTTGCCAGAGTGATGGCTGCCCAACTGTAGCTCCCGATTTCTTAAAAAAACTGGCCGCAACGATCGATGGATCACCGCGGCCAATACTGTTATGGATCTTCAATTAATAATGTAAAAGGAATATTTACTCCGTTTCGTCTGCGGAAGGCTCATCGGCAGCCGGTTCGTCAGCAGGTGGCTCTTCATCAGAACCTTCGTCTGTAACGGGGCCATTTCCAAACAATCCGCCAATAGGCGTTTCGCCTGCCGAAGGTTCCTTGCCTAGTGTCATCATATCAAAAATGGGATCTTCTTCGCGGTGTTCGTTGAATTCGAGAATGAAGTTATTGCGGCCTTCCCCTACCATGAGGGTCATGTACTTCATTTGTACCAGCTCGAGCATGGAAAGAAAAAGGAAAATAGCATGGATACGGTCCTGGCAGATGTCGAAAATCTTTTCAAAAGACATCACCTTTTCCCGCTTCACCGAACTAAGCATATATTCCCGGCTTTCGTCCATGGTGTAATTATAACGCACCACGGTATGAACCGGCTTGAGGTTGCGCTGTTCCAGGCGCTTGATTACCTTTTCAAACGTCTTCATCAATTTGAAAAGGGTAATAGTCTGTATTTCAGTGCCTTCACCGGTTTCCTCACCAATAGAAGACAAGTCTTTCTGCAGGTTACCACGCCTTACCATTAGCATCCGGATAGCTTCCATTTCGGCCATTCTCGCCGAAGCCTCCTTAAAGCGTTTGTATTCCAGGATCTTGTCAATCAATTCCTGCCGTGGATCGATCTCATTCCCCTGCGCATCTATTTCCTTGCGCGGTAACAACATTTTGGCCTTGATGCGCATGAGGGTAGATACAAACAGGATAAATTCACTGGACAGCTCAATATTCAATCCATCCTCGCCATGGATATAATCCATGAAGTCCTTGATGATCTTGGTAATAGGTATATTATAAATATCCAGTTCGTCCCGCTCAATAAAGAATAACAGGAGGTCAAAAGGCCCTTCAAACTGTGGCAACTTAATCTGGTAACTGGATTGATTCACTGGGTATATTTTAAAAATACAAGTCCGGAAGACGGGGAGACCGAAAGTCCGTAAGAAGTACACCCTTGTAGCTTCTTACGGACTTTCCGACTTTCGGTCTTTCTGACCTATTCTGCGAACGACAAATGTAAGCAAATCCCTGATTAGAATTTAGCAGAAAAACCCACAGCCAATAATGACCTTAACTGGACCCCGGCAGCATTTTCATTGGGGCCAAACTGACGCACATCATCGTCATATATAAGATCAAAATTATAAGTAACGTTCAGGTACTTATTCACTTTCATCACAATGGCGTTGGTCCAGAACACATCCACATTCTGAGGTTTGGCACTCACCTCAGTTATCTGCAACTGATCGGGGCCTGTGGGGGTAAACCGGTATGTTTTGAGGTAATTGGAATACAGGTCGAGACGGCTTTTAAAGGAAACGTTTCTCAGTATTTCCTTATTAAAGTTGATGGAAGCGTAGGCGCCGGCCTCCACTTTTACTTCACGTGCCGGATCTACCCCATAAAAGGTAGAAAGCGGAGCTTCAAAGCCACCGCCATCCGGTCCGGGATCACCGGCAGGATAATAGTAGCTCTTGGGCTCATTGGTAACAAATACCCAACGGGCAGAAATGGGAGAAAGAAAAACACTGAAATAGTCGGTAGGATGCCAGTCGAGACCCGGCGCTACTACCAGGTAAGCGGGAGCAAAGAAACCGGAAATCCTGCGTTTGTATCCTTTGCCCCGGTAATCATAATCAAACCCGTCGGTAAACTGGCTCCTGAAGTTGACCACACCAGCTACACTCAGACTTTTGGACAGTTCATAACCAGCTTTGCTGTACAGGTCGATCTTATCATCGGTCTTCCGTACACCCTGTGAAGTGGTATTGACCATAGCGTATCCCAGATCGAGGTTATTATTCCAATAGAATTTTCCGGCTTTCTTATTTGCATAAACACTGAGATAGGCAGCAGTAGTAAAAGAGAACTTTTCGGCACCAGCTGCCCAGTTCTTGCTACCGCCCTGGCCTACGTTAAGTGTGAACAAGCCACCTTTTTTCCAGCCTGAATGATGAGATGTATCATTTACCAGCGTTTTATCCGACTGCGATTTCATATCTTTTACGCCTGCGTCCTGTCCCCAGGTGATCAGGCAGGACACACTGAATACCGTGAGTAAAAGCAATTTTCTCATATTATATGGTAGTTTGGTTTGGAATAAGGCTATTTTGAAGATACTCAAAATGCCCGGGATAAACGCGCATTTAACCCTTTTTCTTTAACTCGTCGCGTATCTCTGCCAGTAACTGTTCGGTTGCAGTAGGGGGTGTGGGAGCAGCAGGTACAGCTTCCTGTTTACGCTTCATGGAATTGATCGCTTTAACCATGAGGAAAATAACAATGGCCAATAAAAAGAAGTTAATAGCAACAGTAATGAAATTACCATAAGCAAACACAGGTCCCAACTTCTGTGCTTCAGCCAAAGCAAGGTTAGTGGGTATTCCCGCTTTCAACGGCAGGTAGGCATTACTGAAATCAGGCGCCCCTACAACCGCCGCCACCAATGGCATCACCAGATCCTTGATCACTGAATCGATGATCTTTCCAAAAGCCCCGCCAATGATCACGCCCACAGCCAGATCAATAACATTTCCTTTAATTGCAAACTCTTTGAACTCTTTGATAAATCCCATGTCAGTTGTTTTTAACGGTTAGGAAATAAAAACTATAGCAAATTAAATAATATATAATAAATCACAATGGCAATTACTTATCCATGACAAAATTAATCCGTCGGTCTAATGCATAGCCATCCCGGCAATGCCTGCAAACAGGTATGCCTGTACGTTGGCGGGATACATCAGTTAATATCCCTGGTTGCTTTTCTTCAACCCGGGAAATTTCATGTCCAGTTTCTTTAATGTAGCTAAGAGTGTAGAGGCTATAATATATTCTTTGTACCAGTTTTGATCGGCTGGTACAATCGTCCAGGGGATATCATTACAATATTCAAAACAATCTTCGTAGGCGCTCCGGTATTCTTTCAGCAGCTTCGCTTCTGCAAAGTCATTTTCATTGTACTTCCATTGCTTGGTACGGTCCTTAATGCGCTCCTGCAGCCGCTCCTGCTGCTCTTCGGGCGACACATGCAGGTAAAATTTCAGTATCTGCGTATTGTTGTGCTCCTCCAACAACTTTTCAAAATCATTGATCGCCTTCATGCGCTTTTTCGCCATGTCATCATCGATCCATTTATGTACCCGCGTAATCAGTATATCCTCGTATTGTGAGCGGTTGAATACCTGTACCATACCTTTGGCAGGCGCTGCTTCATGTACACGCCACAGAAAATCGTGGCTCAACTCCGCAGCTGTGGGCGTTTTGAATGATTTTACCGTAATACCCTGTGGGTTCATGGAGGTGAATACATTGCGGATCACACCATCCTTGCCACTGGCATCAGGTCCCTGTAAAATAACCAGTATGGCATATTTCGACTCCGCATAGAGCAGGTTTTGCAGCTCATCCAGCTGGCCCAGGATCTCCTGTGTTTTTGCTTTCGTGGTTTCCTTGTCAAAGTCTTTCGGCGCCCTTGTGGAGATATCTGCCAGTCTGATCCTGCCCATAGGTTAATGTTTGAGACAATTAAGGTATTATATTTTATGTTCATAAAAAAGCCGGTATGCCCATAAAAAAAGCCATCCCGCTAAAAGTGGGGATGGCTGGTATATTTTCTGAATAGTAAAAAAACTATACAGTCATGATCTCTTTTTCTTTAGCCGAAAGATGTTTGTCGACCAGTAAAATGTATTTGTCGGTCATTTCCTGGATATTCTTTTCAGCGTCCTTGGCCACATCTTCGCTCAGGCCATTTTTTTGCAGTTTCCTTACTTGTTCAATAGCATCACGGCGAATGTTGCGGATGGAAACTTTAGAATGTTCTCCCTCACCTTGCGCCGTTTTTACCAGCTGCTTGCGGCGTTCTTCCGTTAAAGGCGGCATGAACAGGCGAATGATGTTGCCATCATTCTGGGGAGTGATGCCAATATTGGAGTTGATGATAGCTCGCTCGATAGGCTGCAGCATATTCTTTTCCCAGGGCTGTATATTCAGGGTACGCGCATCGGCTACCGTTACGTTACCGATCTGGTTGATGGGGGTAGGCGTTCCATAATAATCTACTACGATACCATCTACAATATTGGGGTTGGCTTTGCCGGCCCTTACCTTGATCAATTCTGTTTCCAGGTGGCTGATGGCCTTATCCATGGACTCCAGCGCAGTTTCTTCAATTATATTTAACTCGTCTGACATAATGTATGAATATTGATGCGCTGCAAATGTAGGAAGAATACAGAATTTAGAATCCAGGATTCAGAATATAGAATAAACAATCCAACATGAGCCACCCGTTGCCACTTCAAGACTCACGACTACGGCTCAAGACGCTCAACTCAGTTCTTCTGTTCTAAAATGGTATCCTTAGTAAGTGGTACGATCCTGGAGTTCTTGTTTTCCGACTCCACCGTACGGGCTACAAACAAACGGGGCCTGGGGCGCGTATAGTATAACGCAGCGATGCCGCTGAAAAAGATCAGCACAATGGCCAGTATAATCCAGGTGCAACCGGAGTTGCGCAGGGCATAGGAAACCACAATCGCCAGCAGGTTGATGGTCACCAGCATTAAGGTGATGCTACGGTGTGAAAGACCTTTATCCAGTAATAAGTGGTGTACGTGGTTGCGATCCGGGCTAAAAGGAGACCGGCGGTTCACAATACGGATAGAAAATACCCGTAATGTATCCAGCAAGGGGATCATCAGGATGGCAAAACCAATGGCCGGCGAAGCCAAAATGGGGTAGGGAACATTCACTGCATTGGCTACTTCGATGAATTTGACCACCAATATAGAGTTAATAAGTCCGATGAGCAGCGACCCCGTATCGCCCATGAATATCTTAGCCGGATGGAAGTTAAAGATCAGGAAAGCCGCCAGGCTGCCAGCCAATGCAAAAGCCAGGATAGAGTAGGCAGGCATATTGACTTGCAGAAAATAAAACCCAAAAACAATGGAAGCCATCAGGCCAAGGCTGCCAGCCAACCCATCGATCCCATCAATAAGGTTGAAAGAATTGATGATCACAATGATGGTAAAGTACGTGAGTAACAGGCTGAAAGACTCAGGCAATTCATGAATGCCCATAAAGCCATGCATGCTCCTGATCTGGATATTTCCTTTATAAATGATCAGAAACGCCGCCAATACCTGACCTATGAATTTCTTAATAGGCGATATGACCAGTATGTCATCTTTCAACCCAAGGAAGAAGATCACAAAACAGGCCGCCAGGAAATACTGAAATTCAGGGGAGGCATGAAACTGGATAGCAATGAGGCATGCCATCACGAAACCTGCAAAAATACCCAGACCACCAAGCGAAGGAATAGGATTCTGGTGAATCTTCCGCTCGTTAGGCAAATCGAAAAGTTTTTTTCTTTCCGCTACGGTAATAATTACCGGAATAGCCAAAAATGTGATCGTAAAAGAAATAGCTATTGATAGTAATACATCAAACATTAGCCTGGTTTTGGTGACCAAATTTATCTACGTGCTGCTAATCAGGGCCGTTGGGGCAAATTTGGTGCCGGCAGCAAAACTACGGCCTATTTCTCAAATAACAACTTATGTTATAGCTACTTTATTGTAAATAAGAAAGTTTGAGACACAAAAACAATAAAAAATTTAGTCCCATTAATGGGCCAAATACAAATTCCTGTAGTTTTGCTTCCACATTTAAAGACAGCTTATGCCCCCATTAAAAGACATTGCTACGCAGATAAGACGGGATATCGTTAGGATGGTACACGGCGCTGCCAGCGGTCACCCCGGCGGTTCCCTGGGATGCACAGATTACTTTACAGCCCTCTACTTTAAAGTAATGAAGCACAACCCACAATTCAATATGGACGCCACGAATGAAGATGTTTTCTTCTTGTCCAATGGCCATATTTCCCCTGTTTTTTATTCCACTTTAGCCAGGTCTGGCTATTTTGATATTAAAGAACTGGCTACTTTCCGCAAGCTCAACTCAAGGCTACAGGGCCACCCTGCTACCCATGAGCACTTGCCCGGCATCCGCGTTGCCAGTGGCTCCCTGGGCCAGGGCATGAGCGTAGCCATCGGCGCTGCCCTCACTAAAAAACTGAATGGCGAAAATACAGTTGTGTATTCCCTACACGGTGATGGTGAACTGGATGAAGGCCAGAACTGGGAAGCCATGATGTTTGCTGCTCACCACAAAGTAGACAACCTCATCTCCACAGTAGATTGGAATGGTCAGCAAATTGACGGACCTACCAAAAAAGTAATGAACCTGCTCGACCTGGGCGCCAAGTTTGACGCTTTTGGCTGGGAAGTCATCCGCCTGGAAAAAGGCAACGATGTGGAAGAAGTAGCAGCAACCCTCGAAAAAGCCAAATCCTTTGTAGGCAAAGGCAAGCCCATCGTTATCCTCATGGTGACTGTTATGGGCAAGGGTGTTGACTTCATGGAAGGCTCTCACGAGTGGCATGGTATCTCTCCCAATGATGAGCAACTGGCCAAGGCATTAGCTCAGTTACCAGAAACCCTGGGAGATTATTAATGTGAGTTGTGAATAGTCAGTGGTGAGTACAGTTAGAAATATCACCAGAACTAATTGAAAACAACAATTAGTAAGGAGTCCAAATAATAAATCCGGAATCTGGGGCTTAACACCCTTATTCCGGATTTTATTTTTCTCTGAAAGCTTTATTCAGCCTTCTGTATTCTACTTGTATTTCGGATTGAACCAGGCCATGGGAATATCTGCTTCAAAACCGCCGCCATCGCTGGCAATCCTTTTCTCAAACCTGCCTTCTTTTATAAAACCAAGCAACTCGTAGAACTTCAGCGCCCTTTCATTGCTTTCTTTGGCCACCAATTCCACCCGAAGGATACCCGGATGATGGTCCTCCACTTCTTTTAACAGGGCCTGGAAAATGTTACGGCCAATGCCATACTGTTGAAAAGCGGGATGCACCACAATTGTCAGGTCACTCAGTACATGGCTGAAAACAGCAGGTTCCATACGCGCAGTATGCACCTCCGCCACCAGTTCCCCGCTCACCGATTGCTGCGCAACCAGGATGATGCCCTGATCCAGGCTTTTCCGTATAAAAGAGCGGATATATTGATCCGTCACTTCGGCTGTTCTCCGGGCAATCCCACTCCCCTGCAGCGTCACTGCATGGTACAAAGCACGGATCGCTTCCAGGTCATCGAGTGTGGCATAACGTATCTCAATGGGCTGCATATGATAAAGATTGATGTTAGCTTTTCAGTTGAATAGGCTGCAGCGCGGCCTTGCGGGAGGGAAACCAGGAAGCCGTAAAAGCAACCACCGATACAGTGGCTAGAATGAGCAGGAAATCACCTGCTACCAGTTTTACCGGGTAATAATTGATCAGGAAAGTACCGCCTTCCAACGGTATCAATTCGAATCGTACCTGCGCCCAGCAAAAGATCACCGCCAGTATGATACCACTTATGGCGCCAATACCGGCCAGCAACAATCCTTCGCTCAGGAATATCTTTTGTATGAGGCCGTTGTTGGCGCCCATGGCTTTTAATACCTGTATATCTTTTTGCTTTTCAAGTACCAGCATCGTCAATCCGCCGATCATGGTAAAGGCAGCTACAATAAGCATTAAGGTGAGAATGCCGTAAATAGCCCATTTTTCAAGCGTCATCACACTGTACAGGCTTTTGTTCTGTTCATATCTTGTCTCCACCACATAGTCATTGCCGAGTATTTTTTGAATGCTTTTTCCTACTGTCGCAGCCTTGCTCTCATCTGTCAGCGCAATCTCAATGCGGCTGTATTCATCGTCCTTCAGGGCCAGCATTCGCCGCATGAAATCGATATTCGTAATGGCATATTTATTATCAATATCAGCCTGGATGAGAAAGGTTCCCCCCGTGATCATATTTTCGGCGGCTACCGATTGATACAGGTCAGCTGCATTTGTCGATGCGCCCCCTTTAAATATGTAGGCAGTAAGCGGGTACAGGTTCTTGTCCGATTCGATGGCAAGCGCCCCTTCCACCCCATTGCCCAGTACAATAATGGGCCTTTCGGAGGTTCCCGTAGCATATTCTCCGCGTATGATATTATCCGCTACGCCTGTTACTTGCTTATAGGCATCGTCTACCCCTTTTAAGGCTACCGGCACCTGGATCTCCCCATTGAGCAACAGCGTTTTTTCTTCTATCACCCCCGAATAATGCACCACATCTTTTACCGCGGCGAGTTGCTTTAACTGTGCGGGTGAAACCAGGATGGTCTTATTGCCCGCTTTGGGCGTAATCAGTACATGGGGGTAAAAAGAGGAATACAAAGATTTCACCAGGCCTTCAAAGCCGTTGAACACACTCAACACTACAATAAAAGCAAAGGTGATGCTCATAATAGCCACCATGCTGATCCAGGCAATGACATTGATGGCATTGGTCGACTTCTTTGCTTTGAAATAACGCCAGGCGAAAAGGAAGTTCATTTCGAATGTAGGATTTAGGATGTAATCGAAGCAAACGCACGCACAACTGACCACTCACTACTCACCACCTCCTTCCTGCCCCTTCTTCTCTTCATTGATCTTTTTGAACACATCTTCCATCTTGAACACATGGTCCAGCGTATCATCAATATAAAAACGCAGTTCGGGCATGCGGCGAAGCTGTTTGGCTACACGCGCCGTCAGCTCTTTCTTGATCTCCCAGGCCCTGTCTTCGATCTTCTTCAGTGCCGCCTGCGGATCACCTACCTGGAATAAACTGAGGTAAATACGTGCTTCCAGCAGATCGGGTGTCACCTTTACCGTTACGATCGATACCATTCCCCCATTGATCATGGTGAGGCCAAGACGCTGAAAAATGGCATTCAGTTCTTCATTCAACAGCCCGGCTATTTGTTTTTGGCGCTTCCCTTCTTGCATATCATTAACGATTTAATCGTGGTAAAATTAGTTACTTTGCGCTGTTTATCGCCATTCCCGGTACAGATTGGCACCAATAACCGATAGATTAGGGGTGGAAGGCAGTCAAGGACTGGTATTATTTGATTCATTTTAACATTTCATGAAGCGATTTTCAACGATTTTAAGATATTTAAAGGACAGGAAGGGGAATATCACCTTATACTTCACATTTAACCTCTTATCTATTCTTTTTTCCCTGGTTTCCCTCACCATGCTGGGGCCTTTTCTGAAGTTACTGTTCGACAAAAACGTGGCAAAGATCCCAAAGCCGGAGGGTATTAAGTTTTCGGCTTCCAGCGTGCTGGAAAACCTGCAATGGGTATTGGCCCGCTTGATCAATGAGCACAATAAGGTGTACGCACTGGCCTTTATTTGCCTGCTGGTGCTGGTGGCTATCTTCTTTAAAAACCTCTTTACTTATTTATCCTTCCGGGTATTGGCTCCCATGCGCAACTTTGTAATGACCAAACTACGCAGCGACCTATACGTTAAAATATTACAGCTGCCCATCGGGTACTTTACCGAGCAGCGAAAAGGGGATATTATCAGCCGCATGAGCAATGATGCCAACGAGGTGGAATGGAGTGTAATGAGCACCCTGGAAGGATTGATCCGCGAACCGCTGACTATCCTGATCATCCTGTTTGCCCTCGTATTCCTGAGCCCCCTCTTATCCCTGTTCCTTTTTGTATTGCTACCCATAACCGGGTTTGTGATAGGAAGGCTCAGCCGCTCCTTAAAAAAGCAATCCGGCGAGTCCGCCGAAAAGATGGGTTTACTGATGTCCATCCTCGATGAAACCCTTACCGGCCTGCGCGTGATCAAAGCCTTCAATGCAGAGAAGATTTTACAGGGTAAATTCCTGGGCACCAACAATGAGCTCAATCACCTGCGCAATAAAATGAACTTCCGTAGAGACCTGGCTTCGCCCATGTCGGAATTTCTGGGCGTAGCGGTGCTTTGTTGTATCCTGTGGATAGGCGGCAGAATGGTATTAGGAGATCAGGCCCATGGCGGCACGTCTTCACTTGGCCTGGAACCTGAAGGCTTTATTACCTATATCCTGTTCTTTACGCAGATCATCAACCCTGCCAAGTCATTATCTACCGCCTTTTACAATGCACAGCGGGGTAGTGCGGCTATTAAACGTATAGAAGAAGTGCTGCAGGCGCCCATTGTAGTGGAAGAGCCGGACGCACCCCGCCAATTGGCCAGCTTCCAAAAAAACATTGAGTTCCGCAACGTAACCTTCAAATACGAAGACGTTACCATCCTCGACAATATCAACCTCACCATTGAAAAGGGCAAGACCATTGCCCTCGTAGGTTCTTCAGGAGCAGGTAAATCTACCCTGGTTGACCTGGTTCCCCGCTTTCATGATGTGACCAGCGGTGAGCTGCTGATCGATGGTGTAAACATCAAAGAATATTCCCTATTATCCCTGCGCGATCAGATGGGTATCGTAACCCAGGAGCCCATCCTCTTCAATGATACCATCGCCAATAATATTTCATTGGGCAATCCCGTAGCGACCATCGATGAAATTGAGCAGGCTGCACGCATTGCCAATGCACATGATTTCATCATGCGCAAGGATGAAAATTACCAGACCAATATCGGCGACCGTGGCAACAAACTGAGTGGTGGTGAACGCCAGCGCGTGACCATCGCCCGGGCGGTACTGAAAAATCCACCCATCTTAATTCTTGATGAAGCCACCTCCTCACTCGATACAGAAAGTGAACGCCTCGTACAGGATGCCATTAATAAAATGATGGCCAACCGTACCAGCATTGTCATCGCCCACCGCCTGAGCACCATTCGCCATGCCGATGAGATCATTGTACTGCAAAAAGGCAGGATCGTTCAACGCGGCACCCACGATGAGCTCCTCAACCAGGATGGCCTGTACAGGAAGTTGGTAGAAATGCAGGAAGTGAAGTAAGCAACCGCTCACTTTTTCGGTAGCTGTTGCAGGTTGACCCCTCTTACTTTCTGCGACAAGGTGAAGTTACCGTGCTTCTTGTGGGCGACTTCCGCTATCCCGCCATTGCTGTAAGAGGCTTCGGAAATTCGATCATTCCTTCTTCTGCAAGGCGGTGGGAAGATGCCTGAATCGGGTATTCGCTAAAAACTCTCCTGGCCCACTTACGGGCAAAAGATTTCTTTAGGGAACTGAATATCACGTGGGTGGGTCGTGGGGTTAAAACCGAGACTGCACACCTGTCCAACCACTTATCAAAAACCGATACCCCGCCTCTCCCCAATTCCCCCATTTTCGTACATTCACCCCTTCAATATTTCATTACATGAGAAAGTTAATTCTATTGGGCACAGCCTGTACCCTGTTACTGGCTGCTTCATTTTCATCAACGGCACAGAAAAAGGATTTCAGTTACGACCAGCTATTTAAAAATGCGGCTCCCAATATCAGTAAGCCGCTTCCGGTGATCCGCGGATGGGTAGATGATGAGCACTATATTGAGCTTCAAAAAGACGCAGAGGGCAAAACCGCCTTTGTGGCCGTAGAAGTGAAAACAGGCAAATCAAAGCCTTATACAGGCCCTGTTCCCGCAGAACCCCGCCAGCAGGCCGTTCCCGCTATTGGCATATCAGATGCCCGCAACATTACCACTTCTCCCGATGGAAAATGGGTAGCCTATACCAGGAAGGACAACAATCTGTATGCGATGGACCTGGCCACCAAAAATGTTACCCAGATCACCAAAGACGGCTCAGAGACCATCCTGAATGGCTACGCCTCCTGGGTGTATTATGAAGAAATACTGGGCCGCGCCAGCCGCTACAAGGCATTTTGGTGGAGCCCCGACAGCAAACGCATTAGCTATATGCGCTTTGATGACGCCCAGGTCCCCGTATTCCCTATTTATGTACTCGATGGTCAGAATGGCTACCTGGAAAATGAGCGCTATCCCAAAGCCGGTGAAAAGAATCCCGAAGTAAAAATAGGGATCGCCACCATTGAGAACGGCACTACCGTATGGGCTGATTTCAACCCCAAAGACGATCAGTATTTCGGCGCTCCTTTCTGGACACCCGAAGGCCAGTTTTGGGTTCAATGGATGAATCGTGGACAAGACCACCTCACCATCTACAATATTGATTTTGCCAGTGGAGCCAAAAAAGAAGTGTATGCCGAGGAGCAAAAAACATGGATCGATCTCGACGAAGGCAGCCGTATAGAATTTCTTTCTGCCGGCAAAGGCTTTATCCTGAAAAGCGATAAAGACGGCTGGGAAAACCTCTACTACCACGATGCTACCGGCAAGCTGATCAACCAGGTTACTACCGGCACCCTCTGGGGCACTGCTATTACCAAAATAGACGAAAAAGCCAAACTGATCTATTTCAGAGCACGCAAGGAAAACTCTGCCCGCTTCGATTTCTATAAAGTAGGACTGGATGGCAAAGGCCTTACCCGCCTGAGCTTTGGCGATTTTTCCCACGACCAGATAAACCTTTCTCCCAACGGAAAGTACTTTATCACCACCTATTCCAATCTCTCTACACCCACTACTATGGCGCTGGCCGATGCCAGGGGAAAGCTCATCCGGGTGTTGGGCGATAGCAAAGGCAGCGACTTTGATACTTATGCATTACCCAAAACAGAATTGGTAAGGGTAAAATCGGGTGATGGCGTATTTGACCTGCCTGTTACCATTACCTATCCCCTCAATTTCGATCCCAATAAAAAATATCCTGTACTCATCAGCATTTATGGTGGACCCAATGCCGGCACCGTATACGACCGTTGGAGGCCCGCTGGCGGCGCTACACAATGGTGGGCACAGGAAGGCATCATACAGGTTGCTTTCGATAACCGCAGCAGCGGCCATTTTGGTAAAGTAGGATTAAACTATATCCACCGTCAACTCGGCAAATGGGAAATAGAAGATTATATGTCCTGCGGCAAATGGTTGCGCAAGCAAGCCTGGGTGGATACAACCAAAGTAGCCATGACCGGTGGTAGTTTTGGCGGTTACATGACCTGTATGGCCCTCACCTATGGTGCAGATGTATTTACCCATGGTGTTGCCAATGCAGCTGTTACAGACTGGCAGTTTTATGACACCCACTATACCGAGCGTTTTATGGATACCCCACAGGAAAATCCCGAAGGTTATAAAAACACTGCCGTGATCGCCTATGCTGAAAAGTACAAAGGCTTGCTCCGCATTGTGCACGGCACTTCCGACGACAATGTGCACATGCAAAACAGCCTTACCCTCATCGACAAATTGCAGAATCTCGGCAAACATTTTGAAATGATGGTGTACCCCGGCGAAAGACATGGCATTGGCGGCAACAACATGAAAAAAGGACAACACAACCGCAATGAGGCTTATGCCTTCTGGTACCAATACCTGCTGGGCAAACCCATGCCGGCAGCATTCACCAGCAGCAGTACCGACTCCGGCCGCAGAGGCTTCTAGTTCGCTAAAACATATTTTGCCTCCAAGGCATCAGGGGACCGTCACCAGACGGTCCTTTTTTATTGCTCACCCTTTTTTGTCATCGACTTTTCCTTGTCATTTCGACTCCTTCTTTGTCATTTCGACCACAGGGAGAAATCCGCTATCGAAGCAATCGCCTTCCTTCTCACGTTTAACACACTCACAACTCACAACTGAACACTCACAACTCAACCCCTTTATCCGACAGCTCAATAGAAAAACCATCCCCTTCCACCGCCAACACCTCAATTTTGTACCGGATCAACTTACTTTAAAAAGCAATTATGCCTCCATCTCCCTATACAGTCATTACTGGAGCCAGCGCCGGCCTGGGAAAGGAATTTACCATCCAATGCGCCAGGGCTGGCATGAACCTTATCCTCATTGCCTTGCCCGGCACCTATACCAAGGAACTGGCCAATAGCCTCATAAGCACCTTCGGTATAGCAGTAGAAGTGTTTGAGTTTGACCTTACCGACAGCGCCCAGCTCAAAAAGCAGCTAGAGCACATCGTCGCTCATTTTCCCGTCAACTTTCTTATCAACAATGCAGGCACAGGGGGTACCTCTGCCATCAGGGAAACATCTACCGAAAGAATAGACCAGATCATCCAACTCAATGTACGCAGTACCGTCATGATCACCCATCAGCTCATTCCCCACCTGCTGAAGCATGAACGCAGTTATATCATGAATATTTCCAGCATGGCCGCTTTTACGCCCATCGCATTCAAAACAGTATATCCCGCTTCCAAGGCCTTTATTGCTTCCTTTTCCCACGGCCTGCGGGAAGAACTTTCCAGTACCGGCCTTTCCATCAGTGTGGTACATCCGGGACCCATTATGACCAATTCCAACACCAGCCGGCGCGTGATCAGCCAGGGCATGAAGGGCAAGATGGGATTGTTGCCTACCTCAGCCATCGCCAGCATAGCCCTCCGCAAAACCCTGGCTGGCTATCCCACCATAATACCTGGCCTCATGAATAAGCTCAATCATTTATTAATGACCTTGCTTCCCCTGGAATTGAAATTGAAGATCGTCTCCCGGGAAGTAAGAAAAGAAATGCAATACCAGCCCAGCTAAGATATGCCTATGAAAAAGATCCTTATTACAGGTGCAAATGGATTCCTGGGTAGTAACCTCACCCGGGAATTCTTCAGGCTCGGCTACCAGGTAAAGATATTTGTTCGCCCCGGTGCCGACCTGCGGGGGCTTTCCGGCATTCCGGTTGAAATAAGTTATGGGCGTATCGATAGCCCCGGGCAGGTAAGCAAGGCAGTGGAAGACTGCCACATCGTGATCCATGCTGCTTCCATTACCGATCAATGGGGTGTAGGTTTTGAAGAATATGAAAGGATCAATTTTAAGGGTACAAAGTACATGGTAGATGCCTGCCTGCAGCACAAAGTGGAAAGGTTGATCCATGTAAGCACGGCCAATACCATTGAACCAGGGTCAAAAAAACAGCCGGCTACCGAACTCAACGGATTTTCCCTTTTCAAAGCCAACTCAGGATACATCAATACAAAATACCTGGCCCAGCAATACGTGCTGGAGCAGGTACAGGCCCGGCAGCTACCTGCCATCATTGTAAATCCTACCTTTATCATCGGACCCCATGATTTCAAGCCCAGTTCCGGCAAGCTCTTATTGTATGGATTGCACAAGAAACTGTTGTGGTATCCCCCGGGCGGTAAAAACTTTGTGTATGTGAACGATGTATGCCAGGGCATCATCA
Source organism: Paraflavitalea soli (assembly GCF_003555545.1). Lineage (GTDB taxonomy): Bacteria > Bacteroidota > Bacteroidia > Chitinophagales > Chitinophagaceae > Paraflavitalea > Paraflavitalea soli. The sequence goes on along the minus strand of NZ_CP032157.1, from coordinate 6,643,844 downwards.
ATGCTTTGGACATGGGAAAAACAGGCAGTTGCTACCTGCTGGCAGGACATAACCTGACTTACCGGGAGTTTTTCAGCTTGCTCAACAGTATCTCAAAAGAAAAGCAGCTCATGATCAGGATACCCGCCCTGCTTTTGAAACTGGCAGGTATGATGGGTTCACTCAAAGCCATCCTTACCGGTAAGCCCGGCAGGCTTACCTGGTCTGCTGCCTACCTGCTGTGCCTGGACAATTATTATTCGGGCAAAAAGGCAGAAACAGAATTACAGGTAAAATATACGCCCATGGAGACAAGCGTTGCCAATGCCTGGGTATGGTTTAAAGAAAATGAGTATTGTTAAATAATGTCAGGCTGAGCCTGTCGAAGCCGTATAAAGGAGCCTGGCGAAAGCGAGTTTGGATAAACTAAGCTTAATAAAACAGGAAATAACAATGGATTTCAAACGAAGGGAACAAGTATTCAACAGCCGGCTTTTCCGCTACCTGTTCCGTGTGCTTGTATTGTACCTGTTCAGCGTAATTTTTAAGTCCTTCGACCTCACCTTCATACAGGATATTGGCAACTTCAATATCCGATCCCAGGTCTTTAGCCTGTTTTATATCCTGCTCGGCCTCCTGGTGTGGGAAGGGGCCGTACTCCTTACCAAATATATGGAGAAAAATATCGTATCCATCCACCCAACCGGCGGCTTACTGTTGCTGTGCAGCCTTCTCATTGTGTATGGATTATTCGCCGCCTTTGCTTTCGGGTTTGTATATGGCGCTATGGATATCCTGTTCTTCAACCGGCGCGAAGCCTGGCAAAGCTTTACCAGCATAAGCTACAATATGATTGCCGGCACCTTCCTCTTCTATATGATGATCCTGGCCTTCAATGGCATCGTATACTATTACAAAGGCTGGAAAGAATACCAGGTACAAACAGAGCGCCTCATGCGAGAGAACATCCAGGCTAAGTACGACGCACTCCGCAACCAGATAGATCCCCATTTCTTCTTCAACTCGTTAAGCGTATTGACCAACCTGGTATACAAAAGCGCCGACCTGTCGGCCGATTACATCACCCAGCTCGCCAAGATATACCGGTATATACTCGATAAAAAATTCGAGAACCTCGTATCCATACAAACCGAACTCGATTTCCTGGAGTCCTATCTTTTCCTCATTGGCATCCGCCACCAAAACAGCATTCAGTTCAGTGCCGAGGTAGACGAAAAAGCACGCACCAAAGGCATGATACCACCAGCCACCCTGCAGATGCTCATCGAGAACGCCATTAAGCACAATCGCTTTTCTGTCAACGCTCCTTTGGTGATCACCCTAAAAAGTGAGGGAGGTTTTTTACTGATCAAAAATCCCATCAAAAGGAAATTCCGGCCCGAAATAGCATCCGGCATAGGGATTGAAAATATCCGGAAGCGGTATGAGTTGTCCAGCGGACAGGGGATTACCATTACCCAATCCGATGAGGTATTTACCGTTAAGATCCCCATAATAGAACAGCCATGAAAGTAGCCATATTTGAAGATGAAGTACACAACTCCGAAAGACTGATACAGCTCTTGAAGAAATGCGACTACCCCATAGAAGTGATCGCCATTATAGATTCCGTAGCAGAAGGTATAAAATGGATGGAGCAGCACAATACAGCCGACCTGATGTTGATGGATATTCAGCTATCCGATGGCAATTGCTTTGAAATATTTAAGCAGGCAAATGTCAAAACACCCATCATATTCACCACCGCCTACGACAACTTTGCTTTGCAGGCCTTCAAGGTCAACAGCATCGATTACCTCATGAAGCCCATTGAGCTGAAGGAGCTCAAAAATGCATTGACCAAGTACCAGCAATTCAAACCAGTGGAAAGGCAAACCATCGACATTGCTTCTATAGCCGAAGAATTCTTAAAGAGAGAGAGTACCCGTTTTATAGGCCGGCTCAACAACCAGCTCATTTATGTAAAAGCAAAAGATATCGCTTACCTGCAATTCATCAAGGGGGTTACCTATGCCACCACCAACGGCAATCAAAAACTACCGCTGGATTATTCCCTCGACCAGGTGGAAAAACTCTTGGACAGGCACCTCTTCTTCCGCATCAACCGCCAGTTCATTATTCATATAGATGCCATCCGCAAAATACTTACCTATTACAACAGCCGCCTTATTCTTCAGCTGCACCCCGATGCCGGCACCGATGTGATCATCAGCCGCGAACGCGTAGCCGATTTCAGGTCCTGGCTCGAAGGCCACCACACCAATTAAAGCTCCATCCACATCTCATTCCTTTGTCATCTCGAACGGAGTGAGAGATCCGTTATCGAAGAAAAAGGCTCGCAGCTCACAGCTCGAGGCTCGTAGCTTGTATTCCCTCCCATTCCCATCATACCCTTGCCGCCTATAAACGAAAAAAGGTCGCTTTTCAGCAACCTGTTTTATAGGCTTAAAGGTTAAGAACCCTTTATTTATTCATCATCTGCTTGGCCTCGATGCTCAAAGTAGCATGTGGCACAGCCTTCAACCGGGCCTTATCGATCAGCTTTCCGGTTACACGGCAAATACCATAAGTCTTATTTTCAATGCGCATCATTGCTTTTTCCAGGTGATCAATATAATTGATCTGGCGGCTGGCCATCTGGGCCAACTGCTCCCGCTCCATACTCATGCTTCCATCTTCCATGGTCATGTAACGGTTTTCCGTTTCATCGCCACCCATCTCATCTTTACGGGTGATCAATCCCTGCAGGTAAGAAAGTTCTTTCTTCGCCTGTTCCAGTTTCTTTAAGATCAGTTCTTTGAACTCTCCTAATTCGGCATCGCTGTAACGCATGGTTGGTCCTGTTTGAGTGTTTTCTGGTTGATCCAATACGGATTTCGTGAAATCCGGTTCGTACTTACGAACCGTTTTAGTTTTGATCTCGGGTATTACCACCTTTACCGGCTTGGCTGGCACAGCCGGCTTTTTGGGCAGCGGCGGTGGAGGTGGTGCCGGTTCAGGCTTTTTTACTTCTTCTTTCGGCACTTCGGGTTTCTTTTCCACTTTCACGGGTTCAGGGACAGGTTTTTTCACCAGGGGTTTAAGATCAGGTTTAATGGGCGCCTTCACGGCAGGTTTAGCAGCCACAGCAACTTTGGCAACCGGCTTCTTTTCCGGAGCAACTTTGCCGCCATGCGACTTGGCAGGTTTCGGCGCCGGCTTTGCAGTCTTCACGGCTGCTTTGGGAGCGGGCTTACTAACTTTACCAGCAGGTTTGGCAGCAGGCTTTTTAGCCGGCGCTGCCTTCTTAGGTGCAATCGTTTTTTTAGCTGGCTTAGCTGCTTTCTTCTTCGTTGCCATACTGTTAGGCTTTTTTTGTAACGAACACTTTTAGTGAAATATCGTTGACCTCAATTTCAGTGCCATTGGGCAATTCAGATACCAATTCCAAAGTATCTGCCAAAATTTCGGCGCAAATATAAGTATTAAACTGGGCTATAGACTGCTTCAGATCCTGGTTATCGGTTACCTGCACTGCTATCCTGTCAGTCAATTCATAGCCATTGTCTTTACGGATCTTCTGTATGCGATTAACCAATTCGCGGGCATTGCCTTCGTTGATCAACTCGGGGGTTACGGTTACGTCGAGTGCTACGGTCAGAGAGTCTTTGTTGGCGACCATCCAGCCGGGAATGTCCTCGCTGGCGATCTCCACTTCATTAACCTGTAATATTAAGGGTTCGTTATCAATAAACAATGAAATAGACCCTTCTTTTTCTAAACGTGAGATGTCTTCCTGGGTAAAACCAGCCAAAGCGGCAGCTACAGCTTTCATTTTACCCCCCAGCTTCTTCCCCAGCGCCGTATAATTGGGCTTGATCTTCTTTTTAATGAACCCCGTATCCTCCGTGAGATACTGAATCTCTTTTACATTTACTTCGCTCTTGATCAGGTCTTCCACCCGCCCTATCTGCTCTTTCACCGCCGGATTGAATACCGGGATCAACACCTTCTGAAGAGGCTGCCTTACCTTGAACTTCGATGATTTACGGAGCGATAAAACAAGTGACGAAATGTCCTGCGCCAGCGCCATTCGCTCCTCCAGTGAGCTGTCGATAGCCGCCTGGTTGGCCTTTGGAAACAATGCATGGTGAACCGATTGTTCCTGGTTCCGGCCCGTTACCGCATTCAGGTTCCTGAACAGCATATCGCTAAAGAATGGAGAGATAGGCGCCATCAGTTTGGCCAGCGTTTCCAGGCACTCATACAGCGTTTGATAAGCACATATCTTATCCTGCTCATACTCCCCCTTCCAGAACCGGCGGCGGCAAAGACGCACATACCAGTTGCTAAGGTGTTCATCCACAAACTCTTCCATCACCCGGCCAGCCTGCGTAGGCTCATAATCATTCATATATTCCTCTACCTTCCGGATCATCGTATTCAGCGAAGAAAGGATCCAGCGGTCAATTTCCGGACGCTCCGCCAGCGGCACATAGGCCTCTTTGAAGGCAAAACCATCCACATTAGAATACAAGGCAAAGAACTGGTAGGTATTGTATAAAGTACCAAAAAACTTGCGCTGCACCTCTTTTATCCCTTCCAGGTCAAATTTCAGGTTATCCCAGGGCGAAGCATTGGTGATCAGGTACCAGCGCGTAGCATCCGCCCCAAACTGCTCGATCGTCTTAAACGGATCGATCACATTGCCCAGCCGCTTGCTCATCTTATTGCCGTTTTTATCCAGCACCAGACCGTTCGATACACAGGTCTTATAAGCTACACTTCCGTACAACAAAGACGAAATGGCATGAAGCGTATAGAACCAACCCCGGGTCTGATCTACCCCCTCCGCAATGAAATCGGCCGGGTAGCTTTGGCCAAACGGCGCTTTGAACGGACGAGGATCACCGGCCGCCACTTTATCATAATCCAGGCCCCACTGCGCATAGGGCATCGCCCCACTGTCAAACCACACATCGATCAGGTCCGGCACCCGCTTCATCGGTTTACCCGAAGGACTCACCAGCACGATCTCATCCACATAAGGCTTGTGCAGGTCCAGGATACCCTCATGCAGGTAGTGCTTATTTACGTCGCCACCCAGCACTTCGTTGGCCTTCTTGATAGCTGCATTCAGCTCCGCAATTGTGCCGATACAAATCATCTCCTGTTCGTCCTCTGTTTTCCAGATCGGCAACGGTGTACCCCAAAAGCGGCTCCGGCTCAGGTTCCAGTCCACCATATTCTCTAGCCAGTTGCCAAAACGACCTTCACCCGTTGATTTGGGCTTCCAGTTGATCGTTTTATTGAGCTCCACCATCTTGTCCTTCAGCGCCGTCGTCTTGATAAACCAGGCCCCCAGCGGGTAATATAATACCGGTTTATCAGTACGCCAGCAATGCGGGTACGTATGCTCGTATTTTTCTACTTTAAAGGCCCTGTTCTCTTTCTTGAGCTTTACACTGATATCTACATTCACATCCACATAAGCCGGATCATCTTTGTAGTTCTTGACATAACGGTTGCTGAACTCGCCCAGGCCATCCACAAACTTCCCTTGCTTGTCTACCAATACCAGCTTTTCCCTTTTACCGTATTCATTGATCCCTGTAAAGAAACCAATGCCATATTTCGATCCCACCTTAAAGTCATCTGCTCCAAAATCAGGGGCCGTATGCACAATACCCGTACCATCTTCCGTGGTTACGAAACTATCTACCAATACCCGGAAAGGTTTAGCATCCGGTGTACTATAACTGATAGATTCCAGGTTATTCGCTTCGAAAGGCAGCAATTGTTCGTACTGCGCACCTTCGATTTGCGATCCCTTGAATTCCGCTAATATTTTCCAGGGCAATAATTTATCACCCTCCTTATAAGCACTGAGATCCGCTGTTTCTCCTTCCGGCTTAAAATATTTACCCAGGAGGTCTTTGGCCAGCACCACATTTACAGGAAGATGTGTGTACGGGTTGAAAGTCTTTACCAGCACATAGTTGATATTACCACCCACCGTGAGCCCCAGGTTGGAAGGCAGCGTCCAGGGAGTCGTCGTCCACGCCATGAAAAACACTTCCGGCTGTTCGCTCGCAGCTCGCAGCTCGTCGCTCACAGCTTTAAAAAGGAACTCCGTCTTCCCATCCCGCACCGCTTTAAACATCGCCACCGTCGAAGTATCCTTCACCATTTTATACGTGCCCGGCATATTCAGTTCATGCGAACTTAAACCCGTACCCGCAGCAGGAGAGTAGGGCTGGATGCTCACACTCTCATACAATAATCCTTTCTTATACAGGGTGCTCAGTATCCACCACAGCGTTTCAACATATTTATTGTCGAAGGTGATATACGGATCATTCAGGTCTACCCAATACCCCATCTTGCGCGTAATATCATCCCACTTATCCTTGTAGCGCAATACCGCTTCCCGGCATTTCTGGTTATACTCTTCTACCGTTATCTTCTTGCCAATATCTTCTTTCGTAATACCCAGCTCTTTTTCCACCCCCAGTTCAATTGGCAGGCCGTGCGTATCCCAACCACCTTTCCGCTTCACCTGGAAGCCCTGCATCGTTTTATACCTGCATACCAAGTCCTTCAAAGTACGACTGATAACGTGGTGAATGCCGGGCATCCCATTCGCGCTGGGAGGCCCTTCATAAAACACAAAATGGGGCGCCCCATCCCTTACAGACATACTCTTTTCAAAAGCCTGCTGCTCATTCCATAAAGCCAGTATTTCCTGCTCCATAGCAGGCAAATTCAAATGCGAAAATTCTCTGTATTTGGATGACATAATATTTCTAGCGTAAGCCGGGTAAAAATTGTAGTTAAAAAGTGTGCAAAGTTACAGAAATATACCTATATAGGACCGTCTTCACACAGCATTCAACTTCCTACACAAAAATGGGTGGCAAACACATTATAAAATACACAAATACGGCAATAGCTACAGAGAACATACAGAGAACGTTTAGAGAACCTTCAGAGAAGATCAGCCCGGGGATCAGCCGTAGATTACCCATAGATTATCAATGGATTACCTGCCTCAACCCTATCGCACATATTGCCAAGTACCCATAATGCGCTGTTATACTTGACGATGATCCCCCTCACCCCCGAAGTCTGCTCAATCTGCAGTTCAATCCAACATTTCAATCCACGAAATCCGCCCAAATCTGCATAATCCGTGTTAACTTTAGAATGACCGGACTAACATGAGAGATCACCTGATATATATATCAGTATTAATAACCTTATTCTGTTATTCCCCTGCATGGGCCGACACCTTTGTGGTAAATAGCGCCCTGCCCACCGGCGCCGGCAGCCTCCGTGATGCCATTGAAAAAGCCAATGCCAACGGCACCGCCGTTACCGATTACATCACTTTTGACCTCCCCACCCGTCGTGGTCCCGCCACCATCCTGCTGGCCCCCAACAATCCCCTGCCCGCCCTTACCTCCAACATCATTATAGACGGCAGCACACAAACAGGCGATGCATATGGCATTACCGATGCGAAAGTAGCCGTAGCCATTCAAGGCTTTTTTACCGACAATAGCCGGTATTATTTCATTTTCCAGGCTACCAATGCCACCAATATCCAGATCTATGGCCTCTTTTTGTGGGCACAGGTAGGCGACCGCACTACCGGCCAGCCGCCGCAACACCTCTACGGCATCAACCTGCGCCAATGCAGCGAGGTCATCATTGGCGCCCCTGGCAAAGGCAACCTCATCAGCGGCTGGGCAAGAGCCGTGTATGCAGAATATTTCAGGGGCGCGCCCTGCCACCACATTACCGTACAATCCAATATCATGGGTGTAAAGGAAGATGGCATTTCCACCACACTAATTGCTGGCACCAGACCAGGCGATCCGGGCACACCCGCTACCAATGATTACTGCCTCTATTTCGACCGTGCTACCGACCTGTTTATAGGCGGCGAGGCCCCGGAACAAGGCAACCGCTTCAGCGCCCTCAATGATGTTTACTGCAAAGGACATCCCGACCCTGCCCTCAACGACAGCATCCTCATCATCAACAATAAACTAGGCATCGACGTCAATGACGATATGGTGGCCATCAACTCAGTTACTGGCATCCACATCGAAGCCTACAACAAAATCAATTCCGTCAACAGGGCCGATGCCGGTATCATTATCCGGAAAAACTACATTGCCGGCAGATCCCGCAACATAGCCATTTCACTCGCCGATGTACAAAGCTATTTCGCCATTGAACAAAACCTGATAGGCGGTGAAAAACGCAACCTGCCTATCCGCAATACCACAATGGGCATTGGCATCAATATTATAAGTTGCGCCATGGGCATCATTGGTGATACACGACCAGGCAATGAAAACCGTATACGCTATTGCAACCAGTTCGCCGTCCACCTCTATGGCAACTCCAACATTACTTTCCGGTACAACAGCACCTATTGCAATGCCAAAAGAGCCGTGGCCATCGAGAACTGGGCTGCCGCCAATGGCGCCCGCCCACAACCTTTTATTACCGTCAACGGCCTCAACCAGGCTACCGGTACCATTCGCGGCACTACCTTACCCAACTCCACCGTGGATCTTTATACTGATGATGACTGCCCCAATTGCGAAGGGAAAACACACCTTGGCATTATTGCCATAGCAGATGCTACCGGCCAATGGACCTATACCGATCCATCACTCACCGGTAAAAGCATTGTAGCTACTGCCACCGACCCACAAGGCGCAACTTCTGAATATTCAGCCCCTTTACTGGAAGATGATAACCTGCTCATTACACCCGTTAGCTGCAATGCCCTGGGTGCTATCTGCGGCTTGAAGATCATCAGTGGCGCAGACTGGGAATGGAGAGATATAACCGGTATCGTAGTCGGTCGTGATACCTGTCTCACCAACGTACCCGCAGGCACTTATACCTTGTGGTTACCCGTTGGTTCAGGCAGTTGCCAGGAAGAGTTTACTTTTATTGTACCTGCCAATACACTCGATATCGATTCCAGTGCCGGCATTATAAAGACTACTGCCCGTTGCAATAAGAACAATGGTTCTATTTGCGGACTGAAAGCTGTAGGGGCAGTAAGCTGGTCCTGGGAAGATGCATTGGGCAATACCATCAGTACCGATATGTGCCTCACCAATGTACCGGCTGGTACATACCGGTTCAAAGTGAGCGATGGCTCCTGTGATAAATTCACCAACTTTTATACCATTACCAATGTATCGCCGGATATAGACATCACCAACCTTCGAACCCAGATCACTACCTGCAACAAGGCAAATGGTTCCATTACCGGCCTCACACTTTCCGGTATGAACTTCTCTACCCCACAATGGATCGACGAAAACAGGAATATAGTAGCTACCACCACCGACCTGTTAAACATAGCAGCAGGCCGTTATAAATTCATCGTATTGGACAATACTGCGGGTTGTGGAGACTCTACCAACTGGATCACCGTAGCAGCTACGCCTGCCCCTGCCCTGGTAGTATCAGCGGTACAGGTCACCCATGCTACCTGCGGACAAGCCAACGGAAATATCTTCAATATCACAACCGTCAACACTACTGGCCTGGTAGAAGCCTTATGGGTAGATGAAAGTGGCGCCGTTGTCGGCAATGATCTTTCTCTGCTATCCATAAAAGCAGGGAAGTACAGGTTAAAAATAAAGGACAGAAGTACCTGCGATACCGTGGTATCTGCCCCCTTTGTGGTATTGGACAATGGTACAGTAACCCTGGATAGTAGTACACTTACCGTCACCAACGCCGGCTGCACCAGAAATAATGGCAGCATTACCGGCATGAAAATAGCCGGCGCTACTTTCTGGCAATGGCATAATTTAACCACCAGCCAGGTCGTTGGCAACAACCCTGAGGTCAGTCAGCTGCCTGCCGGCAGTTACCAGCTTTGGGCTACCAACAGCATCTTCAACTGCCAGGTAAAAAGTCATATATATAATATAGGTATTGCGCCTCCCTTACCCGTTGCAGTAACCCGCGCAGTGGTAAAAGATGCTGCCTGTAACCAACCCAATGGCAGTATCACCGTCAACGACCTCAGTAATGACCAGTCATTATTTAGTTTCCGCTGGCTGCTGGACAGTCTTACCCAAACGGGTACGGGCCTTTCAATCTCCAACCTGAACCCGGCTACTTATTTCCTAATAGCCACCGATACCAACGGCTGCGAACAATCGATCTATAAAAAAGCCATCGTCATGCAGGCCCTTCCGGCCATGGATGAAACCGGGGCTGTGATCCGGCCAGACAATTGTGGTTTTGGGACAGGGAGTATTGCCGGTATCACCGCCACCAGCGCCGTGGGCGCCTTGCAATACCAGTGGTACAATAATACCAATATACCCGTGGGACAGCAGGCGACCGTTACCGGGCTCCAGGCTGGTACCTACCACCTCGTCATAAAAGATATCAATGGTTGCACATTAAAGAGTAGTGAATTTTCTATCCCCCAGGTTATAATGCCCCTCCCTGCCCCGCAATGCGACAATATTACCATACCCAGAAATACGGATGGCACCCTGAAAGTCAGGAATCCCAGGGCTGGCGCTACTTATGCATTGTACCATGCGGGCACTAATGCGCTTATTGAGCAAAATCAAACGGGCAGCTTTACCCTGAAAAAAGTGCCGGAGGATACCCGTTATTATATTATATACCAAGCCGGCCCTTGCACCAGTGAACCCGGGCAGGTGAGCATCAAGGTCATAGATATGACCAAATTGGATATCCCTAATACCTTTACCCCCAATAATGATGGTATCAACGACGAATTCCGGATTGGAGTAACCGGGTACTTTAAATTAAATGCTTTGAAGATCTTCAACCGTTGGGGACAGTTAGTATTTGAGAGTAAAGACCTCAAATTAGTGTGGAATGGGAATAAAAATGGACAATTATTGCCCGTTGCTACCTATTATTGGGTAATTGAAGGAATTGATCTAAACGGCAAATTATTGCGACAATCAGGCTCTGTTACACTGATTCGTTAAAATGACATTAAAACACTTAACAAACCTGCCGTTCAGAAAATAGTTTTTCCCAAAACTCCACCTTTGGCATAATTTATGGAAATATATCTCACGTTACAATGATGCAGGAATTGCGAATAGTATGCAAAATTGAAATGGTGGTTTTACGGCTTGAAATTTGCAACATATCCTAAGAAATTTTACTGCATTTAATTAAGATATTTGATTTATTTTTATAATGCATTACATGAAAAACCTTTTCTACGGTTTAGGGTTTAGGGGTTAAAAAGGGGAGTATTCCTGCTCCCCTTTCCTTTTAAAACTCTAATGGCGTTGGAAAGGTTTTTCTCATTTTATACATCCTCCCGGTTATTTTTCCCTATTATCTTATTGTTTTATAAACACTTGTGCTCAGGCCTTCAGTTGGGTCCAATGCTGCATTTCCTGCTCTCAGGCAGAAAATAGCAAAATAGCCCTGAACAGGCATTATTACACACAAAAGCGCTGTTTTAGCTTCTTCTATATGCTGAATTCTGTATTCTATATTCTTTTTCCCTACTTTTTCTCCCGTAAATACTTGTAGATCTTAATAGCACTCATCAGCAGGATCACAAAAAGCAGCAATCCCGTAATACCCCAAACAAAGCTGAGACTTTGCTTTACCACCACCAGCATTACGATCGCCACCAGGAAGATCGTAGCCACTTCGTTCCAGATACGCAGTTGTTGTGAACTATATTTGAATATACCTTGTTGCTGTTGCTTGAAGATCATGTGCAGCGAGAAATGGTAAGCGTACAAGCCCACTACAAAAGCCAGTTTGATCACCAGCCAGGTGGGAGTGACGCCCAATAAATACCAGGTAGTAGACCCTAAGATAAGCGTAAGCACAGCCGATGGCCAGGTGATCCCATACCACAGCCGCTTCTGCATCACCCCAAACTGCTCCCGTAATGCATCCCTTACCGGCCCTGGCTTTGCAGCTGCTTCCGCATTATAAATAAATAACCGCGGCATATAGAACATACCCGCAAACCAGGTTACTACAAAAATGATATGGAGCGCCTTGATGTATAGATACATAAGAATATTGTAATTACTACTGCCTACGCTTACATCCTTACTGCGCCTTTTCCAACAATCCCTTCAACGCTTTGATCCACATCGGATGAACATTCAAACATGGCAGTAATGTAAACTCCTCTCCGCCGGCATGAAGAAATATCTCACGGCCTTCTTCTCCCATCTCTTCCAGTGTTTCCAGACAGTCACTTACAAATGCCGGACAAAGGATCAGCAATTTCTTTACCCCTTCCTTGGGCCATTCCGCCAAACGCACGGCTGTATAGGGTTTCAGCCACTCATCACGCCCCAGTCTTGACTGAAAAGAGAAAGTATATTTGGAAGCAGGAATATTCAACGCCTGCGCTACCTTATTGGTAGTTACAATACATTGATGACGATAGCAGGTCTTGTGCGCTTCGGAATCAACCGAACAACAATCCGCCGACTTAAAACAATGCTGTCCTGTTACATCACTTTTCTGAACATGCCGCTCAGGAATACCATGGTAACTGAACACAATTTTATCGTACTCCTTATCCAGGTAAGGTTTGATGCTATCAACCAACGCTTCCAGGTAAGCAGCATCATCATAAAAAGGAGGTACTACTGTTAACTTAAAAGCATATTTCCTTTTGCGATGTATCTTTTTTGCATACTCTACAGCTGTTTCATAACTCGACATGGCATAATGCGGATACAAAGGCACCAGCACCACCTCTTCCAGATCGGGCTGCTTTTCCAGCAATTCATCGAAAGCCGTCCATGGGGCAGGCGCACCATACCGCATAGCCAGGGCTATCGGCTCCTCTACTTCTTGCTGCAAAGCCTCCTGTAGTTGTTTGCTGATCACAATAAGTGGCGAACCATCTTTGGTCCATATCGACTTGTAGGCAGTCGCCGATTTGGGTGCCCGGAAGGGAACAATGATCCCTTTTACCAGCAATGCCCTCCACAATAAAGGCGTATCGATTACCCTTCCATCCATCAGAAATTCATCCAGGTACCTGCGTACATCCTTTACTTCTGTAGAATCCGGCGATCCCAGATTCATTAAAACGATGCCTCTTTTAGTTGCGCTCATACTCATATAATAGGTTGCAAAAGTAATTCAGTAACCTGCCTCAACAATTATTTTTTACCATATACAATAACAACCGTATCACATGCCATGTGACAAACAAGTGTTCGTATAATCCTTGATTCCCACATCCGGAAACGTTTGCACACAGTATTGGATGGCGTTAAAACACGGTTCCATGGCCAATTTAGACAAATAAACACCCGAAAACGGTTGATTTACCTCACCTCTTTATGTGATACAACTCATCGGGTAAAATGACAGTGAAATGACAGATATATTAGGTGATTGGCGCTTGCGAAAGTATTTTTGCGGTGTCAACTCTCTGAACCACTTACCTCATGCACGGACATAGTAGTAAAGACATATCAAAGTTTTTTATAGCAGGGATTAACTATAAGAAAACCGATGCAGCGATCCGGGGCCAGTTTGCCATCAGCAATGAACAATACGCCTCCCTCCTTGCCCTCGCCCCCTCTTATGGTTTGCATGAGTTATTTGTTCTTTCTACCTGTAACCGCACAGAGATTTATGGCTTCGCCGAACAGGCAGGTCAACTCATCAGTCTCCTTTGCACACAGACCGAAGGCAACCAGGATACTTTTAATCAATTAGCTTACATCAAGAAAGGCCCCGACGCCATTGAACACCTGTTTGCTGTTGGCGCTGGTCTCGACTCACAGATATTGGGCGATTATGAAATTGTAGGTCAGCTGAAAGTAGCTGTGAAGTTTGCCCGTGACCATGATTTTGTAGGCACCTACCTCGACCGGCTGGTGAATGGTGTACTCCAATCCTCCAAAGCAGTAAAGAACCAGACAGCCATCAGCGATGGTACCGTATCTGTTTCCTTCGCCGCTGTACAATACATCAAACAGCAATTCAACAGCCTCGCCGGTAAAAAGATATTGCTGCTGGGTATTGGCAAAATAGGACGCAGCACCTGCAAAAACCTGGTCGATTACCTGGAAACAACCGATATCACCCTCATCAACCGCACGGCTGATAAAGCTGCAGAGCTGGCCAATGAGTTGGGCCTGCTCCATGCTCCCATCAATCAACTGCCCCAATACATCGACAATTCAGATATTATATTGGTGGCCACCAACGCGGCTCACCCAACCATATTAAAAGCGCACCTCGAAGGCAAGACAGACAAACTGATCATCGATCTGTCCATCCCCTACAATGTAGAGATAGCTGCTCAGGATTTACCCAATGTACATTTGGTAAATGTAGACGAACTGTCAAAACTGAAGGACGAGACATTACAGAAGCGTGAAGCGGAAATTCCCAAAGCCAGGCTCATCATCGACGAGCACATGGTTGAGTTCATGGACTGGTTCGAAATGCGCAAGCATGTACCAGTATTGAAAGCCGTAAAAACCAAATTACAGGAAATTCAGGCATTCCCTCCCTACTTACAGGGCCTTTCTCCCGTTTCAACAACCTTCACTATCGACGCTGATGCAAAAATTCAGCGCGTGATCAATGGCATGGCTTCTAAAATGCGCCGGGTAAACCAACGCGGCTGCTATTATATTGAAGCCATCAACGAGTTTATTGCCACGGGTTCTAACTAATTTTGTTGCATGAAACAAGCGATTCGCATCGGTACCAGGGAAAGTCAACTGGCCGTGTGGCAGGCTATGCAGGTAAAAGAACTGCTGGCAGGTCAAAACGTTCCAGCCGAACTGGTCTATATTAAAAGTGAAGGTGATATCGACCTCAAAACCCCTTTGTATGAAATGGGCGTGCAGGGCATCTTTACCCGCAGCCTCGACATCGCCCTGCTCAATAACCGGATCGACATTGCCGTACATTCCATGAAAGATGTACCCACACAATTGCCACAGGGCATTGTGCCAGCCGCAGCCCTCAAAAGAGCTTCCTGGAAAGACCTCCTCGTATACAAAGGCGACCTGTCGCAGCTGAGCACTGAATTAGGGTTCATCAGCAGTCAGTGGGTGCCAACTCCATCAACCACCACCACTGGCAAGAACCCATTGCCGATTGCCGACTCACGATTCACGATAGCCACCTCCAGCATCCGCCGCAAAACACAATGGCTCAACCGTTATCCTCAACATACCATAGAAAACCTGCGCGGGAATGTAAATACCCGCCTGGCCAAAGTAGCCAACAGCAATTGGCAGGGAGCCATTTTTGCCGCCGCAGGCCTGGAAAGAATTAACCTCCGGCCCGAACAATCCATTGAACTCGATTGGATGTTACCAGCCCCCGCACAAGGCGCTATCATGGTGGTATGCCGCGAAGAAGACAAGGAGATCGCTGCTATTTGCCAGGCTTTCAACGACGGGGATACAGCCCTCTGCACACAGATAGAACGTGATTTCCTGCGCACCTTGTTAGGCGGCTGTTCCACTCCCATCAGTGCACTGGCCGAAGTAAAGAACGGACAGATCCGTTTCCAGGGCAATATCCTTTCCATAGATGGCGTGCAAAAAGCAGTTATTGAAAAAACAATAACCCGTGATGCTGCTACCGGTGCAGGAAACCTGTTCGCCAAAGAGTTACTCGCCAATGGCGGCCAGCCAATTGCCGACAATATTCAAAAAACAGGGGCAACCCATTAATAATATGGCTCAACATACCATACTTAGCACCAAAAAAATTGATCCGGCGCTCAAAGCGCAAACGGAACAAAAAGGTATGGAGGTATTGGAACAGGAATTTATTACTATCCATCCCATCTTTTCCCAAAGTAAATACCAGGAAATATGGCCATGGATGGGCACCCGTGGCGATACAGCCATCGTATTTACCAGTCAGCATGCCGTAACAGCTGTAGAGAAATACCTGCGTGGCGGTGATGCCTATTTCGTACCCGACCAATGGCAGGTGTTCTGTCTGAACGGAGCCACCAAAGACCGGGTTATCGAAGCACTCTCTGAAGAGCAGGTTATCGCTACAGCACCCAATGCTACCGAACTGGCTGCAGCCATCATTGCCAACGGACAATTTAAACAGGTGGTTTTCTTCTGTGGCAACCAACGCCTGGATACATTGCCCAATCTGCTGAAAGATGCTGACATTGAAGTGGTAGAAATAGTTGTGTACGAGACCTTCGCTACACCAGTCAAAATAAATGACTCCTTCGACGCCATCCTTTTCTTCAGTCCCAGTGCCGTGAAGAGCTTTTTTTCAGTCAATACCTTACAGCAAAATACACCCTGCTTTGCCATCGGCGCCACCACAGCCGAAGCCATTGGCCACGATACCAACAACCAGGTGATCACCAGCGAAGCGCCCACCCAGCAGAGTATGCTGGACAGCGTATGGTCTTACCTCCAACATTGATTTATAATAGCAAGAACCAATAAAAATGACATCATCCACTCAGCACACAGCCACCCCCACCAGCAGTACAACGCTGCAAAACGACCTCATCTTACGCACCTTGCGCGGAGAACAAACCGAACGTACCCCTGTATGGATGATGCGTCAGGCAGGACGTTATTTGCCCGACTATATCAAACTGCGGGAGAAGTATTCTTTCTTTGAACGCTGCGAAACACCCGAACTGGCTACAGCCATCACCCTCCAGCCTATTGACCAGGTAGGCGTAGATGCCGCCATCATTTTCTCCGACATACTGGTCATCCCCAAAGCCATGGGCCTGGAAGTACAATTACTGGAAGGCAAAGGACCCTTCTTACCAGAACCCATCAGGCAAGCCAGCGACCTCAACAGGATTCATATACCCGATGTGCAGGAATCACTCGGTTATGTATTCGACGCCCTGCGCCTCACCAAAAAAGAATTGAATGGTCGTGTGCCCCTCATTGGTTTTGCAGGCGCACCCTGGACCTTATTGTGCTATATGGTACAAGGCAAAGGCTCTAAAACCTTCGACGATGCCAAAGCATTCTGTTATACCCAACCTGAAGCCGCCCACCGTCTTTTACAAATGATCACCGACACGACTATTGCTTATTTAAAAGAGCAGGTAAAAGCCGGTGCTGACATAGTACAAATATTTGATAGCTGGGGTGGATTGCTGAGCCCGGCCGATTTTGAGAATATCTCCCTCCGCTACATCCGCCAGATCGTGGCAGCCCTCAAAGACGAGGTGCTTACCATTGTATTTGCCAAAGGCGCCTGGCATTCACTCGAAGGCATGGCAGCTACCGGCGCTCATGGCCTGGGTATCGACTGGTGCATTACACCTGCCCTGGCCCGGCAAATGGCAGGCCCCAAAGTAGTACTGCAGGGCAATTTTGATCCCGCCAAACTATTGGCTCCCATCCCCGTTATTGAGCAGGAAGTAACACAAATGCTGGCAGCTTTCGGCGGACATGGCCATATCGCCAACCTGGGGCATGGTATTTTACCCAATGTGCCTGTAGATCATGCACGGGCTTTTGTGAATACGGTGAAGAACTACCGCCACAAAGCCTGAATTAAAAACATTCCTTTATGAAAACACAATTGATGAAACGTCTTGCTGGTTTTGTGATCCTGTGTTTGTCATTTATTGTTTCCCCGGCTCAACAGCAGCCCCAGGCATTGGGTCTTTGCCTGGAAAACTATGAGTACCCTTTTCCCGTACAGTACATCAACCTCACTATCCAGACGCAGCCACTGAAGATGGCTTTCATGGATCTGAGGCCGGCCAATGCCAACGGCAAAACAGTTTTATTGCTGCATGGCAAGAATTTCAATGGCGCTTACTGGCGGCAAACTGCCCATGCCCTGGCCGATAAAGGCTTTCGCGTCATCATGCCCGATCAGGTTGGCTTTGGAAAGTCTTCCAAACCTACCGCTATCCAATACAGCTTCCAGTTACTGGCCAGGAATACCAAAGCCCTGCTGGATACCTTACAGATCACCAAAGTGGCCGTACTGGGCCATTCAATGGGAGGCATGGTAGCCACACGCTTTACCCTGATGTACCCGGACATGGTAGAGAAATTCATACTGGAAAACCCGATCGGGTTGGAAGATTGGAAATTAAAAGTACCTTACCAGCCCATAGAGGCCTGGTATCAGTCTGAATTGAAACAGGACTACAACAGCATTAAGAAATACCAGCTGGAGAATTATTATGGTGGTCACTGGAATCCGGCCTACGACGAATGGGTAAACCTGTTGGCAGGTTGGACATTGAGCCCCGAATACAATCGTATTGCCTGGAATTCGGCGCTTACCTACGATATGATCTTTACCCAACCCGTATGTTATGAATTCGAACACATCAAGGTACCCACCTTATTGATCATAGGACAGCGTGACCGGACCGCCCTGGGCAAAGCACAGACGTCGGAAGAAGCGAGAAAAACATTGGGGAATTACCCTAACCTTGGAAAACAGACCCGCGATAAAATAAAAGGTTCCAAACTGGTAGAGCTCGAAAATGTAGGACACCTGCCACATATTGAAGCCTTCGACCGGTTTATAGCCCCCCTCCTAAAATTTCTTCAATCATGAGCACTGAATCGATAGCAGCCCCAGGCATTAAGGAAAATTGGATCAACTACATCCACGATCTGCAAAACCGCATCTGCAAGGGTCTTGAACAAGTTGACGGGCAAGCTACCTTTAAAGAAGATAAATGGGAACGACCAGAAGGTGGCGGTGGTAAAACGAGGGTGATAGCAGGAGGTAAAGTATTCGAGAAAGGAGGGGTCAATACATCCATCGTGTTTGGCCCTGTGACCGACCTCATGCGTACCCAATTGAAAATTGACGGAGACAACTGGTTTGCCTGTGGCCTATCCCTGGTACTGCATCCTGCAAATCCGTTCGTTCCCACAGTACATTGCAACTACCGCATGTTTGAATTGTACAACGCCAACAACGAAGTGATTGACCGCTGGTTTGGTGGTGGTACCGACCTCACTCCCTATTATTTATTTGATGAGGATGCCATTCATTTTCACGGTACCTATAAGAAAGTGTGCGACCGCTTTGATACATCCCTGTATCCAAAGTTCAAAAAGGAATGCGATGAGTATTTTGTGAACAGGCATCGCAACAATGAGCGCAGGGGCATTGGCGGCATTTTCTATGATTACCAGCGCCCGGAGGCAGCGCATAACGTTGATTACTGGATGAACTTTGGCAAAGCCTGTGGCGATGCCTTCCTCCCCGCTTATATTCCCATCGTGGAAAAGCGCAAGGACATGACCTTTACCCCCGAAAATAAATACTGGCAGGAAATACGCCGTGGAAGATATACAGAGTTTAACCTGGTACATGACAGGGGTACTATCTTTGGGCTCAAGACCAATGGACGCATTGAAAGCATCCTGATGAGCCTGCCCCCCACCGTCAGGTTTGACTATAACTACCAGCCCGAAGTTGGTTCTGAAGAAGAAAGGCTGCAACAGGTATGCCTGCAGCCCGTTAACTGGATTGAATAATGGCAAGCCCGGGGAAAGGTCCCGGCGCCTAAAACATAATGTATGTATTTGCAAAGAAGAAACAGGATATTACGTCAGTCGCCAGCCATCCGCTCATTGGTAGCTGAAACCATACTGACCCCTAATGATTTTATTGTACCATTGTTTATTGATGAAGGTACCAACATAAAACTGGAGATACCCTCTATGCCCGGTTACTACCGGCAGAGCCTGGATAATACAGTAAAAGAAGTAAAAGAACTGTGGAGCATGGGTTTGAAAAGCGTATTGCTTTTCATTAAGTGCAAAGACGAGCTGAAGGATAATAGAGGAACAGAGGCATTAAACCCACAGGGCCTGATGCAAAGAAGCATCCGGGCCATTAAAGATGCCTGTCCGGAGATGTTGGTGATGACCGATGTGGCCCTTGATCCTTTTTCTTCCTATGGGCATGACGGCATCGTAGAAGGAACCGAGATCGTCAATGATGCTACCGTGGAAGTATTGGCCAATATGAGTGCGAGCCATGCACAGGCCGGGGCCGACTTTGTAGCACCCAGTGATATGATGGACGGCCGCATCAGCGCTATCCGCAGCGCCCTGGAGGAAAACGGGTTTACCAAAACCGGTATCATGAGTTACAGCGCCAAATATGCCTCCTGCTTTTATGGTCCTTTCCGCGATGCGCTGGACTCAGCACCTGGCTTTGGCGATAAAAAGACCTACCAGATGGATTATGCCAACCGCACAGAAGCTATTAAAGAAACCCTGATGGATGTACAGGAAGGCGCCGACATTGTGATGGTAAAACCTGCACTGGCCTACCTCGATATTATCCGGGAAGTGAAGAACAGTGTCGATATCCCCGTGAGTGCTTATAATATCAGTGGAGAATATGCCATGATCAAAGCAGCCGCCAAAATGGGCTGGCTCAACGAGGAAAAAGCCATCCTGGAGACATTGACATCTATTAAGCGCGCCGGTGCCGACCTGATTGCTACCTATTTCGCCAAGGACGCAGTGAGATTGATCTCGTGAGAAGTTAAGGCCCTTGTATATTGATAATACCAAAACTATAAGACATATTTCACGCATATGACAATTCAAAAGAGCGAATCACTGTTCCAACGTGCCCAGCAATCTATTCCCGGCGGCGTAAACTCACCGGTGCGGGCTTTTAAAAGCGTAGGAGGAACACCTTTATTTATATCCAAAGCAAAGGGCGCCTACCTGTATGATGCAGACGGCAACCGGTATATTGATTATATCGCATCATGGGGCCCCATGATCCTGGGCCACGCCTATGAGCCCGTGATAAAAGCCATCCAGGAGCAGGCTGTTTACTCTACTTCTTATGGCGCTCCTACCGAACTGGAGATCCGCATGGCCGAGCTGATCAAGAGCATGGTGCCCAATGTAGACCTGATTCGCATGGTGAGCAGCGGTACAGAAGCCTGTATGAGCGCCATCCGCGTAGCCCGTGGCTATACCGGAAGAAATAAGATCATCAAGTTTGAAGGCTGTTATCATGGCCATGCCGATTCCTTCCTCGTGAAGGCTGGCAGTGGAGTAGCTACTTTCAATATTCAGACCGTTCCGGGTGTTACCGCTGGTGTAGCAGCAGATACACTCACCTGTGCCTACAATGACCTGGCGGCAGTGGAAAAACTGGTCAATGAAAACAAGCAGCAGATAGCCGCCATCATCATTGAACCCGTAGCAGGCAATATGGGTTGTATTTTACCCGAATCAGGCTACCTCGCGGGCCTTAGGAAGATATGCGATGCAGAAGGTATCCTTTTCATTTTTGATGAAGTTATGACGGGCTTTCGCCTTGCCAAAGGTGGCGCACAGGAAAGATTGGGTATTGATGCAGACCTGGTAACTTATGGAAAGGTGATTGGTGCAGGCATGCCTGTGGGCGCATTTGGAGGAAAGAAACATATCATGGAAGTGGTTTCTCCTTTGGGTAATGTGTATCAGGCCGGCACCTTAAGTGGCAACCCCATCGCTATGATCGCCGGTTACACCTTATTAACAGTCTTGAATGAGCAACCCCAACTGTTACAGGAAATTGAAGAAAAGACCATTTATCTCAAAGATGGCCTTGATACTATATTAGCAGCTACCGGCATTCCTTACGTCATCAATCAGCTGGGATCAATGATCAGCATTCACTTTAGCGATCGCCCCGTAACAGATTTTGCGACGGCCGCTGCTGCCAACAATCAATTGTTCAACAAGTTCTTCCACGCTATGCTCAAGAGAGGCGTTTACCTGCCACCTTCGGCCTTTGAAAGCTGGTTCCTGAACAATGCATTGACGCAGGAAGACCTCGATGTTACTTTACAAGCAACAAAAGAAAGCCTGGAAGAAGTTCTATAAGTGCCTTTTACAATGAGGCATTTAATATATTACCGGAATCAAGGAGAGATTTTACGCCATCCATCAGGGAGGTAGAGGAACGCAATGCGTCCAGGTGGCGTTCATGGTGCAGATCGGTTCCCAAGAGGTCTATGTACTTCTTTTTGATGAAATAATGAGCCAGCTCATTGGGTATTTTACCATAATAGCCAGTGAGAGACAACAGGTTTAATTGAAAATAGCAACCTGCTTCTTTCAAATCATCATACCAGCTCTTTTGGGAAACCAGGTAATTGTATCGCTCGGGGTGAGCAAGAATAGGTTTGTAGCCTTTTATCTGAAGTTCAAATAAAGTCTCTTTTACATTCCTAGGTGCGGCAATGAAGGAAAACTCTACCA